>CAMYJO010000015.1:57971-93084 GCA_947258755.1 uncultured Gammaproteobacteria bacterium
AGTGGTAATAAAGATATCGACACCGAGCAGTTGCTTGAAGGCTTGAAGAATGTCGGCCTGGCCGAGGGCCGGGTGTTCAACCGCTCATTGCTGGATAAAGTTGAGCAGGAATTAAGAAGGCAGTATTTCAGCAATGGTAAGTATGGGGTTAAATTAAAAACCACGGTATCGCCATTGGAGCGAAATCGTGTCAGTGTGGCGTTGAAGGTGTCTGAAGGTAAGATCGCCAAGATCAGGGAAATCAATCTTATCGGTAACAAGGTTTTCACGGATAAGGAACTGACCAAGCTCTTTACCCTGAGCACGCCGACGATGTTCTCGACCTACAGCGGTAATGATCAATACTCCAAGCAAAAACTGGCAGCCGACCTGGAAGTACTGCGTTCGCATTACCTGAACCGGGGTTACTTGAACTTCAAGATCAAATCGACTCAGGTGTCTATTTCAGCAGACAAGAAGTTCATCTTTATCTCGATTAATATAGATGAAGGTGATCAATTCAAGATCAAGGAACTGAAATTGGCCGGTCAATTGATTGTACCGGATGAACTGGTTAAACAGTTTACGGTTTATTCTGGTGAGATTTTTTCACAAAAAAGCGTGGCCAGAACGGTCAACAAAATTTCCGACCGTCTGGGTGACGAAGGCTATGCCTTTGCTAACGTCAACACCGTGCCGAGTATCGATAAGGACAACAAACAAGTCAGTCTGACTTTCTTTATCGATCCTGGAAAAAGGGTCTATGTGCGCCGCATCAATATGAGCGGCAATATCAAAACCAGCGATGAAGTGTTGCGCCGTGAGATGCGGCAAATGGAAGGGGGCTGGTTCTCGACCAAGAATGTCAATCGTTCAAAGACACGCCTGGACCGTCTCGGTTACTTTGAAGACGTCAACCTGGAAACGCCCGTAGTGCCTGGCAGCACCGACCAGGTGGATGTGAACTACAAGGTTACGGAAAGGCCTTCGGGGAATTTTCTGGCCAGTATCGGCTATTCGCAATCCGGTGGTGTGATCCTCTCTGGTAGTATTAACCAGGATAACTTCCTCGGTTCAGGCAAGCGTGTCGGCATCAGTGCCAATAACAGTGATGTCAATACTGGCTACAGCATCAGCTATCATAATCCGTACTACACCGTAGATGGCGTCAGTCGCGGTTTTGCACTGTCCTCGCAAGAGACCGATGCCGCCGAGGCCAATCTAGCCGACTATATTACTGATGTAGACCAAATATCAATGACTTACGGTATCCCTGTCAATGAGAGTGACCGTATCAACTTCAGCATGTCTTATGCGCTGACCGATCTGACGGTTATCGATACTAGCTTCCAGCCGGCAGTGGATTTCACTAACAAGTTTGGTGATAGTTTTGATACACTTACCTTAGGTGTGGGATGGTCACATGATACGCGTAATCGGGCGATATTTGCGACTCGCGGGATTCTGCATAATCTGTCCGCTGAAGTGGCCGTTCCGGGTCAGGACCTGGAATATTACAAGCTCAGCTATAGGCAAAGGCGTTATATACCATTGACCAAGAAGTTAACGCTTCTCATGCGTGGTGAAATCGCTTATGGTGACGGTTATGGTGACAGTGATGACCTGCCGTTTTTCGAGAATTTTTTTGCTGGCGGCATCAAGAGTGTGCGTGGTTATCGTGATAACAGCCTCGGCGCCCAGTCTGGAGGGGAACCGGTTGGTGGAAACCTGAAGACGGTCGGTGCCATTGAATTGTTATTTCCACCACCTTTTGCTTCCGATAGTAAGTCGGTCAGGATGAGTGCATTTTTCGATGCGGGTTATGTTTTCGACAGTATTGATGATTTTAGTATAAAGCAGTTGCGCGGTTCAGCCGGTCTGTCATTATCCTGGTTGTCACCGGTGGGGCCATTGGTATTTAGTCTCGCCACACCTGTTAATGATCGTGCTATTGATGATACACAAACCTTCCAATTTTCATTGGGCAGTTCGTTCTAACAGTTTTGAACAGAGTAGTTGTTTATGATTAGAAAATTGTTACTAGTTTCCGCATTACTGTCTGGCTTCATGCTGACGCCGACGCTCGTTCATGCCGAAGATCCGAGGTTTGCGGTCGTCAATGTTGCCAAGGCCCTGGAAGAATCGCCACAGGCGGTCGCCGCCAATAAAAGGCTGGAGATTGAATTCGCACCGCGTAACCAGGTCTTGCTGACAATGCGCAAGAAGTTACGAGAATACGAAGATAGAGTGGCCAAGCAGGGCATGCAGATGAGCGAGGCTCAACTACGAGAGCTTGAACGCAATGTGCATGATACCAAACGACAGATCCGCAGAGCGCAGGAAGATTATCGTGAAGACCTCAATATTCGACGCAACGAAGAATTGAGAAAACTGCAGAAAAGAGTCAAGCGCGCCATCATAACCGTCGCCGCAGAAAAGAATTACGATATCGTTATGGGTGAAGGTGTATTGTATTCATCTCCCCGTGTCGACATTACTGGTGAGATACTTAAGGTGTTGGAAAAGGAATTTAAAAGCGCACCCTCAGCTGCATTCGACAACGATGCTGATAACTAATAAATGGGGGTAATTCCTTGGGATATACCCTGCAAGAACTCGCAGATGCAATTGACGGCATAGCGCACGGATCTGCCAAGAACCCAATTGACAGTGTTGCCACGATCTATAATGCCGGTGCCGGTAGCATAAGTTTCCTGGCTAATCGCGGCTATTACAAATACCTGTCCGATACCCATGCCGAGGCCATCATCCTGGCCGAGCAAGACCTGGAAAAGTGTCCGGTACCTGCCATTGTGGTTAAAAACCCTTATCTTGCCTATGCCAAAATAGCCACGCTGCTAAACCCGCCAGTACAAGCTATTCAAGGCTTACACCCGAGTGCCAGCGTCGCTGCAGATGCGAGTGTGCATGCCAGTGTGGCGGTGGCTGCCAATGCAGTAATCGAATCGGGAGTATCGATTGCCGAAGGTTGTACTATCGGCCCCGGTTGTGTTGTCGGTAGCAATGTCACGATTGGTAAAGCGACGGTGTTGGTGGCCAATGTAACGCTGTGTCATGACGTCGTCATCGGCGCCAGGGTCATTCTACATCCGGGTGTGGTGATCGGCGCGGATGGCTTTGGTATCGCCAATGATGAAGGCGAGTGGATCAAGGTACCGCAACTGGGTTCGGTCAATATTGCCGACGATGTCGAGATTGGCGCCAATACCACTGTCGACCGAGGCGCACTGGAAGATACGATTATAGAACAAGGTGTGAAGCTCGATAACCAGATTCAAGTGGCACATAATGTTATCATTGGTGAGCATACGGCCATCGCCGGCTGTACCGGGATTGCCGGTAGCACCCATATCGGTAAGCATTGTGCCATTGGCGGTGCTGTCTCGATTGTCGGTCATCTTGAAATTGCCGATAAAGTACAGATAACAGCGGCCTCGACAGTCACGCAAAGCATCAAGGAGCCGGGCTTGTATTCATCAGGTACGCCATTGCAACAAAACGGGCATTGGCACAGAAACTTTGTTCGCTTTCGTCAGCTCGACGAAATGGCAAAAAGAATTCGTAAACTTGAAAAACAAATTGAAAAATAAAGTAGCAGGATAATTTATATGTCGTCTGAAAAAACTATGGATATACATGCCATATTAAAACATTTGCCTCACCGCTATCCCTTCCTATTGATAGATCGGGTAACGGATTATAAGGAAGGTGAATACCTTAGTGCCTACAAGAATGTGACCTATAATGAAAATTATTTTACCGGTCATTTTCCAATTCGTCCGGTTATGCCGGGTGTGCTAATTCTGGAAGCATTGGCACAGGCCACAGGTATCCTGGCATTTAAAACCAATGGTACCTTGCCAACAGATAAGTCGCTTTACTATTTTGTCGGCATCGACAAGGCCCGTTTCAAGCAACCGGTGGAGCCGGGCGATCAATTGGTGCTTGAAGTGAAGCTGACTAAAAAGAAAGGCCCGATGTGGAAATTTTCAGCTGAGGCCAAGGTCGATGGCAAGGTGGTCACATCAGCCGAGCTGATGTGTGCGGAAAAGGACATAGATACTTGATACATGAAACCGCCATTATCGACCCGGGCGCACGTCTTGCCGACGGTGTGGAAGTAGGGGCGTACTCGATTATCGGTGCCGATGTGGAGATAGGCAAGGGCACTGTCATCGGCCCCCACGTCGTTGTCAAAGGCCCTTGCAAGATCGGTGAAGACAATCGTATCCTGCAATTTTCCTCTGTGGGTGAAGATCCACAAGACAAGAAATTCGCAGGTGAGCCGACACTGCTGGAAATCGGCGACAGAAACCTTATTCGTGAATCCTGCACCATCAACCGCGGCACCACACAAGGCGGCGGCACGACCAAAATCGGTTCCGATAACTGGATCATGGCCTATGTCCATATCGCCCATGACTGTATCCTCGGTAACCATACCATCCTCGCCAATGGCACCACCTTTGCCGGTCACGTAACTGTTGAAGATTATGTTATTCTCGGTGGCTTCACCATGGTGCATCAATTTTCGGTGCTCGGTAAGCATTGTTTCACGTCTATCAATAGTGTCGTGCTGAAAGATATTCCTCCTTATGTGATGGTGTCCGGGCAACCGGCTGTGCCGCATGGCCTGAATACTGAAGGCCTGAAACGTCATGCCTTCACAGCAGAAAAAATCAAGGAAATTAAACAGGCTTATAAACTCCTGTATAAATCGAATTTGCTATTTAAGGACGCCAAGGAACAAATAAAGTCCATGGGTGAATCATCAGAGGAGCTAAAACATTTTTCCCAGTTCCTTGAAAACAGTCAGCGTGGAGTTGTCAGATAAATTCTGACATGCAATAAGCCGGGCCATGGTCTGTATCGCACTTGTCGCAGGTGAAGCATCCGGAGATCTGCTCGGCGCCTCGCTGATAAACGCATTAAAAGATAAATACCCGCAGGCGGAATTCATCGGCATTGGCGGCCCGGAAATGATCAAGGCGGGTTGCGAATCGCTCTACCCAATGGAAGCCCTGTCGGTCATGGGGCTGGTCGAAGTCCTAAAGCACTTGCCGTCACTATTAAAAATGCGTGCACAACTCTATGCGCGCTTACTGGAAAAGAAACCGGATGTCTTTATTGGTATCGACGCCCCGGACTTTAACCTGGCCCTGGAGCGTAAACTCAAATCCAGTGGTATCAAAACCGTTCATTATGTCAGCCCATCGGTCTGGGCCTGGCGCCAATGGCGGGTCAAGAAAATCGCCAGATCTATCGACCTGATGTTGACCCTGTTTCCGTTTGAAGTCTCTTTTTATCAACAACATGAGGTCAAGGCCGTTTTTGTCGGTCATCCGTTGGCGGACATGGTGCCCATGCAAGTCGATCAGGCGCAGGCGCGCACACAGGTTTACCCAGACAATGACAAACGCCTGGTGGCGATGTTGCCGGGCAGCCGTATCAGCGAGCTGGAGCGGTTGGCCGAAGTGTTTATACGAACGGCCGAACAATGCAGCAAAAACGCACCGGACCTGGAATTCATTGTGCCCTTCGCCAATGACAAAACAAGGCGTTATTTTCAGGATGTAGTCGACAGACTGAAAACACAGGCCAACATCACAACTATCCTGGGCCAATCGCGCCTGGTTATGCAGGCCAGTGATGCTGTGTTACTGGCCTCGGGCACGGCGGCCCTTGAGGCCCTGTTGCTGAAACGACCGATGGTGGTCGCCTACAAATTATCAGGGCTCACCTATTGGTTATTGAAGACCTTCAGGATTCTTAAGGTGTCGTTGTACTCATTGCCGAACCTGCTGGCAGGAAAAAAAATAGTCGAAGAATTCATCCAGAAGGATGCCCGGCCTGAAATGATAGCACCCGCATTGCTGACATTATTGGATGAAGAACATTCCAATCAGGCATTACTAGCGACCTACGATGACATTCATCGATCGCTTAAAAAAGAAGCCAGTCAAGAAGCCGCCAATGCCATCGCCGCATTGATGGATAAGGAATAATTGAAATATGTATGATGAAGACAAGGAATACCCATTACTAACCGCAGGCGTCGATGAAGTAGGACGTGGCCCTTTGGCCGGACCCGTGGTCGCAGCCGCCGTGATCCTCGACCCGAATAAGCCAATCGAAGGCCTGGCTGACTCAAAAAAATTGAGTGAAAAGAAACGCGAAGCCCTGTACCCAATCATCAAGGAAAATGCCTTGTACTTTTCAGTAGCTGAGGCCAGTGTCGAGGAGATCGACCGCATCAATATCCTCCAGGCCAGTCTGCTGGCGATGCAACGTGCGATCGAGGGGCTAGGGGTCTTACCTGAACATGTATTGGTCGATGGCAATAAGGCGCCCAATGTCAGCATGTCGGTCGATACCGTTGTTAAAGGTGATAGCCGCGTAGCCTCCATCAGTGCTGCCTCGATTATTGCCAAAGTAGATCGGGACCGGATGATGCACGAGTACCATCAACGCTATCCGCAGTTCTCCTTTCATAAACACAAGGCCTATGGTTCTAAGCAGCATCTTGCTGAATTGCTGGAACATGGGCCTACTCCGGAACATCGCAAGACCTTTGCGCCGGTGCGTAGATTGCTGGGTGAAGGCGGTTAGCCATTTGCCCTGGCGCATTTATCAAACCTGTGCGCTGTACTGAAGCAATAGAGCCTGCCAAGCTTATTACGGTCTATCTACTTGGTATGTCATCGGAAATGTATTTATTTATACACTATAGGCATTATAGAATGCTTAATACGGTGTCTTTCATCGACCAAAACCCGACATCAAACGTCATTCCCGCGCAGGCGGGAATCCAAAAAGGAATAGCATATGGAAATGACACCATGCGTTTACATGAAGGCTAACAAACCCAATGGCTCACGATATATCGGTGTGACTTCTAAGCTGTTTAAACGTGTTTTGGAATACAAAACTAACTTGGTTAAGGGTTTGCAAAAAACTACCATGTGCATGCGCTGGTGTGGTATGAGCGATACGAAGAGATGCAATCGGCAATAGTATGTGTAAAACAACTAAAGAAGTGGAATCGTCAATGGAAGATCTGTCTAATTAACGAGTTGGATCCACAATGGAATGATCTTTATACAACGATAGTGTGACAAATGGATCCCCGATCCCCGACTAAGTCTCTCGGGGACAGGCTGCGCTGGGATGACGGTCTAAAGGAGCGGCTGTTCCTGGTGGAAAGCTGTCTTTGGACATTAGTGTTGCTATGAATGACTTAGTGCCATAACTTGTAATTGCTTAGTTAACCGCAGTCACACCCCAGAGCAAACCAAACAACAAAGGCTGATGTAGCATATAAATCCACAGGCTATACCTTCCAGCCAGATTTAATATAGATGAAGTACTGAATCGATCGCTGGCATACAATACGCGATTGCCCACTGCGGTATGTACAAGGAAATGCCCGATCGTAATCCCACATAACACCACACCCAGCCAGGGTAGCGGCGGAACATAATCCTCGGTCAATGGCCTGTGCGTCATCAGCCCTATCCAATGTAGTGCTGGATGATTAAAAAGTGTTAGAGAGACGTTATTACCGATAACGATCAGTGATACACCGATAATCAGGCTGTAGACCGGATGTTTGATAAACGGGATGGCCAATAGACTGGCAACGGCAATGAAATGCAGGATACCAAACCAAATCGTGCGGCCAGGAAATAAAAAGTAGGAAACGATACGCCTGCATATTGCTTATCAAGATACGTTTGGTAACTTAAAATATGTAACTAACGTCAGTGGTATGTGGGAGCATTATTTCCTCGATAGCAGAGCTGGTATTGGCGTCGATGTCGGCGGCTATCCTGGCATCACTGTAGATCCAGCCGGGAGGGTAACCGTCTTGTATATCGACTGGAGTGATGACACGGTCAAATTAGTATTCAGTCCATAATTGGGTTGATGAATTGCATAACGAGAGGATAATTAAGAATGCATCACAGTAATTGATGAGCGCCAGTCAATAAATGATACGCTGAAGTTCCGCTATCGACCCAACTCGTTCGTTTAGCTAGCGCTAACATAAATAATCACTAACCTGCAGCCCAAAGCGCTCGTTCAACGAGCCTTAATAATAATTCTGTTATATTTCAGGTTGTGGCCTATTGCAGTCATATAGGCAACACTTTTAGATACATTTAAATTTTTCTGTGAACTTTCTTGAATAGTCCAAATTTTGGTCTATTCTTGTGACATCGTTGAAAGATGAAATAAGGATGTGCTCCCGCAGAGAGATTTCTGGAGACCGTCGACAACGTGTGTATTCGCTAAACAGATCTACGTAAAAAAACAAACCAAAACTGTTGCTAATTTCATTATTTACTTCATTGAGTGGGTCTAAAATGGAACACAATATCAGATTGTTTATTAAATATATCCTCGGCATTTTCACTACCTTGATTTTCATGGGCATACCCGGCCTGGTTTATTCAGCCGATCTTGGAAGCGTGCCACCCTGGACGGATTCTCGCATAGAGCTGATTGATCAACCTGGCGAGGGGCCCGACCGGGTCATCTCAATTACCATGTCAACCAAGCTCGGTGAATCGATTCTCATTATTGAAAGGGATGGTCAAAAATCAGAAGCCCCTATGTCCAATGAGGCGTGCTTGAACCTCTGGCAGTACCTGTTGGACAGGGATATCGGTAACATGGTGGATGCGCCAGTGGAGAACCCGATTCCCGACCAATCACTGTTCATATTCAAATTCACGAACGGTCTCGAGAGTAACACTTTCTCGGCATATGGAGTTGATTTCCTCAAAGATACCCGTTACCGGGAGATTGCCAGATCAATTATTGAAGTTGCTGATAAATATAGTCCTAAAGGGGAGGATTGAGTCATGCTGAATAGAATTCCCTCTGCGATTAAAATTGCTCTGGTATCGTTCATATTACCCACCTCATCGTTTGCACTTAATACTACCGTCAATGGCACTCTGGGTGATCTAGATGGCGACGGCGATGGCGGTGCGGGAGAGGCTGCGGTCCTTAATACGGCGGTAGCCTGCTGGGACGCGAGGATCACCACGAATCGTAATTTTACCCTGACTGTTAGCGGTGCAAGTCTGACTGGCCGTGGTGTCGGGTCGGTGACCGCGCTAGCGGGTGGTGTTCCGACTGCCGGAATGATCATGATGGACAACGACGGTAGCACCAACTGGTTTACAGACTTGACCCCTTTGGATAGTCTTGAGTTCACGCCGGATCCGAATGCACAATGGCGCTTTATCAACGGAACCGCCGCATCGGGTGCAAATAACGCAGACTTATTGAGGTCGGTTGCGCATGAAATTGGACATGCAAACGGATGGATCTGCGGAACCGCCGCGTGCAATAGAACAACCGACACGGCTAACTATGATGCCTTGATGAATCCGCAGCCGGCAAGTTTCACACTTAATACGACGGTAAACCTTCAGGCGAATCCAGGATTTAACGTACCACTGCGCGGTGATGGCCTGGTCGGGGGTATAGGCGCTGGTGGGATTGTCAACGAGCTAAGTCACACTGGCCCGGCAGGTCCAACCAATGCTGTCGCTGACTTGATGTTTGGGCGTACGGGTAACGGTGTGCGTGAAACGCCATCCATAGTCAACGTCGACATGTTTTCACGTGCCTACGGCGACACTGTAAACTTACCCCCCACAGTCAACGCGGGTACAGATATTACCGCTGAATGTTCAGAGGTTGGAGGTTCGACGGTTTCACTGGACGGGTCGGGTTCCACTGATCCTGAAGGCGACGCATTGACCTATTCATGGGCATGCCCAACAGTCGCACTGGCTGATGCCAACACGGTGATGCCAGATGGTTTTTTCCAGAAAGGACAGACGGAGCAGTGTCGACTGGATGTAACTGACCTGGCTGTTTGCTCGCCAGATGCTGACCTGGTTAATGTAACTGTCGTCGATACGACTCCGCCCAACCTTACAGTACCGGACGATGTAACGGCCGAGTGCGCAAGCCCGGCGGGCACGGCGGTTAACATTGGCAATGCTATAAGCGCCGATGTGTGTGACTCCATGGTGACATTATCGAACGACGCACCTGCACTCTTTCCACTGGGCGAAACCTTGGTAACCTGGACTGCACTCGACGACGATGGGAATGCCACCCAAGTGACACAGGTAGTGACAATTGAGGATACTATCCCTCCGGAAATCACTGTCGAACTTGACTCCGGCTCTCTCTGGCCACCTAACCATAAATTAAACACAATTACAGCGTCTGTCGCAGTGACGGATTCTTGTGATCCGAGTCCGTCGGTAACCCTTGCATCCGTCGTTAGCAGTGAGCCCGACAATGATATTGGTGACGGTAACACTAATGACGACATTCAAGGAGCTGCGATCGGTACCGACGATCGTGAGTTTGAACTTCGGGCTGAACGCGATGGAAGAAATACGGGTAGGGTTTATACTATTCTCTACACTGCCACTGATGGAAGTGGTAACGAAACCTCTGAAGAAGATACGGTCATCGTGCCACGGAACAGAAAATAACTGTAATCAGATGAGAACGGCTACATCCGGCAGCTACCTGCATTAGCCAAAGGAGAATTTACTTTCTATTTAACTCGCGGTTACCTTTGACTGGATGATCGGGTTTAATGCTTTCTTATGATTGATTTATAGTGGATGATAGTCATCGGTCAGATGCCAGCGCGCTAGGGGTATTCTATACCTGCTGTCCGGATCTGCTTGTAAACGGAATTGGCTATCAATTGATCTGGAGAAAACCCTGAAGCCTACTATCAGGTAGCCTCAATGGAACCAATGCAGATATCGCGATTTCCACTCTTGGCGAAAGCTGCCACTGATTATAATGTGTCACTATGCAATGCAGCTCATTATAGTACTATAAGCTTTTCGTAACTACCCAAAGCACACCAAACAATATCGGTTGATGTAACATATAAATCCACAAGCTATACCTGCCAGCCCAATTTAAAGTAGTAATCTGACTAAGTCTGTTTCGCATATACAGGACTTGTTGACCTTTTTGGGTATGCAGAAGCAGGTGCCCCATCGTAATGCCACATAACACCACACCCAGCCAGGGTATCAGCGGTACATAATCCTCGGTCAACGGCCGGTGTGTCATTAAGCCTATCCAGTGAAGTGCAGGGTGATTAAACAAGGTGAGGGTGATGCTATTACCGACTGCAACCAACAGAAGTCCTGTGATCAGGCTGTAGATGGGATGTTTGACAAACGGAATAGCTAATAGACTGGCAACGGCAATGAAATGCAGGATACCGAACCAAATCGTACGGCCTGGAAACAAAAAATAGGACACGATAGTGATAGATAACTGCGGAGCAGGCCAGTAATATTAAAATGCGCTTGAGTGCATGGTTCCAACGTATACCCTGATGGTGGGCCAGCATCAGGCTAATGCCTACCAGTAACAGGAACAGGGTGATGATGAATGTACGGAAATGAAGCCAGAAAATCTCATGGTGAAATTCGATAGAAACAAAACGGAAATGATCTAGGTCATAGCAGAAATGATAAATCACCATCAATAGCACAGCGAATCCACGCATGCTGTCAATGAAATAGGAACGACGGTTCGGCGCCATGTAAAATAAAATCTATCTAGTTGTAAGTGTAGATTAATATACTATACAAGCGTGCTGGATGCGAGTATGGATCACCGGAAAACTGGGATTAATCGAAAGATCCTTGTTGCTTATACGATAGGATCTTGTTTAGGATCCAGTAATTCATTACGCAGTATTTTCATACTGTATGGCGCTTCTATGGCCAACTTGATGGCAGCGTGACCGCGACACTTTACCGCAACCTTAATGGGGCCGTTGGAAAATAATTCTTCGACTGTCATTTCTGGTTGGATATTATCGCTGGGGTAGATCAGTATGGATTCGCCTGTCCTTCGCTCCAGTACGAGCATGTGTAGAACTCCTTTTCATAGTTATATAATATTAAGCATGATTTGGGAGCATGCTTTAGTAAAGAATATGTGAGTCTAACTGAACGATACCGAAATACAATAGTAGATAATATTTATAGTTTGTTTAATTCAGATAGTGCATGCTCTGCCGTTTGATAACGGTCAGTGCTATCGTCAGCCAGGAGTTTATCGATGAATGTATGATACCTTGGGTCGATGTCATCTAAGTCTAATGAGACCGGGTTGGCGGCCATCGGCAGCCGGTCTTTATTTGTTTGCCCCGTGTTTCTACGTTGCCCCGTTAACATCTCATAGAAGATTAATCCGGCTTGATAGAGGTCGCTTTGCTGTCCCCATTGATGCCCTTGGGCCTGCTCGGGTGACAGGTAGGCATGTTTGCCAATCCAGGTGTGCGCGCTATCTTGCTGTTCATTGAGTTTACAGGCACAACCAAAATCGATCAGATGCACTGTCCCCTGTGTAGCCACAATAATATTGTCGGGCGTAATATCGGAATGGATAATGGTATTTTCGTTTTTATGTAGGGAAGAAAGGGCCGTTAACAATTGTCGGAGAATGTCAGTACTTTGTTCTATTGATAGAGATTGGGCATTGATAATCTCGGTTAGGTTAACGCCGTCAATATACTGATAGGCAAAGTAGGGTCGTTTACTTGATAGGTTGCTTTTTATAAAAGTGGGTGTGTGGTCACTTTGTAAAGAACGAAGGATATCGGCTTCATTGGTGAATCGCTCCTTTAAAGCCACCTGGTCACAGAAATCAGGTTTTAGGCTTTTGACGACTAGCGTATTTTTTGATTTAACCAGGAAAAGCTGGCTAATACTACCGTTGAAATACGGGTTGATATCTATCGAATCGGAATATATCAAATGTCCCATGGTCTTTTCCTTGTCGACAGGGTTATTATTTTACCAGTCCACTTTTGCATAAATGCAGCAGTTTTAATGGCTAGTAACTCGGCGTAGTAAGGTGAGAAGAATATTACGCCGTTGTCTGTAAATTCTGTAATGACCACGCTTTCACCTGATGATAATAGTGTCAGGCAGGGTGTCTTAATATTTTGTAGCGTGTTTGCGTGTACATGTGTTAATTCTTTACTGGTTGTTGAATAATCAAATCTGTCGAAGATACTGCTTATATCAATTGTGCCATCAGTCCTGGTGCTGACTAGGTTGATAGGACTCAATTCCTCCCTAAGAAGGCTTAGATTGACATTATTACCAAAGTGCCTGAGTAAATAGGTAATTGCGGATAACATACTTTCATCAGGGGTGCTGGCTTTGAGCTGTGCATAGCTGTAGCTACCATTCCCATGTTGTTGCTGAAAATTAACAAAGCTTGCCGGTAATACGTCACCACTGTTGCCCTGATAAAGGTGACGCATATAGAAATGTTGAAATATAAGCACGCAGCACATTAAAGCAGCCGCAATTATAAAATGCCTCGATTTTGCAGACTGACGTGGTAATCGCCCTTTAGAGGAGGTTAGGCAAGTTATTAGGAAAATGAATATTGCCAGAGTGGATAATATCCAGAATGTAGTTAAAACGCTGTGATAATGCCTGACAAAGAATGTCATTGAATAATCAGGTTGTATGCGAGCGTTTATTATCCCGCTTTTGAATAAACCGAGTCGTTTGTCTATTCGACCATCGGCTGTAATTACTGCCGATGGTCCTGCATTAGCGGCCCTGATGACAGTCTTACCGGTTTCAACGGCACGAAGTTTCGAAAACTGCAGATGGAGCTCAGGTAGTATTGACGGACCGGCATAGGCATCATTGGTGGCCAGTGAAAGAAAACCAGCGCCGGTCTTAGATAATAGGGCTGCGGGTTGGGTGAAAATAGACTCATAACAAATGAGACTTCCGGGACGACCCGGTAATTTATCATGAATCGTCCAATATCCAGGGCCGCGTGATTCATTTTCAAGGAAGGGTATCAGGATATTTTTATCGTATCTATTGAGTACAGTACCAGAACTAGAGATAGAGAATATCGAGTTGAAAACTTGTCCCGAAGGGGACAAATCTGGGCTCGCAACCAACATGCTAACGCCATGTGCATCTGCTTGCTGTTTAATACTGTCCTTCTTGCGGAATTCGAATTTAGCCAAACTAACTTCAGGCCAAATGATTAAATTTGGTTTTATAGTCGCATTCACAACGGTCATCAGTAGTTTATTGCGCTGAATTGATAACTCTTCCAACATATTGTCAGAGGCAATCGCAACCGTATCGCGCGGGTGGGCATTCGTCTGTATTATGCTGGCGTTGATTACATCTTCTGACAGTGAGGGCTTGTGAGAAAACAAAATAGAGAATAAGAAAGCGCAGGCTATTGTGGCTATCATGCTTGCGGGTAGTGTTATGCTTGAATTGCTTGATAGTCGTATTGAAAGCACAATGAGTGCTACCTGAAACGCAATAAGTAAGAAGCTCAGTGCATATTGACCACCAAACTGAGCTGGCAATAATAGTGTGGGTGACGCTGTTAGCGGGATTACCAGTGTCACAGGTAGGTTAAAGGTTTCGAGTGATAATTCAATAAAGACCCATAGCAAAGGCACTATAAGGATCGCTAACGCCACTTTGTTATAAATCATTAACATTGCGCAATACAGGAACACGGTAAAAAGCACAGAAAAAATTAATACCATTGCCAGGTAGGCATAGATATCATAAGCCCAGGTACCGAAATAACTGTAGCTGGACACAATCAGTGCAAACAGGAATCCGTCCTGGATCAGCAGTCTGCGATGTTGATCTTCACGGTTTACTAATAAGGGAATAAGAAAAAAACAACCGATGATCGGGATACTAAAAGGTGGTAATGATCCGAGGAAGAGTAATGATGAAAGGATAATGTGCACGTTGATTAACTATCCATGTTAATTTTAATAACATTTAGTATATATGAGATGGTTGTTTAAGTCTTATCTACTTCAAGGTAAAAAATATTTAATGTGAAAGTTGTTTACTTAAATTAAAACTTTTGCTATAAATTACCTGTGAATGAGGATATAGATGGATCACATTCGCGAACAACACACATGGAATATAAAGGAGAGTGAAATGAAGTGCTTCAAAAATTCTACTTTTGTAGGAAAAATCCGACAAAGAGGACAGGGAATGTCTGAATACCTGATTATTGTTGCCCTAATTGCTGTTGCTGCTATCGGTGTAGTAGGCTTTATGGGTGATACAGTCAGTAATCAGATGGCTAGTATGGCAAAGGAAATATCCGGCGGTGATGGATCTGCTGCCACAACTGCATCGCAAACCGCTGCTGACAATGCTGAGACCAAGGCCAAAACCGGTAAAACCATGGCGACTTTCGCGTCTGGTAACTAAGCAAGCTTAAGGATAGCGCGTAACCACCGTAGATTCTGTTGATTTGGTGGTTACGCATCTGCTTTTGTCAATCTGTTGACAGGGATGGTTTGCGCCATGAGAAAATACCGAAGAAATTTACCAAGCTGTCAGAAAGGACAGGCTCTAATACTGGCCATTTTCCTGGTTCTGGCAACAACAATGACGGCCGTATTGATGTACAACAACGGTCAGACTACCTCAGAAAAGACACGCCTGGTCAATGCGGCCGATGCGGCTGCCTACAGTGGGGCAGTATTTGTCGCACGAAGCCTTAATTTCCTTGCTTATACCAATCGAGCCATGATCGCCAATCATGTGGCGGTTGGCCATTTTGTTAGTTATGTTTCGTGGTTAAGGTATGTTGAGGATTCTATAAGCGAGCTGGATAAATATACAAAGTTTGTACCCTATATTGGTCAGGCAGTTGCCTATGTCGAGCAAGTGATGGAATATTTAAAAGAAGGGACAGAAACAGTCGCGCCTTTCATTGTTCAGGGCGCAGATGCCTTAAACAAGATTATGCATACCGCACAGAAATTTAGTCAGGTTACCATGAATGGCGTGATGTCGCCTGCTACTACACTTAAGTTCAGGTTAATGGATAAGGTGGTAAAGACCTACGACCCTAATATCCGTGTAAATTACAAAAAGGATATTAAAAATGAGGGTGGTGGAATAACGGCACTACAGGTCGGTACCGATATTGCCAAGACCTTGCAGTATATTAAAAAATACAAGGCTGGTGATGACAAGGGCCGCATGAAAAAGATGGTCGAAACCAGCTATGATATATCCAGGCCATGGATAGTGGGTGATCGTGGCTGGAAAGTTAATCTTGTCGCCTTTAAATTACAGAAAAGCGGCAGTACCAGTCATACGTTGACTAAGAATGATTCCGACTGGAAAGCTAAAGATTCCTTGGTATATAAGTGGTGGACTGTCAAAGGTTGGAAAAGTACGGTTGTTGCAGATGGCGAGGCCAGTGCAACTGAATTTGCCGATGACTATAAAGGGATTCCAGGTTACTATGATCTAAGAAAAACGGGCAAGGATGCAGCTCAAACCCTGAATATTTCAGCACTAGCGACGATGCCGATCGAAAGTACTCGATTTATGGAGCTTATGGGGATGAAGTCGGGCGCCCAACGATTAGCGGCACTGTCCAGAGCTGAGATTTTTCATGACAGGCCCGAAAAGGGTTTCACAAAATTCAAGAAGGGGGAGTATTCGAACCTGTACAACCCATTCTGGCAAGTTAGGTTGACCGAGAATCAAGTTAAATGACTAAGCAGTGTTTAAACATCAGATTCAGAATTAAGATAATGTTGTTCGGGCTACTGTCTGCGCCTGTTATGGTGCATGCCGAAACATGCCCAGGTAAGGATATGCCGGAAACAGTCAAGGCCCTGTATATTAAATATAAAATCACTGATGAAAAATTTATCAACCTGAACAGAAAGTGGGGTGCGCCGTCCACCGTTGTCGGAGATGAGTTGGAAGAATTGATCGTCTGGAAGAATCACCGTTGGCAACGATTGTTTGGCAAGTATTGGAATACCGATGAAGAGACAGAAGCTGCGTATCAGGCACAGACTGATGCCCGACTGGACTATATTCTAGAGCAACAAATGGCTGGTAATGAATATTCGGAAGAAAAAATCAATAAATTGTCAGCTGAGTATATGAATCATAAGCCAAAGCAAAAGATTCATGAATATGACCGTATATCAGTAGACGCGCCATACTATTCTTTGTACTACAATCGCTCAAATAGTACCGGTTACGGTTTCAGAACGATCAATAATAGCGGCGCGCAACGAAAAAGGATGGATAAGACAGGTCGGGACCAACTTGATACCTGGTTAAGTAACAACTTCAAAGATACCAATAAGATATTCGGTTTTAAAAAAATTACCAGTAAAAAGTCTAAGATATTGGGTCATGATGTTAAATGTGAAACCGTCACGACCAGTTTCAAGGATGCTTTACGCGACTATGGTCAAATAGAAATGTGTAAAGCGAAAATCGCGGGAATTGAAGTTAATCTATATGAGAAGATGGGTAATGCCGGTCAACAATACATTAAACAGGCAGTAGAGATAAAAATAGCCTATCCGGCCCGCAAAGATATATTTTGTGCTCCCGACTATGTGAAAATGAGCGCACCCTGATGGAGGATGCAAATGGAACTTGCAAAACACAACAAGTGCAGTAAAAAAATTAAACAGAGAGGCGCAGCGACAACAGAGTTTCTGGTGTCGTTGGCATTCTTTGTGCCACTCTTTGTCACCGTGCCTGTCATTGGCAAGTATCTATCATTCAAGCAGAAAAATATTGAATCCAATCGCTATGCAGTTTGGGAAAGGACTGTATGGTCAGATGAGGACGGTCGTTGGAACGATAACGAAAATACCAAATCCGACGAAGGTCTGGCCAAGGAGCTTGATAGACGTATGTATGGAAACCAGATACAGGGAATAGCCAGTAACGAAATTACTGAGAATTTACTCTGGAAGGATAGTCAAAATAATAAAATGCTCGCGCTTGCTCCAAAGGGTAAACATAGGGTATCTGTTAAAGTCTCATCTGCTGAATCACCCAGTACTGATTGGGCAACGGCAAATCTCGCATATAAGGGCATCCCGTATGTCGGTAAGGGCCTAAACAAAATAACCGATGTGGTTAATGCCACGATAGGCAATCTGGTGTCTGATTGTAAGGATGTGCCGGGTGTTGATTTTGAAAAGGGCATGAATCTAGGCTCTAAAAACTACGCAAGTATTACAGTCGCTGCAAACCTTAAGGATTTAGTGTCAAAGCAAAAAGTGAAAACAGATAAGAAAAACAATATGACCTTTTCTGCAAGTGGCTCGATACTTTCAAATGCATGGACTGCTCCAACAGAGGCTATTTTTAACGACAGAGTGAATAAATTAGTTATTGATGAAACCGTTCGGTGTATTGCTTCACCAGCGCGAATCGTGTCAGCATTTCCTATCTACAAGGAAGGAAAAGATGCAAAGAATGTTGCTTCTGCTGGTAAAAGTACTGTACTTCTAGATACCTATAAAAAATGAATACAAGACTTAATATTTCAGTTTTCCTGTTGTTCGTGCTTTTATGCGGCGCGGCCCGGTCCGAGGGGCTGTCTGGCATTCATATGCCAGGATTTGAAGTAATGAATGGAATGAAGACAGAATGGGTGGCAAAAAAAATGATTTATAACGGCCATCCTATGACTATTCAGAATTTTAGTGCGCATAAGAGTGCTGAATATGTCATGCAGCATTATGCTTCAAAGTGGAAGCTCAAAGGCCATGGAGAGTTAAAGCATCAGCGTGTCGGCGAAGATATGACCATAGGCTATGAGCATAACGGCTACAGTTACTCAGTGCAGGCGCGGGACACACTAGGAGGCAGTGAAGGCTCATTGGTCGTCACGCGAAACAAGGCATTTGAGCAGGGCGCAGTAAAGTTCCCGCTGTATCCAGAAGCACAGCTGGTTTCCAGAATTCAGAGTATTGATATGGGAAAACGTTCAGAAACGCTGACGCTAAGCACGTATCAATCAGCATCTATGGTCCGTAATTGGTATAGCTCGACATTATCTCGCAATGGCTGGATTACCCAGGAGTCACTGCCAACGAATGGTAATGGCGTCATGGCCTTTCAAAAAGACAGGGCGCAATGTCAATTAACTATCATCGACAAGAGCCCTGTTAGAAATCACCAATCCATGATCATGATTCATTGGGTGAAGGGGTAATAATTATATGAGACGTCGCAAACAAAGAGGTGGTACAACTGCTGAGTACCTGTTGGTAGCGGCTGCTATTTTTGTCGCTTGGAGTGTTGTAGCAAAAGTAAAAACCGGTTTGACAAATCACCAGGCAGAATATACCTGGTCGATTTCACAACCAAATATTTAGTATTAGGAGTATGACATGGCTGTCAATAAAGGAACTGCAATATTATTAGTGGGTGCAATAAGTAGCGGTGGTGGTGCTGCTTATTTTACGGATGATTATATCAGTAACAAGGTTCAGAACGAACAGCAACGACTTTCCGAGCAATACAAGCCTACTAAAGTTGTTGTCGCCAAGAACAACTTGCGTGTCGGTGATGTATTGAGTTATGACAATCTCGCGATTCGTGAAATGCCTGCAGGTTATTTACACGCTTCCGCAGTACGACAGGAAAATGCTGATTTTGTCGTTGGAAAAAGGATTATGCAGCCTGTCAATGCAGGCGAGTCCCTGTTAGATAATTTCCTGGCATCGCGGACGAATAGTGGCTTCTCAAATTTGATCGAGGTTGGCGAGAGAGCAATTACTTTTCCGGTCGATATCGTTTCGTCGATGTCTGGGTTACTACGCCCTGGTGATAAAATCGATTTGATGGTCACATTGAAGCAAGGGAGAAATGTGACCATGCCATTACTCAAAGATGTCACGATATTGGCAACAGGTGCGATTGTTGATGAAGAAGGGCTGTTGGCTAATGATGGCTCTTATCAAGCCATCACTATATCGGCAACACCACTGAATGCAGCCAAAATAACACACGCGCGCCAGGTCGGTAATATGACCGTGGTGCTGCGTTCCGGTAAGAAGGAAGATGGTGAGAGCGTATCGAATGAACTAACGCAACCTGTTACTGTGCAAAACCTGTTTGGTGAGACTAAAAAGAAGATTAGGCGAGCTCCGAGTGTTGAAATAATTGTAGGCGGATAGATATAAACATGGATGATTTTATGCAAAACACCTGTAAAGGATATAGGGTAACTCTATTATTAATATGTTTGTTTGTGATTGCTACGCCGGTTGTAGCAGCTACTGATAGATACGAAGAAGTGTTGGAGATATATGTTGGTCAAACTGAGATATTATCTCATAGTAATGTATCCAGGGTGTCAATTGGCAGTGGCGACTTAGCCAGTGTCAAGGTTCTGCGAGATGCAGAACAAATACTACTCATCGGTAAAAAGGTTGGGCTGACTGATCTCAGGGTCTGGATGCGTAACAAGCTGCAAAAGCACTATTTGCTGCGTATCTTGGACCAGCCGCCTGAAGTTGCAATGGAGCAAGTCAAAAAACACCTGTCTGATATCGAAGGTGTCTCGATAAAACTGGTTGGAGACCAAATTGTAGTAGAGGGCTCGAGTCTTCGTAAGACTGATCAGCTCAGAGTCGAGGCTGTTAGTAAGCAATTTCCGAATGTGACCAGCTATGTTACTGATGGTGGCATAACCCTTCGCAGCATGATTCATATGGATGTGAAGGTAGTTGAAGTCAAGAAAAATGAGCTTAAGCGTATCGGTATCAATTGGGCGGATGTCATTAATGGGCCGCAGTATGCGGTTTTTAATGATTACGTCACTAATAACGTGTTCAGGCCTGTACCGGATATAGATATCACCAATCCAGGAACTCTGCCGCCTGACCTCGGTTCAAGTAATCCGTATTTTGGTATAGCCACCAATCTCACCTCGGTGATTAATTTAATGGCCAATGATGGTAATGCCAGATTGCTAGCAGAACCACAGCTCACCTGCCGTAGTGGTGGTAAAGCAGAATTTCTCGCCGGAGGTGAAGTCCCTTTGCCCATTAGGAACAACGATGGCTCGGTCAGTGTTACGTTTAAGCAATATGGCATTATCCTGAAAATTGAACCGGAATCGGACCCGGATGGCTATATATCTACTCACGTCAGTGTCGAGATCAGTACCGTTGATGATTCGATCAAGGTACTGGACATACCTGGATTTCTGACCCGTAAGACAGAGACAGACATGAATGTAAAACAGGGTGAGACCATGGTCATATCAGGACTGGTGAATACGGATTCAGCAAAAGCAGTGGATAAATTACCCGGCCTGGGAAATATACCGATATTGGGAGAGCTATTTAAATCACGCTCATTTAAAAATAATGAGACTGAGATGGTTATCCTGGTGACACCGCATATTATTGACCCCGAACACAAAATCAACAAACGCTGGATCCAGCGTGCTGGCGAACTTAGGGAACAAAGCAATAAAGACCAGGAATTTAATATACTGGATTAGGGACGCGATATGATTGAACTGTATGTACAACACGAGAACGGACAGTCAGTAAGGCATGATCTGAATGCTGGCAAGCATTGTATGGGGAAGGCGACGGATGCTGATATTGTGCTCACAGATCCGTTCGCCTCTAAATACCATGCTGAACTACACGTAACACTGGACGGTGTCTTTATAAATGACCTGGGCAGCACCAACGGCACCTGGATGAATGATAATAAAATAAGTGATAACAAACTACTGTCAGACGGCGATACGTTTAATATAGGTAATCTGTCTATTACCACAAAAATAGGCTCGCAAACCCAACAGCAGCAGCCAGCTCAAGGTCAGCAAGTAAATCAAATAACGGATGCATCATCCGGGACTAATGTCTATACGCTTCCTGATAGGAAGGGTGACGATCAACTGTATGAATTCAGAAAAAAGGTTCATATGCTGGTCCTCGAACATCTTGATATGTATAAGCGTACGACCATGCACAATATGAGCTCTTCTGAATTGCGGGAAGAGGCTAAGAATTCAGCTCGTGAGGTCATTAAGAAAAGCAAGATCGAAATACCCAAGGTCAAACCCGAAGATGACATCATCAATGAGATAGTCGCTGAGGCCATCGGTCTGGGACCTCTTGAGGTCTTGTTAGCTGACGACACAATAACTGAGATTATGGTCAATGGCCCAAATGACATTTATATAGAACAGTCAGGGAAATTGATTAAATCGGATGCTTATTTTAACAGTAGTGAATCATTACTCAGTATTATCGAGCGTATCGTTACGCCTCTAGGCAGGCGTATCGATGAAGGTTCACCTATGGTCGATGCGCGTCTGGAAGATGGTTCTCGTGTAAATGCCATTATTCCACCACTATCATTGATTGGTCCGGTGGTAACAATACGAAAATTCCCGAAATACCGTTTCTGCATTGATGATCTGGTCAAGATGGGATCAATGACACAGGATATGGCAGATTTTCTGGAAGTATGTGTTGTCAATAAAAAGAATGTTGTGGTCTCAGGCGGAACGGGTTCAGGAAAGACAACCACATTAAATATTCTGTCAAACTTTATTCCCACCAATGAGCGTATTGTCACTATCGAGGATGCGGCTGAGCTGCAGCTTGGACAAGATCATGTCATTACCCTTGAGAGCCGACCATCGAATGCGGAAGGTAAAGGTTTAATCGCTATTCGTGATCTGGTCAAAAATTCGTTACGTATGCGCCCAGATAGAATAGTGGTTGGTGAGTGTCGCGGCGGTGAGGCCATCGACATGTTACAGGCGATGAATACCGGCCATGACGGCTCATTAACGACCGGCCATGCCAATTCACCTAGAGATTTCCTATCGAGATTGGAAGTTATGGTCTTGATGTCTGGAATTGATCTGCCGGTCAGGGCGATACGAGAACAAATAACCTCGGCAGTCGACATCATCATACAGCAGACCCGTTTTAGTGATGGCAAACGACGCATCACCAGTATTGTCGAAGTAGATGGCATGGAAGGTGATGTCGTATTACTGCAAAAGATATTCGAGTTTAAAAGGAAAGGGAAAACGGCAGACGGAATTATTACCGGTGAGTACTCTGGTTGTGGTTATGCCCCGACGTTTTATAAAGAACTGGAAGATGCCGGGCTGGATCTAGATAGAGGTATATTTGGTGAAAAGGACTTTCTTAATGAGCAGAAACCCTCCTGGGAGTCATAGTGATGTTCTCTGATACCTTATTCCTAATGTTGATGGTGACAATATGCAGCGTTGCGGCATTCGTGTTGATTTATACATTCACCGTGCACGGAATGAAAATATACAAAACTAACTTTGTCCAGAAGGTAGATCATGGACTCAAAAACATGTTCATGTTCAATGATCCCAAGACCCTGTTTATGTTCCACATCATCGGTATAGCGGCAGGTGCAATATTAGGCTATCTATATGCAGGTGTATTCGGCTTGGTTACAGGGACGATTATCACGATCCTACTACCCAGTATCATCTTAAAAAGATTAAAGAAAAATCGGATTAAAAAGTATATTTACCAGTTGCCCGACGCCTTGAACTCTATATCCGCATCACTACGAGCAGGCACTAATCTCGCCAAAGCCATGCAGCAAATTGCCGAGCAGCAACCCGCGCCGATCTCTCAGGAGTTCACAGTTATTTTGTCTGAATATAAAATGGGTCGTCAGCTGGAAGACTCCTTGATGGATATGTACAAGCGCATCAATAGACAAGAGGTCGATCTACTTATTTCAGCTATTTCAATCTCAAGAAGTGTCGGTGGTAATCTTGCCGATACACTGGAGACACTAGCGAAAACTTTACGCGAAAAGGCACAAATAGAGGGAAAAATAGAAGCATTAACGGCCATGGGCAGAATGCAGGGCTGGGTGGTCGGGCTCATCCCGGTAGCCGTCATGCTGATGTTGCGTAAGCAAGAACCCGAGGGGATGAATGCCTTATTCAATGAATTAGCCGGTTGGGCAACACTGGCCGTCATTGCCGTGCTGATGACAATCGCCGTTCTGATGATCCGAAAAATTGTGAATATAGATATATAACCATGCAATCAGTCGCCTACATTCCAATGTTTATGGTGTTTACCTCGCTGGTATGCATTGCACTGGTGATTGAGCATTATGTCAGGAACAGGGATCGTAATAATGATCAATCCTGGCGCGATAAATCGCCATTAATGTTCAGGATGGTTAGACCTATAGTCAATATGTTTACCGTTAAAGTGACTGAGTCTATCGATCAACATAAGCTGTCCATATTGAAAGACCGCTTGAGTAGTGCCGGTATGAGCTATGCAATACGCCCAGAGGAATTTATTGTCACCAAACGGGTGTTTCTTGCTATAGGCTTGCTCATGTTCTTCTATGTCTACTTTATGTTAGAGCTGACCAGTTCTACCGTGATAACTGTCGTCGCGGTCATAATCCCGCTGGGTTATTTTTATCCGGACATCTGGCTAAGAGATCAGATCAAGTTGCGCCACCATAACTTCAGCAAAATGTTCCCATTCTTTCTTGATTTGCTTGTGCTATCCATGCGCGCAGGCCTTAATTTCGCCAGTGCACTCGACCATTCGGTTGAAAAAATGCCGCTTGGGCCAGTTAAGGATGAATTTACCAAGGTCTTACGTGATACCCGTACGGGCTTAAGCAGAAAAGAGGCGATGGTACGTATGTCAGAACGCGTGCAAATGCCGGCCGTCGGTAATTTTGTTTCAGCCGTTAATCAAGCTGAAGAGTCTGGGGGAGAGGTCGGTGAAGTGTTGAGTGTGCAGGCACAACAACGACGCACAGAGCGTTTTCTAAGGGCAGAGAAATTGGCTAATCAGGCCCCGGTTAAAATGTTGGGCCCTCTTATCGGTTTGTTATTCCCGATCACGTTTATCATTATTATGTTCCCGATTTATATCAAAGCAAGAGACTCGGGTTCCTTGGATTTCTTTTTTCAATAGGGCGATACAATTGAGTGAACGTGCAGTCATCAATATACGTAACGGCAATATAGTGTCTAGCCATCTTCGATTCGCAGACAATTGGCTGAAACGCCTTATCGGGCTGTTATCTGAAAAATCGCTTGTGCAGGGACACGGACTTTGGATATTGCCATGTGCCTCTATTCATACGATGGGCATGCGGTTTCCGATCGATGTTGTTTTCATGGACAGGCATAACAAAGTAACTAAGCTCGCGAACGATCTAAAGCCCTTTCGATTTTGTTTATCGGCTAAAGGTACGCGATCAGTATTGGAATTACCGGTTGGAACAATCGCTTCAACGGACTTGCAGCAGGGCGATATATTACTCGTTCAGTAACAGTGAGGATTAATGATGACACAGGAACATGGATGTAAGATTATGGAAGACAAAACACCGCCTATGGGGGCAATGCCGGTTCAATTGCATGGCAACGCCTCGGGTGTTGAGCAGAATACCGATAATATAGAGACGGCAACTGAGGCTGAGTATGCCTATTATCTTGTTTCTGAACAGGATGGTCATCAAACAGAAATTATAAAGTTTCCGTTTATTATCGGCCGCTTATCGACCTGCGACTTGTATGTGCCAAACAAAAAGGTTTCCAGAGAGCATGCGCTCATATTAAAAGTCAAAAACGCACTGGTCATCACTAATGAAAATAGCCTAAATGGCATTCTTGTTAACAATCACAAGGTTAAACGTGTGGTCCTGCAGGATGGCGATGAGATAATCATTGCTGATCAAAAATATACGTTTGATGTGCAGCGTCTTGAAAATAAGCAGCCGAATAAACTAGATGGCCCAGACGAAGTTTTGGATGGTCAATATCAGCTTGAGGATCCGGCTGTCATGTCAGACAGTGAGCATACTCAAGAGGAATACGATACAGAAAGTAGTCCACTGCCGCTAACCGACAAGAAACAATACAATCGCAATCTCACCCGTGTCGGATTGATTGGTTTGCTTGTCACGGTACTCGCTATATTTGCGTATCAGCAATACAAAAAGCGGAGTACAGACGCCAGAGTATTCGTCGTCAGCGACAAGAAAAACCAACAAGAAAAGCAGGCTGATACTACTAGCACGACTGAATCATCTGTTGTAGAGGCGGAAAAGACAAAAGATACTGCTGAACCTGTTCAGATAGCAGACAATATCATCAGTAAACCATTAATCACGAAAAAAACGAAAAGTGAGAAGCTATCTGTCACAGAGAGTAAAAACAAGGCTACACCCAGGATTAGCAAGAAAACCAAGCCCAAGCTTACAAGCAAGCCACGTAATAGACTGTTGATTGAGCAAAGCAACTCACAGCAGGAAATTAGCAGTTCGTTGAATCTCTATCATGCTGGACGCTTTGGTGAAAGTCATGTTGGCCTCATGGCTATCGAGAGCAATAAGCGTCACCACCCGGAATTCCGACTACAGGCTAGCAAACTAAGAGAGCAGATAACTGAGTTAAATGGCTATTACGAAACTGGCAACAATGCTTTTGCGGCCAATAGTAAAAACGAGGCATTTGAATCCTGGGAAAAATTACTGACTACCCATAAGCGCTACTTTCCAGCCAAGCAAAGTTATTATGTCGAAGAAATTAAAGATAAAGTGGCCAGTGAATATGAGCAACGTGGTAATCAGGCCTATGTCAACGAGGAATGGAAAAAGGCATACAGTAACTGGAATAATGCTATTGCAATACGGCCAAAGGAAGCTATTGAAACGTCAATAAGTCTTATGGACGCAGAGATAAGGGATTTATACCGCACTGGTTATCGCTACGAAACAGCGAATATTAGTAGGGCAGTGGAGTATTGGGAAAAAGTAGTGCAAAAAGCGCCAAATGGCCATGAGTATTATATTAAGGCTGCAGCAAAACTCCAATGGTATCAGAATAGACGCTAACTCAGGGAAGATCGACCATGAAACAACTATCCATTCTTATATGTTTACTAGCATTGTCAGCGTGCGCAACAACGGGTGTGCGTGATGATCAAAGCACCTCCGAGATATTTATGAAGGCAGAGAGCGCCTATGCGAAAAAGGACTATAAATTAGCAAAACAACATTATCAAAGCGTGATCGCAAAATATCCGGACAATATCGGCGCACTGTTCAAATTGGCCAATATCAGCATGCGAGAGAAGGACTGGAACACGGCCATGGATTATTACACTATCATTTTGAGTCTAAAGCCAACCCATGCGAAAGCGCATCATAACCTGGCCATGTTGCATTTGAATAAGGCCAAAAACCATCTTAACTATTATATCGCTCATAACAATTCTATGAATAATATGGCCTTAGGGAAGCTTATCGAGTCGATCAATGACTACTCCTATCATAAGTCTGACAAGGTAACTTCGTTAGATAGACTGGCCGATATCGTAAAACATTGACATTTTATCTTAAGCAAAGCAGGGACCAGGAGAGCAAAGGATGCTGACAACACTCAAAAACCGCATGCGCGGCGTATCAATGACAGAAACCCTGATCATGATGCCCGTGTTCCTGATGTTGACCCTCGGCGCACTGCAATACGCGCTGATCTACGAGGCCAAATCCTCCCTCGACTACGCCACCTTCATGTCGGCCCGTGCCGGTGCCGTCGACCATGCGCGTAAAAATGCCATCACCTATGGTCTGGCTAAATCCATTACACCATTGTACTCCCCTGAGATGGATGCTGCTGGACTGCTGACCACCTTCGCCAAGGCCCGGGTCGATGTCGAGGCCTTTACCAAGATCAAAATCCTGAACCCGACCAAAGAGGCCTTCAAGGACTTCGGCGTCAAAAACACCGAAAAGAACCTGCTCGAAATCCCCAATGAAATGCTGCACCTGGCCAGCACCCAAATCGGTAAAAAGAGCAAGGTCAACATCCAGGACGCCAACCTGCTCAAGGTCCAGGTCCTGTATGGTTATAAACTCAAGGTCCCATTCGTTAACAGCATCATCAGCACCATCGGCAGCTGGTTCACCCGAGACCCGATCAAACTGGCCTACTACAGCCAAAAACGCATCCCGATCCTGGCCACCGCCACCGTGCGCATGCAATCACGCGCTTGGGACAACAGCTGGGTCACGAAGAAAGCCGACGTCGACAAGGCCGTGACCGAATCCGGTGAAGACCAGGGCCCGCTGCAACTGGCTGAAATCCAGCGCCCATGGAAAAGCGGCCCGACCGGGCAGGGCAATCCATCAGCTAACCCCAACCCGGATACACCGACAGGCAGTGAACAACCCGGAAATCCTGGCGATACCACGAATAACCCGCCTGACAACAATCCGCCTGATACCAAGCCTCCCAGTGATAATCCACCGGAAAATGATGGTGAAGACAAACCCGTTGAGAAACCCAAATGTGAAACCGAAGCCAATGCTACCACCGATGAAGATCGTGAGGGAGACAAGAGCTTCTGGGGTGATCTCTGGGACAAGGTCAAAAATTCCACCAGCAAAGTCTACAAATTCATCAAAGGGTTCTGGGAAGGTATCAAAACCCAAATAAAAGATATTGCCAAAGCCGTTACCAACCCCACAGATACAGCGAAAGGCATCTATCAACTGGCTAAAGCTTTTATCGACAACCCGCAGAAAACGGTCAGCACTATCATGCAGGCGCTGGGCCAGGACCTGACTACCTTGCTGGAATGCGGTGCCTACGACCAGGGTAGAATTCTTGGAGAATACGTCAGCCCGGCATTTATGTTCAAGCTCGCGACGATGCTGACTAAATTCCCGAACCTGGCAGAAGCCGTAGCAGCAACCAAAAAGGATCTTGGCTGTGCAAGCTTTACAGCTGGTACACCCATATTGATTCCGGGCGGAAGTATAAGAATTGAAGCGCTGAAAAAGGGATCTTATGTCAATTCACGTGATGAGTATTCATTTGAAAACAGTGACCAATTAGTTACTCATCTCCACAGCCGACAGGCTGATGGTTTTCATCGCATCCAGACTGAATTGGGTGACATTGAAGTCACCGCAGAACACCCGTTCTGGATGCAGGGCAAGGGCTGGATCAAGGCAAAAGATCTCAACAGGGGTGACCCGGTCGCCACTGTTAACGGTGATATGCTGATTTATCAGAACCAGTATATCGATACACCGATCCAGGTATACAATTTTACAGTCGACAAGACCCATAATTACTTTGCTGGTAGTATGGGGGCTTGGGTGCACAATGCGGGGCCAAATTGTGGGTTATCGCAACCTGTAAAGGGTTATCCAGGTATATTAGTTAGAAACGCTCAAAATAAGAATTCTTCCATTGTAAACCGGGAATTAGCTAAACAGGGTTACAATAAACCTTATGCCTCAAACACAATTGTAACTCAAGCTGTATTGGTGAAAAATACAAAATTTGTTAGAGTATTTACTCCTGGTAAAACTGGGGCGCAGGGTAAATGGGTTATGAGAGCAGAAGATATTAAAGGGTTAACAGCACAACAAATTAAAGAGAAATATGCATTACCATTTTTACCAAAAAATATTGTTGATGTTGACGTGCCAGAAGGCACTGCAATAAGATTTGGTGAAGTAGGACCGAATTTTGGATCAAAGGGCGGAAATACTCAATTTGAGCTACTAGGGAGAGGGACGTTTAGTAACCCTAGGTTACTGCCGTAGAGATATAATTATGAAAAAATCAAAAGATGATAATCAGAATGTTGATTTTCCTTGTCTACAGGAAATATTTTTTGACAAAGTAATTATAAGATTACAGGAGGTTGCAACAAATGAGATCAATAATAGAAATTTGTACGGATATGACAAGAATGGGGAAATGATTTGGCAAATTGAGGATTTAACTACTGATGGGCATGATTCTCCATTTATGAATATAGAGAGAATTAGTAGTAGATTATTAGGATATACGTGGGATGGTTGGCGATTTGAAATTGATCCGTATACCGGAAAAGTATTGTCGAGACATATAACAAAATGAAAGAGAGGAATAGGGACACCCTGGACTTCCCATAGAGCAGTAGACACTTCCATGGTTATAATTGAGGCATCAGGATACTCTAGCCCCAGATGTTCAAGAAAAAGTAGCTGGAGTGGAGGCAGCCACCAAACATATCATGGCATCATGTTGAAGATAAAAAGACAATGATTCTAGTGCCAACAGATATACATGGAAATGTGCCGCATAGAGGCGGAGTTTCAATTATTAATAATGGTAGTTAAAGACGATTGAGTTTATTACATACCGTGATCCAGCAAATAGAGATGACATAAGGAAATTTGAATTGACTATGAATCTCGATTTGCCTAGTGATTATAAAGATTTCTTGATGAAATATAATGGCGCACAGCCAAAAGGTGAAGGGTATGGGTTCAGTGTGGATTGGTGTAGTGAGAAATTTAAAAAAATTAAAGATTGGGATAAGGCGTTATTACATTACTTATTTGCATTGAATATTGATGATAATGAATTATACAAGTACTACAAGATGTACAGAGGCAGAGTACCGGTAGAGACCATACCTATTGGTCAGGATCCGGGTGGTAATATTATTTTATTAGGTATAAGAGGTGGTCAATATGGCAAGGTATACCTCTGGGAGCATGAATATGAGGTAGATGCTGATACAGGACCTGATTATAGCAATGTTGGCATTGTCTCTGAAAGTTTCACCGATTTTATTAATAATTTAGAAATAGTAGAGTAAGTGTATACGACGCCGCTTATCTTTAAATTACAGCGGTTGTTTCATGCAAAATTAATCAATTGTCTCGGAGGATATTCAGTTGAACATTACAAGGAAGTTACTGGTTATAACATTTGGCATGATTATTTCTGTTTCAGCTTTCGCTGAACGCGCACAGCGCCCAATGCATATTCATAAGGTACAGGAACTCGGTCTGGAAATATGGACAGAATACAATCCGGAATGGATTACGGATTTAGTGAAATTTCGTGGGAGGTCCATCTTCACCGCACAGACTCCCTCTAATACTTATCCACCGGCCGCAATGAGCTGGACAAGTTTTCCACGTATGCGTGTGGAGAAGGGCAATATTGAACAGGTCGCATTGACAACATTCAACCAGGCTGCTGCAAATTATAGTGCCTCGCAAGAGCAGATTAAGGAGTTAAAGGCCTCGCCAGCGACATATGGTGATTTAAGCGGTTATGAAGCAACTTTCTCTGGAACAGCACATGGCGATCCGATCGATGTGCGAGTCTTCGTCGGGCATAAGGATGGTAAGGGGCCTGTCACTATGCAGGTGTACACTTTGAGAGGTAAGCTCTCACATATCAGTGAGCAGATTAGAAGGTCCTGGACACATGTTAAATATTTGCCATGATGATGCAACAGGATGTTTGGAAATTATAGATTGGCTGGAAAATTAAGCTGGAGATAAAAAGTGTTAAAAAAATTTTTGCTGGGTATTTTATTGCTACCATTCCTTACGCCCGCCTATTCCGCTGTCAGTGTAAATGATATTGATATTACGGCGCGCAATAAATATGGAGATACTGCGCTTTATACAGCCGCCAAAGAGGGTAATGTTGAGTTGGTCAAGGCGCTAATAGCACGAGGTGCTAAGATTGATGTCAAGAACCGATATTGGTACTCGCCGTTATACATAGCTGCCTACAAGGGTAGAACAGAGATTGCTAAGATCTTATTGGATAATAAGGCTAACCCGAACATTAAGATCAGAGATGGTAGTACACCTCTGCATATGGCCTCACGTGAGGGTAGGTTGGATATTGTTAAATATCTAATCAAGAAGGGTGCCAACATTAATATGTTGGATGATGATAATTTTACCCCAATTTATGGTGCCGCAAGGGAAGGTCATTATGAAGTTGTTAAGTATCTAATCGCCAATGGGGCAGATGTGAATGGTACAGAGAAGGGAAATAGTTATTCACCACTTCATTTAGCCGCGTATGCAAATGCCACAGAGATAGTGGAATTACTGATCGAAAAGGGGCTAGGGGTGAATCTGAAAGATGAATACGGTAATACACCACTTTACCAGGCAGCCGCTAAACGCGGTTCTCTTGCAACGGTAAAATTATTAATCGCAAAAGGCGCTGAGGTTAATGTAAAAACCAATAAAGGCGAGACGCCGCTTCATGAGGCGGCCAGGATTAAAAATCAGCAGGAAGTGGTAAAGTATTTGATTAAACATGGTGCTGATGTTCGGGCGAAAAACAAGGAAGGGCAAACGCCCCTTGATAAAGCATTAAGTCTCGATAGAAAAGCCACCATCGCGATTTTGCGTCATGCAATGAAGCAATAGTATGCCGGATAGTTTGGCTCAAATTTGTTTAATTGGGGTAGATTTCTTGGCTGTAGTTTAATATGATTAGCTTGTATGTAAGGGTTGAAAGTAAGCGCAAAAACAGTATTTTAATGGAAGTATGAGATTGTTTAAAAGGAGTTAATATCTATGTCAGCCTATGTCCTTGGATCCCTCGTTGGCCGCTTTGTATTGAGCGCACTCATTGTCTATATCATCATCTTGTTATTCAAACGTTTCAATGCCCGTGACGCCTTACGGAAAATGAAAAGCCCTTGGTCGCTGATGGGCGTGTTATTGGTTTTTGTTCTCGGGCTGGCGGGTAGTGCGCATGCAGCAGAGTCGAGTGCTGCATCGGGAACTTTTGATATCAAGGATTTCCCTAAGGCCGGTCTGCAGGTGCATGTGCCTTCCAAGCCTGCCTGGAATGTGCAGACCGAGGCGCGTCGTGATGCTGAAGCCATTTTGCTTAGTACACCACAAAATCATACCCCGCTGGCTGTGATTGAGATGACCTTGTTGAAAAATATGAAAGTGAATAAAAAGGAGCTGCGCGACACGGCAGTGACTGCATTGAATACCGGCCGTAAAAACGGTGGTATCCGCGGTAAAATTACCGGGGCCGATCTAAAGTCTGTGAAGTACGGTAAGATCGAAGGCTACCTTGATCAATATGAGATCTCTGCTGGCGGGCAGACATACACCATGAATAGTATCATGGCTGTTCTACCCAATAATAAACCCATCCTGCTTTCGCTACTCACCCAGAAAGGCAAAACAGCTGAAGTAGAACTGACGGCGAACCAGATTTGGAGTCAACTGAAGGAATTACAGTAAGCGTATACTATTTAAACATCATAAGAGCGAATGACATAAGGAATGTGGAATGAATAAAGGTATATCTTTAAGTGTGGTGGCACTGTTATTTTCAATGAATCCAGTCAATGCAGAATCAAATATTGCACAGGTACAGGTCAAATGTTCCGAATATATCGGTACGGATAAAACTGATAAGCAATTGAAAAATAACCTAAAATCAGGTGAGCATAAGGTCTCGGCCGCACATTCTCTAGGCAAGATACTGGGCAATAGTATGCGTCGAAAAAGTTATGAAACCTGGGCAGCCGGTTTCCTATCCGGCTACGAGATTTCGTCTGGAAAGTCAGCCTCAGTACACAGTAGTGACAAGATCAAGGCCGGCTTGCTGGCATATTGTAGCCAACATGCAGATGCGACATTGTTGGATGCATCAAAAGCGGTAGCACAGAAATCGCAATGATGCTTGATTCATTACGGGTGATTTCTGAGTAGCAAAGTCTTATTCAAGATGCGTAAATTGAAATCCCAGAATTGTTGGGCCCTTCCTGTTCAGGAAGGGCTTTATGTTTTGCATGTTGTTTACACGTTTTAATATTAGGATGTATTTTTTCTAACGTGCACCGCTAGTGGGTGCTTGTGTGTATTTCTCATTTACTGTCTTCAGTCCTTGTTAGTTGATGTGACAATAGCCGTTATCGCTCTCGGGTATAAATGTTCATTATTTCCCATTTTTCAGGCCAGGCGGGCATGTCAGCTGATTGTATTATTCACATGGCGAGATATTGTCATATAGATTCTGCTGTAAGCACTCCACGCAAATCCTTGAAAATAAATGTATTAGAATCATGCCGCCAGGAATAGGGGTAGTTGATTTTTGTAAGTGATCAGTAAGCGCTACCATTTATTATCGTTAATGATATAGAATATGAATCTGAAGTAGTCTGACAATAAATAATTTAACAAGGACAGACAATAATCTGCATCTCGGATGATGCAAGCTGCGGGAGCTTGCTGATGAGTAATTTTGTGATTGAGCTGCTGGTGGAAGACCAGCGTGGTAATAAAACTTCGCACCAATTGGGTGAGGGTAGACACACACTGGGTCAATCCACTGATTCAGACATTGTTATTAATGACGAGTACACATCGCGTTATCATGCCGATTTGTTTATAAACAAAACCGGTGTGTTTATTATCGATATGAACAGTACCAATGGCGTCTATTTTAAGGGTAAAAAGATAGACAGTATCCTTAAACTGGAAATTGGCCAAACTGTTATTGTCGGTAAAATGAAGTTGAGTACGCGCTTGCCTGGTGAGGAAAAAGATGTAAAACAGGGTAGAAAACCATCCTTGGGTCAAGATGACGATGATGGCCCGGAAACGGTTATGGAAAATGTTGATCAGCAGGTCCAGCGTATATTGATGTCTTAGTTTTTTGTAGACTAGCCAGCATATTCTTTTAGGAAAGGTGGTTGCGATTCGATAACCACCTGCTCACCACTTGCCGGATGCGTAAATGCCAGGAAGCTGGCATGCAATAGCAAGCGTGAAGACTTTTCTATAATTTCCCCCGTGGCATACAAACGATCGCCGAGAATGGCATGTCCGATGGACTGTAAGTGCACTCTGAGTTGATGGCTGCGGCCGGTAATGGGTGTGAGTTGCAGCAGGCTGCCATTGTGCATATCCAGATAGCGCAGTAGTTTATAATGTGTGAGTGCCGATTTACCCTGCTCGAGATCGACCTTTTGTCGTGGTCGATTCGGCCAGTCACCGATTAAGGGCAGATCGATGCTGCCGACTGCATTTTTCAGTTGCCCATCAACGATGGCAACGTAGCGTTTTTGCAGCAGGCGTTGCTCAAATAGCCTTCCCAATTGACGATGCATGACGGCATTGCGGGCCATCAGAATGATCCCGGAGGTTTCCATATCGAGGCGGTGAACGTTCAAGCTCTCGGGATAAACCTGTTGAACGCGGGATGTCAGGCAGTCTTGTTTATCGGGGCCGCGGCCCGGGACCGATAGCAGCCCGGCGGGCTTATTCAGCGCAATTAAATCCTTATCGATATAAAGTAACTCCAGCCCATTATTCGCAGGTGGGTGGTAGCTTATCGATGACTTGTT
>CAMYJO010000016.1:0-58453 GCA_947258755.1 uncultured Gammaproteobacteria bacterium
TCCGTTAGTGGGAATTCCGATGCATCAAGAGCAGGCAGGCAACATTTCTCTCGTTAAAAGGCAAGGTGCCGGGCTAATGTTGTGGAAACAGGAATTAACGAGAAAACATCTTGCATCAGCACTGGAGAGGCTTGCTGCCGATTCCCGGTTTCGAGAGAACATGAAACGACTAAAGCTGGAGCAGGATAAAATTGACGGAGCAGCTAAGGCCGCCCAGGAAGTAGTCAATTTTCTTAAGAACAGTAATACATAGCAAATCACTGCCCCGGTTTTTTCTATCGTCGCAATGTTCACATCAGACATTTAAGTGAACGTTGAAGCTGTAGAAAATCTGTGGATAACTTTCGTAGATTAATTTTCGTAACGGAGAGTGTCCTCAAATATAATTGTTAGAGTCAAACAGATTCAGAATTTACGTAGGAGCGCGTTTTTTAGCCAATTTTTAAACTAAAAATAGGCTGGAGGTTTTTCTTCACCTTCGTTATACGCTATGAACTATCATCAGGTTTGTATGTCTACTAACAGTCAATCTTCATAACCCCGTAGGTGATGCTTGCTATTTCAAAGAAGCGGCTATTACTTTATTGTTTTACTTTTTCTAGTCCTGATAGGCTTTTGGGAATCATATTTTTCAAAACTATTTAGCGGGATTAATGGTTATAAGCATTTTCATGCAATTACGATGCTACTTTGGATAGGCATGCTTATAACACAGGCATTTTTAATAAAATACAATAAACGTTCTTTGCATAAGTGTATTGGTAAATTTTCATACGGCTTAGTTCCTGTGCTAGTTATTGCACTTATATTGCTTGCGCATAGCCAAATCACGGTCCATGATTTTGGAATCACGTATGCTCGTCTTTATATTTTATTTTTACAACTTTCATTATTGGCAATATTTATAATTTCCTATGTTTTAGCTATAATTTATAGAAAATCACCAAGTCACCATGCGCGCTATATGATATGCACATCGTTAACCTTGATTGATCCGGCTGTTGCCAGAATACCGCTAAACATACCGCCGCTACCTTTTGACTACCAGGTGCTAACATTCGCGCTTACTGATTTAATTTTGTTAATATTAATATTCATGGAACGTAACCAAAAACATGGGAGGGAGGTGTTCCCAATAATGCTGGCATTATTTTTAACGTTTCAAGGATTAAACCTAACATCGACAGATAATATTATTTGGGATAATTTTTCTATGTGGTTTGCTAAGCTTCCACTTACATAAGAAATGACGCGTATAATAATGCGCCCGTTCGGATGCAAACTACGCTGCGCTTCGTTTGCGCCACACAGATTGGTCGTTAATGTCTGTTTTTGTATGAGCCGCCCAGCCTTGAATGACCCGGTTTTTCTTGGTCTTTCAGCCATAATGAATTATAGGCTGCTATTGACTCAAAGTGGATGCTGACCGTCATCCCCGAATGTTTTAGTCGGGGATCCATGGCCTTAAAGGTATCAGGCCCCTTTCTGCAATCGTGTGACTAATGGATCCCCCGATCCCCGACTAAGTCTCTCGGGGATGACGGACTGAAGGAATAGCGGCTTGTGGCCGATAGCTGACAAAAGCCACAGTCTATTGAATAGAAAATATTTCAAAATTCATTATTCGCCTTGGATGGCTTCCATAATCTGCCCCGTACATAAGCCGCCATCATTACAAGGGATTTGTCGGTTCATAAAAACCTTGAAATCTTTCTGTTCGAGTAAATCTATAATATGCTCTGTTAGTCTTTTATTTTGAAATACACCGCCTGATAAACCTACTTGAAACGTACCATAACGTTGTCTTGATAGAACAGCCTGTTCAACAAGAGTGGCCGCAAGGGTCGCGTGAAAGTGGTTGCAGCGTTGGCTAATCGTCAGCTTGTTGTCCTGTAATACCGACAACAATGGACTCCAGTCGGCTTGCAGGACATTGTCGCTGTCGGTGATGGGGAGGGGCTCTGTCCTTTGCAGATCGGTGGTGTTGGCTTCCACCAACATCGGCCCCTGACCCTCAAAACTGGCCTCGTCGAGCAGTCTGCTTAATGCGGCGGCGGCATCAAACAGGCGGCCAACCGCGCTGGTGCTTGCGCTGTTGATGTCTTTCTCCCAGGCATGCTTGACCAGTTCGTTTTCCTGTGGAGCACTGTAGTCCAATCCTGTCTGCCAGCATAAGGCGGCTGCACTGCGCCAGGGCTGGCGTGCGGCATGATCACCAGCGGGTACGCGGAAAGGATTGAAACTGGCGACACGTTGCCAATTCCCAGGTCGCCCCAGCAATGCCTCGCCACCCCACAGTGAGCCATCAGGACCATAACCGACACCATCCCATGTGAATACCAGCCACGGGGTATCGTGCGGATATTCAAGTTCCAGTGTGGCGGCATGCGCGTGGTGATGGAATACCGGGATCAGCGGTAAGTCGGTTTGTCTGGCCCAGCGGTGCGATGCATAGCCGCGATGTGCATCGCAGGCAATCTGTTCAGCCTTGATTTCATAGAGGCGTTGCAGGTCATCAATGACTTGTTCAAATACCTTCAAGCTATGAGGAGAGTCCAGGTCGCCGATATGCGGTGATATCACCATGCGTTTGCCCCAGGCCAGCGCAACGCTATTTTTCATGTGTCCACCAACCGCCAGTGTGGGTTTGTTGATGGCAGTGGCCAGGGTTAGTTCAACAGGCGCCAGGCCGCGGCCGATACGCAGGGGGCGGGCATGTCCGGCAATGATGCGGAGTACACTGTCATCGGCCGGTCGGGCAATCGGGCGGTTGTGATGCAGGCAGGCATCGGTAATATGTGACAGCCGTTTTTGTACCTGTTGCTGCTCGGTGAGTACCGGTTCACCACTGACATTGGCCGAGGTCGCGACAACGGCGCGGCCGAAGGACTGCAGCAATAGATGATGCAAGGGGCTATACGGTAAAAACACCCCCAGTTGATTAAGACCCGGTGCGATGTGGCGTGAGAGCCTGGTAGGGTCTTTACTGTCGACCACAACAATCGGTCGGCTCGGCTCACGTAGCAGCGCGGCCTCGGTATCCGAAATGTTTGCATGCTGACGAATCAGCTCAAGTTCATCTGCGCCGCTGGATGGAAATATGACCGCCAGGGGTTTATCCGGGCGTGGTTTACGTGTTCGCAGATTGATGACCGCCTGATCATTTTCGGCATCACACAACAGGTGATAACCGCCTATCCCTTTAACAGCGATGATCTGTCCAGTCTGTAATGCCGTAACCGCTTTGTGCAGCGCGAGATGGCTGTCATCGATGCTTTGTTCATGGTCGATAAACTGTAATCGGGGTCCACATTCAGCGCAGGCAATCGGCTCGGCATGAAAGCGACGGTCTAAGGGATTGTTGTACTCCCGCGCGCAGGCCGCGCACAACGGAAAAACAGCCATCGTGGTATTCACACGGTCGTAGGGTAATTTTTCAATCAGGGTGAAACGCGGCCCGCATTGTGTGCAGTTGATGAAAGGATACTGATAGCGTCGATTGTCGGGGTCATTCAGTTCGCGCAGGCATTCGGGGCAGGTAAAATAGTCTGTGGGTGTATGGATGTGTGCCTGACTACTGGCATCACTATCGCGTATTTCAAAGCGGGCCGGTGATTGACTGGCGACGCTTTTATTATCAATGATAATCGGTTTGGCAATGCTCGGCGCCTGCTGCACAATGGCCAGGGTAAATTTTTCCAGTGCCCGGGGTTCACCTTCAATATGAACGAGAACATCACCCTTCAGGTTTTGCACCCAACCGTGAAGTCCAAGGGAGTGCGCCAGTCGATAGACGAAGGGTCGGAAGCCGACGCCCTGAACCTGGCCGCTAATCCTGAGTTGCTGTGCTGTTGTGATTGTTGTTGCTGGCAAAATTCGTAGGTAGGCTCGATCAGCTCTCGGTGGCAGTCGTCCGTGTTGGTTGCTGTTCGGATTCGCGCGTGCCACTCGACCACCAGATGCGACAAGCGCCTTCGTCCGATACCATGCAGGGGCCGATCGGCTGGCGCGGTGTGCAGGCCGTGCCAAACAAGCGGCACTGGTTTGGATAGATCTTGCCGAGCACGACTTTGGTGCAGTCACAACCCGGTGGCATTTCACCGATGCGTCGTCGCTTCGGATCCTGGTGATCGGGGAATTGCAGGCGCGCATCATGTGCTGCATAGGCGGGCTTGAGCGCATAGCCAGAGGCTGGAATCGTGCCGACACCACGCCAGTTGCTGTCAACGACTTCCATTGTGTTGTGCAAAAAATGCTGCGCCGTCGGGTTGCCGCCGGCGTGGGCGACTTCCGCATAACAGTTATCGAGAAACAGCCTGTCTTCCAGTGTCTGCCGCAGCACCGAATACAGCGCGGCCAGCAAGCTGTCCGGCTCAAAGCCGGCGACGGCGACCGCCAGATGGTGTTTGTCGACAACAAATTGCCATTCCTCGGGGCCCATGACGGTCGATACATGGCCGGGTGCGATCAGTGCATCAAAACCGGGTTGATCCGAATCCAGTAACATGGCGACAGCGGGCCAGGTCAGTCGACCAGACAACAACAGGAACAGGTTGTCGGGTAGGCCCTGCGCGACCATTGCTGCTACCGGTGCGGTGGTGGTTTCAAAACCAGCGGCAAAAAATACCACGGGCTGATCCGGATTAGCCTGTGCAATCTGCACGGCCTCGAGCGGGGATGCAATCGGGCGAATATCGGCACCCTGGGCAGCGGCCTGTTGCAGCGTACGCGCTTCGTTTTTAGGCACGTTGACCGGTACGCGTAACATATCGCCGAAGGCTACAACAATGACGTTTTCATGCAGGCCCAGTTGCATGGCCTGGTAGATGTCTTCTTCCGGACAGATACAGACTGGACAGCCCGGCCCCGGAATCAGCTCGATATGTTCAGGTAGCAGGCTACGAATGCCGGCCATGCTGATCGTGCGCTCATGACCGCCGCATACATTCATGACCTTTAGCGTTTTGCTTAGCGGCAGTTCGCGGATCTGTTGCAGCCAGAAGCGGGCGTCATGTTTACTCATGGTTAGCGTTATGGAGCATGCATGGCGGCATGCATGCGTGGGCCGTCGGGCTGGATGGCCGGCTTGCGTGTCTGCCCCTGGCGGGTGCGTTCGGTTTGCGCCGATTTTTGTTGCTGCAGCCAATCCATCCAGGCATCCATGCCGATCTGCTTGCGTGCAGACAGTTGCATGACCGGCGCTGTACTGGCCAGGTTGCGCAGGTTAGTTTCGGCCCGCTGCGGATCGAAATCATCAAGTACGGCGAGCAGGTCGGTCTTGGTCAACAGCATCAGGTCGGAGGCACGGAACATGACCGGGTATTTGGATGGCTTGTCATCGCCTTCAGTGACCGATAACAGGGTGACATTCAAGTGTTGACCAAGGTCGAAACTGGCCGGGCAGACGAGGTTACCGACGTTTTCGATAAATACAATATCCAGGTCCTGCAGCGATAGCTGATGCAGGGCATCATGCACCATGTGGGCATCGAGATGACAGGCGCTGCCGGTACTGATCTGTATCGCGGGTATACCCTTCTGGCGAATACGCTCGGCATCGTTTTCTGTCTCCAGGTCACCTTCGATGACCGCGACCCGGAATCGCTGTTTGAGTGCATCGAGTGTGGCCTCCAGCAATGCCGTCTTGCCGGAACCGGGTGATGACATCAGGTTAATGGCCAGTACGCCATGCTTGTCAAAGTGCTGGCGATTATGGTTTGCCGTGTGGTCATTCTCCGACAGCAGGCCCTTCAGTACAGTAACGGCCTCGTGGCCCTCGGCAGTGCGATAGAATTTACCACCGGGTTTGAGTAGATGCTGGTTTGCCTTGGTAATATTGCAACCGCAGGTATCACACATGTGTGGCCTCCTGGTTATTTCGGGTCAATTCGAGACTGGCCAGTAACATTTCGTCGCCGCTCAGTAATTGAGTATGGTAATCGCCACAGTTTCCACATAACAGGCGATTGGCGCTGGCATCGGTTTCTGCCCCGCATTGTTGACAACGCACACGAATGGGCAGAGTTTCAATGATCAGCTGCGCATCCTGTGCTCGCGTGCCGGCCGCCGCGAACGGGAATGCCTGCTTTAATAGATGTGCTTCGACACCCGATAGCGGCCCGATGTGCAGGGTTATACTATCTATGGATATCGCCTGTTTTTCAGTCGCGATTCTGTCAACCTGCTGTAGCATTTCCTGACAGACCGAGAGCTCATGCATTAGGGCTATCCGTGACCGCCAAAATTTCGTCAAACAGCTCCCATGAAGAGCGCGCCTGTTGTTCATCGATCTTCTGGATGGCATAGCCGACATGCACCATGACGTAGTCATCCACCGCCAATGTCTCGCCCTGCAACATGAACAGGCTGACATCGCGCTCCACTCCCTTGGCCTGGCAACGCGCCATAAAGCCGTCTATATCTACAATTTGCATGGGTATTGCAAGGCACATAATTGTTTTCGCTGTGTCTGTTGATCTGTGTCAGTAAACACCTATGATTAAGTCAGTGTCAAGCTTGCACAATTGCCGGTCTGGTTATATGTTTAACCATAGCATGTATATTCTGCGTGAGAAGTTTTTTCAACCATATTTTTCGTTGTAGCCACATGCTGGATCACATATAACAGGCAAATAATAAAATGAAAACAGTCGTGTTAGGTCTCGGAAACACCTTGCTCGGTGATGATGGTGTCGGTATCCATGCCGTGGATCGGTTGCAGTCCGCCTGGACAGGGCAAGACCATGTCGAGTTTGTTGATGGTGGCACGCTCAGCTTTACCTTGACCGACGTTCTTGCCGATGCCGATAAGCTGATTGTCATTGATGCCGCGCAGTTGGGTGCCAGGCCCGGCACCGTCAGTGTCTTTGAAGGCGAAGACATGGACCATTTCGTTCGTAGTGGCAAGTGCAGCAGCGTGCATGAAGTCAGTCTGGCGGAATTACTCGACATGGTTCGCTTGACTGATGATCTTCCAATGAAACGTGCGCTGGTGGGAATCCAGCCCGACAAGGTTGATTGGGATGAAAAATTAACACCTGAAATTAAAGACGCTATCCCTTTTGCGTGTCAGCACGCAACATCACTATTGGAGCAATGGCAATCATGAATTCACTCGAGGATATTGCTATACAAGTGGTTGATGGGCATGAGCCAGAGCCAGGGCAGGTAACGGCCAATGTCATGGCCATTCTGCATGAAATCACCCACTTGCTGCAGGAATTGTTGGAGGAAAAATATGTTGGAAAAACTGAAATATATTCTGAGCGCCATAAGTGTTGTTTTATTTACACCCGTAACCAAGGCCCATAGCGGTGAACATGCTGTGGACGGTTTTGTAGCAGCCATACTTCATCAGTTGACGGCTGCAGATCACCTGCTGATTTTCCTCGTGTTGTGTCTGTTTATTGGTTTATTCATATCCGCTATTCGCCGAACATAATAAAGATACGATGATGGCTGTTGGCTGATCTGTTTTGCTGTAATATTTAACGTATGTTTTATCTCGGGGGGGTCTGAATCATTCCCGAGGATTATCCTTTATATGTGGAAGTGTTTAACCTAAACATGCCTGAATCAAACAGCTGTAAGCGAAAAGATCAATTGAAAGTACGCGGATTATGGATTTTCTCATTTTTCCTTTTACTAATTTCAGTGCCTGTCTGGGCAGCTTCGCGCGGGCATGCGGATCCCATTGCACCGGTGATTCTGGGTGTCACCGGTATCCTGTTTTTCGCCGTACTGGGGAAGTTTGCCGCACGACGCTTTAACCAACCATCAGTACTCGGTGAGTTGTTGATGGGGATCGTTATCGGCAATGTTGGTTATTGGTTTGGGAACGATTTTATCGAGGTGCTACGCCAGGGGCCTGCAATCTTCGAGATGGTTGACTATGCCCTGTCAGGTGAGCCACTACCATCTGCTGCCGTACATGCGCTGGGGCAGAACGATTCGGTAACAATACTGAATATCCTGCAAGGGCCGGGTGGTGCGGCATTGACCCAGGTGGCACAAACCGTTGATGTGTTTTCGCGCTATGGCGTAATCTTTATGTTATTTCTGATAGGACTGGAAACCAGTCTCGAAGAAATGCGCGAGGTTGGTGGTCCCTCTTTACGCGTTGCCGTCGTCGGTGTTGTGGCACCGTTTATATTGGGTTTCATGGCAGCGCGGGTATTGATGCCCGAGCTATCCATTGATGTTGACCTGTTCGTAGCGGCCACACTGGGTGCGACCAGTGTTGGTATTACCGCACGGGTCATGACCGAGTTGCGTGTCACGCATTGCCAGGAATCGCGGGTGATCCTCGGCGCCGCCATCATCGATGATATTCTCGGTCTGGTCATGTTGGCGATTGTATCCGGTATTATCGTTTCCGGTGAGTTTGAGATTGCCAGTACGTTTAGAATTATTGGTCTTGCGATGTTATTTTTATGGGTTAGTTTCAAGATTGGCCCCTACTTTCTCCGATATGTAATCAATCTGGTACGCCACCTCGACATTGGTGAGGCCAAGATGTTTATCTCTTTCCTGTTTGTTATGGTGCTGGCTTGGACGGCCAATCTGGTCGGTCTGGCGACCATTGTCGGCGCCTTTGCGGCCGGCATGATCTTGCATGATACCTATTTCCGTCACTGGGGTGAAATACGTGAGCATCGGGTCAGTATCAAGGATTTGATCTCACCACTGGAAGTCATTCTGGTGCCGATCTTCTTTGTGTTAATGGGTGTGCAAGTTAAATTAGAGTCTATGTATGATCCGCGTGTGTTGTCTATGGCTGGCGGTTTGATCATTGCTGCTATTATTGGGAAATTTATTAGTGGCTATTTCGCTGGTAAGGGTATTCGTTCACTGCCGGTGGGAGTTGGTATGGTGCCGCGAGGCGAGGTCGGTCTGGTGTTTGCGTCTATTGGTAAAAGTCTGGGTGTTATCAATGATGAATTATTTTCGGCATTGGTAATGATGGTCATAGTGACCACTGTATTGACGCCGCCTGCATTAAAGTTTGCATTCGCATACTGTGAGAAAAAGCAACGCATCAGTGATTGAGTCAAAGTTAATGCTTGAACTCGAATGCCGTAATCACTGTAATTGACGTTTACTACTATAAAAAAAGTAAAGTGGCAGTAAAGTAAAGTAGTGTATGACGTTAATACTACTTGCTCCCATTGATGGCGTGCCTGATTCTGAAGTTTTTCTGTAAAAACCCGATCTTATATAGAATTTATTGTGGTAGCTGTTGTCAGAAAGCCAGGAAATATGAGTTCTACATCTATTTCATGACTTTAAACTGTCGATATTTTCCGGCAACTGTATTATTGTATGGCCAGACCGATCTGACGTGGTCATAGATTAAAGAATTCAAAGGAAGCTTATATGTTAGCGAAAATCAAAACCATTACCGTGATATCTCTGCTATGTAGCTGTAGCTTGCCAGTGCTGGCAAAAGAAGATCCCAAGGGGCTCAAGGACAATGCCAGTTATAGCATAGGCGTTAATCTTGGCAGGCAGCTTGGCAAGAGCAAAGATGATATCAATCTCGACAAGTTTATTGAAGGACTGCAGGATTCGTTTTCTGGCAAGAAGACCAAGCTCAGTGATGAGGAAATGAAAAAAGCATTACTGGCTTTCCGAGAGGTTCAGCAAAAAAGGCAGCAGGAAAAACAACAGATGCTGTCAAAAAAGAACGCAGAAGAAGGTGCCGCTTATCTTGCTAAAAACAAAAAAAAGAAGGGTGTGACTACATTGCCAAGTGGGCTGCAATATGAAGTGATTAAAGCAGGCAAGGGTCCTAGTCCAAAGGCATCCGATACGGTTGTGACCCATTACCATGGTACACTGGTCGATGGTACGGTCTTCGATAGCTCCGTTGACCGCGGTCAACCTGCCACATTCCCGGTGTCCGGTGTCATAAAAGGATGGACAGAAGCGCTGCAAAAAATGAAAGTTGGCAGCAAGTGGAAATTGGCTGTACCGGCAGCGCTCGCTTATGGTGACAGGTCGGCAGGTGGCAAAATCGGTCCGGGCTCGGTCTTGGTGTTCGATGTTGAATTACTCGAAATTAAAGATCCATCTCAACATAAACATTAACGTGAAGGATTGGCAAACAACTGCTGACGGTTGTTTGCTGGTTCTGACGATGTATATTAATTACAGATATGCCCGCATTTACTGCGGGCATTTTTGTTTATAGTAACCACACAGTCAGACTGTTTTATTACCTCGCCAGGGATTGTTGAAACTCACGTATTGCTTGTTGCAGGGCAGGTCCTGTAATTTGTGAAAGCTCGTCGGCATTCTGGGTTGCATCGGTCACGCTAATGCCGAATATGGCAATGTTGTTAGGCAATTGCCCGAGTGCTTTGGTGAGTTTGAGAGCATCAGAAACATTGAAACCATGACTGGATGAATGCTTGCCCGCACAGAGCTGCAACTCATGCATTCCCAAGGCTATAATCTGTCCGGCCTCCTGCCCTGTTATGACGGCATCAATGATGACCGCGCTATCACAATCACGCAGTAATTCTGTCAGTTGTGCAGGGTTGCGACAGTTTTGTATGTCGATGTCGTCAGGCCAATGCATGTTTTTAAGATGATCACAGAGTAACCAGCCGAGCCTGTCGACACCATGGTGTGAGCCGATACCAATTACACGGACGATATTATTATGTTCAGGCAACTGTTTATTCACTGTGTACGTTCAGGCGTAGGAAGTGTGTGGCGCAGGATATGCATGGGTCATAGTTGCGGATCACGGTCTCGGCATGCAGGCGTATTGCATCTTCATCCTTATCCAGGCCGAATGCCTGCAGGGATTGTTTGATGTCCTGCTCGATGCGGCCCTGATTCTGGCTAGTGGGTGGGACAATTCTCGCACCACAAACCAGGCCGTGTTCGTCCAGCTCGTATCGGTGCCATAACAAGCCACGTGGTGCCTCGGTGGCGGCGATGGCGATTCCAGATCTGGGTTTGCAGGCAACTGCAGCCTGTTGTGGCATTGTATAATTTTCCAATAGTCGGATTGCCTCATCAATAACCAGCCATATTTCCGCCGCACGCGCGATGATGCTGTGAAACATATTATCGCTCGGAAAGTGGATATCCAGCTCGTCGAGCAAGGTTTGTAATGCCGGCGGTAGCCGGTCATGGTTCAGGTTCATGCGTGCCAGTGGTCCGACCAGGTAGACTTGTTCATCGAGTAGAGAATACAGGGCGGTAGAATGGGCTATCTGGAATTCGCGAAAATGATCGTCGTACTCGTTAACATCAATATCCAAACCCGCGCTGGATATAATGCGGCCCTTGTTCATCGGGTATTCATGCTCATGGCGTAACGCGACACTGACGAAATGCTGATGGTCATCGGCGATGGGTAGTGCCGCAGTCCAGCGCAAGAGCTCGGTAGCATCCTCACGGGCATCTAGCAGGCGTTGGTGGATTGCATTAACGCTGTTAACATCAGGGGCATGGTAGAAGCCACCGCAACGGGCGCCAACGGGATGCACTGATCGTGCGCCGAATAATGCGATCAAGTCGTTGCCGAGTGCTTGCAGGCGCAGGCCGCGACGTACCTCGGTGGCATGTTGTGCGGCCATCTCGGCGACATTGTTAAAACCGAGGAAGTCCGGTGCCGCCAGTAAATGAATATGTAAGGCATGGCTCTGTAACCATTCGCCGCAATAAAATACCCGGCGCATATCACGTATCCATGGCGTGACGTCGGTATCGAACAGTGCTTCAAACGCATGTACCGCCGTCATCTGGTAAGCGACCGGGCAAATACCGCAGATGCGCGCAACCATGTCGATGACCTGGTCTGTTTCGCGCCGCTCCAGGAATTTTTCAAACAGACGCGGGGGTTCAAAGATGGTCAACTTCAGATCTTCAATTATGCCGTTCCTAATATGCAGGTCGAGGGCGCCTTCACCCTCGACGCGCGCCAGCACCGGGACATGGATGGAGATGTTGCGTTGCTCCGTCATGACTTCTTGTTCCCTATCGGGCTGATTTGAAAGGCAGCTTCGTTGCTGTAAATAGCATGAAAACGATTATGTATTTGTTCGGGTAACAGGCCGATGCCCTCGAATCGCCGCGCCAGTGCTTCGCCATTGATGTTTTCCGCCGGCCCATAACAGGCATAGCAATCGCGGCCGAATGATGGGCATAGTGCACCACAGCCGGTACGTGTCAATGGGCCCATGCAGGGACTGCCTTTTGTGACCATTACACAGGCCTGTTGCTGGCGCTTGCATTGCATGCAAAGTTTATCGGTTTCCTCGAACGGTAATGCGCCTAGTGACAGGTTGTTTATCAGGCCAATGAGTTGTTGTTTGTTGATCGGGCAACCCCAGAGTTCAAAGTCCACAGCTACATGTTCACGTATGGGTGATGCCTTATCCAGTGTGTCGATATGTTCGGGGTTCGTGTAAATAGCCTGAACCCAGTCATCGGTCTTTGCTATGTTACGCAAGGCCTGTAATCCTCCCGCGGTTGCACAGGCGCCGATGGTAATCAGGTAGTGACTGTGCTCGCGGATATTGCGGATGCGCTGGGCATCCTTGGCAGTTGAGATGCTGCCTTCGACAAAGGCAATGTCGATATCTTGCGCTGTATCCATCATGCCGGCCTCGGCAAAGAAAATGATGTCGAGCTGCTGACTGAAGCTCAGCAGGTCCTCTCCCAGGTTGAGGAAGGCCAGTTGGCAACCATCGCAGGAACTGAACTTATGCACGGCGACGCGCGGCCGTTGCAGCAGATCTCCCATATCAGATATTCCTCCTGGGCAATCGGTCTTGTACATCGGCATAACTGAACACGGGCCCGTCTTTGCAGATAAAATCCGGGCCATATTGGCAATGGCCGCACAGACCAACGGCACATTGCATGTTACGTTCCATGCTAAGCCAAATGTTTTGTGCTGAGGCCCGTTTCTCCAGCAGTTGTTTTGCCGTTGCCAGCATCATCATCTCCGGACCGCACATCATGGTCGCTGCCTGGCTGACGTCGAGGTCTAGTTGCGGTAGCAACTCTGTTACCAGGCCTACATGCCATGGCCAGCCATGACTGGCGACGTCTGCGGCCAGTAGTACCTGGGTATTGTCCAGTTGCATCCATTCCTTGTAGCGCTCACGCCAGATCAGGTCTTCGCTATGTTTGACGCCCTGGATAATGGCCATGCGGCCAAACTGCTGTCGCCTGCGCATGATGTAATTAATAATGGAAACAGATGGGGCGCAACCGAGACCGCCAGTGACTACAAGGATATCGCGATGTTGTAGTGATGCTAACGGCCAGCCGCGGCCGAATGGGCCGCGAATTCCCAGGCGATCACCAGGTTTGAGTTTTTCCAGGACCCGCGTGACACGGCCAACCGTACGTATCGTATGAATAACTTCATCGGTCGATTGTGGGTCGGAGACAATCGATATCGGTACTTCGCCAATGCCAAAGACATACAGCATATTAAATTGTCCGGGCTGGAAACGATACTGTTGGTTCAGCTCATCATCACTAAAGCGCAGCCCCAGTGAGAAAATAGTATCGGATTCCTGTGTGCGTCTGACCACGATGGCTTCGTGCGGTGTCTGCCTGTCAAACATTGTCATATTCCTCGGCCAGGGCATGCAGCTCTTCGGTCACATCAATGCCAACCGGGCACCAGGTGATACAGCGTCCGCAACCGACACAACCACTGCGGCCATATTGCTCGAACCAGCCAGAGAACTTATGCGTCAACCATTGCCGATAGCGAAAGCGGGTCTCGTTGTGAATGACCATGCCATGGATATAACTATGGCCATGGCTGAAGCAGGAATCCCATTGGCGGATATGTGCTGAGCTCATGCTGTTGGCGGCGGGCTCATCATGCTGGCTGTGACAAAAACAACTGGGACAAACCGCCGTACAGTTACCACAAGACAGGCAGCGCTCGGCGATCTGCTGCCAGCGCCCTGAGCCCTGTAGATTTTTCAATGCCTGTTCGAGGTTGCCTTCCGGTAAATGTTTTGTTTGTTGCTCGATAGCACGCAAATTTGCATGCTTGATTTCGTCCTGTTGTGAGTTTGTTAATGCTTCAAGCTGGAGTTGTTGGCAGATTTTTTCACCCATCGGGCTTGCACTGCGAACCGCAAAACCGTCATCCAGTTCGTCCAATAACAGGTCGTAGTCCTGCTTGACCTCGGGGCCATCACCGCTGGAGTGGCAGAAACAATTTGCAGACGGGTGCGTGCAATTGACGGCGATCAGGATCAACTGTTGGCGGCGACGGGCATAGGCGCTGTCTTGTTCAAGGCCATCAAGAAAATGCTGATCCTGTAATGCCAGTGCAGCAAGATCGCAGGCGCGTACACCAATGACGGCGGTGAGTGGGGGCTCCTGCTTTGAATTGGAGAATTGCAAGTTACCCTCGCTATCACGTTCGCTGCGCCACAGTATTTCCTGTGGCACGAACACCAATGGCTTTAGTGCCTGGGCGCCATTAGCCCAGGCAAACCAGCGTGATTCTGTTGAGGTGCTGAGCCGATAGTGGCCGGGTCCCTGATGGTCATGAACCTGTTGTGGCAATTGTGTCGATGAAGTGAGCGTGGTGTAGTGGATACTGTCATCCATTACCGTTGGGCCTACGCAATGTGCGCCAAGCTTGTGTAAGGCTGTAAGCAAGGTATCAAAGTGATCACGTAACAGAAAGCCGCGGAATGACATGGCTGGAAAAGTCCTCAATTAGCGCTGATTTTATTAAAGCATAACGTCTATGGCTTGAGAAGATTTTTTGCCTCGGATAGTGTCACTTAATGATGTTGTGATTTGCCTATGGTGCTTAGCCGTTTTTTTTTAGATATACAACTATGCTGCTAGAATGGCGTCGCTCATTATAGGCACGATCTGGGCTTGAAATCGGTGCGGATTGCACCCAAGTAATGGTGCAGGGATTCCTTGGGCTGTTTCCTGGCGCGTTATCGCCATATTACTGAGGTCACCCATAAAACATTAATATAAATAATGATTTATAGATAAGCGGAGTTAATGCCTGGCGGGTTTTAGCACTAAAATGTGAAATGGGTCAAAGCTCGCAGTAAAATGCAAAAAAGTACTTTAAAAGTCCCTGGTTTGTCCGATATAGTATATGAACTGTTAAACATTGTGACTTGCCCTTATTAGAATTATTGATAGGAATGTATTAATTTTATGAAAAAGCCACTAGAAGATAAGCATTTGGTCAGTCGTAGGGGGTTTTTAGGTACTTTAGTTGGGGTTTCTGGTGGGCTGCTAATGCCTGCGGCCTTTGCTGCGCCAACCAATCCGGTCGATCGAGTACTTTCCTTTTATAATACCCATACCGGTGAGAAACTGACCACGACCTACTGGGCAGAAGGGCAATATCAACAGGATAGCCTGAAGGAAATCGGCTGGTTATTACGTGATCATCGCGCCGAGCAGGCCCATGCGATCGATCCGCAATTGTTGGATACCATTCATGCATTACAGTCCTGTATCGAAAAGCCGAATTGTGATTTCCATATCATCTCTGGTTACCGTTCACCCAAGACCAATGCCAAGTTACGCAGTAAGTCCTCCGGTGTCGCCAAGAAAAGCTTCCATATGCGCGGCAAGGCCATCGACATAAGGGTACCGGGAGTTGATATTGCCCGTGTGCGCAAGGCGGCTGTGTCGCTGAAGGCCGGTGGTGTTGGCTATTACCCTCGATCAAACTTTATCCATCTGGATACCGGTAGGCCAAGGGCCTGGGGTAGTTAACGGGCCTGCATGATCCCCCTGTTTAGTATTGTTAAGCTGCCTGCGTGTGATCTGCAAGCAGTACCCGTCTGCTTGATTTAGCCACTCTATACATCAACTTATTCTCGCTCCAGCGACCCGGTTGCTCGTTGTATACGTATTAGCGTTTTTGAAATAAATCTATTAACATGGTCCATCTTTGCTTACGGGTCGCCATGATGGTCGATAGATTAAAGGTAGAACATTGTGTGGAAAGCCTGTGTCAGGATGGTTGTGCGGCCGTCAATGCGACTATCAATGCGCTGGAAAAGGATCTCGATAGCATCGCCTTGCCCGGTTTGCAGTACGCTGACAAGGCGCAGGTATTAAAGGAATTACAGGACATCATGTCCATCTACGATCAGCCCTGCGAGATCAATTCGCGGCCCGTCAAATAGCATCAAGTCCCGGAGTTGTCTGCTGCGGGCATGATTTCAAGAAAACTGTGTATGGCCGGAAATTCAAGGATATCTCTGGCGGGTTCCTTGCTGTCCGGTTTATAGACAGCGCACAGGTGTTTGATACCATAGTGTTCCGCAGAACGTAATACCGACAGGCTGTCATCGACTAGTAGCGTCTTCTGGTCGTTAAAGGGTTCTTTGCGCTGCAAGCGTTGCCAAAATTCCGGTTGTTCCTTGGGTATGCCAAAATCATGTGAGCAAATCAGCTTATCGAAATGACCGGCCAGTTGTGTGCGGTTCATTTTCAATGACAGGCTCTTGCCATGAGCATTGGTGACCAGGACAACACGTTTATTGGCATTGCGTACCGCATCCAGAAAATCGATAACGTGTGGGTGTATGGCGATCAGGTGGTCAATTTCCTCTTTTAATACAGCGATATCAAGGCCGAGTTCATTGCTCCAATAATCAATGCAATACCATTGTATGGTACCCTCGATCTTGCGGTAACGCGGCATGAGTTCCTGTTTGGCTTCCTCAACACTGATGTCATTGGCCTGGGCATAGCGTAGTGGTACATGTTCGAGCCAGAAATAATTATCAAAATGCAGATCCAGCAGGGTGCCGTCCATGTCCAAAAAGACGCTGTCGATATGTAACCAGTCAAATTTCATCATCTAATAGTATGCCCGTCACTTAAAGAATACCAGTCTTGCAGCGTCAAAATCAGTCTTGCTATCTGCGTCGAATCGAATAACACTTAAGGGGCATCTGATTAATTAGAAAATGTTAGTCATTGCGAGGACACATTAATCAGAGGTTCCTTAAGTTAAATTCATTGAAGGTTGTATTATGCATAATGTGTGTCATCAGCTGGGTATTGTTATTCTGTTATGCTTACATGGAGGGCTGTGTCTGGCCGCTGATGATACGGATGAGCCGGATTGGTTTGACGAAGATCCAGACGCGATATTTAATGCCATTAACGAAGGTCAACTCACTTTTCTGGAAAAGCCACCCGAGAAACCGGTGCATCATCATATTAATACCTTGATAGTGCAGACTGACAGTGTTCGTAGTGGTTGGGTTAACCTGATTCAATGTCATAAGCATCTTGATATTTTTCCCAGTGCACAGATAGTCTATAACCGTAATAAGGTACGCAACATCACTCTGACCAGTTACCAGAACATCGAACAGGCCTGGGTGGAAGGGCCCTCCATACAGTTAAAAAACATTAGCGAAAATGCCAGCCTGTGTATCAAGGCCGAAAGTCGCGCTTTATGGCCGCAGGCGGATGGCAGTTACCTGTTGAAGAATGGACCCTTTATGAGAAAATTTCTTGATGGGTACTTTCCGATGAAAGTTTCCATGAATATAAACTTACCGGACAATCTTGTTTTCACCGCTATAGAACCAAAAGAGCAGAATGGCTTTAAGGTCAACAAAACGAAACAAGGTATCAGCTTTGATGCCTGGTTTGAAGGCAAGTTAAAGACCAGCATTCGCTTGCAATTATTGCCGTCGCGGTAGCACGTAGGAGAGAAGGGCGCTGTGCAAAAACCAAAAATAGTGAAGGCTAAAATCGTGGCTGAAACCGCATTATTCCGTATCGAACGACTGGATCTTGAGTTTTCCAATGGTGTCACAGCCCAATATGAGCGGATGCTTGGTTCTGAACGTGGAGCCGTGCTGATTGTGCCGATGCTGGACGACGATACCGTTTTGTTGATTCGCGAGTATGCTGCGGGCCTGCATCGATATGAACTGGCCCTGCCTAAAGGTAAAATCGAGAAAGACGAGGATATTCTGGTTGCCGCTAACCGTGAAATACAGGAGGAAGTCGGCTATGCGTCGAATAAGCTGACGCATGTGAACTCTTTGACTCTGGCGCCGGGATATTCAGGGCACACAACGCATATCGTCCTGGCCACCGATCTATATACCTCTACCGCCGAAGGGGATGAGCCGGAAGAAATCGAAGTGGTGCCGTGGTCGATCCGTGAGCTGGATGCCTTGTTGATGCGTGATGATTTCAGCGAGGCGCGTAGCATTGCTGCCCTTTATGTGATCAGGGATAGGCTGAGTCGCTAGTCTTGTCTATCGGCTCCATTTTTTAAAACGTTTTTTACAATACGCGTGTAGGGCATCGTAGTCGGCAAAGAAGCGTTTAAAGTTTTTCTCTGGCGGCTCATCATATTCACAATAGTCATTGTCATAGACGCGACATATTTCCGGGCGCGTAGCGTATATGCCGCAACGCCCATCGTCCTGTAGATGTGTGCAGACTGATCGAAACATTAGATACCAGCCATCTGTATCCTGGTAGACCTGGGTGTTGGCATGTGAAATTTGCCACAATAAATGTTCGAAATCATATTTTGATCTCGGTGTATCCACATGCTGGGTAAAATAGGAGCAGCATTTTGATCCGGTACAGAAACCACATTTGTTCTCGGCTGTGATCTCAATATCGGCGATGCTATCTTTGTTCATGTCTGTTTCCTGTCTTGTTCTGTAAGGGCTTGGGTGTTAATTGTTAATGCTGGTAAAGTCGAAACGGTCAAACGTAAAGGTATCATCACGGAGAAAACCGGCCTTGATGCGTAAGGGTTGATTGCCGATGGTGACCTCGATGACACGGTCTCGTTGGTAGACTTTTTTTGGAGTAATGAGGGTGGCTGGACTATCGTTTAACGCCTGGCTGCTAACGAATATGGCCGCGAAAGTATTGTTGGTCTGCGGTCCATCAATAAGGTAACACATAGCTGCGAGTGGGTTACCGTTGATAAATTCTACGCCAATACTGACATTGCTTTTTTTGTCATTTTTAATCCAGCGTATAACGCCGATGGTTTCCTGTTTATCCTCTGTCGTGGTCTCTTTTGACAGTAGGCCGATAATATCACCGACCCTGACGTCTTGTAGGCTAATGGATTCATTTTGCAGGCTGAGTCCGGACTGACTTTCATTGGTGATGGTCCATGATTCCAGTAAGTGTGGGCCAAAGCGGTCGGCGGTGGACTCAAGTACCTGTTCAAGTTCCTGTTTGTTGATATTGAGAAAGTAATGTACGGCATCAATACCGAAGCATATCTTGCATATTTTGTTGCAGTCGGTGCGTTCTGCCCCGCGCGTTCGATTCTTGCCGGCAACAATGAGTCGATTCAATAAAGCGGTTTCACTTTCAACAGAGAGTCCATGTTCTTCTTTCTCGATGCGGGAAATTTCACTCTGTATTTCCGCAGTCATGACTTGCAGATCGAATATTCTCAGTATCTTTACTGCGCCGACGTCGGCGACTCTGCTTAGACTCCTTGGGGCTTCATCCGATGCCAGGTCAGTGATAAAAACCGTTTCGGTATTTGACTGCGGTTGTTGTAGTAACTGGCAATGCGATGATAGCCGCGATAGGCGCTCGAATAGTTTTTCTGCTATACCGACAGGCCAGTGATATGGGTCCAGGTAAGACATGATCATGACCTGTTTATACAACAGGCCGATACTTCCTGCGCACAAGCTTAATTTGTCAGGCATTATATCGCGCTCGGTAACGGCGGTGTGTTCCGCAAGCAGGTAAAGTTGATGGATATCCTCGTACAGGTTCTGTGGTATGTCCTGGTATGTTCTAAAGCTGTTTAGAACAGCCAGTGCTAAAGCTTCCAGTGCATAATACAAGGGCTCGAATAACGCGCCAGGCGCTTGCGCATTGCCGTTTTCCAGGCTTTCTTTGATAATGACTTTATAGCCATCGGCGAGGGCAGTGCATAATTCTATCATTTGTTGCTTCAGGCTCTCCAGATCCTGAGCTGGCAACGATAGTCGTTTGAGCGCAAGCAGATTAAGGGACGGGTTGAGCTGTAGTATTACCTGGCGGTATTCCTGCAGTAGTGGCAAACGTTTTTTGGTAGGTAAGGGCTGGCGATTGATCGTATCGATAGCATTTGTCAGTTGCTGTACTGTGGGTACGGGCTTGAGTAATGGCAAGGTTTCAAGCCACGTTCTTATTTCCGCAACAGTGGTGATGGCTTCGGGGTTACGGAAAGCCAGTTGTTCCGGCGTTCTAATGATGACCTGTTCTATATTGCTCATACGGACCGTACTAAATCAATGGTTTGCTTGTGAAAATTATAGTATGACAGGATGAAGAGAATAAAGGACTTTGCTCACCCTTTTTTGAATTTACTTAACTATTTCATTAATGCCGCTTATGGCGATGTGGCTTGTTAGTCGATTTTCCCTGGCGATGATGCGAGGATTTGTTTCTGGGTGGTCGTTGGATTCTTACAGCGGGGCTGATGTCTGCCAATAATTCCGGGCTGACACTCTGTTGCTCTATTTTGTGACCTATGTATTCCTCGATGTCTGGCAAGGAGTAGGCAGAATCTTCACAGGCAAAGCTGATGGCATCGCCACTGGCCCCGGCACGTGCAGTCCTGCCGATGCGATGCACATAGTCTTCGGGATCCTGTGGCAGGTCGAAATTGAAGACATGGCTGACCCCGGATATGTGCAGACCGCGGGCGGCTACATCGGTGGCGACCAGGATCGGTAATTCACCATCCTGAAACTGCTTAAGCAGGGCTTGACGTTTTTTTTGAGGCACGTCACCGGATAGGATGGCTGCCTTGATATTGTTGCCTTCCAGGCTCGCCCAAATTCTTTCAACCATACGCTTGGTATTGGCAAAGATGATACTGCGGCTGGCGTCATGTGATTTTATCAGGTTGATCAAGACCGGAATCTTTTCACTATTGGCAGTGTAGTAGACTGTTTGTTTGACCTTGTCCGCTGTGACCTTGTCGGCCTCGATTTTGACCATTTGCGGCTGGTTCATATGCTCATAGGCAAGCTCGGTGACCTTGAAATTCAGGGTCGCGGAGAATAGCAGGTTGAGGCGTTTGTCCGGTGGCGGCATCCGGCGAAACAGATAGCGGATATCGCTGATAAAGCCGAGATCGAACATCCTGTCGGCTTCGTCGACAACCATGACCTGAATATGGCGCAGGTTGTAGACTTTTTGTTTGAAATAGTCGATCAGCCGGCCCGGTGTGCCGATCAGGATATCGACGCCATCGGCAATGGCCTGGCGTTGTTGTTCATAGCCGGTACCGCCATAGGCGACAGTCGTACGAAAGCCACAATGTTTTCCCAGCTCACAAGCATCCTTGTGTATCTGGATGGCAAGTTCGCGTGTCGGCGCAATAATCAAGGCGCGCGGGCTATTGCCGGTTGCACTTGCTTGTTCTTGATGACTGAGTAGGTGATTAAAAGTCGCCAGTAAAAAGGCCGCGGTTTTACCGGTGCCGGTCTGGGCCTGTCCGGCAATATCTTTACCTGTCAGTGTGATCGGCAGGGTTTCGGCCTGAATAGGGGTGCAATAGTTAAACCCGGCTTCATGTATGCCTTTTACGACTTCCGGTCTTAGCCCCAGCTGCTCAAAGCTTGTCTCGGTTAAATGTTTTTCTTCAGACATGTAATTTTTATATATTCTGTCAGCGTGCGGTCAGGTTTCTTCAATAAGATATTGATCTTAACAGTTTTATTGTGTAAATCGTATATTTTGAGCTAATTATTTTAGCCATCATGACAATACCGGGGCATGAAAGGCTTGTTTTCTTTCGCAGTTTCCGCTCAAATGGTCTAGAATTCTGTGAATGAATTGATGGGTTGATTGCAGTAAAACCTATTACCTTAAATTTTTTATAAATAGGAGATAGATCGGCGTGAGTGAGCAGATTGTTTACCTGACTGATGGTTCTTTCGAGGATGAAGTCCTCAAATCTGATCAGCCTGTGCTGGTGGATTACTGGGCAGAGTGGTGCGGCCCGTGCAAAATGATTGCTCCCATTCTGGATGAGATTGCCGGTGAATATAACGGTAAGCTAAAAATAGCCAAGTTGAATATCGACGATAATCCGGAAACACCGCCAAAATACGGTATTCGCGGAATCCCTACCCTGATGTTGTTCAAGGGCGGTAACGTTGAGGCCACCAAGGTAGGGGCTGTGTCCAAGTCACAATTAACAGCCTTCCTGGACAGTAATCTTTGATTTATTCGCGTCCAGCCCGTCAAAAGGCTGGACGTTATTATAAAGGCGTGCTACAGTTATAAACCAAGAATAATTCTTTTTAAACCTATCTTCTCTTAGAAAGAAATAACCCGGGAATCTCCCAGACATTAAATTTTTTATAAGCCGTGTCCTCCGTGGCCGCCTGTTTTTCAATCCCCTTTAAGAATTACAAATCATGAATCTTACTGAATTAAAACTGAAATCTGCATCTGAACTCGTTGATATAGCCGCATCCCTGAAGCTCGAAGGCCTGGCCCGCTCGCGTAAGCAGGATGTCATTTTCGGCATACTGAAAGCGCAAGCCAAGAACGGCGAAGATATTTTTGGCGATGGCGTACTGGAAATTTTACAGGACGGTTTTGGCTTCCTGCGCTCGGCTGATAGTTCCTATCTGGCCGGTCCGGACGACATCTATGTTTCCCCTAGTCAAATACGCCGCTTCAGTCTGCGTACCGGCGACACGGTTTCAGGTAAAATTCGCCCGCCCAAAGATGGTGAGCGTTACTTTGCCTTGCTTAAGGTCAAAGAGATTAATTTTGATACGCCGGATAATGCGCGTAACAAGATTCTGTTCGAGAATCTGACCCCGCTGTTTCCGACAAAGCGTCTGCGCATGGAGCAGGGTAATGGTAGTTCCGAAGATATAACGTCCAGGATCATTGATCTGGCATCACCCGTTGGCAAAGGGCAGCGCGGTTTGATTGTATCACCACCCAAAGCGGGTAAAACCATGATGCTGGCCAGTATCGCGCAGTCGATTGCAAGTAATTGCCCTGACTGTCACCTGATCGTACTGTTGATCGATGAACGTCCTGAAGAAGTTACCGAGATGGAGCGTTCGGTACGTGGAGAAGTCATCTCCAGCACCTTCGATGAGCCGGCTAGTCGTCATGTGCAGGTGGCAGAGATGGTCATCGAGAAGGCCAAGCGCCTGGTCGAACATAAAAAAGACGTTGTTATATTGCTGGATTCCATCACCCGTTTGGCGCGCGCCTATAATACTGTTATTCCTTCATCTGGTAAGGTCTTGACCGGTGGTGTTGATGCCAATGCCTTGCATCGTCCGAAGCGATTCTTTGGTGCTGCCAGAAACATCGAAGAGGGCGGCAGCCTGACAATCCTGGCTACGGCTCTGATCGACACTGGCTCACGTATGGATGATGTTATCTATGAAGAGTTCAAGGGCACCGGTAATATGGAAGTCCATCTAGACAGAAGGATTGCCGAAAAACGTATATTCCCTGCGATTAATATTAATCGTTCCGGTACTCGTCGTGAAGAGAAAATCACCGATCAGGATGAGCTGCAAATGGTCTGGATCCTACGTAAGATCCTGCATCCCATGGATGAGATTGCGGCGATGGAGTTCTTGATGAATAAATTGAAAGATACCAAAACCAACGATGAATTCTTTAGTTCGATGAAACGCGGCTAAACTTCTTCTTTCGGCTTAATATTGCTTGTTACCTAGATTATAAAGGCGCTGTATGCGCCTTGTTACCGGCGGATGTGTCGCCATCAGCGCGCTCGCACGCTCGCTAAAATTTTGCAGCGGGTTAACGATAAATAAGTGCTGAGTTGCGCGGTTGGCGCGATCGAACAACACGGTTTCCTGTGACAATTTTTCCAACGCGGAAATCATTGCATGCGTATTGCGTGTGAGGCGAACACTGGTAGCATCGGCTAGGAATTCACGTTGCCGTGAGACTGCCATCTGCACCATACGTGCGATGATCGGGGCGAGAATGGCCAGCACCAGCATGGCGATCATCAAGATCGCGCCGGCGCCACCATCACCTTTATGGGTAGCGCGGCTGCGGCCGATACCGCCGCCATATAGCGAACCGCGCAGGACCCCATCGCTGAGTAGTACAATCAAACCGACCAGTACACTGACCGCCGTGGCATAGCGTATATCCCAGTTGACGACATGTCCCATTTCATGGCCGATCACGGCCTGCAGTTCTTCCCGGTTGAGCTTGTTCAACAGGCCGCGGGTGACGGCGACTGAAGCATTCGCTGGCGACATGCCGGTGGCGAAAGCGTTCATGGCATCGGTTTCGATAATATATACCCTGGGTGCGGCCAGGCCCGCGGCCAGGGCCATTTCCTCGACCACATTATACAACTGTACCTCGGTATCACGATTGGCCAGCTGCGCCCCGGTTAATTTCATAACTATGCGGTCGCCACGCTTGAATGCGAATGATATCCATAACAGGCTGAGTCCGAGCAGGATAAAGGCGGCCAGCACTCCCCAGGAGCTGAAGAAAATAATCGATTCGGCCTTGGCTGGAATATGGCCCATGCCGGTTTGCAGGGCCCAGCCACCCAGATAACCGAGGGCGGCGGCGATCAGTAGCAGTAGAAAGACCAGTCTGCGGGTGGCGGTTTGGTTGGCACGACTGGCAGCGATGAAATCGGTACGGCGCAGGATTTTTTTACGCAGGCGCGGCTTGCTTTTGACCTTAGCGGGTTTGAGCGCCGCATTGCACAGGCGGCAGCTGGCGTTCTCTTTCCAGTTAAGCGTACCGCACTCCGGGCAAGGGGTGGTCTGCTGAGGCATTGCAGCGCGTCCCTGGTCGTCAGGTTAGCGCAGGTTGGCCGTCGGAGTAGCCGTTTCCCCCTCGGGAACCTCGAAGTAGGTGGCGTGCTTGAAAGCAAACATGTTAGCAATGATGTTGGATGGAAAGCTTTCCACGGCATTGTTCATGCCCATGACACTATCATTGTAAAATTGGCGTGCAAACGCGATCTTGTTTTCAGTACCACTGAGCTCTTCCATCAGACGGCTGACATTCTCATTCGCCTTCAGGTCCGGATAGTTTTCCATCAATGCAAACAGTTTGCCCAAGGCGCCGGTGAGTATGCCCTCAGCGGCAATCGCCTGTTCCGGGCCTTGTGCATTGACTGCGCCATTGCGGGCCTGGATGACCTTCTCCAGGGTCTCCTTCTCATAGGACATATAGTCCTTGACCACTTCGACCAGATTCGGGATCAGGTCATGGCGGCGCTTCAGTTGCACATCGATCTGGCGCCAGGCATTTTTGACCTGATTGCGCAAGCTGACTAGATTATTGAATATACCAACCATCCAGACGATCAGCGCAGCAATGATGCCGATAACTATCCAGCTACCTGTTTCCATAGGGGTTCCTCTACTGGGTCAAATTCAAATAGCATAGTATTTACTTTTGTGTCTGACGGCAACTCCATAACATTATTTTATATATTGATATAAACCATCTGGCTATTTAATAAATCAGGACGTTATAATATAGCTATTACTGATTACGGAGTTTCTGATGAAGAATTTATTCCTGTTGTTTGCCGCTTTAGGATTAATCAGCCTGACTGCCTGTGCCGGCGAGCCGGGTAATGAACCTGACAAAAAGCCGGTCAACGAGACGGTAGATGTTGATTATAAAACGACCCGAATGGTGAAGGATGATTATCTCTTTGTCGTCGACTCTATCAAGGGCGCAATCGGTGATCGTGGTATCAAGATCAATGGCGTTAACTTTATTGGTAAAATGTTACGCCGTACCGCCGATGCCGTCGGTGCCACCAAAGATATCTATAAACACGGACAGGCCTATAATTTCTGCAGCTCGACGCTATCGCGTGCGACCATGGAAGCAGACCCACATAATATCGCCTTTTGTCCGTATATCATCACCATCTATGAGCTCAATGATGAGCCCGGCAATATATACATTACTTACCGCAAGCCTTTACTGGTTGGCAGTGAGGCCTCGAAAGAATCCTTGAAGGCGATTGGCGATTTACTTGACGGTATCGTTAACGACGCCATAAATTAAGGGTAGGGGAAAGGTACAAGGTTAAAGATACAAGGGGTGGTGCAGGCTAGCGCCTGGTTTAGTTATATTCTGCGGTCTTAATTATTAGTGGGAGCGGTCCCTTGGCCGCGATAAAACAGTAGCGGGTTGCTAGTGGCGAGTGGCTAGTAGCGAGGTAAAACAGGACACAGATCCCAGTCTTTTTCTAGCTACTAGCCACTCGCCCCTAGCTACTAGAAATATCGCGGCCAAGGGACCGCTCCTACAGGTGACATTTTTTTTAGGTCGGGGTGCAGATACAAGATAAACAAGGGGTGCCAGGCACCGCCTGGTACGCATTCCCTTTCATCTTGTATCTTTACTTTTTCCCTGTATTTCTAACCTTTCCCCTGCTCTCTATCTACCGCACGGTAACCAATGTCGGGCCGAAAAAACATCCCGTCCCAGCTGATTTTATCAACCAGGGCATAGGCGTTTTTCTGTGCTTCGGTAACCGTGTCACCCAGCGCAACGGCACAGAGGACCCGACCACCTGCAGTCACGAGTTTGCCGTCCTTCTCAGCCGTGCCGGCCTGGAAAACTTTCTGCGCAGCGCTCTCGGCAGGTATGCCATGAATAGGGTCACCACTGGCGTAACTACCGGGATAGCCGTCAGCAGCCAGGACGACGCCCAGTGATGCACGTTGATCCCATTCCGCCTCTGTCTGGTCGAGGCGCTTATCCAATGCAGCCAGACACAATTCAACCAGATCGGAGCGCAGACGCAACATGATCGGTTGTGTCTCCGGGTCACCGAAGCGGCAGTTGAATTCCAGTACCTTGGGGGTGCCATCCGCGGCGATCATGATGCCGGCATACAGAAAGCCGGTGTAGGGATGGCCTTCGGCCGTCATGCCGTCAAGCGTCGGTATGATCACCTCGTGCATGATGCGCTCATGCATCGCCGGGGTGACCACCGCCGCCGGAGAATAGGCGCCCATGCCGCCGGTATTCGGACCTTTGTCGCCGGCATCGCGGGCCTTGTGGTCCTGGGACGTGGCCAGCGGTAACACATGCTCGCCATCCGCCATGACGATAAAGCTGGCTTCTTCGCCTTGCAGGAACTCTTCGACAACGACACGGTGGCCGGCCTCGCCAAAGGCATTACCCGCCAACATATCGCGGATCGCAGCACTGGCCTGGTCCTCGGTGGTGGCGACGATGACACCCTTGCCGGCGGCGAGGCCATCGGCCTTGACCACAATGGGTGCACCCATCTTGTTGACATAGGCTATAGCCGCATCGACTTCGGTAAATGTCTGGTATTCGGCCGTCGGAATATGATGCCTGGCGAGGAAATCCTTGCTGAAGCTCTTCGAGCCTTCGAGCTGCGCAGCCGCCTGGGTCGGGCCAAATATCGGTAGGTCGCGCGCCTGGAAATAATCAACCACGCCGGCCACCAGCGGAACCTCGGGGCCAACGATGGTCAATTCCACCTGATGAGCGCCAGCAAAATCGGCCAGGCCCTCAAGATCATCCACGGCAATCTGAATATTTTCAACTTGTGGTTCGAGTGCTGTTCCGGCATTTCCAGGGGCAACATATACGGTCTCGACCTGGTCAGACTGAGCTGCCTTCCATGCTAAAGCGTGCTCACGCCCACCGTTTCCTATGATTAGTACATTCATGTCAAGCCTCTGACTTCATCTTTTCTTTAAACAAGTAGCGAGTAGCAAGTGGCTGGTAGCGAGGTAACAAGTGGGTAAAATGCCTGCTTTTACTAGCTACTCGCCACTAGTTACTAGCTACTATGATTAGTGCCTAAAATGCCGCATGCCGGTAAATACCATCGCAATACCGTGCTCATTGGCGGCTGCAATCACTTCATCATCGCGCATCGATCCGCCAGGCTGGATGACGGCGGTGACGCCGACTTCTGCGGCGGAGTCCAGGCCGTCCCTGAACGGGAAGAAAGCATCCGAGGCCATGACCGAGCCCTTGACCTCAAGATCGGCATCGGCGGCCTTGATGGCGGCTATACGCGCGCTGTAGACACGGCTCATCTGGCCGGCGCCAACACCTATGGTCATGCCCTGGTTGCAGTAGACGATGGCATTCGATTTGACATACTTGGCCACCTTCCAGGCGAACATCAGGTCTTGCATCTGTTGCGGGTCAGGCTGGCGTTCGGTCACCACCTTCAGCTCGGCCTCGCTGACCATGCCCAGATCTCTGTCCTGGACCAGCAGGCCACCGTTGACGCGTTTGAAGTCGAGACCGGGTGTGCGCGTGTCGGCCCATTCACCACAGGTCAGTACGCGTACATTTTTCTTGGTAGCCAGTACCGGGATGGCATCGTCGGCGACCGCCGGGGCGATAATCACTTCGACAAACTGACGATCGATAATAGTACTGGCTGTGGTTTTGTCCAGGGCCTGGTTAAAGGCGATGATGCCACCAAAGGCCGATGTCGGATCGGTACTGTAAGCACGCTCATAGGCCTCGAGGATATTGCTGCCGATGGCTACGCCGCAGGGGTTGGCATGCTTAACAATGACGCAGGCCGGGACATCGAATTGTTTGACGCATTCCAGCGCAGCATCGGTATCAGCGATGTTGTTATAGGATAGTTCCTTGCCCTGTAGCTGCGACGCGGTTGATACACAGGCCTCGGCCGGCGCGTGTTCACGGTAGAAGGCGGCCTGCTGGTGCGGGTTCTCGCCATAGCGCATTTCCTGCGTTTTAACGTATTGACTGTTGAAGGTACGTGCAAATCCCGCCTGGCTGCCGTCTTCCTGGTAGCTACCCAGATAATTGGCAATGGCGCCGTCATAGCGGGCGGTGTGCTCATAGACCTTGGTGGCCAGTTTGAATCGTGTCGCCGCTGCGACCGTGCCATTATTGCTCTGTAGTTCTGACAGCACATGGTCGTAATCATCGGCATCGACAATGACGGTGACATCCTGATGATTTTTTGCGGCTGCGCGCAGCATCGTCGGCCCGCCAATATCGATATTCTCGATCGCCAATGCCAGGTCGCAATCAGGGCGGGCGATCGTTTGTTCAAAGGGGTAGAGGTTGACAACAACCATGTCGATAGCGGGTATATCATTGTCCTGCATGATCTGGTCATCGGTACCACGACGACCCAGTACGCCACCATGTATCTTCGGGTGCAGTGTTTTTACACGCCCATCCATCATTTCCGGGAAACCGGTGTAATCGGAGACCTCGATAACCGCAATGTTATTGTCGGCCAGTAGTTTTGCCGTGCCACCGGTCGACAGCAACTCGATATCCAGACTCTGTAGCTGGCGGGCAAATTCGACAATGCCGGTTTTGTCTGAAACGCTGATCAGCGCGCGTTGAATGCGACTCATATGTTACCTCATATTTCCGGGGGCTGGCGATGATGATGGTGTGACAGCGAGGCCACACAACGGCGGTTAAAGCTATGACAGGTTATGTAATTGCAGTTTTTTTCTCAGCGTGCTGCGGTTCAGTCCCAATATTTCAGCGGCGCGGCTCTGGTTGCCACGTACCTGTTTCATGACGCTTTCCAGCAAAGGTTTTTCTATTTCATTGACAACCATACGATACAGGTCTGAAGGCATGTGTCCCTCGAGGTCCTGAAAATAAATTTCCATGGCGGCTTTGACATGCTTTGCGAGTGGGATGCGATTAATTTCCACGTGTTGTTCTGTGCGTTTTTCTGTGCTTTCCTGGCCGATGGACATGGTCATGCAGCGAGCTCCTCTACTTGTGCCAAGTGTTCAAAAAATTCATGTGTCATGGCTAATTGTTGTTCTATTGTTTCTACGCGATTAACTGCATTGCGAAATCGTGCGCCACCGGCCTGGCGTTTGCTGTACCAGGAGATATGCTTGCGAGCCACGCGCACACCGGTATATTCACCATAAAAGGAATACAGGTTATGCAAATGGCCGAGCAAAATGTCACGTATCTCACTGACCGATGGCGCTGCTAAATGCGTACCCGTGGCCAGGAAATGCTCGATCTCACGGAAAATCCATGGTCGGCCCTGTGCCGCGCGGCCTATCATGACGGCGTCAGCCCCTGTTAAATCAAGGACTTGTCGTGCTTTTTCCGGGGTGGTGATATCGCCATTGGCGATAACGGGGATACTGATGGATTCTTTGACGGCGCGAATAGTGTCGTACTCAGCCTCACCTTTATAGGCACAGGCGCGGGTGCGTCCGTGGATCGCCAGCGCCTGGATACCGGATTCGACAGCGATTCGAGCAATGTTGAGGGCATTGCGGTGATCCCTGTCCCAGCCGGTGCGTATTTTCAAGGTGACCGGTATATCCACGGCCTCGACCACGGCTTCAAGGATATCGGCTACCAGCTTTTCGTGCTGAAGCAGGGCGGAACCGGCCATGACATTGCAAACTTTTTTGGCCGGGCAGCCCATGTTGATATCAATAATCTGGGCACCGTTATCGGCATTATGTTGCGCAGCTTCAGCCATCATCGCGGCTTCGGCGCCGGCGATCTGCACCGACTTGGGTTCGGTCTCTCCACTGTGGTCAGCACGGCGCTGGGTTTTTTTACTACCCCATAACAGGCTATTAGATGAAACCATTTCAGACACGGCCATGCCTGCACCTAGCTCTTTGCATAACTGACGAAACGGTCTGTCAGTTACACCGGCCATTGGCGCAAGAATAAGATTGTTTTTAAGAATGTGTCTACCAATTTTCATTCAGTCAAAAAACCCGGTGCCTGATTTGAATACCTAAAATAATTTGCGCGATGCTTTATATTTTTATCTTGTACATTTTTAAGCGCAGGTCGCAAATAATACCGCTAATCTGCAGCGCAATAAAGTGATATTTTTTAGTTTATTATTTCAGCGGCTTATACAGACTTGACATAAGCAAAATATCTATGCTGGTGCTGTTAGAGAAAATCCAGCTGATAGGAGAGGATCGGGGCCTGTGGCTTGAGAATGTCAACAATAATCTCGACGGATGTAAGCGCGGGCAGTCCTTGCTTAATATCAATATGTTCACCCAGGTATTCTTGCGGTTGAAGCCTGCGCATCGCGGTTACCTTTCCTGATTCGTCAGTCATCTTTATTTGTAAGCGCGGATAGGCCTGGCTATAGGTCGCTGTGTTGGAAAAGATCGCCTTGATTTGTAGTTGCTGATCACTCTCTGGGCTTTTATCAATGGAGTGAGTGACCATTTGTAATGTGTTGATACCGCGTGCGGCGTCGTTACGCAATGGTACTTCACAGGAGAGCACCTTACACATCGATACGACCAGGCCGCGATAGCTTTCATCCTTGGCAAGTGCATCGCGAAAGTAATAAAACCCTTGAAACAGCAGTGCAGCCAGCAGCAATACTATCCCCAGTGGCCATACCCAGCCCGGGCTGCCTCGTTTGCCGGTGATGGCGGCGAGTTCTTCACGCAAGATGTGGGGTGTGTCAGCGGCATGGTCGTTGTCGACTTCATTACCACGGACATAGTCTGCGATATCCTCATCCTGGGCAATGAGATCCTCCATTTCAGCATCGTTCGGGAGTGAAAAGGATTCCTTTTCACTATGCACATCGGCGTTACTATCGATGGGCTCCTCAGCGTGTTGGCGGTAGTCGCTTTCAACAGCAGGGCCCTTGTCGTCGCCGGCCATCAGTTCAGCCAGGGCCGAAGGCTCATCTTCCTCCAGGCTGGGCTCCGGTGGGCGTTCATCGTTATTGTCTTCCGACAGTAGATTATCTAATAAGGCATTTTCGTCAACGGCTTGATCAACATCGTCTGGCGCTATCTGTGTATCTGATTGTGGGCCATCCTGGAGGTGGGCATCCCAGTCATCTTCGAGGTTGCCGAGGGCGTTAAAAATGGCCTGGCAGTAACCACAGCGAACCTGTCCATGCGCCGCATTTAAATGTGCGGCGGTGACCCTGAATACACTGGAACATTCTGGACAGGTAGTATGCATGAGTTCAGATTACCAGAGCCTGGCCGTACAGGTAAATGCCTTTGTCAGACCTGTGATTGTCGAGCACATGTTTAAGATGTTCTGCCCGGGATGCATTGTGCGTGCATGGCATCAAGCGACAGGCGCGGCTCGGCGTGTTCCATGCAGCAACACCCAGCCTTCCTTATTAATGCTGTTATCCATGGCAAACCAGGGCTGATAACATGCGCGTACTTCGTCGGCCTGTTCCTGCAGAATACCGGAAAGCACTATCTCCCCACCTGTACGCACTGACTGTGCCAGGCGCTCGGCCAGTGCGCACAATGGTCCGGCCAAAATATTGGCGACACAGACATCGGCCTGGATAGCGGGTAGCGCATCTGGAAAAACCGTCTTCAGTTGTTTGCTGACCTGGTTATTGCTGGCATTATCACGGCTGGCGATCAAGGCCTGCTCATCATTATCGACGGCCCAGGCCGTGCGCGCGCCCAGCAATAGTGCGGCGATCGCCAGGATGCCTGATCCGCAGCCATAGTCGAGCACTTCGCTGCCTTGCAGGTCCTGGCTATCCAGCCATGTCAGGCACAGGGAGGTGGTTGGGTGGGTGCCGGTACCGAAGGCCAGCCCTGGATCCAGACGCAGGTTAACGGCATTCTGATCGGGCGGGGTATAGGCGTGTGGGCAGACCCACAGGCGCTGGCCAAACGACATGGGTTCAAAGTGATCCATCCAGGTGCGAGTCCATTCCTGATCCTGAATCTCTTCTATCCGAATGCGTCCGGTATCGATACCGGTGGCTGTACTGATTTGTTTGAGTAATGCCGTCTGGTCGTTATCGGCAGAGAACAGGCCGGTCAGGATGACCTGGTCCCACAGCGGTGTTTCGCCAGGGCCAGGTTCCAGTAGCGCTTGATCAGCGGCATCGGTGGCCGTAACCGACAGCGCACCAGCCGCCTCCAGGGCCTGCTCGATGCCTTCGACATGCAGCTTGTCGGTCTGTATGGAGAATTGTAGCCAGCTCAAATGTGTGTCAGTTCCGTGCGCAGCTCTGCTTCAAGACAGGCCCAGCTTCTTCTCAAGGTAATGGATGTTAGTCCCACCTGCCTGGAAGGCGCTGTCATCAATCAAACGCTGATGCAGAGGGATATTGGTTTTGATTCCTTCGATATATATTTCGAGTAACGCGGTACGCATGCGTCGCAGTGCGCTTTCACGCGTATTACCATGCGCGATCAGTTTGCCAATCATGGAGTCGTAATGCGGAGGGACCATGTAGTTATCATAGATATGCGTGTCCATGCGGATGCCGGGTCCACCCGGGGCGTGAAATTCAGTTACCTTGCCGGGGCTGGGCATAAACGTATCCGGGTCCTCGGCATTGATGCGGCACTCGATGGCGTGGCCCTGGATCTTGATGTCATCCTGTTTAATGGATAAGGGTTCACCGGCCGCGATCATGATCTGTTCCTTGATGATATCGACACCGGTGACCATTTCAGAGACCGGGTGCTCGACCTGAACACGCGTATTCATTTCTATGAAATAGAATTCGCCGTTTTCATACAGGAACTCAAAGGTACCGGCGCCGCGGTAGCCGATCTTGCGGCAGGCTTCGGCACAGACCTTGCCCATTTTGTTGCGTAGTTTATTGGATATGCCCGGTGCCGGGGCTTCTTCGATGACCTTCTGGTGGCGACGCTGCATCGAACAATCACGCTCGCCCAGGTGGATGGCATGACCGTGGGTGTCAGACAAGATCTGGAATTCTATATGGCGTGGATGCTCGAGAAATTTTTCCATATAGACGACATCGTTGCCAAAGGCAGCGCCGGCTTCATTCTTGGTCAGCGAGATCGCATTGAGCAGGTTGGATTCACTTTGCACTACGCGCATACCGCGGCCACCGCCGCCGCCGGACGCCTTGATGATAATCGGGTAGCCTATTTTGCGTGCGAGTTCGAGGTTGTGGTTGGCATCATCGGTAAGCGGGCCATCGCTACCGGGCACGCAGGGTACACCGGCCTTCTTCATCGCCTTGATGGCCTCGACCTTGTCGCCCATCATGCGAATCGTATCAGCCTTCGGGCCAATGAAGGTGAAGCCGCTTTGTTCGACGCGCTCGGCGAAATCGGCATTTTCGGATAAGAAGCCATAGCCGGGGTGTATAGCGACCGAATCGGTGACTTCGGCGGCACTGATCAGCGCCGGGATATTAAGGTAGCTATCAGCCGACGGCGCGGGTCCTATGCAGACCGATTCATCGGCCAGCAGGACATGTTTTAGTTCACTGTCCGCAGTTGAATGTACCGCGACCGTCTTGATGCCCAGCTCGGAGCATGCACGTAAAATACGTAAAGCAATTTCGCCACGATTGGCGATAACAATCTTGTCCAGCATAAATCAGAACCACTCTATAGTATAATCGCCCGAGGCTTATTCAATTACGATCAGGGCTTGTCCGAATTCGACCGGCTCGCCATTTTCAACCAGGATCGCCTTGACGACACCACTCTTGTCGGCCTCGATCTGATTGAACATTTTCATGGCCTCGATGATACATAAGGTATCGCCAGCACTGACGCTCTTACCAACCTCAGTAAAAACAGGGGTCGCCGGTGACGGTGCACGATAAAAGGTACCGACCATCGGTGATTCAACCACATGGCCTTCAGGTATAGCGGCCTCGTCCACGGCCGCCGCCACAGTTTCGGCAGGCGCAGTGACTGCGGCCACTGGCGCGCTAGTCTGGGGAACGCCTGCCGGCATGTACATTGGCGCTGGCGCATTCGGCGAATTGCGACTGATGCGCACCGACTCTTCGCCTTCTTTAATTTCTATTTCAGCGATGCCGGACTCTTCCAGCAGTTCGATCAGTTTTTTGATTTTGCGAATATCCATGATACTTCCCGTTAAAAGTATTTTGTTTATTGGTTTAAATGAGCCAGTGCGGCTTGCAGTGCAAGGTCGTAACCTTGTGCGCCGAGACCACTGATAACACCGATGGCGATATCGGAGAAATAAGAATGCTGGCGAAATTCCTCGCGTTGACTGACATTGGATAGATGGACTTCAATAAAGGGTATGGCAACGCCCAGCAGGGCATCGCGCAAGGCGACACTGGTATGGGTAAAGGCCGCCGGATTGATGATAATAAAGTCAGTGCCCTCAGCGGCGGCGGCATGGATGCGATCGACTAGCGCGTGCTCGGCATTGGCCTGAAAACTTTCCAGGCTTAAACCGGCGTTGCGGGCCTTGTCTGCGAGGCTGTCCATGATATTGTCCAGCGTTGTATTGCCATATATCTCTGGCTCTCTTGTACCCAGCAGGTTCAGATTGGGTCCATTTAAAACAAGAATGTTAGCCATGATAGCGTCTCAATTCAGGCGTTTGCCGACTAGATGGAGCAAGATACACGATAGATGCCGACAATTTCCGGTAACATACCGTCAGTATAGGCATAGCAGGATGCGATTGTGCATCAATGACACGCGATTGTCCAATATTAACTCATATTTAACGTAGATCGATGCAGATCGATACCAACTAGACGCAATATGGCCTCAATGGTGTGGATTTATGATCGCAATAGGTCAATGCTGGACTGGCCGCTTTATCATCACCTCTATAGCAGCGGTTTGATCTGTTTTTCGACGTCGGCAAAGCTGAGCTCGCCTTTGCCAACGAAGCGAATAGTACCCTGACGGTCAATAATCAGGCTATACGGAAGTTGGCCAAAACGATTCCCATAGGCCGCGCTGATGTTCATGGTCTTACTGTCACCAATCAGGATCGGGTAATTGGCGCCCAGACCATCGGCATAATCCTCAACCGCATCGCGCTCATCAATGGCAACACCTAGGACCTGGAAGCCTTGTGCGCCGTACTGTTCCTGTAATTCAATAAATGCCGGGATCTCACGGCGACAGGGTGGGCACCAGGTTGCCCAGAAATTTAACAGGATGACCTTGCCGTCCCATTCCTTGACGTGGCGTAACTTGTCTTCCAGGTCAGGTAGGCTGAATGCGGCGCGTTGTTGGTTAATGACCGAGTTAGCCTGGATAGGCTTTGCCTGCGCACCGCCTTGTTGCTTGGCGGCCACTTTATCCGGTGTTTGCGTACTCTGATACAAGGCCCATCCGGCGAACATGCTGGCCAGTGCCAGCAGTACTACTATTATTCCATTCTTCATCGACTATTTTCCTGATTACTGGTTGAAGGATTGATTGACGCGAGCGAGAAACGCGTCGGCCTTCATCAGCCCAAGGACACGTTGTTTGCGAATTTCTTTGCCGGCCGTGTTAAAGAACAAGATGGCCGGGGCGGTGATGACATCAACGCGTTTCAGGACCTCTTTGTCCTGCTGGTCCTGCAGGGTGATATCGGCCTGTAATAAGACCGTATCCGACAGCGCCTGTTGTACCTTGGCATCGGAAAAAACATAGTCATCGAATTGTTTGCAGTACGTGCACCAGTCGGCATAGAAGTCCAGCATCACGGTCTTGCCGGCCTGGTTGGCGGCCTGCAACTCACGTTCGAAATCGGCCACAGTCTTGACCTTGATGAAAGTCAGGCCACCTTTGACGACGGATTTTTTACCCTGTGCAAAGGTCACATAGGCCGGTTTGGGGCCACTGCTACTGCTCAGCATGGCAGGCGCCTGGCCTGTGATCAGGCTTGAGCCATGCAGTGGGTCGTTGAAGTTGCGCGCACCGGTCAGGCCGCCGAGCAGGACGATAACGCCGTATACAAAGAGTACCAGACCCAGTCCCTTGAATAGTTTCATCCAGCCTGAACTGCCTTCCTTGATGGACTCGAAGGCGCCCATATACGTGGCCGAGATAATAAACAGCATGGCCCACAGGGTCATGAAAACGACACTATTCAATACACGCTCGAGGAACACGATCGCTACCGCCAGCAGGATTACACCGGCCACGGCCTTGACTGTATTCATCCAGGTACCTGCGCGTGGCAGTAATTGGCCACCGCCGGCGCCGACCACGAGTAGCGGCAGACCCATACCGATGGCCAGTACGAACATGTACAGGAATCCCAAGGCCGCGCTGTTGGAAGCGGCGGCACCGGCGATGGTGGCCAGCAGGATCGGCCCACCGCAGGGGCCGATAATCAAGGCCGATAATACACCCATGATGGACACGCCGATCAGCGAGCCTCCCTTCTGCCGATTGCTGATCTCGTTCAGGCGGCTCTGGATGGCGCTGGGCATCTGGATGTTATAAAAACCAAACATCGACAGCGACAACAGTACAAACAGTGCTGCGAACAGGATTAATACCCACGGTTTTTGCATCTGCGCGGCAATATTACTGGCTTCACCGGTAAAGCCGAAGATGGCGCCAATGACACCAAAGGTGACGGCCATGGCCAGTACATAGACCAGTGACAACATAAAGCCCTTCATCGCCGTGATCTTCTCGCCCTGGCCGACAATGATGCTGGATACAATCGGGATCATCGGGTACATGCACGCTGTGAATGCCAGTAACAGTCCAAAGCCGAGCAGGCTGGTAAGGACGGTCCATAGGCTCTCGCCTTTGAACAGGCGCACCAGTTTTTCATCATCACTAAGGGTATCAGTACTACTGGCGCTGGCACTTGCGGCGGCCGCGGCTGTTACGCTTGGCGCAGCCGCGCTAACACTGACACTGCTGTCACCAGCAGGATCATAATCGACTGTCTTGAAAATCGGTGGGTAGCATAGGCCGGCATCGGCACAGCCCTGGTAGACCAGTTCGACCTGTACCTTTTGCCCCTTGAGGTCGCCGATAACCGGGATCGGAGCCGTGACATCGTCATGGAATACCTTGATGTCGCCGAAGTATTCATCATGTTTGGTCTCGCCCTCAGGTAACACCACCTTGCCGAGTGATACACCTGCGGGTGCATTCTTCAGGTTGAATTTAAATTTATCCCGATACATGTAATAGCCTTTGGCAATGCGCCAATTCGCCATCAGGGTCTGCGGCTCAGCGTTTTTTGTACTTAGGGCAAAGGCCTTGTCGGGTTCGAGGAACTCCTCTTCTTCAAGCCCCATATTATTACCAAGCTCGCTGATAGCCTGTAAGGGGTCGGCGACAGCGGCGGCAGGTTTTGCTGCGGCTGCGATTAATTGGATCTGTGCACTTTGTTCAAATGGCGGATAGCATAGGCCCATGTCGGCGCAGCCCTGGGAGCGGCTGATCAAATTCATGCTACCGATGTCGGCCTGGCTGCGTGTGATTGGTATTTCAATCGTGATTTTGCCGCGCAGGGTTTCGACATCGCCGAAATAAGGATCTTTTTTGACCTTGCCGGCCGGAATGATTGGCGTTCCTAATTGGATACCGTCGGTATCGGTGCGGAAAGTGAATTTGTTGTGATACAGGTAGTAGGCATCGGCGATGGACCATTCAGTGATAAGCGTGTTGGCATCCTTGGCCTTGGCGGTCATCGGAAAGGCCTGTGCTGGGGGTAAGGGTTCTTCTTCGGCCAATAACAGGGCAGGGCTCAGTAATACCAGGGCCAGCAGTGATGCAAACAGCTTCTTCATTGTCATTTTCCTGTACAGTGGTCGATCCAGTCTAGATAGGTAGTCAGTCCATTTTCTATTGGGACTGATATTATCTCTGGAAGTTCATAGGGATGTAGTGATGCAATCCTTGATTCAAGTTGTGTATAACATTCGCTGCGCGTCTTGATCATCAGCAGTACTTCGGTGCCAGTTTCCCGCTTACCCTGCCATTTATATATTGAGGTCAAACCCGGTACAATATTGACACAGGCAGCCAGCCCTTCATCAATCAGTGCATTGGCCAATGCGACGGCTTGCTCATGATCCGGGCATGTATTGAGGATAATCTGGTATTCTGGACGCACGTTTTATAGTGTTTATGTTTCATTCAATTCGGGCTATAGCCTAACCGCTGTGATGACAGTTGTCACGGAGCCAAGGGCCGGAAATCGGAAAATATTATGGATCCACGACTGATAGCTATCATTCTCTTTATTGGACTACCGCTGCTGGAACTGGCTATTCTGATCAAAGTGGGGACGTCTATTGGCGCCATAGCGACGATCTTTATCATTGTTTTTACAGGGGTTTTGGGTGCCTTGTTGTTGCGCCAGCAAGGCCTGCGTAACATGTCACGCATGCGTCAGAGTATGAATAGTGGTGAGCTGCCGGCACTGCCGATGTTTGAGAGCTTGTTCGTGTTTGCGGCTGCAGTGCTGCTGATTATCCCGGGTTTTATCAGTGATACACTGGGCCTGTTTTTACTGATCACGCCACTGCGACTATGGATGATCAGGCGCATAATGGGTTTGCAGCGCTTCAAGCCACCCGGTGGCGACGATCAGCCACCACCGCCGAGCCGATCGGGTACTCATATTATCGATGGTGAATTTACCCGCGATGACGACTAGGTCCGACTGGCAATCACGGATCACATCGCCACCCTGGCCATAGGGCCTGCAAAAACACTACTCTGTGGCAACTAGCGCGCAGACACCTATCTATTTAGCCTGTATTGCGCCGCTGCTGCGTCAAAAAACCACTTTAAAATAATATATATTTATCAATTGTTTACAAAAATATCACTGAATTTTTTAGTAAAAATGCCGTTATTAATATAGATCAATAGCAAAAAAGATGGCATTCATCATTCAATTGCATGAACAAGGAAAGCCTATGCGCCTAATTAGATTCTTCTGGGTATCGCTATTCAGCCTCTGGGCTGGAGCGCTGTATGCCTCCAATATGCTGGTTATCAATACCACCGGCCAACCGCCGTTGAATACCGCGCAGGGCAGCGGTTTTATGGATCGGGTTGCCGCCGAGGCCCTGGCAAAAATAGGATATCGGCTGCAGACGATACGTTTGCCGGCAGAGCGTGGCCTCAGAAACTCGAATGCCGGCATCGACGATGGTGAGATGTCCAGGATCGCCGGGCTGGAAAAACTGTACCCTAACCTGATCAGGGTCCCGGAAAAAATTATGGACTGGGAATTCAATGCCTTTGCAAATCGTGAGATTCGCATGGATGGTGCCTGGTCGGCACTGTCTCCCTATGTTGTCGCTTACATCAATGGCTGGAAAATTCTTGAAAAGAATGTGCCCGTAGCTGCGCAGATAACTAAGGTAAAAAACCCCGAACAGTTGTTTTCTATATTACAAAAGGACCGTGCTGATGTGATCATTTATGAGCGCTGGGGTGGCTTACAAATGATCCAGCAGCAGCATTTAAATAATACGCTGATATTGACGCCGCCATTGGCAACCAAGGAAATGTTTATTTATTTACATAAAAAACACAAGCACCTGGTGCCGAGACTGGCCAGGGCCTTGTCAGAAATGAAACAGAGTGGCGCCTATCAGAAAATATATGATGAGACCCTGGGGCCGCTGGCTAAAAAAAATAAAACCGGAGAGCAATCATTAAACTAGCCTATCTAAAATCCGGGGTTGGCAGGCGCTTGATGCTCAGCGTTGTCCTGTTCAGTACATTACTGACGCTGATCATTACGGCTGCGCAGCTCTATCGTGATTACAGTAGCGATGTCAGCAGAATCGAAACACAACTGCAGCAGGTGAATGATGTTCACTTGCGAAGTTTGTCGGCCTTGTTATGGGTCTCGGATATTGATGGGCTCAAGACACTGGCAGAAGGCATCATGCAGTTGGGTGATATGCAGTATCTTGAGATCAGTGATGAGGAAAAACAGTGGATCGTTATCGGCAAGGCACAGGAGGCTGATGTTATCAGTCGGCAGTTCCCGCTGAGCTATCGACATCGGGATGACAACGTCGACATTGGCGCACTAAAGCTGGTCGCCAGTCTTGATGGTGTCTATGCGCGTTTATATGACAAGGTCATTGTTATTCTGGTCAGTAATGCGATCAAGACGTTTCTGGTCGCCATTTTTATCTTTATTGTTTTTCATTTTCTGGTAACGCGCCATATTATCGATATCGCCGCCTTTACCAAGGTCTTCGATATCGACGAGAAGAAAAAGCTGATACTGGACCGAAAGGCTTCCGGTCATGATGAGCTGGATGATCTGGTGGATGCCTATAACGCCATGCAGTCAAGACTGGCACGCTCGATTGAAAACCTGAAAGACAGTACGGCACGTTTCCGTTCGCTGGTGGAATATTCTGATGCCATCCCCTGGACATTGGACCTAGACGCTTATCGCTTTACCTATGTGGGTAAGCAGGCGGAGAAGATATTGTCTTATCCTTTGCAGGACTGGTATGAAAAGGATTTCTGTCTTACTCATGTACATCCGGACGATGCTGAGTTTGTACGCACATATTGCAGAAAAAAGACGGAGCAGGGAAAAGACTTTGAATTTGAGTACAGGATGTTGGCCGCCGATGGCAGTATTGTGTGGATCCGTAATGATGTCAGTGTTGTTCAGGAGAATGGCAATCCGGTACGCTTGCAGGGTTTTATGTTTGATATCACTGAGCAAAAATCGACAGAAGAGGCCTTGCAGCAATCCTATGATGCGCTTGAAGAGAAAGTCGCGAAACGCACCCATGACCTGATGCATGCGAAGAATGATGCCGAACGTGCCAATCGTTTAAAGACAGAATTCCTGGGTCGCGTCAGTCATGAGTTGCGTACACCGATGAATGCTATTCTGGGTTTTGGACAGTTATTGCAAGGCGAGAAGCTACAGCCGACTCAGCAGGAATCACTTAGCGAAATTATGCATGCCGGTGAGCATCTGTTGTACCTTATTGATGATGTACTGGATCTGTCCGTGGTTGAAACGGGTAATGTCAATCTATCCTTCCAGGATTTCAGAATGGATGAATGGATGCAGGAATGCCTGACTATGGTGCAGGCGCAGGCGACTAAGCGCGGCATATCCATACATGCGGATTTAGACTGTAGTGTTGATACTTGCCTGCGTATGGATCGGGAGCGTTTGAAAGAGGTGTTGGTGAATATTCTCACCAATGCGATTAAATATAATGCTGATGATGGGGAAGTGACCGTGTATTGTCAGCGGCCTACGGACGACAAACTTCGCATCCATGTTGCCGATACCGGCCCGGGTTTGACCCATGAACAGCAACTGGAGATGTTTGAACCATTTAATCGTCTCGGTGCCGAGTATTCAGAAACCCAGGGGACCGGGATTGGGCTGACCATAGCCAGGCGCCTGATGACGCAAATGGATGGCGACATGGGTGTGCAGAGTGCGCCGGGTGAAGGCAGCATTTTCTGGATTGAATGCAATATTTGTCCACCCATAGTGCAGTCCAGTGGTCAGCCGATACAGGATCCTGAGCTGACAGTAGTCTCCTCTGCAGATACCCTCAAGGTACTTTGTATAGAAGATAATCTGGCGAATATGCGTCTGATCGAAAAAATACTCGCTACCAGGGCCGAGGTCGATTTGAGTACGGTACAAACCGCAGAGAAGGGCCTGGAGTTTGCGCGTGAGCTCATTCCGGACATTATCCTGATGGATATTAACCTGCCAGGCATGGATGGCTATGAGGCCTTGTCGCGTCTGCGTAACTATCCACAGACGCGTCATATCCCGGTTATCGCTATCAGCGCGGAGGCCTCGGCACGTGATATAGAACGCGGGCAGGCCGCTGGTTTTCATGCCTACATAACGAAACCGATTAATGTGACTGAGCTACTTGAATGCATGGAGGGGCTTGTGCAACATACTGTTGCCCGGATAGCGGATTAGCAAATACGGGCAAGTGTTTCTCAGTCTTTCTCAACCTCGGCGGAGAGGTCTTTGAGTTCGTTCTCGACGCCGGCAGCATGCGTGAGTTCAGCGACATTGTCTTTGGCAAAGAAACCGTCAAAGTCACCAAAGCGCTGCACGTATTCGATAATCAGCGATGAATGTTCTGATGCGCTGGAAAATATCTGTTTTAGTCCTTCTTCCTTGGAACCGATGACATCGAGTAGAAAATCCTTGCCCTGAGAGGCTATCTGGCTAACAACCATTTCTATATTTTCCATACCATTGCTTGTGCCATCGCGTACAGCCATGGCGATGTGGTGCAGGCGTGGGCCATAGTTGCGCACGAAGGTTTCGGTTGGTGAGGGCAACTTGACCAGATGATTGACCAGGTATGGGGTGTTATTCGCAGTAAAAACCTTTGCCGGGCTCTTCAGTTCGCTGGAATAATGCACGTTTTTGGTCACATTGGTTGAGGAGTTCTGGTCCTTGATATTGTATGAGCCCCAGTAGTAATAGCTGGACATGGATAACCATTCAAGAATGGCTACTTCACGGTTCTGACTGTAAATACGGGTAGCCAGATGGTCGATGGGCAGTATTAATTCGTCTATTTGTAATTTTTTTTGTAGTTCCTTGGCGGCGCAATATGCATCCTGGACTTCAGGCATGATACTGCTGACCCCCAGCGAATAGACGCGTAACTGATCTTCGGGTCGTTCCATGTAGCCAATAATATTATGCGTATAGGGCGAGGGTTTGCTGATGCCGATGTTGCCCGGTAATTCCAGCTTGCGCACCTGGTCCTGGCTAAAGAAGCGGAAATCACGTTCCTGTTGAAGTTGTACGACGCCATGCAGGTCGTTGACTCTGAGTACCTCGCCCATGTAACGACTGTTGGGTTTATGTGAGCCAATCGGGTAGATCTCATTCAGGCTGCGAAAGATACCTTGTATGTTGGCATCCTTGACTTCACGTATCAGCAGGTCCGGGGAATTCATATCGACGCGTAGAACATGTGTCCAGTGGTTTTCACTCTCCAGGGTCACCAGGTAGTGATAGGGGGACATTAGCGACAGTTCAGCGATATAGCGAATCGAATGGCCAGGATCCACGGTAATCATGATCGCATCGATTTCGTGGATCATGCCGGTCAGTCCGATCGAGTCCCTTTCCTCGAGTAGTCGAACCAGGTATTCCTCGAAGAAATCGGAGTTTTGTTTGTCGCCGTTACGTTTGAAAGAAAGCGAGTTGAGCATGGATCTGTTCCATCTGTTCAGTTATACAAAAAATGTGTTCAGGTGATCTGTCGTTGAGGTTTGGTCATTTGTTCTGCCTGTGCCTGCGCCTGGCCCTGTTTCGTCGGAAAGTCGATCGATTGTTGAGCCAGTCCGTTAGAGTTCTCAAAAGTGGGCAAAGTGCTGAAGACGTTATTGATACCGCTGTTCCAGGCCTCGCGTAACTGGATCAGGTAAGGGTCTGATTGGTCAAAACTGCAGCGACAGCTGAGTTTCATGGTGTCTTTAGGATAGATGGCAACTTCAAAGGGTGGGCCCACGGTGATATTAGATCGTGTGGTGGCATCCAGTGACACTAATGTCAGGCGCGCTCCTTCATGTAATTGCAGGGCGGGGTCGGCAATGCGGTCCAGCGCCGGTTTGCCGTATTTGCTCTCGCCTATTTGCAAATAGGGTGTCTGTGGTGACGAGCTGATATAGTTACCTTCCGGGTAAATCATGATCAGCCCATGCGGCTGGCCTGCTATCTGACCACCAATTAGCAGGGTAGTTTTTCCACTGACGCCTGACTTGGAGAAGGCATGACTATGTTCCTGCTGTACCTGCTGGCTGATTTTGCCAACATATTCCGCTGCCTCGAATAAATACTTGACGTTCGCCAGGCTGGGCTCCCCGGTAGGGTAGTCGATATCGCGTTGGATGTGATTAATGACTTCCTGGGTGGTAGCCAGATTACCTGCGGATAAAATGACAAACAGGCGATCATCGGCCGGTGTGAACAGATGCATTTTGCTATAGGTGGTGACGTAATCCACGCCCGCATTGGTACGTGAGTCCGAGGCGAATACCAGACCGTCTTCAAGGCTGAGTCCAACGCAATAAGTCATAAGCAAACCCGTGATTTTAAAGTTTTGTCATTATGTTCTAAATCGGCACCACGCGAAAGTCCTGAATAGATTGCCTGAAGCCTAATACATTAAAATTAATATAGTAAATAGCAACTGCTAATGTGGTAGAAAATATTGTTTTTCAAGGGCATCGTGAAAACGCCTGATATTAAGCTGCAGGTCATCAATAAAATCATGCAGGGCTTGTTGTTTGAGATTATCCATCTTTTGCCTGTTGAGTTTCTGTTCTACGATACGCAAGGCCTTCAATGGCAATGTGCTATTGGCCAGCGTAGCGACGCTTTCTTCGACAGAAGTCAGGCAGTGTCCGATGGAGCGAGGAAAATGTACATCATGAAACAGAAATTCAAGCACCGGCGTCCTGCTCACGCGCACTTGCATCGTGCGCCGGTAAATGGAGTAGGCCGATAGTGATTTCAGGATGCTGATCCATTGCACTGTTTCAAAACTCCTGGATTCAAACAGTTCCTCAGCGTCGCTCAGCAGGTCAGTCGAGCGTACATCGAGAATACGCGTGGTCATTTCCGCACGCTCGATATTTCTACCAATACGCAGAAAGTGCCATGCCTCATCCTGGTACATAACGGAAGCAAACAGCCCGTTGAGTTGTTGCGAGCCGGCAATGATGCCATCGAGATAACTGTCCCTGCCTTTCTGGGTCAGGCCGGATGGCACACTGTCTTTCGCAAACAGGTAGAGTTTATTCAGTCTTTGCCAGGCGGTGCGTGGGATGATTTCACGGATGGTGCGACAGTTTTCCCGCGCAATTTTCAGAGAGCTGAGTACAGAGCTAGGGTTTTTCGGATCGCCGATCAGGAATTTAACCACGTTGCGCTCACTCATTTCATCGCTGCCCTGTTCGAATTCCGGGCCCAGTCCGGTGATGGAGATCAAGGGTTCCCAGCCAGGAGAGATACCTTTCGGCGTATCCATCATCAAATGAGAATTAACCCGGATGAGTCGGGCTATGTTTTCGGCACGTTCGATGTAACGGCCGGCCCAGTATATAGCTTCTGCAACACGAGACAGCATGCCTAGCTTCCCGTATCCGCGACAATCCAGGTGTCTTTTGAACCACCACCCTGTGATGAATTGACTATCAGGGAGCCCCTGCGCATGGCCACACGGGTCAGTCCACCGGTGGTTACCGACGAGAAGTTCTTGCCACTGAGAATGAAGGGCCTGAGGTCGACGTGACGTGGTTGCAGGGTATTGCCGATGACCGTCGGCACCGTGGAAATGGCCAGCGTTGGTTGGGCAATATAGTTGCGCGGGTTTTTCCTGATCAATTTTGCAAACGTATCACGCTCTTCCTTAGGGGCCTTGGGGCCGATCATCATGCCGTAACCACCGGACTCATTGGCGGGTTTGACCACCAGTTTATCGAGATTATCGAGTACGTATTCACGTTCTTCCTTATACATACAGCGGTAGGTGGGCACATTGGGAATGCCGGGCTCTTCATTCAGATAATAACGAATGATATCCGGGACGAAGGCGTAGACGACCTTGTCATCCGCCACGCCGGCGCCAGGGGCATTGGCCATACCCACATTGCCTGCCTTCCAGGCACGCATCAGGCCGGGTACGCCGAGCATCGAATCTTCGTTAAAGACTTCTGGGTCGATGAACTCATCATCGATCCTGCGATAAATGACATCGACGCGTTGCGGGCCGGCAACGGTTCGCATATACACACATTCGTCCTTATCAACAAACAAATCCCTGCCTTCGACCAGTTCAGCGCCCATTTGGTGCGCCAGATAGGCATGTTCAAAATAGGCAGAATTGTATATGCCGGGTGTTAACACGACCACTTCGGGGCGTTTGACCTTTCGCGGCGACAGCGATGAGAGCATGTCATCAAGCTGGGTTGGATAGTCACCCACCGGCAAGGGTGCATAGGTCTCAAACAACTCGGGAAAGATGCTTTTGGTGACTTCCCTGTTTTCGAGCATGTAAGAGACGCCGGAGGGAACCCGCAGGTTATCTTCCAGCACATAGACGGTGCCATCGACGTCCCGCACCAGGTCAGAGCCACAGATGTGGGCCCAGATGCCGGCGGCAGGCGTGACCCCCACGCACTGCGGTCTGAAATTTTTTGAGTCCGCCAGGACCTCGGCAGGGAATACTCCATCCTTGATGATTTTCTGTTCATGGTAAAGGTCATTAATGAATAGATTTAATGCCTTGACGCGCTGTAACAGACCGGCTTCGATGCCATCCCATTCGGACTTCGGGATCAGTCTGGGAACAATGTCAAAAGGCCAGCTGCGATCGATGGTGCCTTCTTTCGCACTGTAGACGGTAAACGAGATACCCATTTCCTTGATCGCCAGTTCGGCAGCCGATTGTCGGGCGGATAACTCATCCTTATCCATTTTACGAAACAGTTTGACCAGCTCCTTGCTATAACTGCGTGAGCGGTTTTTACCGGCCAGGGTCTCATCGTAGAAAGCACCGGGATCATAGTGTGTGAGATCAATGGGCATGGTGTGTTCCTGCATTCAAAATCATGGTAGTTGAATTACTATTTTTTCCTCAAGTCCAATGTAAACGGGTGATCTGGATGCGGGTGAACCATCCTGACCCGTCATTTACCACCTGGTTGCTGGCGCGGCTACTGAGAACGACTGTACTGAAAAACGCTTAATCTGCGATTGATTAGTCACATTTCATTCCAGGTCATGCAAGGCGTGGATGATAGAAGAGGAAAGGCATCACTGTCCATTTATATTTGCAGGCTTCAGTAGCCAGTACGTCACTGGATGGTTCATGCTGGTATCGCCAGGCGTCCTCGCTTGAAAGCAAGAGCAGCGTTTACTCTATAACCGTTAATTACCATTATTAATATGCCCTTAATGACGGTGAGTGCACTACCAATTGTAATGCCTCGATATCGGTGTTCTAACTTTAGGGTAGAGCAGTAGCCATTGCGAATGTATTAAATTATTCGACTAATCTGCCCTCCAGCCCTTGACTCTCGAAAATTAGCCCCTATTATTAGCACTCATCAATCAAGAGTGCTAAGCAATGCTTTGTACTCTTTTATTTTTTTATAGAAAACAACTTGTTAATCTTCGAAGTGAGGAGAACTTTTCGATGAATATTCGTCCTTTACACGACCGTGTGGTCGTTAAACGTATGGAAGAAGAGCGTACTAGTGCCGGTGGTATCGTCATTCCAGATTCTGCAACCGAAAAACCTGATAAAGGTGAAATAGTGGCTGCAGGCAACGGCAAGATCATGGAAAACGGTGATGTGCGTCCTCTGGATGTGAAGGTCGGTGACCAGGTTTTGTTTGGTAAATATGCAGGGACTTCAGTCAAGGTCGAAGGCGAAGAACTACTGGTTATGCGTGAAGAAGACATTGTTGCCGTCATCGAAGCTTAAGACTAGCGTATTCTGAAAAGAGGAAATTTAACATGAGTGCAAAAGAAGTAAAATTTAGTGATGACGCCCGTTCACGTATGGTGAAGGGTGTTAACACATTGGCCAATGCGGTCAAAGTTACCCTGGGTCCTAAAGGACGTAACGTTGTTCTGGAAAAAAGTTTCGGTGCACCAACCGTGACTAAAGATGGCGTTTCTGTCGCCAAGGAAATCGAACTGGAAGACAAGTTTGAAAACATGGGTGCGCAGATGGTTAAGGAAGTCGCCTCGCAGACTTCTGATATTGCCGGTGACGGCACCACGACTGCGACAGTACTGGCCCAGGCGATCATGCGTGAAGGCATGAAATCAGTCGCTGCCGGTATGAACCCGATGGATCTGAAGCGTGGTATAGATAAGGCGGTTCTCGTTGCAGTGGAAGAACTGAAGAAATTATCCAAGCCTTGTGCCGATAACAAGGCGATCGCCCAGGTGGGTACTATCTCTGCTAACTCTGATACCAATATCGGTGGCATCATTGCTGAAGCCATGGGTAAGGTTGGTAAGGAAGGCGTTATCACCGTTGAAGAAGGTTCGGGTTTGGAAAATGAACTGGATGTGGTTGAAGGTATGCAGTTTGACCGTGGTTACCTGTCTCCGTATTTCGTTAACAACCAGCAGAACATGAGTGCAGAATTGGAAGAGCCGTTTGTGCTGTTGCATGACAAGAAAATCTCCAATGTCCGTGAGCTACTGCCGGTACTCGAAGGTTTTGGTGATCGTCGTAAGGCCATGTTGCAGGATATCGCTATCCTGACCGGTGGTACTGTTATATCTGAAGAAGTAGGCCTGTCGCTGGAAAAGGCAACACTCGATGACCTGGGTTCAGCCAAGCGTATCGTTGTGTCCAAGGAAGAAACCACTGTCATCGATGGTGCTGGTAATGTCACAGAGATTGAAGGCCGGGTTGATCAGATCCGTTCACAAATCGCTGAAACCTCTTCAGACTATGATAAGGAAAAACTCCAGGAACGCGTGGCCAAGCTGGCCGGTGGTGTAGCCGTTATCAAAGTAGGTGCTGCCACTGAAGTGGAAATGAAAGAGAAAAAGGCGCGTGTTGAAGACGCCCTGCACGCTACGCGTGCCGCGGTTGAAGAAGGTGTTGTACCCGGTGGTGGTGTTGCCCTGATTCGCGTACTGGATTCCCTTAAAGGCCTGAAAGGCGACAACCATGACCAGGACGTTGGTATTACTATTGCCGCACGTTCGATGGAAGAGCCACTGCGTCAGATCGTATCCAATGCCGGTGATGAAGCCTCGGTTATCCTGAACAAGGTTGAAGAAGGTAGCGGTAACTTCGGTTATAACGCCGGTACCGGTGAGTATGGCGATATGATCGAAATGGGTATTCTGGATCCAACTAAGGTGACACGTACTGCCTTGCAGAACGCGGCATCGGTATCCGGTTTGCTGATTACGACCGAATGCATGATCGCTGAAATGCCTGCTGAAGAAGGTGCTGCTCCTGCACCGGATATGGGTGGTATGGGCGGTATGGGTGGTATGGGTGGAATGATGTAAACCCGGCTCCGCCGCAAAAAAACCGCCCGTTACTGGGCGGTTTTTTTTTGAGCGGAGCAGTAGCTAGTCGCTAGTGGCGAGTAGCGAGGTCATTAAGAAGATAGGTACTGTTTTTTCCTGGCTACTCGCCACTCGACACTAGCTACTGTTATTCCAACGATAAACTCATCCCCCCAGCCGCCGGCAGCGCCGGCTCTTCATCCTGCTCATCATTCAACGCCATTGCACTATTACCCGTATCAGCGGAGCGCCCTTCAGATAGACTGATTTTCAGGCGCAGGTTGTTGGCTGAGTCGGCATTGCGGATGGCTTCTTCTTCAGTAATTCTGCCTTCCTTGTGCAGGTCAAACAGTGCCTGGTCAAAGGTCTGCATGCCGAGGTTCCTGGATTTTTCCATGATCTCTTTCAGTTCAGAGATGTCACCGCGTTTGATCATGTCACAGACCAGCGGAGTTCCGAGCAGTACTTCAATCGCGGCGCAACGTTTGCCTTCAACGGTGGGAATCAGGCGTTGTGAGACGAAACCGCGCAGGTTCAGGGACAGGTCCAGTAATAACTGGTTGCGACGTTCTTCCGGGAAAAAGTTGATAATACGATCCATGGCCTGGTTGGAGTTGTTGGCGTGCAGTGTGGAGATGGCGAGGTGGCCGGTCTCGGCGAAGGCCATCGCGTGTTCCATGGTCTCGCGATCACGGATCTCACCAATCAGGATGACGTCGGGCGCCTGGCGCAATGTGTTTTTCAATGCATCTTCATAGCAGTCGGTATCCATGCCCACTTCGCGCTGGTTGATGATGCTTTTCTTATGCTGATGGACAAATTCGATTGGGTCTTCGATGGTGATGATATGGCCGGTACTGTTGGTATTGCGGTAGTCGATCAGTGATGCCAGCGAGGTCGATTTACCGGAACCGGTAGCGCCGACAAACAATACCAGGCCACGCTTGGCCATGATGATTTTGGACAGGATCGGTGGTAGTCCCAGCTCCTGCATATTCGGGATGTTGGTCTTGATGTTACGGATGACCATGGCGACCTGGTTACGCTGTTTGAAGATGTTGACACGGAAACGGCCAATACCGGGTTCGGACAGGGCCAGGTTCATCTCGGGCTTGCCTTCAAAGTCGGCGATCTGTTCGTCATCCATGATGCTGTAGGCAATTTCCTTGACCTTGCCGGCCGCCAGTGAGGCTTTTTCAATCGGCCTCAGTACACCATCAAATTTTGCACTCGGTGGCGCGCCCGTGGTCAGGTAGATATCGGAGGCATCTTTCATGACCATGATCTTGAGGTAATCTTTAAATTCCATCGCTCATCCCAGATGTTTAATGCAGCTTGGCACTGATCTGCAGGTGACATTCGCTTATTGATTGCCCTATATTTCGGCCAATAGAAGGGCTTCTTAAGCCGATTCAGATTGAAAAATGATTGTATCTGTCACATTTTCGGTTAAAGTCTAGGCAAGTGACCCGAACAAGCCTGTAAATGACTAAAAATAACCCCAGAATCCAGATTGAAACCTTACCCGCGGTCTTAGCAGATCGCCTGCAACAGGACTGGGATGCATTCCAGCATGCCCTGGAGCAGGGCTCCATGACGTATTCACCGGGCCCGGAGTTCTGCAAAATACTGCTGCAGGTTTGGGCGAGTAGCCGTTATATGAGTCATTTCTGCATTGACCATCCCGAGACATTTTTGAATTTATTGCATAGCGGTGACTTGCATCGTGATTATCATCCGGCTGAATTCCGCCAGCGCCTGCAGCAGGCCTTGGTCAGTGATAAAGATGAAGCGGCCTTGATGAGCACCTTACGAGAGTTTCGGCAACGCGAAATGTTTCGGATTGCCTGGCGTGATCTGGCTTCCTGGGCGCCGTTAAATGAAACCCTGCGCGACCTGTCCTTACTTGCCGACGCCTGTGTGGATCTGTCCCTGGCACGCTTGCATCAATGGGCCTGCAAGCAGTGGGGTATACCACGTGACAGCAATGGCAGGGCGCAGCAATTGGTGGTCCTGGGCATGGGTAAGCTGGGTGCTTATGAGCTGAATTTTTCATCCGATATCGACCTGATCTTTAGCTACCCTGAAGATGGGCAGACACGCAAACGTAATGGTTTAAGTTGTGAAGAATTTTTCACTCGCCTGGGGCGGCAGTTGATTCATGTGATCGATGCCTCGACTGACAAGGGTTTTGTGTTTCGGGTCGATATGCGCCTGCGGCCCTATGGTGAAAGTGGTGCCCTGGCTGTCTGTTTTGCGGCAATGGAAGAGTATTATCAGTATCAGGGTAGGGAATGGGAGCGTTACGCGATGATCAAGGCGCGCGTCATCGCCGGTGATTTTGTCGCCGGCGAGGAATTATTGGCTGCGCTGCGTCCGTTCACCTACCGTCGTTACCTGGATTACAGCGCCTTCGAATCATTGCGGGATATGAAAGGCATGATTGCGCGGCAGATGCAGCGCAAGGGCATGCAGGAAAATATCAAACTGGGTCTCGGCGGTATTCGTGAGATTGAGTTTATCGGCCAGGCCTTTCAGTTGATACGCGGCGGGCGCGAACCGGAATTACAGGTCAGGGGTATTGTGCCGGTATTGCAGCGACTGGCGCAGAAAAATTACCTGCCGGAATATGTCACCGAGCAGTTATTACAGGCCTATACCTTTCTGCGAAATACCGAAAACCATCTGCAGGCCTATGCCGAGCAGCAGCTCCATGTGTTGCCGGCCGATGACGAGGAGCGCGCCAGTCTGGCGCTGTCGATGGGCTTTATGGATTGGCAGCTTTTTTATAATGAATTGCAACAACACCGCGACAATGTGCACAGTGCCTTTGATCAGGTGATGGCGGCACCACAGGTGAGTGCGGACGATGATACCCCTGATCAGCTGTCTTCGGTTTGGGAAGGTCAGCTGGATGATGATGTGGCCTTGGACTTGCTGCAGGAGCAAGGCTACCAGGACCCGGACTATGTGCTGGACCTGATCAAGGGTCTGCGTTCCAGCTATGCCTACAGTAGTCGCAGTAAGATCGGTCAAGAGCGTATGGACCGCTTGATGCCGCTGTTACTGGGTGCGGCCGGGCGTGCGGAGTTACCCGATCGCTGTCTGTTAAGGCTGATTGGACTACTGGAAACGATTTCGGGCCGCAGTACCTACCTGGCATTGTTGATGGAAAACCCGATGGCCCTCTCGCAGGTCGTGCAATTGTTCGCGCAGAGTGAATGGATTGCCGAGTACCTGACACAGCATCCGGTATTGCTGGATGAATTCCTCGATCCGCGTACCTTGTATGCTCCCTTGCAACGACGTGAATTACACGTTGAGTTGATCAATTTGCTCAAACATCTTGATGCCAATGACCTTGAACAGCAGATGGAGAGTTTGCGCTACTTCAAACAATCACATGTCCTGCACGTGGCCGCGGCCGACCTGAGTAATGCCATTTCCCTGATCAAGGTCAGTGATCATCTGACCGAGATTGCCGAGGTGATCCTTGGGCAGGTGCTTGAAATTGTCACCCATACCTTGCGCATGAAGCATGGTGCGCCCGTTTGCCAAAGTGGGCAGAGCAAGAGAACGCCTGGCTTTATCGTTATCGGCTACGGCAAACTGGGTGGAGTCGAGCTGGGCTATGGTTCCGATCTGGACCTGGTTTTTCTGCATAATTCTACCGGGAAAAAACAATCGACGACGGGTCCGAAAAAGCTCGACAACGCGGTATTTTTCGCACGCCTGGGACAGCGTTTCATTCATATCCTGAATACACCGACGGCCTCAGGCGTGCTCTATGAGGTGGATATGCGTCTGCGGCCCAGTGGCGCTTCCGGCTTGTTAGTTACCAGCCTGGAAGCCTTCCGCCAGTATCAGCTGGAAGAGGCCTGGACCTGGGAGCATCAGGCCCTGGTACGCGCACGCGCTATCGTCGGTGACCCGGAATTGATGGATGCCTTCGAGCAGGTACGCAGGGAGATATTGTGTCAACAGCGTGAGCCGCAGGCATTACGTAAGGACGTCGTCGAGATGCGTGAACGTATGCGTAGTGAATTGGGCAGTAAACGACAGGACCGTTTTCACCTGAAGCAGGACGTGGGTGGCATGGCCGATATCGAATTTATGGTCCAGTATCTGGTATTGCGCTGGGCGCATAACTACCCGGATCTGGTCGACCACAGTGATAATCTGCGTCAGCTCGAAGGGCTGAAAAGGCATGCGCTGCTCGAGCCCGCGCAGGCAGATGACCTGTTTGAGGCCTACAGGTCATATCGTGCCCAGGGGCATCGGCAGACCTTGATCGATGAGCCCTCTTATGTCGGCGCCGACCAGTTTGTTGAGTCCCGTCAGCGGGTCAAGGAATTATGGCAGCAATTCATGCTGGATCCGCTCTAGCCCTGCAGAAAAATGTCGATCGCGTCTGCCCCTCGACGGCAAAATCCGTTACAATCAACTTTCGTAAATTTTCTAGTGTATAAGGAGTTCGGTCCATGTCGATGGCAGACCGCGATGGCGTAATTTGGATGGATGGTGAGATGGTTCCCTGGCGGGATGCCAAGATTCATGTGCTCACCCATACCCTGCATTATGGCATGGGCGTGTTCGAGGGCGTGCGCGCCTACAAGACAGACAAGGGTACCGCCATTTTCCGTTTGCAGGAGCATACCGATCGCCTGTTCAATTCTGCGCATATCATGAATATGACGATCCCTTATGACAGGGAAACCATCAACGAGGCCACGCGTGCAGCGGTGCGTGAAAATAAGCTGGAGACCGCCTACATCAGACCGATGTGCTTCTATGGTTCTGAGGGCATGGGGCTGCGCGCCGACAACCTGAAAACGCATGTGATGATAGCGGCCTGGGAATGGGGTGCCTACCTTGGCAGCGAGGCGCTGGAGAAAGGTATCCGCATTCGCACCTCATCGTTTTCTCGGCACCATGTCAATGTCAGCATGTGTCGCGCCAAGGCCAACGGGCAATACATTAATTCCATGATGGCCCTGCAAGAGGCCATGTCCTGCGGCTATGACGAGGCCCTGTTGCTGGATACGCAAGGCTTTGTCATGGAAGGCAGTGGCGAAAATATTTTTATCGTACGTGATGGCGTACTGTATACGCCGGACCTGAGTTCTGCGCTGGACGGTATTACCCGTAATGCGATTATGCGCCTGGCCGAAGATGAGGGTATCAGTGTCGTTGAAAAACGGATCACGCGCGATGAAGTATACATTGCCGATGAAGCTTTCTTTACCGGTACAGCGGCTGAAGTCACGCCGATACGCGAGCTCGATGACCGTGACATCGGTAGCGGCACACGTGGTCCGATCACCGCCAAACTGCAAAAGCTGTATTTTGATCAGGTGCATGGGCGACGTGAGCAATACCCGGAATGGCTGGCGTTGGTCTGAAGATCTGCTTGCTATTCGATTTAAAGTTAAAATTTTTAAGGAACCTCTGATTAATTTGTCATTGCGAGCGCAGCGTGGCAATCTGTTAAATAGAGTCATGTAGTTACAGATTGCTTTACCGAAGGGTATCCTTTAGGGCGTCGCTCCACTCGACTGCATGCTCCAGGCGCAGTCTACCGCCTACATCCCTGTAGGCGTCCTCGCAATGACAAAAATTATTAATTAATCAGAGGTTACATAAACAGTGACCACTACTGCTGGAAGGAGTTTTGAGATGACGATGCAAAATGGAAAACCTGCGCAGGATAGTAGCCAACGGAAAATCGAAGTGACGCGTGCAGACCTGCCTTTACATTGCCCGATGCCGGGTATGAGTTTGTGGGATTCGCATCCACGCGTGTTCATTCCGATCGAAGACAGCGGCAAGGCCGTGTGCCCCTATTGTGGTGCGGAGTATATCCTTAAGGACTAGTCTTGGCTGCCCCCAAACCACTCGTCATCTGGCGATTCAGCGACGCCAAGCCAGGCCATGAAAACCAGACCCAGGGTTTGGTGCAGGCGCTGGTGGAGCTGACCGATGTCAAGGTCTATGACCTGAGCCCGCTTTCCTTCAAACAGGCAAGCAAAACCATTCTGAAAAAATCATTTCCCATAGAGGACAGAATGCCGCCATCGATCATCATCGGCGCGGGTCATGCAACCCATTTGTCGGTGCTAGCGGCAAAGCGTAGCGTCGGTGGAAAATCAGTGATCCTGATGAAACCTTCCTTGCCCACACGCTTGTTCGACTATTGTATTGTGCCGCAGCATGACGGACTCAAGGAGCGTAATGGTGTCATTACTACCTTGGGTGTACTAAATCGCATCAAGCCGTCGACGCAACATGACCCTGGACGCGGTTTGATCCTGATAGGCGGGCCGTCTGCGCACTATGACTGGCACAATGATGCCATGCTCGAACGCATTCGTATGATTGTAGAGCGAGACACTAAACAATGGGTATTAACGACTTCACGCAGGACGCCTGAGAACTTTGTCGAACAGCTGCAACAGCTTGCGCTGCAAAACCTGGATATAATCCCCGTGAATAAGACCGGGCCCAATTGGCTGCCAGGTCAATTACAGTATTCGGGCCAGGTTTGGATAAGCGAAGACAGCGTGTCGATGGTCTACGAGGCGCTGACATCGGGTGCGGATTGTGGTTTGTTGCCAGTACAGCGCAAGCGTGACAGCCGTGTTAGTGCCGGCATCGATCAACTCGTCGCCCGTGGCCGACTGAGTAGTTTCGATGACTGGATGAAGAGCGGTCAGCTCGTGCATAACGAGGTACCGCTTCATGAGGCCGGGCGCATCGCCGAGTATCTGTTGAAACATGTCTGAGCGAAAAATTACAGTAGTACAAATGTTGCCTGCATTGGATGCAGGCGGTGTCGAAAAAGGCACGATTGAAGTCGGCCGCGAACTGGTCGCAAGAGGTCACCGCTCCATCGTGATTTCGGATGGAGGCCGAATGTTGGATCAGTTGTTGGCAACGGGCAGCGAGCACTTATGTTGGCCGGTTGGAGAGAAGCGTTTATCAACCATAAAGTGGATTTGGAAAGTGAGGCGCTACTTACGTGAACAAAAGCCGGACATTCTGCATTTACGCTCACGTCTGCCCGCCTGGATAGGGTATAGGGCGTGGAAAGGCTTACCTGAAAATGACAGGCCGCATCTGGTGACGACTGTGCATGGTTTTTATACCGTAGGGCGATACAGTGCGGTCATGACAAAGGGTGAACGCGTCATTGCGGTGTCAAACTCCGTGAAAGATTATATTCTGAATAATTATACGGAAGTAAATCCTGAGGTAATTCGCGTTATACATCGTGGTGTTGACATTGAAAAATACCCGCATGGTTTTAAACCGTCCAGTGAATGGATGCAGCGTTGGGATAATGAATGCCCTCAGCTCCAGGGTAGGTTTGTGATTACCTTGCCAGCGAGAATCACCCGCTGGAAAGGCCAGGAGGATTTTGTCAGCATTATTGGCGGCTTGAAATCTCGTGGTTTGCCAGTGGCAGGTTTGATCGTTGGTGAGCCGCATGCGCGTAAACAGGCATTTGCTGATGAGCTTAAGACAAAGATCAAAGAGGCTGGCCTTGTGGAGGATATTATATTCACCGGCCATCGTGGCGACATACGGGAAATTATGTCTATATCAAATGTGGTTTTATCGCTGTCGAAAGACCCTGAAGCCTTTGGGCGTACAACCATTGAAGCGCTGAGTCTGGGTGTACCGGTCGCCGGCTATGAGCATGGAGGAGTGGCCGAGCAGTTATCAGAGGTTTATCCTCAAGGCCTTATTCAGTTGGGAAATGTAGGCGAAATGATAAATTGTCTGGAGAAATGGTATATTGAAGGTGCCCCTGCTGTTCCTGACGAGCATCCATTTACAACAATGCGCATGCTTGATTCTACATTTGGTGTCTATCAGGAGTTGCTAGCCCTCTAGCTATTCTGTGGTCTCCATGTTTGAAAAGACCGTAGGCATGTTTCATGAGCTTAAGCCAGGACACGTATAAATTTTATAGGCTCCAGTCTTTCGGCAATAATGTAATGTCACTGCCTTTTTTAATAAGTAATAGATCGAAATGGATAGATTTACCTGGCTTAAGTGTTTTTGAGCGTTGCTGACAGTAATCCGCCAGGGATGTTATTTTTTTGAATTGAGTAGAGTTTTTCTTCACAGGTACATACAGGTCAAACTGGAATAATGCCTCATCCTGATATTTATCAGCGGTCCAGCCCGATTTCTTCAGAAAGCCTGAGTCGAACTCTGCAAAGCCAAAAGCATTTTTTACACCGTTAATAGTGTTTTTCATGCCTAATAATACATAGGGCTCGTATCCTTCAACATCAACCTTGAAAACGAGCGATTCAGGCAGCAATTCCCTTTCTTTCAGCGTTGAATCTATGCTGACTGTTTTAACCTTGATCGATTGAATTTTCTTTTCAGATTCTGCAATGGCTGCTACCGCAGTTGAGCCGCCGCTCCAGTTCTGATTGATAAAAAAATCAACTTCATTACCAATCTGTTTGTCAACCAGTGCATTAATTAATTCTATATTGTTTGATGAAGGATGAATTTGTTTTGTTTTTTCAAGATAGTTAAGAAGTTCAGGATTCGCCTCATAGCCGATCGCGTATGTGCTTTCCGGGTATTTAGGTGAGAATAAACATTCTCCATAATTGGCGCCTATATCAAGAGCAACGTCCGGTTT
>CAMYJO010000016.1:58544-167875 GCA_947258755.1 uncultured Gammaproteobacteria bacterium
GGATCACTTGGATTGATAAAAAAATCACTCACTGCATGCGGCATGGATACCCTGTTGGGCTTCAATGTGCCGTAGTTTAGAAATATCCTCGGGGCTAGCGATATTTCCCGCACCAGTTTTTCTATTAATTTTCCTATCATCATAAATGTACTTTTTGTCTATATGTTAAAAAAACTTGTCTGTACTATAAGAGACATGTTGCATGGATGCTATGATAGCGTCATTTCAAGCATATTATCGCATGTAGTTGGATATCTTTATATAGGATTTTCGAACTAAATCTCCTATGCTGGACACTGGATGTTGTTTCCTTGCTAGTCTGCGCGACAGTAGTTCTTGTCCATCTATCGCCGGTCTGTTTTGTTTGTGTCGTTTGACGATCTCTCTGTTCAGAACAGAAAAAATATTATACTCATCGATTAATTTATTTCTGGCCTGTATGATGTAAGGAAGTCTTTTTTCGTATTCATTATTTTCGATGGAGGAGATAATAGTGTTGTAGGCTGATTCGAAGTCATTGATATCGATGGGTATAAAGCTCTCCGGCGGAAAATATTCGTCCGCGTTCGGGCAGCCATAGTAGAAAGGTAGAGTGTACCCTAAAAATGCATCTGCAAGTTTTTCTGTCCAGGCATGCTTGCCAATAAAGTTTTCTATTGCTATGTGATACTTATAGTTGTCCAGTGATATTGCCTTGTCATCCATATCCCTGACTCCGTGCCCAAACACATCAAGCTCATCGAGACGTGCTTTTAATTGCTGGGTAAAGTTGTACCGTTTGTTGTGAAGGGTATGTTTTTGTTTTTTATTAGAACAAACAGTCGATATTGTGCGTGTTTTTGTTGGCTGCCCCATTGTTTTTAATGTATCAAGTGATAGTGCGTGATTTTTACCTATACCATAAAACCAGCGTAAGGCGGGTTGTGAATATATCCTGTCCGGGTGCTTCAGAGCATCAGGTTCCTGGCTGGTGAGAACGCATCCGAATTGCGAGACATAAGCACTGCCATATATTTTTATTGATGAGGGCTCAGTTGTGACCAGTATAGTATGTTGTGGTGGGCACCTCAGGATTTCTTTTCGATGTGAGAATCGTTCATTGTAAGCGGGCGGTAGATCGTCATAGACGACAAGCCAGTCGTATACATCTGCACCCGGGTTAAATATAAATTCACACTGACCCCAGACGGACTCGCCGTCGGTAAAGTTTCTTATCCATTCTCTTTTGTCTATTCGGCTAAGAAATTTGACAATTATTTTTTCATTTTCTGTATGTTTATTGAGTGAAGCTTGCATTGGTTAAGTATGCCACAGAATCTTATGAAACTGAGAGGATGCCAGGTTGTGATAACTATTTGACATAGTACCAGATATCCTGTACCCAGGTAGTTGGTCGTATATACTTATAGGTTTTTTTGAAAATATTTTTTGTAGGCCAATTGCCCTGGGCGGCCTCAGGCGGATTAGGCGCGCCCGGGAAGGCGACAATCCTGGCGTTAGAGGGAAGGACCGGTTCCTTGAAAAAACGCATGGGCCATGGAGGAACGCAATGAACTTTAAAAAGAATACACCAATCATCAGGCCAGTAATTTATTTCCTTGATGGTTCTTGATATATAAGTTTGTGAATTGCGATACTGTTTAATTAGTTCAATGTGGTTCTGCAGTAGATTCTCGTGAAGGTAGGAGTGGCTGCCTACTTTAAACCGGTAGACTGAGGTGTTGCCAATACCGGAGTCTGGCTGTGTCCAGTTATGCATTACAATGAATGATTTTTCTGGCTTATACGTAAAGAACTCATCTAACGATCCTGTAATAACGACATCCAGGTCTAAAAATAACCAGTCACCTTCCATGTTGGGAAGTGTTTTTGCCCATAGTGTTACTTTACGCCAGGGGCGGTTATTATGTGGTGCCGCTATGTCTATACTGGGGCAATTCATGCATATCACTTCTGGCCTGATCCCCTCGCTATCATCAGTTAAGCAAACGAAACGGAAATCACCAGTAATTTGCCTGCTGACCATCCCATATAGTTTGTTGACATAATCGGGGCCGTATAGCTTACCCCATTTCATACAGACTATTTGCTTCATTAATGTACCAGCCTTGAATGATAAGTTTTCAATATTTATTTGAATTATACATCATGAGTATGTGCAAACGGAAAAAATATCTTTAGGAAATGAGGATCATTTGTATGCAGCGATCCGTAATGATTTAATTAATTGTCGTCCAATACACCGATGGATTAGGTGTGAAATAACAGAAGGAATTGTGATTCCAAGAAAACCACGCATTTATATGGCAGCTGTTCCCTGTCATATCATCCAGAGAGGCAATAATCGCCAGGCCTGTTTTTTTTCGCAGAACAGGATTATCAATTTTACCTGGAATGTCTTGGTGATGCCTGTGAGTGCTATTAGGTATCCCTCCATGCCTATGTGTTAATGACCAATCATGTGTACCTGTTGATGATACTGATAAAGCTGATGATATTTCCTGGGTGATGCAATCACTCGGGCGTCGTTATGCGCAATATATCAATTTCGAGTATCGGCGTAGCGGCACCTTGTGGGAAGGGCGTCATAAGGCGAGCCTGGTTGATGCCGGGGATGAAGTGTTACCGTTATATCGAACTCAATCAGATCCGTGCGGGGATGGTTGAGCACCCGACTGATTATAAATGGTCGAGTTACCGACCCAATGCATACGGTGAGCAATGTGGACACCTTAAGTCACACAGTCTTTATCAGGGGATTTCAGCTCATCCTGAAGAAAGGAAAGCGGACGCACATTTCCCCTATTCAATATTTGCGAAAATCATGATAAGTTATTGATTAAATAAAATATAATTATATTTTAAAAAAGTGACAGATATAAGGACCGAACGGTCTTTGCATCACACTTAGGCAGATAAGGAATTATCCAAATGAGCAACAAACTAAAGCACTACATTAATCGCTTTAATTATCACCGTAAGCACAGGATGCTGCCGAGTCTTGAGGGTGGGTTGGCGGCGTGTGGTCAAGATATCCTCGTCCATGAATTGTTGGGTCATAAACGAGATGGGGTATTTATTGATATCGGCGCTAATGACGGCGTCACTATCAGCAATACACTTTATTTTGAAAAAGAATTTGGCTGGACAGGATTGGCTGTTGAACCGATACCAAATATTTTTGATAAATTAAAGCAAAACAGAAACTGTAATGTTGTGCATGGCTGCATCACCCCTACCCCGGGAAATGCTAAGTTCATAGAAGTTGTGGGCGCCCCAAACATGCTTAGCACATTAGCCGTGCATAACACGGGACTTACCGCACGACGATTGCGCAAAAACGCCAAGCGACATGGTGCCATAATTAATGAAATTGATGTGGAGTGCTTTAACTTAAATGTGTTGTCGAAAAAATTTGGAATATCAGAGGTTGACTTCCTGAGCATTGATACTGAGGGAGGGGAATTAGAAATTCTAAGAAGCATCAACTTCGATGATCTTCCGGTGAAGGTGGTCTCGGTTGAGAATAACTACTACACTAATTCAATCCGACATTACATGGAAAAAAACGGGTTTATATTTATTGGAGCATTTAAAGTAGACGAAATCTACGTATTTGGAGGAAAAGAATTGAGAGAAAAAATGAAAAATGCCTAACTAACGACTGCGATGAAGCACCCCTCATTGATCATTCAAAAACTTCAATGCGAGGTCAGAGTAAACACTCCGTATTTCTTAGGCATGCTCTGAATCTATACAAGTATATCCATATAGATATATTTGAAATATACCTTTAAGTATATAAAAGTCAAATATATATGTAAGGGTATATTATTAAAATATATACATAAAGATATATTATTGGATTTGAAAGATAATCTTTTCTATGTGAAAAGGGGCGGCGACAAACTATTAGCATTGAGTGTCGAAGAATAGTCTATTCAAGTGTTGTCGATTACGCCGGAGGAGCAGGCATTGAATGTCAGGCTGGTTCAGGTAAAGCGAGGCAGGCCAAGAATCGAAGATGAGATGGTGGTGGAGAATGAGAATCATATATCACCGATCCTTCTAAACATTACGTCTTATGTCAAATTCGAGAGGGTTTTCGATATACGGATGTTGTTATGTCGAAAAGAAATCCTTAGTCATAAACAGTGTTTTGCTCCCCGGGCCGGCCCTTGAAGCGTCGGTGTGCCCACAGGTATTGTTCGGGGCGCATGCGGATCATCTTTTCCAGCTCATGATTGATGCGGGCGGTATCCTGTTCGTTGTCTTGCGTCGGGTAGTTTTCGAGGGCGGGAAATAGTTGCAGTCGATAGCCTTGCAGCCCGGGCAGGCGTTCCTGGAAAAAGGGGACTACTTGCGCATGGCTGATGCTGGCGATGCGCGATGTGGCCGGGTTGCTCGGTGCCGGCATATTAAAAAAGGGTGTAACGACATTATTGGCGCCGCCAAAGTGCTGATCGGGCGCGTACCATACCGGCATGTTGTCCTTCAGACTTTTCAGTAGTTCCTTGACGTTGTTGCGATGAATGGCCTTTTGGAAGTTGCGTATACGCGAATGCGTCATGACGGCATCGAACAGCAGGTTTTTCTGGTCACGTTGCAACACATAAAAGGGCTTGTGCAAACGTAGTAGACGACCGCCGATTTCCAGGGTGGTGAAATGCGCGCCCAGCAGGATAACGCCATGGCCTTGTTGTAAGGCATCTTCGAGATGGTTCAATCCTTCAATGCGTACGCGTTTACGCAGCGCGCGATCGCTGCTCCACCAGCTCATGGCGATCTCGACTAGGCTCATGCCCATGGACAAGCAGTTTTGAAATAATAGTTTTTTGCGCTGCTTTGCGGTCATCTGCGGAAAGCACTTGTCGAGATTGATGCGGATAATGCGTTTTTTCGCGATCGGTAACAGCCAGATAATAAGGCCGATGCTGTGGCCGCACAGGGTTTGCAGCGGATAGGGGAGCAGGGCGATCAGGCGCAATAATGCGAGACCAAGCCAGGTAGGCCAGTACCTTGGGGCTAGGTACGAAGTCAGGCTTGGGGATGTCTGCGGGTTCACAATGACGGCAGCGGGTGCGTTAAAAGGACTGCAGTTGTTGCAGTCTGTTGTAGATGCCACCCTCGGCGATCAAGCTTTCGTGGGTGCCGACCTCGGCGATTTTCCCCTTGTCCAGAACAACGATGCGGTCGGCATTTTTGATGGTCGACAGGCGGTGGGCAATAATGATCGTGGTGCGGCCACGCTTGAGGTTTTCCAGCGCTTCCTGCACATGTTTTTCGGACTGGGTATCCAGTGCCGAGGTGGCTTCGTCGAGGATCAGTATCGGCGCATCCTTGAGGATCGCGCGGGCTATCGCCAGGCGTTGACGTTGACCGCCGGACAGGCGTACGCCATTCTCACCGACTTGAGTTTGCAGGCCCTCGGGCATGGCATCAATAAATTCCATTGCGTGCGCGGCCGTGGCGGCGTCGATAATGTCTTGCTCGGAAAATTTTTCCTGCATAGTGCCGTAGGCGATGTTGTTGGCGACGCTGTCATCAAACAAAATGACCTCCTGACTGACCAGTGCCAGGTTGTTGCGTAGATCAGCGAGGACAATATCATTGATGTTGATACCGTCGAGCAGGATTTCGCCAGCCATCGGGATGTAAAAACGGGGGATCATATTGACCAGGGTGGTTTTACCGCTGCCAGATTGGCCGACCAATGCAACCGTTTCGCCCGCGTTGATATCCAGGTTGATGTCGCTGAGCGCGGCCCGTTCGCTGTCTTCATATAAATAATTGACTTGTTTGAATTGCAGTCTGCCGTCGGCCCGATCGATGTGTCTAGTGCCCATGTCCGGTTCCGGTGTTTCATCGATCAGCGCAAAAATACTTTCCGCCGCTGCAATGGCAGTCTGGATTTGTTCGTTAACCCTGGTCAGCCTTTTGGTCGGTGCAAACAGCAGGGCCATGGCAGTAAAGAATGAAATAAAACCGCCGACGGTCAGGTTGCCTTGCACAGAGCTGAGCGAAGCCATATAGATAATAAAGGCCAGCGCGACCGCAACAATCAATTCCATCAGCGGGGTATTGTAGGCGGAGGTGGTATAGTATTTCAGCGTAAAACGGCGCACGCGGTTATTGATCTGATGGAAGCGCTTTTTCTCATAATCCTGGCCGCCAAATATCTTGATGACCTTGTTACCATTGATGCTTTCTTCGATGGCATGGGTCAGGTCGCCGATGGTCTCCTGTAGCGAGCGGCTCAATCTGCGCAAGCGATTGGAGACTATTTTAACGAGGATGCCGGCAATCGGCAGCACAATAAAAAAGATCAGCGACATTTTCCAGTCGAGATAAAACATCCATATCAGCAGGCCAATGATTGCGAAGCTGTCCCGGATCAGGATAACCAGCGAATTGGTGCAGGCATTGGTGACCTGGTTGACGTTATAGGTCAGTTTGGAAATGATGTTGCCGGTCGCGTTGGCATTGTAATAGCGGTTGGGCAGGCTGACGATACGGTCGAACATGTCGGTGCGCACGTCCATGACGATGCGTGTGGCGATCCATTGAATCGAGACGTTACTGATAAAGCCGAATAAGCCGCGAAAGACAAATAACAGGATCAACAGCACCGGCATCAGACGGATGCTTTCAGGGTCTTTGTCAACGAAACTCCCATCGAGCAGTGATTTGAGCAAGGCTGGTAGTAATGGTTCAGTGGCTGCCAGCAGTATCATGGCGATGACGGCAACGACAAACACCTTGCGATAGGGCCTGACATAGGTGAGCAGGCGCCGGTACAGTTCCTTGCCGCTCAGTCGAGGCGGCTCTGTTTTGCTGTTGGTGCTGGGTTTGGATGTTGACATGATCGTGTTTAGTGTATGCGAGGCCGGTTATTGGCGTGGTGCAGTTGTGCGTGACAGCCATCTTCAGGGAGTAGTAGATTCGGCTGTAAAGGCAAGTTCACTATTCTTCTGTTGTATGAAAGGCTTTATTGTAATGATCTGTATGATTGAACACAACAACAGGCATGAGTGGCCGAGCCGAGTAAATTGCCAGTGCCTGTGCTATGATCTGATGCAGCGCCTCGGCGCGACAAATAACAAATAAGCTGCTGATTATAATGGTAATAATAAGCGAGTGATTCCTCTGCAAAGGACCTTTGAATGAACCGGGGCAAATAAGCGACAGCCATGCGTTTCCTGTATAGCACTCTCCTTTATTGTCTGGCTCCAGTTATTGTGCTGCGTTTGTTGTGGCGTTCACGTAAAAGCCCGGCCTATCGCCAGCGTCTGCGCGAACGATTTGCCTATGGATGCATGCCGGTAGATCGACCGGTGATCTGGGTGCATTCTGTCTCGGTGGGTGAAACCCTTGCTGCGGTGCCGTTGGTGCAGTCGCTGCAACAACAATATCCGCAACATATCGTATTGATAACGACGATGACGCCGACCGGTAGTGAGCAAGTCAGACAGCAGTTTGCGGACAGCGTGTTGCATGTGTATGCGCCTTATGACCTACCGGGTGCCGTTGGTCGATTTCTGCGATGTTTCCGTCCCGAGATCGCGATTATCATGGAAACCGAAATATGGCCTAACCTGTTCCACACTTGCCGGCAACGTGGGCTGCCGGTGATACTGGCCAATGCGCGCCTGTCGGAAAAATCCGCGCGTGGTTACAGCCGGTTTTCTACGTTGATGCAGGCAACCTTGCGTTGTATCGATACCATCGCCTGTCAGACGCAGGCGGATGCCGAGCGTTTCAGTCAGCTCGGGGCCAGTGAGCGACAACTGCGGGTCAGCGGCAGCATCAAGTTCGATTTGCAATTGCCTGCTGGTCTGCTGCAGCGTGCTGCGAGCTTGCGCAGTGAGTTGAGCCAACAGCGGCCGGTATGGATCGCTGCCAGCACCCATGAGGGTGAAGACGAATTGATCCTCGAAGCTTATAAACAATTGCTCGAGGTGTCGGATGATTTGTTCTTGATACTGGTGCCACGCCATCCTGAGCGCTTTGAACAGGTAGCAAGACTCTGTGAGAAAAATAAGCTGACAGTCGTTCGACGCAGTAGTGGCCAAGCATGTGACAAACAAACACAGGTCTACCTGGGCGACACCATGGGTGAGTTGTTACTGCTGTATGCGCTTGCCGACGTTGCCTTTGTTGGCGGTAGCCTGGTACCGGTCGGTGGCCATAACCTGCTGGAACCAGCGGCCCTGGGTATTGCCACGGTCAGCGGCCCGTATATGCATAATTTTAGCGAGATCACCAGGCGTTTATTGGACTGCGGCGGTCTTGTCCAGATAGAGGAAGCCAGCCAGCTCACTGCCCGTGTTGGCGGCTTGTTGGCTGACATGGATGTACGTCAACAAATGGGTGCGAATGCGCAGGCCTTTGTCGAAGCGAATCGCGGAGCGCTGCAGCAACTACAATTATTGATTGATGAGACGCTGATGACTAAAGCCCTGGATAAGGGCATTCACGAGTAAGGCGAGTCTTCGCCTTGCGGTTGCACATTGAAGCGTTTGTAGCTCCACCAATATTGCGCAGGGACCTGGCGAATACATTGTTCCAAGCCCAGATTTATTGCGCTCGCCGATTTATGTTTGTCCGGATCATAGACAGAGTCATCAGCAGGCACGAAATGCATACGATAACCTTTACCCCAGCGCAGGCGTTCCGTGTAACAGTACAGGACCGTGGCGTGGTTGCGCTGCGCCAGTCTGGAAAGTAGTACCATGGTATTGGCCTTGCGACCAAAGAAGGGTGCAAATACGCCGCTGCCCCGGCCAGGGTTCTGGTCGGGCAGAATGGCAGTGAGTTCGTTGTTATCCAGTGCCTTGTATAACGCGCGCACACCACCTGCGTCCGTCGCGACCAGGTTTGCACCAAAACGCTGACGGCCGCTACGAACAAAGTTGTCCAACTCGGGTGAACGATGTTGTGGACGATACAGGCTGGTCATCGGGTAACGTGTCGATGCATACAGTCCGATCAGTTCCCAGTTGCCTAGATGCGGGATTGCGAGTATGACGCCATTCCCTTGTTGCATGCCTTGCTCAAGGTATTCAAGACCATGGATGTCGGTGATCAGCGATTGCATGCGTTCACGCGACAGGCTCAGCAGGGCCGGGATTTCCAGAAAGGTGCGGGCCTCATTGATCAGGCTACGGCGGGCCAGTTGATGCCGCTGCCACGCTGTTAGTTGCGGTAGACAGATGGACAGATTGATATAGGTGATACGTCTTTTTTTGTTCGGAATCAGCCAGAAAAAGCAGCCCAGGATGTAACCGATCAGTTGCAATAATGGCAAGGGCAGTCTGGCAAGCAGTGATATTAATTGGCTGGAAGACAATAAACTGGCTCGTTTTAGTTAAGGTATGGCAATCAGTGTCGATAAAACTAAGATGAATTCTAGTGTAAATCATCAACATAGTGCAAATATGAACTAGACTGTTTAGGGGATTTATTGCAATTTCATTTGAGGGACGGCATGGAACGAGAAATAAAAGACCCGCATCAAAAGGCGCTTGCGCTCAATCTGGACAAAGCCACCTATGGCACCATAGCCGAAATCGGTGCTGGTCAGGAGACCGCACGCTGGTTCTTCCGGGTCGGCGGTGCCGCCGGCACGATCGCCAAGGCGATGTCCGCCTATAGTATGAAATTCAGTGACGCCATCTATGGGCCCTGTCAGCGCTATGTTAGTCGTGATCGTCTCAGGGATATGCTTGACCTGGAATATAAGTTATTAATCGAACGACTGGATGACAGTATTGGCGCGGATAGCACCTTCTTTGCCTTTGCCAATACCGTTGCCGCACGCAGCTTCACCTATAAGACCGACGGCCATGGCTGGTTGGGTATCCTGTTTCAACGTCGTTCCGGTGAGAAGCCATCACGTATCGATATCCATGTCAGCCTGCATGGCAAACAACATGTGCAGGACCATGAAACCCTGGGCGTGTTGGGTGTCAATCTAATCTATGGCGCGATGCGCCTGCATACCGATCCCGAGGCCCTGTTGCGTTCCTTGATGGATCAGCTCTATAGCGAGCTGGTTGAAGTCGATATGATCGAGTTTTCCGGGCCAGCCTTTGGCAAGGTCGATAATCGCTTGATGGCATTACGCCTGGTGCAACATGGCCTATCCAATGCAGCGATGTTTACCGCAGATGGTCATGTCGCGCAGATATCGGATACATTGTACAAAAAAGCGGTTTTATTGGAGCGCAGCCGTTTTCGCCCGCCGACTAATTTTACCCTGGATCTGCTCGACTGTGCGCAGACTGCATTTCTGACTGATACCGATGTATCCGAGAATGAACTGTTCGAGTTGTCGGAGATGACCCTGACCAATCTTTCAGAAGACGGTGATGATATTGATGTAAACGATTTTCTGTGTCGCGCCGATATCCTGTGTGCGCTCGGTAAGAACGTGTTGATCTCGAATTATGGTGAGTATTATCGTCTCGCCCAGTTTTTGTTCCGTTATACCAGTAGGCCGGTGGCGTTGACGATGGGCCTGCCATCATTGCAGGAAATATTTAACGAAAAATATTACGAAGACCTGCCCGGCGGTATTCTCGAATCTTTCGGCAGACTGTTTAAGCATGATCTGAGGTTGTACGTATCACCCGCACTAGACCCCGCCAGTGGTAAAAAGCAAGGCGTTCATGAGCTTGAAGTAGATGCGCATCTGCGTCATCTCTATCTGTATCTGCTTGAGAATAATTATGTGCAGGCGCTCGATACTGTCAATGATGACTATCTAAAAATACTGTCTCACGAGGTCCTGCATAAGATGCATAAAGGCGATCGCGAATGGGAATCACAGGTCCCTGAGAAGGTCAGTCAGATGATCAGGGAGCAGAAGTTGTTTGATGTGTGTGGGAGCTAGTTCCCTTCTCTGTAGGAGCGGCACCTCCGCCGCGAAAAATGTCGCCATGTAGGCGGCGGCCTGTATTCTCCTTTCACTAAGAGACGTGATCACTGTATCTGTGGGCATTTAACTCCTTCATAAATAGAATGGTGCTTACTTAAACAAAAAAGCTCGTCATTGCGAGCTTTGGCCAGGACGGCCTTATGTCGCGGAGGCCACGGAAGGCCGAGAGCGACGTAGCGCGGCAATCTCTCAAACCCGGTATCCAGTCACGCTTCCTCCTATGACTGGGTAAACCGTTTACAGATCGCCGCGACACAAAACCCGGCTCGGCTTTGGCTCCAGGTGTCGCTCTAACGCCTACTTCCCTGTAAGCGGTCTCGCGATGACAGGAATCTTTCCTGAATAAAAATATTATTTAAGCGTCCGGTTTCCAGGGCTTCGCTTTTCGCGGCGGAAGCGCCGCTCCTACAGGTGGTGTCATGGCTAGCGGGGTTGTTCGCGTCTTTCTCGCATACTCTTGCCTATTCGTTGTAACTGCTCAGTGCTGAGCATATGCTGTGCGATCGGCAGGAAAGCTTCTTCCTCAGTCTTGATGTGCTGGCGATAGCTGGTGCAAAACGTACTGACCCTTTGTTCGAACTCCGGGGTCTCTTCAATGCTGGCGGGACGCGCTAGTAGTGGTGCCAGTTTTTCCCAGTGTGCATCTATGCCTTTATGGTCCTGTTTAAGGCTGTGGATGATCGTGGCCATTTTCAAGGATGAGCCGATCAATAACGGGAACAGGTCCTGTTCTTCGTCCATATGATGAAGTCTGGCGGCGCTGGAAAAATAACGATGTACCTTTTTGATGGATTGTTTGGCCTCGTCATCGACGCCATGTTCTTTGATATGCGCGATAATTTTTTCCAATAAATCACAAAATCCGAGCATGCGTTGATGACAGGCCTGGAGCAGACCCAGCGGATCATTGAAGTCCGGCGCGGGTTGTTGACCGGGGAACATGCCTATTGTTCAAGCCACTGATTAAAGTATTCCAGGTCGGAGGGTGCCAGGGTGCCGGCGGCCAGCTTCAGTCGCAGGATGTTGAGGATATATTGATGGCGTGCCTGGCTGTAGTCACGTCTGGCGCCGAACAGGCCGCGTTGGGCCAGCAATACGTCGACGATGGTACGCGTGCCGACTTCAAAGCCTGCCTGGGTCGTTTCCAGTGCACTACGATTGGAGACAGTCGCCTGCTTCAGCGCCTGTGCCTGGCCGATGCCATTGATGACGCCGCGATAGGCATCACGGGTCTGGCGTAACACCGAGCGACGCTCGCGGTCGACATTGTGTTTTGCCTGCGTATAAAGGTGCGCGGATTCTTTTACCTGCGCCGTAGTGAGTCCACCTTTGAACAATGGTACATTCAACTGCAAGGCCACACTGTCGCTGGTGGTCTCACGCGCAAAGTCACCACCACTATCGGAAAAATCATGCGCGGCTACGATGTCCAGAGTCGGGTAGTGCCCGGCCCGCTGTAGGCGGATATTCTGTTTCGCGATTTCGCTGCTCAGTGTCAATGCCTTTAGTTGCAGGTTTTGTTGCAGGGCGATGTCGGTCCAGTTTTCCATATTGTCCGGGTTCGGACGCTGCAGTGGTAGACCATCTCCCAGTCGGGCAAGACTGGTATGAGTAGAGCCGGTGATCTCGGTGAGGGCTTCGACGGCGCTGGCGAGCTGATTGCCGGCCGTGATCTCCGATGCGGTCGCCAGGTCATAGGCGGCCTGTGCTTCATGCACGTCGGTGATGGCGATCAGGCCGACATCAAAGCGTTTCTGCGCCTGTTCCAGTTGTTTGGCAATGGCGGTCTTTTCGGATTGGGCGAATTCCAATGCCGCCTGTGATGATAGCAGGTCGAAATAACGTTCGGCGGCCTTCAACATGATCTGTTGCTGGGTCGCCGATAATGCTGTTTGCGATTGCTGTATATTGATATCGGCCTGTTTGTTCTGTACCAGTGATTCATAGCGAAACACCGGCTGTGTAATACTGAGCGTGTAGCCAGAATTATTAAATGTAGATTTTCCTGATATGGTGCTGTCCTGCTTAATCCTGGATGCGTCGCCGGAAAGATCGGCATTCGGCAATAGTAGCGCGCGTGCCTTATCCTTGCTTAACAGGTTGGCGCGGTGTTCGGCTTCGGCGGCCTTCAGCTCCGGGTCGCTGTCGAGCACCTGTTGATAGACTGTCATCAGGTCATCGCTGGCCGCGGCCGTGCTCATCATTATTGATAGTAATGTGACTAAAAATATTCTCGGCATTGTATTTCCTTGTACGCGAATAGAATGAACAGGTATGCTGGTCAAGTCGGTATTGGATTCCTGAGCTTTAAATATACTACAGTTTCAGTAGGTAGGCATATCCAGATCAACCTCGCGTGACCAGGCCTCGACACCGCCGCTCAGGTTGATTACATCATTAAAACCATGTCTTTCCATAAACAGGGCCACACTGCGGCTACGTATGCCGTGATGGCAGATAACCACAGTTTCCCGTTGCGGGTCCAGGTTTTCCAGCTTGCTTGCAATCTGTCCCATCGGTATCAGTTCGGAATTTTCTATCGAGCAGATATCGAATTCCCAGGGTTCACGTACGTCCAGCAGCAGGGGTTGTTGCCCGTCTTGCTGCAGACGTTCATGCAGTTGCACAGGGGTGAAATTTCGCATATTCAGGTAACAGGCTTAAAACTCAAAAGCCTGGGGTTTCATGGCATTGATCAAGTTTGGCAGATGTGTTTCGAACAGCGATTCGGTTGAGCATGCATCCGCACTGACCCTGACGATCCGTTGCGCCTCCATCAGCAACTTGTCGCCTATGACGACGAACATCCTGCCGCCGATTGTTAGCGATTCCTGAAAGGCCGGTTGCGGCATGGGTAATGAGCCGGTAATAACAATGACGTCAAATTCGCCGTCCTGTTGCCAGCCACAGGCGGCATCACCGACCCTGAATTCGATGTTTTCCAGACCCAGTCCGGCGATCTGTTGTTGTGCCTGCTGGCTGAATTCAGGGTAAATATCGACGCTGACCACGCTGCCACCGAGTTTGCCCAGGCAGGCCGTCAGATAACCGCTGCCGGTGCCGATTTCGAGGATGCGGTCGGTTGGTTTTATCTGCAAGGCCTGCAGGATGCGCCCTTCAAGCTTGGGCTCGAGCATGGACTGGCCATGCGCCAGCGGGATTTCGGTATCGGTAAAGGCCAGATTCTGGTATTCCTTGGGTACGAAACGCTCGCGCGGTGTGTTGGCAATGACGTCCAGCACCCTCGGGTCAAGGACATCCCAGGGGCGGATCTGTTGCTCGATCATATTGTAGCGGGCTCGGTCTAGATTGATATCCGTCATGATAAATGTCCTGAAGCGTTGTCATTGTTTGATCCTGCCAAGGTTATGTTTTTTACCCGGCACAGGCAAGATATAAACAGTAATACGACTATTAACAGGAATAATGGTCTTGCAATAACGGGGTAGATCCTATAGTTTGGCAGTTCCAGCAGCTAGGGGTGCACCTTAATAAATGGTGCTGAGAAATACCCTTAACCCTTTATATATTAGGGATTTACCTGATCCGGTTAGTACCGGCGTAGGGAAGCTAACATCCCATCTGTCAGATGGCTTTCCTGTTGTCAGTCCCGGCTGCTTAATACCTTAATTTAATGATGGTTTAGCAGGAGATAGCAACATGAGCGCCAGCCCCAAAGAGATTCTGAGCAAGACGGCGAAGATAAACGATGCCTCCGTGCAGCCTTTTCCAAATTCCCGCAAGGTCTATGTCACAGGTAGTCGCGATGACATCCGCGTGCCGATGCGTGAGATCAGCTTGTCGGATACCCAGATCCAAAACGGTACTGAGCCCAACCCGGCGATTACTGTCTATGATACCTCCGGTCCCTATACCGACCCGGAGGCAAACATCGATATACGTCGGGGACTGGCCGATGTGCGCACGCCGTGGATTGAGGCCCGTGCCGACACCGAGATTCTGGCTGGTCTGAGTTCAGAGTTCGGCCGCCAGCGCGCCGGTGATGCAGAACTGGATGGCCTGCGCTTCGAACACCACAAACGCCAGCCGCGACGTGCACAACCAGGCAGTAATGTGTCGCAAATGCATTACGCCAAGCAGGGAATAATCACACCGGAAATGGAATACGTTGCCCTGCGTGAAAACCTGCGTCTGGAACAGTACCAGGATCAATTGGCCCAGCAGCATCCCGGACAGTCCTGGGGTGCGAACCTGCAAAAAATCACTCCCGAATTTGTCCGCGACGAGATTGCTCGTGGTCGCGCGATCATCCCGGCCAATATTAACCACACTGAACTCGAGCCGATGATTATCGGGCGTAATTTCCTGGTCAAGATCAATGGCAACCTCGGCAACTCGGCCGTGACCTCATCGATTGAGGAAGAGGTCGACAAGATGACCTGGGGTATTCGTTGGGGTTCCGACACCATCATGGACCTATCGACCGGTAAAAATATTCATGAAACACGCGAGTGGATCATCCGCAATTCGCCAGTGCCAATTGGTACAGTGCCTATCTATCAGGCACTGGAAAAGGTCAATGGCAAGGCCGAGGATCTGACCTGGGAGATGTTCCGCGATACGCTGATCGAACAGGCCGAGCAGGGCGTGGATTACTTTACGATACATGCCGGCGTATTACTGCGTTATGTGCCGCTGACAGCTAACCGGGTTACCGGTATTGTTTCGCGCGGTGGTTCGATCATGGCCAAATGGTGTCTGGCTCATCACCAGGAAAATTTCCTCTATACGCATTTCGAAGAAATCTGTGAAATCATGAAGGCCTATGATGTCTCATTCTCGCTCGGTGACGGCCTGCGTCCGGGTTCCATCGCTGATGCCAATGATGCCGCGCAGTTCGGTGAACTGGAAACCCTGGGTGAGCTGACCAAGATTGCGTGGAAGCATGATGTGCAGACCATGATCGAAGGGCCCGGGCATGTGCCCATGCATATGATCAAGGAGAATATGGATAAGCAATTGCAGGAATGTGATGAAGCGCCATTCTATACCCTCGGCCCTTTGACTACTGATATCGCTCCGGGTTATGACCATATTACCTCCGGCATCGGCGCGGCCATGATCGGCTGGTTTGGTTGTGCGATGTTGTGTTATGTCACACCGAAAGAACATTTGGGTCTGCCGAACCGTGATGATGTCAAGGAAGGGATCATTACCTATAAGTTGGCGGCACATGCGGCCGACCTGGCCAAGGGTCATGCCGGTGCACAGATTCGCGACAACGCCATGTCTAAGGCGCGCTTCGAATTCCGTTGGGAAGACCAGTTCGCGCTTGGGCTTGATCCTGATCGCGCCAAGGAGTTTCATGACGAGACATTACCCAAGCAGGCACACAAAGTGGCCCATTTTTGTTCTATGTGTGGCCCTAATTTCTGTTCGATGAAAATATCGCAGGAGGTTCGGGACTATGCCGACCAGCAGGGTGTCGAAGTCGATGCGGCACTGGAAAAGGGCCTGAAAGAAAAGGCCGAGCAGTTCAAGGATCTGGGGTCAGAGATCTATCGGGAAACCTAGGCGTAGAGCAGGGTGCTGTCTCCGATTCCCCCCCCCTTCCATGCAGAAAGGGGGAATCGGAGGAAAAGCCGGGTCAGCAAGAAGACACGAAGAAAAGCAATTATTACTAATTCCCTCTGTAGGAGCGGCGCCCCCGCCGCGAATAAGCGAAGCCCGAACCCTGAAAACCACCAGCCAAGGTTTTTAATCAAACGATGCCCCAGCATTGCCTAATGGTCAGAAACCAACCCTGTCAATTGCACACAGACGGTGCGTTGCTTTCATGGCTTCGTCTGTTCGCGGCGGGGCGCCGCTCCTACCGTTCAAATGACGATTGTGTTAAATAAGTAAAATCGTATCGGCACTGCAATCACAGTGTCTTCTGTTTATGATAAACTGCATGCTGTAAGAAATATTTTATGGCGTCAGTAACAGTGACACAGCTCGAAGACAATAGAACACCGCAACAGGTCTATGAAGGACTGAAGGGTAGTATTGCCCGTCAGCGCGAAGTCCTGTCGGACATGATCAAAATCCCGTTACAGGAACTGGCTAATATTTGTGCCGAAGTCTGGCCAGATAAGACCTTACTTGATCAGGCCTTGATGTCCGGACTGGACAGCTTGCCCTACTGTCAATTTTTATATGCCCTTGATACCGAAGCGCAACAAATCAGTGACAATGCCAGTCGTCAAGGCCAGTTGCCCGAACATTTTGGACGTGATCGTTCACAACGACCCTATGTTCGGAATCTCGTCCCTGCTGAAAATTTCATCCTCTCCGGTGCCTACATGAGCTTGCGTGCTCATCGTCCGTCGGTAACGGCAATCCAGGTTATTAGAAAAGAGGATCGGGTCGTGGGCTTTATCGGCGCTGACTTTGACCTGCGTGATCTACCTCTGACACGTGTGTTGTATGAAGAGCCTGCGCAATGGAAGCAGATCAAGGGGGACCCCGCCATCAGAGGCAGCGTGTTTTTACAGACGCGGGCGCAGAGCCGCCTGGATGAGCAGCTGGATGATGCGCTGATCATACTCGAGGAATTGATTACGGTGCATGGCGTTTTTCATAGTCAGATTCACTTTTCCAGTAGTCGGGCCATCATCTGGTTACGAAATGATCCTTTTCGCTATCGCTTGCTGGACGTTAATGAACTGCTGGATCCTGAAATCTGTTTTGCCTACCCGATCGTGGATTATCCGGAAAATACTGTCATCAAAGTCGAGCAGATAAAACCGATACTGGAGAGTTTTCGCCAGTTGCGTTTTGGTGATGAAAGTATTTATCTGCGCTCCGGCAGTATGAATATTTTTAATGGATTGATCGGACTGAACTTTTCCTGTGACGGTTCACACTACATTCCGCATGTGGAGTTCCTGGATAAAGATATGTCCTTTTGGGGGATTAGTGCCGCATCATAGCGGTTCGTTAGTGCAAAAATAAAAGGCCTCTATAAAGAGGCCTTTTAGCTTAGCGTGTTGAATGCAGGTCAGAACAGCGTATGCCCCTTATCCCAGACATTGGTAGTATTACGACGGTCTTCGGTCTGGCGACGATCTGATTTGTCCAGCTCAAAGCGAACCAAGGAACGTCTGTCGTGCCCGCAACGGCGTTGACCGACCCTTCGCTCTGGTCCATCGTAAGGTGGTTTTTCCGAGATTTTCTCGTCCAGCTCCTTTTCCAGAGCTGCATTGTCTACTAATTCGAATTCCATACCCATCTCTCTGTTGAAATAGATTGCTATTAATAAAAGTATAGAACGAAATGGGGATTATTTCTAACCGTTTAATTACATAAAAAACAAACACTTAAATATAGTATCGAGTTGATTTTATCGGCTATTGGCGGTGTTGGGACATTGGCTGAGGGTAATAGGCTGGATTGGCGACAGTGATCCAGCCTTGATAGCACAGGGAATTTAGTGCTCGACCGTGGCGCGTCCGCCCAAGGGTTTGATCTTGGTGCAGTTTTCTCTTACAGTGCATGCATCCAATAACAGTAAAGAAATGATATGAACAATCTAAGTAGACTGGAAAAGAAAAAATTGGCAAAGCAGCAGGTGACAATGGCCAGTCAGGCCGATCGTCATGAGCTATATCAGAAATCGGTACAGGATACTGATGTAGAACTTGAGTTGATGTTGGAGAAATACCAGGAAATTCGTGGTTCTGAACCTTTCAGTTTTCGTGAAGATTTTTGTGGTACTGCACTGTTATCGGTTGCCTGGTGTCAGGCCAACCCAAAACGCACGGCGCAGGGCGTTGACCTGTGCGAGCAAACACTGGACTGGGGAAAGCAGCGCAATGTTTTGCCGGCCGGTGAAGAGGTGGCTTCGCGCGTGGACCTGGTACATGGCAATGTGCTTGAGCCCAGAGAGCCCAAAGTGGACATCACCTGCGCATTTAATTTCAGTTACTCAGTATTCAAAACGCGCGATTTGCTGCGTAGTTATTTTCAGGCGGCGCATGCGGGACTGAAAGACAACGGCGTGTTTATACTTGATGTGTTCGGCGGCACCGAGGCGATAGATAGCACCAAGGAGAAACGCAAGATTGAAGGTGAGCCATTTAAATTTATCTGGGAACAGGAAAAATATAATCCGGTGACCAATGAGATTTTGTGCCACATCAATTTCAAGTTTAAAGATGGCTCCAAGATCAAGCCGGCCTTTACCTATGACTGGCGACTGTGGACCATACCCGAGATACATGAGTTATTACTGGAGGCAGGTTTTTCCAAAGTGCATGTCTATTGGGAAGAATACCAGGAAGACGATGAAGATGAAGATTATCTGGTTGCCAGTGGTGATTACATTGAGGTCACCGAAGTGGAAAACCAGGAATCCTGGGTTTCTTATATATTTGCGGAGGTTTGACGTGGGTGTGAGGGTAAGCGAGGTAAATACTGATTTTGCAAACTACGGGTTAAGTGTAGCCGCAAATATGTAGCTAGTAGCGAGTGGCTGGTAGCGAGGTCGATTCATGTAGGTAGGAGATTTTTCTAGCTACTCGCCACCAGCAACTAGCTACTGTTTTTTTCTACCCACCGTGAACCTTGCGCAAGCGTTTCCTTTTTCCAGAACGGGGCCTTTGATTTTAATTCTTCCATAATGTAGCGGCTGGCGTTAAATGCATTGGCTCGATGTGCAGACCAGACGGCGACGACCACGATACTGTCATCGGGGAGGATGTTGCCGACACGGTGTACAATCAGGGCATCGAGAAATGGCCATTGTTGTTCGGCTTGTTGTATTATTTTTTCAAGGTGCTTTTCAGTCATGCCCGGATAATGTTCCAGAGTCATGGCCCTGACTTCGTCGCCTTCATTGAAATCTCGCATACTGCCGACAAAAACGGCAGTGGCACCGTATTTTCCTTTGAACGACAGCTGCTGTTGATACTGTTGTAGCTCGGCCCAGGGATCAAAACGGTCGGTGCGGATCTGGATCATTTAACCCCCGGTTACCGGTGGGAAGAAGGCCACCTCATCACCATCTTTGACGACATGCCCGGCATCGACATACTCCATGTTGATCGCACACAGGGTATTGGCAGGCATGTCCATATCCTTGCTGACACAGGCCCAGACCTCGCCAACTGTTTTGGCCAAATCGGCTTCGAGCCGATCATCGGCCTTGCCCATGTGTTCTCTTAAGGAAGCGAAATAGCGTACATTAATACTCATGATGACCTTGAAACAATCTATCGGTTAAAACGGGGTTGCCTGGTTGCGTCACCAGAATAACTGGCTTAGTATCCATTATACCTTATCCAACACAAAGGCTGTATAGCGGCCTGGACTATCATGGCAGAACTGACACATTTCAATCAATCCGGCGAAGCACATATGGTTGATGTCGGCGACAAGGCGACAACACACCGTCGAGCCGTGGTTGAAGGGCGCATTTTTATGCAGGCCGAGACCCTGGAGCGCATTCTGCAGGGCTCACATAAGAAAGGCGATGTGTTGGGTATAGCCCGCATCGCCGGTATTATGGCCGCGAAAAAGACCTCGGACCTGATCCCCTTATGCCATCCGCTGGCACTCACACATGTCGAGATCGAGTTAAAGGCCGAGCACGATCCAGATGCTGTCTATTGCCTGACTACCGTAGAAACCCGTGGCCAAACCGGTGTCGAGATGGAGGCGTTGACGGCGACACAGATCGCATTATTGACGATCTATGATATGTGCAAGGCCATCGACCGGGGTATGGTCATCAGTGAAGTCGGTTTGTTACAAAAATCAGGTGGTAAGTCCGGGGATTGGGTTCGATAGACACTGTTGATGCGTATCAAGCTAGAAGTCGTTAGGGTCGGCAACAGCGAGACGGTTGCGACCGGATTCCTTTGCCTGGTACAAGGCCTTGTCGGCTGCCTCGTTTAATTCTGCGGAGGTATCGAAATACGGATAGGCCGCCAGACCACAACTAAAGGTGACGTAAAACTCGGTATCCTCTGCGTTGTGTTTGAGCAAGGAGAAATTCTCGCGTATTTCATTGATGACTTTCTTGGCATTGTTGATGTCCGTTTCATACATCACGATGGCAAACTCCTCACCGCCATAGCGACCTATAGTATCTGATTTGCGCAGTCGTTGCTTTAGTATTCGTGCCAGACTTTTTATGACCTTGTCGCCGACTGGGTGTCCATAGGTATCGTTGACGGATTTGAACTTGTCGATATCGAGCATCGCAAACACCAGGTGTGTATCGTTTCTACTGCAGCGATAAAGGTCCTGCTCCAGCAGCTCTTTGGTTTTGGTGTGATTGTAAAGACCGGTGAGACTGTCGCGTACCATTTGTGCTCGTAAGTTGCGATAACGCTTGGTGCGGGTCTCGACCGATTTAATTAAATGCTCGGGTTCAATCGGTTTGGTCAGGAAGTCATCACCGCCATGGCGCATAGCATCTAGTTGTTTTGATGTGTCCAGCTCGGAAGATAAGTAAACTATGGGGATGCTGTCGTAGCTTTCATACTGTCGTATAACTGCTGCCAGCTCGGGTCCACTACAGCCCGGCATATACATATCCAGTAGTATCAATTCAGGGTTAAAGTCGGGTAATACATCCATTACCTGCATAGGATCGTTGACGATACAGGTAGTCATGCCAGCGCTTTGTAATGTTGCCTCGAAGAACAAAGCCATGCTTTTAGTATCCTCGACAATAAGGATTCGGTTGGGCTCTTCGTGTTGCTCTTGCGTAATCCGGTCGAGTGCGTCTATCAGGTCCGGCGTGTATACGGGTTTTTTGAAAAAGCCGGTGCCACCTGCGCGCACTTCTTGCAGGCGCGTTTCGATGTCATCTTGTTCAGACAGGAATATGGTTGGTATTGTCGTATTCTGACCTTGCTTTCTAAAGGACTGGTTGTGTGTATGCAGGCTGATATCGATGATGATGGCAAAAGGATTAATACGGGTTATTTCTGCGCCCAGGTTATCGGCAGTGGTCAGTAAGGTGATATCGTAGCCATAATGCTGCAGCTGTTCAACGATTTCAGCTGCTTCGTGTTCGGATTGCATGGCAATAATCAGGTTCATGTTGTCAGGTATTGTCGCGGTGTCTGAGTCGTCCAGATCATTTGCAGGAGTGGTGAAGTTATCGTCTGCACTTAATTTGGAATCTTGTAATGACTTCAGTAATGCAGCGATCTGACTTCTCTGTTGATCGTCAGGGGTTTTATCTTGTTCCTGTACCTTACCCAGCAATGTATAAAGCTGAGCCGCAGTCTCGCTGACACTTGAGAATCCATAGGTCGCGCCAGAACCCTTCAGGCTATGGGCCTGGCGTAGTAATAATTGCAGGACTTGTGCTGGATCGTCCGCCTTCTCATAGCCATTCCAGTTTTGTACGATTGCTTTTATGCGCGCCGGGAACTGCCCTACATAATCACTACGTAAGGCTTTTAAGCGTTCGAGAAATTGTTCATTGGAATTAGTCATAGGGTTATGGTCATATTCTGAATTTGGTTTTATAAAAACTATATTAGCACACGCTCTATTTTATTAGCGGCACTAACGCTGTGTTTTTGATCGATATATTGTAAACATTTGTGACAGACTATTTGGAGTGCCATGCTGCTATATAGTAATAGTTAAAGCAGGGTTTTTGCGCAGCAGAGGATAATATCTGCTAGAATTCGGGTTCAGTAAAAGTGGAGTAGCACGATGATTTTAGATGTATTTGTTGACGGCCAGGAGATCAAGATCGAGATACCCGAATCGGTTTTGACTGATGCCGATGACTTCTTCAAGAAAATGGATAGCGATATGGATAAGGGCTGGAAGATTGGTCCGACCTATGTCGAGAATCCGGACGCGATGATGCGTGCACAAATTGCTGCAGACAAGATCTTAACGGCGATCGATACCGAAAACAGAACTCTGGCGCAGTTGATGGCGGGTTACATCGTCAGCCGAATTCCCGGAGTCAGATCGGTTAATATCGATATACACGGCGAACCATTGAATACCGAAATCATCGTTTAATCCAGGTGGTTCTCGATAAACGTACGGATAAAGTGCTTGGGTTTGGCACCAGTAAAGCGTTCCACCTCTTCCCCATCCCTGATCAGGATGACGGTCGGGAATCCGCGCGTCTGGTAACGCCCGGCGATTTTCATGTTATCGCCCTCATCGACTTCCAGTTTAGCCAGGGCGACTTGGCCGTCAAATTCCTTGATGATTGCAGCCAGAATTGGCGCAATGACAATACAGGGTGAGCACCAGTCCGCCCAGAAGTCGACCAGTATGGGTCTATGCCTTGAGGCCTCGATCACCGATGTGTCGAAATCATGGATAGATACATCAAAAATAGCGTTTGTAAGGTCTTTCATTTTCTCACTTCATTCCCATAGGCGTATCAATTCTGCATCAGATGAGGCCTGTTGTCGGCATATTGCCGTTATATTCGTGTTCAGTAGCGAAATATACTGGCTGAAACAGGGATACCCGCTAAAATTATAAAAAAATTAACAAATTATGCCAAAGTAATGTCTGGAGTAGTCGACATATTACTTGAATGGCATTAAAGATTACAGGACCTCATTGATGATGAAATCTTCAGATTTATTTGTGAAATGTTTAGAAAAGGAAGGCGTTGAGTATATCTTCGGTGTGCCGGGGGAGGAAAACGCCGATTTTATGATGTCACTGGAAAAGTCTGACAAGATCCGTTTCATCCTGACACGACATGAGCAGGGCGCTGCTTTCATGGCCGAGGTCTATGGACGCTTGACAGGCAATCCGGCCTGTTGTCTGGGAACACTGGGCCCTGGTGCCACCAATTTAATTACCGGTGTCGCTGACTCTAATATGGATCGCTCGCCGATGTTGGTATTAACCGGCCAGGGGGCATCAACACGCCTGCACAAGGAATCGCACCAGGTCATGGATGTGGTAGCGATGTTCGAGCCGGTGACCAAGTGGGCGCACAGCGTATTGCATCCGGATAACATCCCTGAAATTATACGCAAGGCTGTGCGAGTGGCGCGCACCGAAAAGCCGGGCGCCTGTCATATAGAATTACCCGAAGACATTGCCAAGGAACAAACGGATGTCGAGCCAATGCACCCGATCCGTTTCCGCAGGCCCGTGGCTGACGATAAGATTGTTGATCTGGCCTTCAACAAAATCAGAAATGCCAAGCGTCCGCTTATTATTGCCGGCAATGGTTGTATACGAAAACGTGCCAGTAAGCAGTTGCGTATCCTCTGTGAAAAAACCGGCATCGGGGTCATCAGCACCTTTATGGCAAAGGGATGTGTGGATATGGATGCGGATTATTGCCTGTATACGATCGGCCTGCAATCCAAGGATGTTGTGTCCTGTGCGTTGGACGCTGCCGATCTGGTTATCACCCTGGGCTATGATATGGTCGAGTATCATCCGCACCTGTGGAACAGAAACAAGGACAAGAATATTGTGCATGCGGACTTCCTGCCCGCAGAAATTGACGATAACTATCATCCAGAAGTCGAAGTGGTGGGGGATCTTGCGCATACCCTGTGGATGCTGAATGAGCGTTTTGAAAAAAATGGTGTGCCGGACTTCAATCTGTCCCAACAGGCTGCTACACGTCGGGATATGGGCGCTGAATTGGCGTTGCATAAGGATGATGATGCCGAGGGACTGATAAAACCGCAAAAGGTCTTGTGGGATGTACGCCAGGTGATGAGTCCCGAAGATATCCTGCTATCGGATGTCGGTGCACACAAGATGTGGATCGCCCGGCATTACCAATGCCATGAACCCAATACCTGCTTAATACCCAACGGTTTCTGTTCGATGGGTTTTGCCTTGCCCGGTTCGATTGGTGCCAGCCTTGTGTTTCCAGAGCGGCGCATCATGGCGATCTGTGGTGATGCCGGCTTTATGATGAACGTGCAGGAAATGGAAACGGCAAAACGTTTGAATTCGAATATCGTTGTTATGGTCTGGGAGGACAAGAGTTATGGCTTGATTGCCTGGAAGCAAACCAATGAATTCGGCCATCACACCGATTTATCTTTCAATAACCCGGATTGGCTGCAATTGGCCAGTGCATTTGGTTGGCATGGACATTTTGTTAACAACAGCCGTGACTTGCAGGCAAGTCTTGAAGACGCCTTTAATGAATCCGGCCCTAGTCTGGTGGTGGTGCCGATTGATTACCGCGAGAATATGTTATTGACCCAGAGGCTTGGTGATATCAGTTGTCCGATATAGACTTGGTATTAACGTTTTAGTCTAGGTTGATGGGTGTTATGTATCATAAAAAAATTCATATCGATACACGTGGTCGTGGCAGTGTTGATGTGACGCGCGAAGTGCAACAGGTGGTGGCGGCTAGTCAAATAGCACAAGGTCTTTGTCATATTTTTGTTCATCATACCAGCGCTTCATTAATGTTATGTGAAAACGCGGATCCGACGGTACGTGCGGACCTTGAACGTTTCATGGCCAGGCTGGCGCCGGATGGTGATCCGCTGTTCGAGCATACCGATGAAGGGCCGGATGATATGCCGGCGCACGTTAGGACAATGCTCAGTGGTACCGGTCTAACGATCCCGGTTCAACAAGGACGCTGTGATCTGGGTACCTGGCAGGGAGTTTATCTGTGGGAGCATCGCACGCATGGGCATCGACGATACATCAGTATTACAGTGGCAGGGGAAAGGTAAAAGATAAAAGGGGAAAGGGTGGAGCATGCTGATGCCGGCACGTATCGACTGTGTAGGAGTGGCCCCATGGCCGCGATTGGACAGTAGCGAGTGGCTTGTAGCTAGGAAAAGATCTGGCTTGTAATTCCTTTTACTTCGCTACCAGCTACTAGCCACTCGCTACTATTTTTTTCGCGGCCATGGGGCCGCTCCTACAGAAAGGTGGCCTTGAGTTAGTCGGGCATTTATGGGGCTTTGTGCGTCACAGCCAGGGGGTAAGTTTGTTGCCCCTTTGGCTGATAATATGCATTTATCAATTTAGTGATCCTAGTCAATCGACAGGGTGTACTCTGTGTTGGTACCAAATGTTGTATTGGTAACGAACACATATGCTGTGCCGGTATACGTCGCAGTCCACTGGATGCGTGAGGTCAGCAAGCCTGGGTTCTGGTTGTCATTGAAATCAATAGATGACAGATTACTGTTATACAGGGTCAGTCGGGTGTCGGTATCCAGACCCAGATTCGAAGTGCTGATGGTATACGAGACACCCTGCGTGATATTCAAGGCTACCCAGTCTCCGTTATCGTAACAGAAATTCCGATTCTCGGATGTACCGACAGTAAATGCCGCAGCGCGAGTATAACTATTGTCGTCTTCAAATGGGTCTCGGTTACAGCGGGCATGAGTGAAACTGTAGCGCTGTGATGCATCCTCCCTCAAGACATGTCCTGCCACCATATAATAGGTGCCGTCTTCTGGGGCAAGCCAGGCCAGGTGAGAGTCATAGTCCGAGCCACTTTCGATCGCATACCGTCCCCCCATGGGCTGGCTGATACCGTTTTCGTTATACATATTCAATGTTGGTATGTAGCTGGAGTCAACTGCACGCCCGTTGAATACATGCACTTCACCGGCTTTCGCGTTGAAACTGAACCAGTCCTGACGGTCATCGCAGGTGTTTCGTGTAAACGATTGCCCTGGTATCGTTGGTGTCGCAGTTGCGGCGGTATCATCCTCCTCACTGTCATCCGGCGCACAGGGGGGTAGTATCAGTTCCACTAATGTTGCTGCAGAAGTATTGTTCCCCTCATTCTCCTCGACGACATTGTTTTGCGGATCTACAATCGCTCCGATGTAATACTGACCAGGAGTGATATTTGCTTCAATCGATACCCAGCCGCGCTCTGCTCGTGCCATACCAGCATCTATGGCGGGAACCTGGCGTGTTGCCAGTAATGTGTCGGCTGTCGTTATCGTATCATCGGTGGACAGATAGACGCCCAGCTCAGTCGCTGACGAAGTCAGTGAGCCGGCATTGGTGGCTTTGATGACAAGATATTCTCCATTACCGAGCCGGATCGGGCCGCTGAATGGATTAATGCTGCTAGTTAGATCGGGAAACGATTGTGTCAGATTGAGATCGTAATCGAGGCTGCCTCCACTGGAGCCACTCGACGTGCTTAAACGGATATAAAAGGTCCCTGTCGAATTCGCATTCCAGACAAGTTGATTGCCGGACTGTGAGGAGGTGACAAAATTCCCGTTAGCGTCGTAAAGCCTGATGGTGACACCAAATGGTGACGCTGTTTTGACATCGACAAGATAATCAAGGCTCTGGGTAGCGGCAAATTGTATCCAGTCGGTATTGTCCTCGCAGAAATTACGTGACTGTGTTTCTCCGACGATAATGATTGAGTTGGTATCCGCGCGTACATCATCCTCTTCAAAGGTGTCTGCGATACAGGCCAATGAATTGACGACAAAGGCTTTTGTCGAGGCATTATTCTGTTCGTTTACCTCGCCGACGATGTTGCTGTGGTCCGCCAGGATACCGAGATAATAATTACCCGGCGTGGTTCCCGCCGGGATATTGAAGGTGAGACTGTTCAGGGCTTCACTGTCTGCTGCTGTCAGTGCATCGACATTCCAGCTTGTCAGCAAGGTATCGGCATTATCAATAACAGCGTCGCTGGACAGATATAGGCCGGCTATCGAACTGCCCGCGTCGGTATACCCGGTGTTTTGCACCGTGCCCGACACATTAATCACACCGCCGGGGTTGCCATTATCTGGCGCATTGATTCCGGTCACGATCAGGTCACTGCCAGCCTCGTTGGACGATAGTGTGTACCCGGTCTGCTCGCCGGAATACTCCAGGTTGAAAAAAGGGGACGCTCGCAGGTAGTAGGTATCGTTTGCCGGTGCAGTCCAGACCAGGCGCGCATCACCGCGTTGCAATCCATTCAACGAACCGGCTGCGAGAGGCTGGTCCTTATCGTCGTAGATGGCCAGATACAGCTTGGTATTGGCTTCGGTGGCAATGCCTTCAAACGCAAAAACCTCGCCGGCAGTGGCCTGGAATACATGCCAGTCATCTGCATCTTCACAGTGGTTATGATCAAAGGACTGCCCCTTGTCGAGACTGGTTGCGCTATTACGGTCATCATCCTCTTCAAGGCTATCTGTGGTACAGCTGCTGCCATTGATTTGCAGTACTGCCGTCGCTTTATTGTTCTTAGGTGTCAGGTCGCGCACCGTTGTGCTACCGCCAGTCTGGTTGGCCCCGGGGTCCGGTGAATAGGCATGGACATAGTAGGTGCCGCTACGCAGGAAATCCGGCAGGGTAATCTCTACGGTATCTGATAAACTGCTACCCGGATTAATGATTAATGCCGGCAGACTGATAGTCTGGAAGGTATCGTAAAAAATGTTCAGTTCGGGGTTGACGGAGAGGTAGATCGTCACACCTGGCGAGGCGAGTAGGTCGCCGCGGTTCTCCACGGTCAAGGACACTGACAGTTTGTCGCCCGCATTCGCGCTGATACTGGACAGAGAGAATGTCGTGATGGCGATATCATAACTGGATCCACCGCCGGTTGTAGTAGGGCCGCCACTACCGCCGCTGCCTCCGCCGCCGCAGGACAGCATGGTTATCGCCGCAAGTATTATGAAAAAGTGTTTTTTGATTCCCGTTAGGATGGCACTCGCCTCTATCTGAGTATTTTTATTCTATCGACTGATTATCTGCGTAACTTCAGTCGTACAAGTTTCTGGCTAGCGAACTGTGAACTGGTTCGCGGATTATTGTAGGCAAAATTGATCCATCATTGTTGTGAATGGTGGCAGGCATCGCAGGATCTGAAGCTCTCGGTCTAACTTAGTTGCCGGTATTCTGGATATCGGCCATATCCAGTTCGACGCCCTCGAACTCCATTTTATCCAGATCGGCGATGATATAGGTGGCCGGAGCGCCAATACCAGCCACGGTGCCGGGATTGACCAGTACGGTTTTACTACCCTTGATATTATCGAGCCAATCAACGCGCAGCTTGTGGTCATGACCACAGCAAACCATGTCCCAATCTCCGGTTGCAGCCATGGCTTCGGCATAATGCGGGTAATGGACAATGAATATTTTGCGTCCGCCCAGTTCGATGCCGGCATCCATGCCGTAGTAGGACAGTTGACCGCCGGACTTTTCCGCCATGCGGTGCAATGTAAACTGGTCGCCGGTGTTATTGCCGTGGATCACATGCACAGGCATGTCAAAATGTTGCGTTACATTGAGCGTGCTCGGGGCAACAACATCACCGCAGTGGACAATGGCTTCGGCACCACGACGCTTGCTGTCAGCGACAGCCGTCTCAAGCAGGCGGCGGTTGTCATGGCTGTCAGATAAAATACAAATCTTCATAATGTCGTCACCGTACTGAATGGTTGCCAGCACAGTTTAGCGCGGCTGTTCTGAACAGTATAACTGTCTGTAGTGCTAAAAGTTCGGCTTTTCCGGTGCGTTCTGGTACATTTTCACGCTGTCCAGAATTTCTTCTTTGGCTTCGTCTACGCCAGCCCAGCCTTCCACACGTACCCATTTGCCTTCGTCCAGATCTTTGTAGTGCTCAAAAAAATGCGCAATCTGATCCAGCATCACCGGGGACAGGTCACGAAAACCCTGAACCTTGCGGTAGACCTTGCACAATTTGTCGATCGGTACTGCCAGTATCTTGGCATCATCACCCGATTCATCGGTCATTTTCAGTACACCAACCGGGCGGCAGGCGACCACCGAACCGCTGATCAGTGGTACCGGTGTCGGAACCAGCACATCGACCGGGTCGCCATCCTTAGATAGGGTGTGCGGCACATAGCCATAATTGCAGGGGTAGTGCATAGCCGTGGTCATGAACCGGTCGACATACATAGCGCCGGTTTCCTTGTCTACTTCATATTTGACCGGGTCGCTAAGCGAGGGTATCTCGATGATGACATTGATTTCGTTAGGAACATCGTGACCCGATTTGACTCTATCCAAATTCATGATTGGCTATCCACTCAAAAACGCAAAGGCCGCATTATAGCGGCCTCTGGGTATTAAAGAAACCGCCGCGGTATTTCTTGTCTACCCCGCGGCAATTTTCACGACCTGTCTAAATCAAGGGGACGATCAACAGTGCCACAATATTTATGATTTTAATCAGTGGGTTAACGGCTGGCCCGGCAGTGTCCTTGTACGGATCGCCGACGGTATCACCGGTCACCGCTGCCTTATGGGCATCCGAGCCCTTGCCGCCATGGTGACCATCCTCGATATATTTTTTGGCATTGTCCCAGGCGCCACCGCCGGTGGTCATGGAGATGGCGACGAACAGGCCGGTCACAATCGTACCGATCAAAAGTCCGCCTAGCGCCTCCTTACCCAGCAGTACGCCGACCAATATCGGTACCAGTACCGGTAGCAATGATGGAATAATCATTTCCTTGATGGCGGACTTGGTCAACATATCGACGGCCTTGGAGTAATCCGGCTTCTGGCTATGATCCATGATGCCGGGCATCTCCTTGAACTGGCGACGGACCTCGTTGACGATACCACCGGCGGCACGACCGACTGCCTCCATGGCCATTGCGCCAAACAGGTAGGGCACCAGTCCACCGATAAACAGACCAATGATGACCATGTGATTGTCGAGTGAGAAATTAAGGGCCTCACCGCCCATGCCTTCCAGGGCATGGGTGTAGTCTGCAAACAGAACCAACGCCGCCAGACCTGCCGAACCGATGGCATAGCCCTTGGTCACGGCCTTGGTGGTATTACCCACCGCATCCAGGGGATCGGTGATGTTACGGATCTTCTCGTCCAGCTCGGCCATTTCAGCGATACCACCGGCATTGTCGGTGATCGGTCCATAGGCATCGAGGGCGACGATAATGCCGGTCATGGACAACATCGAAGTCGCTGCAATAGCAATACCGTATAGGCCAGCCAGTTCATAGGCGCCCCAGATAGAGGCGCATATGACCAGTACCGGTGCTGCCGTGGATTTCATCGAAATTCCCAGTCCGGCGATGACATTGGTACCGTCACCAGTAGTGGAAGCGGCGGCGATACGCTTGACCGGACCAAATTCGGTGGCGGTGTAATACTCGGTGATCACCACCATGGCCGCGGTCAGCCCGAGGCCGATGAGGGCACAATAGAACAGATTCATGGTCGACATGCTGTGGCCATCGAGGGTGATGCTGGCTCCCATAATGGCTTGGGTGACAAAATAGAACGCAATTGCTGCCAGTCCGGCGGCAACTATCAGGCCGCGATACAAGGCGTTCATGATTTTACCACCCTCACGCGCCTTGACGAAAAAAGTACCGATAATGGATGCGACAATCGACACGCCGCCAAGGACCAGTGGGTAGATGGCCGCCTGGGTGGCAATATCGGTTAATAACAGTGTACCCAGTAGCATGGTCGCGACCACGGTGACGGCATAGGTCTCAAACAGGTCAGCAGCCATACCGGCGCAGTCGCCGACATTGTCACCGACATTGTCGGCGATGACGGCCGGGTTGCGCGGGTCATCTTCCGGAATACCGGCCTCGACCTTACCAACGATGTCGGCGCCAACATCCGCGCCTTTGGTAAAGATACCGCCACCGAGACGGGCAAAGATCGAGATCAATGAACCACCGAAGGCCAGGCCGACTAAAGGATGAATCGGATCTTCGACACCCATGGCCAGCAGGATGTAATAGAAACCGGCAACGCCCAGCAGTGCCAGGCCTACCACCAGCATACCGGTAATGGCGCCACCGCGGAAAGCGATCTGCATGGCTGCATTGAGACCGTCATGGGCGGCCTCGGCAGTACGTGAATTGGCGCGGACCGAAATGTTCATGCCGATGTAACCGGTCAGGCCCGACAGTATCGCACCGACGGCAAAACCGATGGCCGTGTATTTCTCCAGGAAGATAAACAAGGCGATAAATATAATCGCGCCTACAATCCCAATGGCCATATACTGGCGATTGAGATAGGCAGTGGCTCCTTCCTGTATGGCTGCGGCGATCTCCTGCATGCGGTCATTGCCCATGGGTTTGGCAAGGATCCACTTAATCGAGACAACGCCGTATATCAACGCCAGAAAGGCACAAATAATCGCAATAGTCAGTCCATTCAGACCTAAGAACATAACCACTTCCTCCTCGTTATTTATAATTTATTAGTATGTTGCGCTTGCTACTGACACACACCGATAAAGATGAAAACTATTGTCAGCGTGTCTTAATGTCTGCACGTTTGTTACAGACATAAAAAAAGCCCCGGCAAATCTGCAGAGGCTTATTAATAATCAGAATTCTGTTCCTGGTTGGAAGCTGAGTATTTTTTCCAGCACCAGGGTGTTTATCAGGCCATCCACCGCTGCATATTCATGTTCGCGCTGAACCTCGGCGCCATTACGATAATAGCTGCTTCCCATCAATGCCTGTACGGCGTGCAATTCATTGGCATTTCCCAGAGTCATATTACATTGTGGTCCATTCTCAATTAATGTTAAACGAGATTCCGTTTATCTATATATTAACAGACTTTTTACAGATCAGAAAAAAGGGGCCGCAGGCCCCCTTTTATTCTAGTAAGCTATTGTAATGACTTACTTAACTTTGAAATCCTTGTCGAGTTTCTTTTTCACGGCAACCTTCTTCAGCTGCACATATTTCGGCATACCGTCCTTGCCATACGGAGGGTAATCCTCGCCCTGCATCAATGGCGCCAGGTAATCACGGCATTTCTTGGTAATACCAAAACCATCTTTTGTGATAAAACTCTTCGGCATCATTTTTTCGACGTTGGCAACGCGTGACAGTTTGGCCTTGCCGATGCTCCAACGATAAGGCTTGTTGGATTTACGCACAACGGTAGGCATGACCGAGTTTTCACCCTTCAGTGCCAGCTCGACAGCGGCCTTGCCCATGGCGTAGGCTTGTTCGACATCACTCTTGGAAGCAATATGGCGTGCGGCACGTTGCAGGTAATCGGCCACGGCCCAATGATATTTGTAACCAAGTTTATCGCGAACCATATTGGCGATTACCGGAGCGACACCACCCAGTTGGGCGTGACCGAAGGCATCCTTGAGGCCCTGGTCGGCGAGGAATTTTCCGCTGCGATCATGCACACCTTCAGAAACCACAATCGAGCAGTAACCAAATTTCTTCACTTTCTCTTTAACGGCCTTGAGGAATTTACCCTGGCTGAAGTTCACTTCCGGGAACAGGATAAGCACCGGGATTTCGCAGTCTTCGCTTGAAGCCATACCACCAGCGGCCGCAATCCAGCCAGCGTGGCGTCCCATGACTTCCAGTACAAAGACCTTGGTAGAAGTCTTGGCCATTGAGGCAACATCAAAGCTTGCTTCGCGCGTGGAGATGGCGATGTATTTGGCTACAGAGCCGAAACCCGGGCAGTTATCCGTTATCGGCAGGTCGTTATCAACTGTTTTTGGAACATGAATAGCCTGGATAGGTGCGCCCATGCTCTTGGCCAGTTGTGAGACCTTCAGGCAGGTATCGGCAGAATCGCCGCCGCCATTATAGAAAAAGTAGCCGATGTTATGCGCGGCAAAGACCTCGATCAGGCGCTCATACTCGCGGCGATTTTCTTCCAGGCTTTTTAGTTTATAACGACAGGAGCCGAATGCGCCGGAAGGTGTATGACGCAGTGCTGCGATGTCCCTGGCGGATTCTTTGCTGGTATCGATCAGGTCTTCGGTCAAGGCGCCGATGATGCCGTTTCGTCCGGCATAGACTTTACCGATCTTGTCTTTGTTCTTGCGTGCAGTTTCAATAACGCCGCATGCGGAGGCATTGATGACTGCGGTGACTCCACCTGATTGTGCATAAAAGGCATTCTTCTTGGCCATGTAGTTTCCTCTCTTTAGATAGATATGATGATATTGTTATATGAAGATGATGTTATCTTTGAATAATTCCGTGATCGTGATTTTCAGGATTCCGTAGAGACCGGTGCGGCACGTTCATGATCGACCTGGGTCTGTAAGATGGAGACGACACACTGTGCGAGGCCGTCATACTCATCGGTGCCGGCGCTGAGTTCGCGGTCAGAGATATCCGCTATTTTAGGCATAAATACATCCCGATTGATCGTTGCAGAACTTTTACGAGGGCAGAAGAATAGCGCATCTTGATAGAAATTGCATGGATTTCATTGACTTCGCAACGTAACTAATAGTAGCTTAAACCATTGAGGAAGATATCTGCGTGAAAAACTATGCAGACTATCTATATATATAGCTCGTTTTCAGTCTATGTGGCCACTGAGATGTGTACATAGGAAGATAGGGCAGCATAAAAAAATCAATAAAAACAATGTAATGAGGATTTATGCATGAGGGTGGTTCTGTTCGGTGCTCCCGGATCGGGAAAGGGTACTCAGGCCCGGCTAATAGTAGAGAAATACGGTATCCCAGAGATCGCTGTCGGCGAACTGCTGCGTGAAGCCATGGCCGCTGGTACACCATCAGGCATTCAGGCCAGGTCACTATTGGATAATGGTAATCCGGTGTCGGATGAACTGATGGCCAATATCATCAGGGAACGGCTGTCACGACCCGACGCAAGCAAGGGATTTACGCTGGACGGCTACCCGGAAAATATAGCCCAGGCCCAGGCCCTGGATATATTATTACAATCGATGGGCCGTCCATTGCACCTGGCGTTGCTGCTTGAAACGGATTTTGATGCATTGATGCAGCGTATCACTGGCCGCCGTGCCTGCAGCTCTTGCGGACATGTGCACAATATTTTTACCGATCCACCGAAAATGGATGGCCAGTGTGATCTATGTGGAGGCAACCTCCGTCACCGCGCTGATGATAATGAAGAGATCATTAGTAACCGTTATCGCGTGTACGAATCCCAGATCATGCCAGTGATCGATTACTATAAACAGCAGGGAAGGTTACGTGTTGTCCAGGGTATTGGCGAAGCGGAGGATATTTTTGCGGCCATATCCCAGCTATTGGATAGCATTGAGGATGATGATGAAGAGATCATGATGCCCACGGTAGAGGCCCTTGAGCAGATGATTTTGTCCAAGGCGCAGGAAGCCCAGGTCGAGGAACGGCCTGCTAGTGAAAGCAAGCCTGCGCCCAAAAAGAAAGTGACTGCGAAGAAAAAGGTGGCCGCGAAAAAGAGCAAAACAACAGCAAAAACAGGCAAAAAAACACCACAAAAAAAGGTGCCCGTGAAGAAGGCGGGGTCGGCTGCTAAGAAAAAAACGACGACGAAAAAAACCAGCGGAAAAGTCGCGAAGAAAAAGACCGCAGTAAAAAAGAAAACGACGACGAAGGCCCCCGCCAAGAAAAAGACAGTGGCAAAGAAGACGGCAGCGAAGAAAAAGACGTCTACTGCCAGGAAAAAGCCTACTTCCAAGAAAGTCGCGGTGAAGAAGACAGTCAAGAAAAAGGTCGCAGCAAAGAAGTCGGTTACAAAAAAGTCCGTTGCCAGAAAAAAGGCGCCGGTAAAAAAGAAGGCAGCAAGCAAAAAGAAAAAACGATAACCAGCGCTTTTGTCCAAAAGGTAATACCCATAGACCTTGGATTTTGTCTCAACAAGCTGTGGGAGCGGCCCTTGGCCGCGAAAAAACAGTAGCTAGGGTCGAGTGGCTAGTAGCGAGGTAAAACAGGGCCTAAATTTTAGTCTTTTTCTAGCCACTAGCTACTCGACCCTAGCTACTCGATTGATCGCGGCCAAGGGCCGCTCCCACAGAGTCACAAGCAAGCCAGGTTAATTCCCTATTATTATTCATGGTTATAGCTGTCAGATGGTGGCTGTCGCATAGGATTCCGTCCAGTCTGAAAGATTCTTAACTCTCTATTTTAAATAGATATCTTTCTTCTGGCCGGGTCGATGCATCGTGCACCCTCCGGGCCCGCTAGGCATGTGCATCGATCCTGCCCCCTTCAAACGTTAAACATTAGCTTGATAATGGTCTATTTTTCCTCAAGTCCTGACCGAATCAGACGAAACAACTGCTATATGAAAGAAAAAATAGAAGGCGAGGGCTAGAAAACATGTCTAATTTTATGCAGTCAGTCGATGAGCGCACGCAGTTAGCTGGCGCCAATAGACTGGAGATCTTACTGTTTAGTCTGGGTAAGAATAGAGAAACTGGGCGTGATGAAGTCTTTGGTATCAATGTCTTCAAGGTCCGAGAGGTCATGAATCTGCCGGACATTACCCGTGCGCCAGACATGCCGCCGGGTGTGCAGGGGATGGTCAGTTTACGTGGCACCATGATTCCGGTGATAGACCTCGGTCATTTTTGCGACCTGGATGTGGATGACCCGCCACAAATCCTGATCGTGACCGAATACAATCGTGCTATACAGGGCTTCCTGGTTAACTCGGTCGAGCAAATCCTGCGAATGGAATGGAATGATATCAGGGTGCCACCGCCGATGATGGCACATCGACACGGCGGTCTGGTGACGGCGGTATCGGAGTTGAAAGATGACCGTATCGTGATGTTGTTGGATGTTGAGAAGGTGTTAGCGGAAACGGTTTCACTGGGTGTTGATGAAGATGTTTATGCGGACATTGAGGACATGGGGATAAAAACAACTATCCTATTTGCCGATGATTCTTCGGTAGCGCGTAAACAGATCGAGGGTGCATTGAAGGCCATGGGCGTTAACTCACTGGTGGCAAAAAATGGCGTTGAGGCCTGGGAAAAACTGGATGAATTGGCGAACAGGGCAGAACAAACCAATACGCCAGTCTATGAAATGGTTTCGGTAATACTGACCGATATTGAGATGCCGGGTATGGATGGTTATGTATTAACGCGCAAGATTAAATCAGACGCACGTTTCAAAGGTATTCCGGTCATCATGCACTCATCACTATCGGCTGATGCGAATATGAATCTTGGTCGTTCTGTGGGTGCTGATGCCTATTGTCCCAAGTTCAATGCTATCGAATTGTCAAAGACCTTGACGCCATTCCTGAAAAAGGCGGCTGAAGAGAAAACTGAATAAAAATAAAATCTGATACCTGAAAAAAACAAACCCTCCGTCAGGAGGGTTTGTTTTTTACGTGATTAAGTTTACAGGCTTTGGTAATAATTAATCAGTATCTGTGCCACTTCAGGGCGTGAAAATTCCTTTGGTGGGGCAGTGCCATTACCCAGCATTTCACGCACCTTGGTGCCGGACAACAGCACGAAGTCTTCCTTTTCATGGTCCGGTGCTTCGCGCATCATGATGACCTTATTCAATTTCTTCGACCAGGCAGTATGATCGGCCTTGAAAATTTCGATTTCCATTGCACCTGCAGGTACTTCGTCATCGAAAATAGTCTGTGCATCAAAGGCACCGTAGTAATCACCGACGCCGGCATGGTCACGACCGATAATGAAATGGGTGGCACCCATATTCTGACGGAAATAGGCATGTAGCACGGCCTCACGTGGACCTGCATAAAGCATATCGAAGCCGTAGCCGGTGACCATGGCGCTATTCGGTGGGAAGTACAGCTCGACCATCTTGCGGATGGCGGCATCACGTACCGGTGCAGGGATATCGCCGGGCTTCAGTTTACCCAGTAGCATGTGAATGACGAGGCCGTCACAACCCAATCGTTCCATGGCCATGTGGCATAACTCCTCATGCGCCAGATGCATCGGATTACGGGTTTGGAAGGCGACGACCTTTTTCCAGCCGTGTTCCTGTATTTCGTTACGAATTTCTACAGCGGTACGGAAGGTGTCTGGGAATTCAGTGTTGAAGTAGCTGAAATTGAGGACCTTGATCGGTCCGGAGATGGCAATGCGGCCAACCGTATTGAAGGCGTTGACACCCGGGTGTTCCATGTCATCGGTACGATAGACCTTGTCAGTCATCATCGCCATCTGTTCAGCAGTGACCTCTTCGACGGCGACCACATCCTGTACTGCGATAACCGGGTTGCCATCGACATTAGGGTCGCGCAGTGCAATGCGTGATCCGGCACTAATGCCATCGGCATTTTCGACCAGGTTTAAAACTGGAACCGGGAAGAACTGACCAGAGGTCATTTTCATGGTTTCCGCTACGCTGATTGCGTCAGCCACGTTCATGTAGCCATTCAACGGTGTGAAATATCCACCGCCCATCATTACCGCATTACCTGCGGCAGCGGAGCTGATAAGAATTGAAGGTAGTCCTTCGGCTTCCTTACTCAGGGTATCATGTTCGTCTGTATCATAGACAAATAACGGCATCAGTTCGTCTGATCCAATGGGCTTGATCATGCGTCTATCCTCTTTGTGATAACTATCATTATATATGTCGTAGGCCAGTTACTTTTTGCCGCCACGTGCTTACAGTCAGGGAAGTGGCGCTCCCAGGTCGCACCGGATTTGGCCCGATAAATGTGAGCGAACTATAGCAGAGGATCGGCATCGGGTGGTGTAGCCAGGGCGATATTTTGCCATGAGATTAATAATGCCTTTATAAATATGTCGAATAGCCGGCGCGAACCGACCTTGGCTGAATTGCCGCAAAAACCATATAACCCTATGTTTATATAGATATAAACAGTGAAATGATTACAATATTTAGAGCAGATGAGGCGCGGAATGATAGTGGCCAGGCTTTATTTTTTTTGTTCAGATTATTGATTTTATTAGCACAGTTTCCAGGCAGTTATTGATGTGAGTTAATATGAGGTACCCAAATTAGGCGCAAAGCGAAAACATAGTATCCATCCAAACCATGGTCAGTAAACTTGTGGATGAGTTGCTTGCTTGTGAGGCGTCCGTTATGACTTGTCTGTGACAGTTGTTCACATTTCCCCATCGTATGTAGCTTAGGCATGCGACTATAATATTAGGTATTAGAAAACTCCTTGTGCAATTCACGATAATTGATTTTAGATGCGATTAACTGATGTTTAGATATCCAGCCAGTTTTCCTGTTATTTTTACTGTCATCATGGGCAGTGTTTTGTCGGTGATTGCCTATGTGATTGTTGCCAAATACGAACAAAGTAATGCGGCAAGTCAATTTGAAAAAATTGCATACGAACGTGTGGTTTCACTCGAGGAGCATGTGGGTGTTAATTTAATAGAGTTGAATTCTATTGCCTCGTTTTTTCAGAGTTCAAAAGAGGTTACTGGCACGGCCTTTAAAACATTTGTAACCCCAGTCATGGAGGCTACGCAGAACATCAATGTGATTCAATGGCTGCCCTACGTTGCAGCAGGTAGTCGAAAGCAGAAATATTCAGTGCTATTTGCGGTGTCTAGGAAGGGATATCAGGGTCATGCTGAAAAGGCTTTTGCTAATGGCCCAGCGTTGATCGATTTGTTGGCAAAGGCTAAAGAAAGTGGTGAGACTTTTGTCAGTAGCATCTTGGACCTGGGTGCTGTCGATGCAGGCAGAAGCGTAGTATTTGTAAAGCCTGTATACAACACAGCAGCGCTGGGTAAAGGTAATCAAGTTGAACAAGATGTACGAGGGTACATTCTGTCTTATGTCAGCGTACGAGAAATGGTTGAGGGTCTGTTTTCTGAAAGGCTTCATACTCAGTATATGCAACAAGATGTCGATATCTACCTCTATGATGTTAAGGCGTCTGCAGACAAGAGTCTGCTTTACTTGCATCAATCACCTTTACGTCAACAATATCAGGCGCCTGTTTTATCCAGGTCGCAGGCGCTTATGGGTGTGCATGAGTCGTATGAATTTATTGTTGGGGGTAAGACCTGGCAGGTAGTGGCAAGACCTACACAAGGTAGTCTGGTGCAAGGGTTTAACTGGATAGCCGCGTTGGCGTTGATGATAGGTTTTTTGTTGACAGCTTCACTGATTGCCTATCTACGTATGTCTATCCGCGAAAAAGGCTCTATTGAGCAGTTGGCTAAACAGCGTGCCAGCAATGAATTAGATAGATTCAAATATGTTCTGGATAATACGCTCGATATGATTTTTATGTTTGATCAGGAGGATCTGCATTTTATCTATATGAATCGGGGTGCCGTTGAAAGCATGGGTTATACCCAGGAAGAGCTTTTGCAAATGACACCGTATGATATTAAGCCAATGTATGAGGAAACTGAATTCCGGGAAATGATTCAACCACTGCTCGCTGCAAAAGAAGACGTACTGCATTTCGAAACGGTGCATCGGCGTAAGGATGGGGTGGATTTTCCGGTAGAGATTTTTCTGCAATTGGTCAGGGAGCCGAATGGCGGTGGCCGATTTATTGCTATTGTGCGTGATATTTCCGAACGCAAGCAAGCGGAACAACAGGAAAAGCGCTATGCAATGGCGCTGGAAGATTTGCATGATATTACGTCCCAGCCTGGGATGGTATTTGAAGAAAGGATTCATGCCTTGTTGGAGTTGGGCCGGAAATTCTTTGGCCTGCCAATTGCTATCATGAGCCGTATAGACGGTCAACGCTATACTGTAGAGCATGTGGTTGGCAGCATCCTAAAGATAGAGCCGGGCTCGGAGTATGACCTGCAAGAAACATATTGCAGTGAGGCAAGTAAGACCTTGCAGCCGGTAGGCTATCACCACGTAGGCAAAAGCCTGAATAGCCAGCATCCATGTTATAAAAGTTCCGCACTTGAGGCATATATCGGTACACCATTGATGATCGAAGGGGAGTTATATGGGACGTTGAACTTTTCCGGTCCGGATGCACTGGAGAAGCCGTTTAACAAAGGTGACTTCTCACTGTTAAGGATATTCGCACAGTGGGTAGGTAATGAAATTACGCGCATTAAGATTGATAATGACTTGCAGGACAACGCAGCACGTCTGGCAACTATTCTGGATACTGTGGTTGACGCGATCATTACTATTAATGAAGTGGGTAATATTGATTCCCTTAATACAGCTGGCAGCGAATTATTTGGCTATTCAGCCGAAGAATTAATTGGTATGCCATTCAAAGACCTGTTGCCGGAGAAAGAAGCGTATGAATATCAGCAATATTTGCAGAAATACCTGACGACGGGTGAAGCCACCTTGATGGGAAGGCGCGTCGAGGCAAATGGTATGCGAAAAGACGGGTCTTACGTGCCGATTGAATTCGCAGTTAATGAGATGATACTCGGTGGCCGACGTTATTTTACTGCGGTGGTTCGTGATATTAGTGAACGTAAGAAAGTCGATCGTATGAAGAGTGAGTTTGTGTCTACTGTCAGCCATGAATTACGGACGCCATTGACTTCAATTCGGGGTGCATTGAGTCTCGTGCTTGGAAAGACCGCAGGTGAATTACCGAGGAAGGTTCGGCATATGCTCGAAATGGCCAACCGTAACAGTGAACGTTTAACCTTCCTTATAAATGATATTCTTGATCTTGAAAAAATTGATGCCGGACACCTTGAGTTCGAGATGCACAGCATCGACCTTGTTGAACTGATAAAAAGGGCGATAGAGGATAATGACTCGTTTGCGCACTCACATAAGGTGACCTTGTCTTTTGCAGGCGCTTCCGTAGATGAGGCACTTGTGTATGCAGACGAACATAGGCTTTCACAGGTGCTGGCCAACCTGATATCCAATGCGGTCAAATATTCAAATGAAGGTTCGGTTGTGATGATAGAGCTGAAAAAGAATGCCGACAAGTTCCGTGTTTCTATAAGCGATACGGGTGCCGGGATTCCTGAAGAATTTCGTTCAAGAATTTTCGCTCGCTTTGCGCAGGCGGACAGCTCGGATACACGCGACAAGGGTGGAACGGGCCTGGGCCTGGCCATCACTAAGGCTATTATAGATCAACATGCCGGTCACATAGACTATCGCAGTGAGGTGGGGCAGGGTACAGAGTTTTTCTTCGATCTGCCGGAATGGAAGAGCGTCAGGCTGGCAGCAAATGAAAATGCCAGTTTGCCAAGGGTTCTAATTTGTGAGGACAATAGCGATGTAGCAGAGATTTTAGTAAATCTGCTGGATCAGGATGGTTTTCGCAGTGACATTGCTGCAACGTTGAATGATGCCAGGGATTTATTAGCTGCGCATGACTACCAGCTGTTATTGCTTGATCTGACTTTGCCGGATGGTGATGGCTTGCAATTGATTCAGGATATTCGAAGTACAGAAGGCACTGAATTGCTGCCGGTAATTGTTGTCTCTGCACGTGCTGATGATGCACGACAGGAGCTCGTCGGCGATGCGTTTACGATGATTGACTGGATTCAAAAACCTATTGAGCGTGGTAGATTATCCATGGCCTTGCAGCAGGTGTTGGCTAATAACAAGCAGCCACGCGTATTGCATGTTGAGGATGACCTCGATGTGGTGCAGATTACCAGGGCGCTACTGGAAGAGGTTGGGGATATCGATTACGTGACCAGTCTTGAGCAGGCTCGCGCGCGCTTGAAAGCGGGAGCCTATGATTTATTAATCCTTGATTTGAGCTTGCCCGACGGTTCTGGCCTTGACTTGTTGGATGAATTAAAAGCCTGTTGCCCCGTCGTTATCTTTTCTGGTCTAGAACCTGATAAAAAAATTATTGAACAGGTTGAGGCCGCATTGACTAAATCGAGGACCAATGGTGAATTGTTGCTAAAGACGGTGAGGCGGGTATTGCAACAGTCGTATCGAGAAAAGAATTATGGTTGATTTAAGGCTATTATATGTGGAAGATGAAGCGGATATTCGTGAGGTCGCCAATTTCGCCCTTGAGGATGAAAACTTTGAATTGCTTTTTTGCTCGTCAGGTCCTGAAGCGATAGAGAAAGCAGTTGATTTTAAGCCTGATCTGTTGTTGCTGGACGTGATGATGCCGGGGATGGATGGTAAAGCAACGCTAAAAAGTATACGCAAACTAGATGGACTTGAAGACGTCCCGGCCATATTCGTGACTGCAAAGGTGCAGCAGGATGAGTTGACGGAGCTCTACAATGTTGGTGCATTAGATGTTATTCCAAAACCTTTTGATCCGATGACACTGGCCGAGCAGATTATGAGCATATGGGGTCGCAGTCATAACTAATCAATCACCTACAAAACGGGAAAAGCTGCAGCAGCTGCAGGCCAAATATGTCAGTGCCTTGCCACAAAAGATATCAGATTTGCAGATTTTATGGGATCAGTTACAACAGACTGACGACCAGGAGGTGCTGGATAATTTAAATAGAAGTGTGCATAACCTGGCAGGCTCGGCAGGTACCTTTGGTTTTCCTGCTTTGAGTCAGCACACGCGCGAGCTTGAGAAAACCCTACTGCAGTTGCGCTTCGATTATAACCTGGACGGAGAAATGCGAGAGTCCATAACCAATGCCCTGGATAACATTTCTGGACTCGCCCGTGCTGATCCTGATATTGTTTACCAGGACCTTGATTGTCGCCCGCAAGCCGAGGTTAGCGTCGCTAGTGATACCGATAAACAACTGATTTATGTGGTTGAGGATGACCTCCTGCTGGCTGAGGAGTTAAGTACACAGTTGACGCATTTTGGCTACGAAGTCCAGGTGTTCGCAGATTGTGAAGCTGCACGCCTTGGTGTCAGTAAGCAGTTACCTAAAGCCATGATAGTCGATGTTAATTTACCCACGGGGGAATTGTCAGGTCCGGCATTTTTCAAGGAGGTCACTACAGATCTGAAGCAGGAGATCCCGGTCATCTTTATCTCGAACCGGGATGACTGGGAAGCGCATCTTGCCGCCGTCCGTGCCGGGGGGGATGATTATCTGAGTAAGCCAATTGTCTATGGCGAATTACTAGACAAGCTGGATGTGTTGTTACAATCCGAGTATTTCGATCCTTATCGGGTCATTATTATCGATGACATGCCTTTGCTGGCAGAACATTATGCATTGGTGTTGCGCGAGCGCGGGATGTTGGTCGAGGTATTAACAAACCCTGCTGGCCTATTTGAATTATTAAAGGAATTTAATGCCGAGCTGATCTTGATGGATATCTACATGCCCGGATGTACCGGGCTTGAAGCAGCCAAAATAGTCAGACAAAAAGATGAGTTGGCAGGGATTCCGATCGTATTCCTGTCGACAGAAAGTGATAGCCTGCAACAGGTGGCGGCAATGAAGCTGGGGGCAGATGACTTTTTGCAAAAACCGGTGGAAGACGAACAACTCTTTAGTTCCGCCAGCCTGCGAGTTGAGCGTTTTAGAAAGTTGCGGTCTATGATGTTTAATGACAGTCTGACCGGCTTGCTAAATCATGTTGCTATCAAGACGCGATTGAAGACAGAGTTGGCGCTCGCTGTTAGACAAAAGCGTTCACTGGTTTTTGCAATGATTGATATTGATCGTTTCAAGTCGGTCAACGATCGTTATGGGCACCAGGTAGGTGATCGGGTTATCAAGAGCCTGTCGCGATTATTGCAGCAGCGGCTGCGGCAATCCGACATTCTTGGCCGATATGGTGGTGAGGAATTTGCCTTAATCTTGCCAGACACAGATATCAGCAATGCCGAAGAATTGATCAATAATTTGCGTCATCAGTTCGGAGAGATCATGCATCAGCATGAAGGTGAGCAATTTGCGTGTAGTTTCAGTGCCGGGTTGGCAACATCGTTTAATGCGAGTGAAGATAATGAATTGATTAATGCCGCTGATGTTGCCTTGTATGAGGCAAAGAAATCAGGGCGAAATCGAATCAAGTGCGCAGGCTAGATTAAGTCGGACGCAGGCGCGATCGATGATCGTGCCTGGGGATGCTAGCCCCGCGGTTTCTAGATCGTTTGGTAATACAGATTCTGAGGATGTTTGGCCTGAGCAAAAAAGAACCAGCGCTCTGCCAGCAAGCCCAGGTATTGCGCCACAAACGCGGTTATCAGGATGTCGATGCTGGCACTACGCATACCAGTAGCCAGTAGCACGACCGGCACCAGAAATACCAGCACCAGGAATATCCATTTCATTGATTTGAACAGGCCCATCTTTGCGCCATGGAAGAACTCGCGTGTATTAAACGATCCACCCATAAGCCCCATGGCCTTCTGTTGAATATTAGTATGACGCACGCCAATGGCGGTTTGTAATGAGGATTTATGCTTAATACGTGCATTGCGTAGTAGTGAGGCAGTACGGCTAACCAAGGCGGTTAAGGTAATGATTGTTGCCCAGGTGCCAAACAAGGTGACCAGTTCGGGTGCCATCATGGCCGAGTAGGCAGTCGCCAGCGTGAAACCGGAGGCGGTACCGAGCAGGGTGTAGTTAATAACCGTTAATGGGCTGTGCCACTCCTGTAAGAACTTCAGGCAGGCATAGATCATCGCAGTACAGATAAATAGTGCGAAACAAAGCACCGTGCCAATAATGCCGATATATAACGATAACTGACCCTGCAGAGGATGTTCAGTCTTAATGACGAGCGGATCCCAACCAAAATAATGCATGACGCCATAAACGAATACAAAAAACATAAAGGCCGGCAGCGCGATGACTTCACGTGATAACCATGATGTGCGCCAGCGGGCAACCGAGCGCCATGCGCGTTCCGGATGACCCAGATGGAAGAATGATGCCAGCAGCCCACCGATTAACAGCAGCAATGCAATGCCGCTGCCATAAGCATAGAACTGTTGCGGATTCTGAATGGTGACAAAATCAACGGCGGCATAACTTTGTGCCGTGAACAAGGCCAGAAACAGGCCTTGGCCTGCGCCGATAAGTGTCGTCAAAAATATAACTGATAATGCGGGATGCATGGTCGTGAACTCCAGTAGCTAGTTGCGAGTGGCTAGTCGCTAGGAAAACCAGCCTTCTCGCTCTTGCAAATGTCACCGGTAGTCTTAAAACGACCGGATATAATTTAATTTAAAATATGCAGTGGCAGTGCTTTTCCTAGCTACCCGCTACTAGCCACTCGCTACTGATGATGTTACCAACTGGTAACATCATCCAAGGTGGCCTCATCAACAACCGTCTTCGGTTTAAGGCCTTCCTTCTTCAGCGGGTTATCTGCACGGATCAATTCATCTTCGTGGATCTTGATCTTGGTCTTGCGTCGGGGCAGATAGTGGTTCGCTGGTTGGGTTCCCCACTCGGGCATCAGCTGGTAACCACCGGACTCACGAATCGTCACAGATACCTCTGATTCGGAATCGTGAACATCGCCGAATAAACGTGCGTTGGTTGGGCAGGCCAGTACACAGGCCGGCTTGCGCTCTGCTTCAGGCAAGGCTTCATCATAAATTCTGTCGACACATAAGGTGCACTTTTTCATGACCTTCTGATGTTCGTCCAGTTCACGTGCGCCATAAGGGCATGCCCATGAACAGTATTTGCAGCCTATGCATTTGTCATAGTCGACCAGGACGATGCCATCTTCTTCACGCTTGTAACTGGCGCCGGTTGGACACACGGGTACACAAGGTGGTTCTTCGCAGTGCAGGCAGCTTTTCGGGAAATGCACCAGCTCGGTATTGGGGTAATCACCAATCTCGAACGACTGTACACGGTTGAAGAAGGTACCGGTCGGATCCTTGCCATAAGGATTATCATCACTCATCGCGCCAGCAGGCCCTGATGTGTTCCACTGCTTGCAACTGGTCACGCAGGCATGGCAGCCAACGCAGACGTTCAAATCTATTACTAATGCTTCCTACTTAATGTTCATTACTTACGTAAGTGGCAAGTGCAAGTGGCGAGATAAAAAATTGAAACCTCGCTACTAGCTACTCGCAACAAGCTACTGTTTTTTGCCTCCAGCAAAAAACCCTAGCCAGGATTTGCGTTTCGGTTGGCCGGGAGCCGGTTTGACCGGATCAAACTGTGGCATAGTGACAGGCTTCTCATTGTCGCCGACCTTGTAGATACGTACGCGCACATCATACCAACCGGCCTGTCCTGTAACGGGGTCAGAGTTAGAAATGTGTTCGCCAGCATCATGTGCGGGCAGTTCTTCTGAAATCACGTGATTCAACAGGAAGCCTTGCTTGGATTCATTCGCATTCGGCTCCAGGTTCCAGGCGCCGCTGGCCTTGCCGATGGCGTTCCAGGTCCAAACGGTGCCTGGCTCAAGTGCCTCGGAGTAACGGCACAGGCAACGCACCTTGCCCCATTGCGATTCAACCCAGAGCCAGTCGCCATCAGCGATACCCTCTGCCTTGGCAGTGGCCGAATTCACATACAGATAATTGTAGGTGTGGATCTGGCGCAACCAGGCATTCTGTGAGTCCCATGAATGGTACATGGCCATGGGTCGTTGTGTGACGGCATTCAGCGGATACTTGTGCTTGTCGGTCAGCTGCGATTCCAATGGTTCATAGTAGAACGGCAACGGATCGAAATAGGTCTCAACACGTTTGCGTAAATGATCCGGCGGCTGCTTGCCATCGGATTTACCCTGTGCGGCCATGCGGAATTTCTGCAGTACCTCGGAATAGATATGAATGTTAATCGGCTCGGCATAGCGGGTCAGGCGATGTTCCTGGGCCCATTCCAGATAACCCTTGTTCCAGTTTCGCATATACTGGAAAGAACGTGGTAGCTCATAATGGAACACGCAGTTGTTCTTCTCGTACATTTCCCATTGGTTCGGGTTCGGTTCACCTTTCATGAATTGTTCGCCGCCCTTGCCACGCCAGCCGGACAGGAAGCCGATACCGGAACCGGGTTCAGTCTCAAAGTTGACGACAAAGTCTGGATAGTCGCGGAACTTGCGTTCACCTTTTTCATTGACGAAAGCCGGTAGTTTCAGGCGCGTACCCAGTTCGAGCAGGACTTCCTGGAATGGCTTGCACTCACCTGTTGGCGGCAGCACCGGAATACGTACCGAGTCGACCGGACCATCGTATTCAGAAATCGGGCGGTCGAGCATGGACATGACATCATGACGTTCCAGGTAGGTTGTGTCTGGCAGCACCAGATCGGCATACGAAACCATTTCTGACTGGAAGGCATCGCAAACGATCAGGTACGGGATCTTGTATTCGCCGTTGTCGTCCTTGTCGTTGAGCATATCGCGCACTTGCTCGGTGTTCATGCTCGAGTTCCAGGCCATGTTGGCCATGAAAATCAACAACGTGTCGATGGTGTACGGGTCTCCACGCCAGGCATTGGTGATCGCATTGTGCATCATACCGTGTACCGATAGTGGGAATTCCCATGAAAAGGCCTTGTCCAGGCGTACCGGTTCACCCTTGTCATCGACAAACAGGTCATCGGGATCGGCCGGCCAGCCCAAGGGCATGCCATTCAAAGGGGTTTCCGGCTGGACGTCTTCTGGGCCCTTCGGCGTTTTCGCGCACGGTGGAATCGGACGCGGGAACGGTGCCTTGTGACGGAAACCACCGGGACGATCGATGGTGCCGAGCAGACTCATTAATATAGATAGGGCGCGGATAGAATGGAAGCCGTTCGAATGGGCAGCCAGGCCGCGCATCGCATGAAACGAGACCGGATTACCGGTAACGGTATCGTGCTCACGACCCCAGACATCGGTCCAGGCGATCGGTAATTCGATCTTCTCGTCGCGCGCGGTGATACCCATTTCATGGGCCAGACGACGAATCGTAGCGGCCGGGATACCGGTGATGTTTTCGGCCCATTCCGGTGTGTATTTTTCCAGACGTTCATGCAGCAATTGGAACGAGGTCTTGACCGGAGTACCGTCTTGAAGTGCATATTCGCCGAGCAGGTAGGGGTCATGGTCGATTGCACGATCTGCAACAATTGCTTTGTCAGTGTTGCGATCCCACCAAAGTTTGTTCTGTGGATCAAAACAGCCTTCTTCTTCCGGGACCTCGGCACGAACAAACATGCCATACTCGGTGCTGTTATCGTCCATGTTGACCAGTTCTGCCGAGTTACTGTATTCGATCAGAAAATCGCGGTCATACAGACCGGTGCGAATGATTTCATGGTTCAGGGCCATCAAAAGCGCGGCATCGGTGCCTGGCTTGATCGGGATCCATTCATCGGCGATGGCCGAGTAACCCGTACGTACCGGGTTGATCGAGATAAATTTACCACCCTGGCGCTTGAATTTGGACAGTTCCATTTTCAGCGGATTGGAGTGGTGGTCTTCAGCAGTACCGATCATGACGAACAACTTGGAGCGCTCCAGGTCGGGTCCGCCGAATTCCCAGAAGGAACCGCCAATGGTATAGATCATGCCGGCAGCCATATTGACCGAACAGAAACCGCCGTGGGCTGCGTAGTTGGGTGTGCCATATTGTTTGGCAAACAGACCGGTCATGGCCTGCATCTGGTCACGGCCGGTAAACATCGCGAATTGTTTCGGGTCGGTCTTGCGCAATTTGGCCATGCGCTCTTCCATGATCGAGAACGCTTCGTCCCAGCTGATTTCTTCAAATTCACTGTCACCGCGGTCTGCACCCGGTTTGCGCCGCAGCGGCTTGGTCAGTCGGGCCGGCGAGTATTGCTTCATGATGCCGGAAGAGCCCTTGGCACAGATGATACCCTTGTTCAGCGGATGGTCCGGGTTGCCCTGGATATAGCGGACTTCGCCATCGCGCAGGGTCACGCGGATGCCGCAACGGCAGGCGCACATGTAACAGGTGGTGTTTTTGACCTCGATGCGCTCGCTGTCGGGCTGTTTGATCGGGTCATGGATCGGCTTGGGTGTGCTCATGAATTATATAACCTAGTAAAAAAGTCAGCATACTGTACAAGGAAGCATGCTGACTTACCAATAAACAAAATTAAGAATACCATAAAATAAGCATATTCTAATATAATCTTAGGCGAAAATAAAAAGTAATATTAAGTCAATAAAAACAATAACATATAAGATTGGAAAGTTAGTGTTTTTTCAATAAGGTCGATTGATACCCCGTAAAGATAAAGCTGTTTTGCTTTCTTTGTCTAACTATATATGGTTAGCGCCCCGGTGCAAGTTAGTGGCTTCTTTTTGATGAATAGGCACAACAATTACTGGGGAAAGAGTCCTTAGCAGTTTCAATCCTGATCTGGGTTTTATCGACAAAAGACGATTTAAAGTATTAGGTTAAAGGCCATCATGCCAAAACTCATGAGCCAGTGCTAACCCGGTGGTATTTATAAATCGCGCTAAACGTTTGGAGAAAACGGCAATGCCTTCATTTTTAGGTACCTACAGAGGAGTGTAAGGAAGTCATCCAGCAAAAGCATGAGAAAATATTAAGAAATAACATATACGTGATCCACTAGAAGGTGTGGAGAAATAGACGCTTGATATGCTAGATTATTTCCATCCGCTAATAGAAAAAATCGGCTTGATCAAAAATAAAGCCGGTTGTTTTTTGCTTTCTGCCTCATCCTTAACTACATTAAAGTACTGCTTCAGATGCAACAGGCAACAAAAAGCAACAATTCTGAATTCTCTTGATCTGAATCAATACTCGTAATCTGATAAATGTGTTCTAGTTACGTAAAATACCCGAATCCCGTAGTACCCGATGAATTTCCGCCAGGTGGACGCATCTGCTGCCGGTAAAATACGAAAGGGGAATAAAATGAAAATAATCACTCTTCTTGCACTGTTACTGTTGTCTGCTTCATCCACCGCCATGGCTAAAATGGACACAGTTTCGAAAAAGCTTGCGGCCGAAAAGGGCTGTCTGGCATGTCATCAAGGCCTAGAGCCGATTCGGGAAGAAACCAGCGCGATGATGCTACAGATCAAGGGTGTCGGTAGTGGACATGGTGATGCGAATGGCTGTGTCGTCTGCCATGGTGGTAATCCCAAGGCAAACACCAAGAATGATGCGCATGCAGGCAGTCCCGAGAGCCTGAAGGCAGCCAAGGGTCCACAGGAATTTTATCGTGATCCGGGTAGTATATGGATTAACCAGTTCACCTGTGGTCAGGCCGGCTGTCACAAGGGTTATTCGGAGCGCGTGGAAAAATCCCTGATGAATACCGAGGCCGGCAAGATCCAGGGTAACCTGCATACCTGGGGCATCAAGGAAGTGTTTGATCACAAGGTGCCGTGGGGTAACTATGATGTGACAGATACCGATGGCGCCGTTCCAGACATCGGTACCAAGGAATACAAGGATTACATGGCGGCCATGATCAAGGCCCATCCGAAGCAGTTCCCGAAAGAATTGAAAATGGTGCCACAACCCACGGTCGAGGAAATCGAAAAGGATCCCAAGCTGGCGGGCATGACCTATCAGCGCCAGCAGTGCCAACGTTGCCATGTCGGAGTGCGTGGGCGCGAGAAGCGTGGTGATTATCGTGGCATGGGTTGTTCCTCCTGTCACATCCCCTACAGCAACGATGCCTACTACGAAGGTGGCGATCCGACGATCGATAAAACCAAACAGGGACATATGATGCTACATAGCATCCAATCCAGCCGTAAAGCCAAGGTTAAGGGTCCAAATGGAACCTATTCAGGTATCCCGGTTGAAACCTGTAACTCCTGCCATAACCGCGGCAAGCGTATTGGTGTGACCTATCAGGGCCTGATGGAATTCCCCTATGGCAGCCCGTTCAATGAGCAGGGCGAGAAACAGCCCAAACTGCATACCAAGAAATACCTGTTTATCTCCGATGACCTGCATCACCAGATCAAGAGCCGCGAAGGTAATCCCAAAGGGGGCTTGTTGTGCCAGGACTGTCATACCACCATTGATATGCATGGTGACGGTAATATCTTTGGAACTACATTGGCGCAGGTGGAGATCGAATGTGAAGACTGCCACGGCACGCCACGCAAATTCCCATGGGAATTGCCAATGGGTTATGGCGAGGAGTTCGGCAAGAAGATATCAAGCAAGCCGCGCGGCCTGGCCGATGCTGCATTGCCTGAAACATCAGGTTTCGCAACCCATTACGACAAGAAGGATGGCTATTTAAAAACTACACGTGGTAATCCCTTTGGTAATGTCGTTAAGGATGGCAAGAAAGTCATGCTGCATTCAGCTACAGGTAATGATTTTGAAGTGCCGGTACTCAAGCAGTTGGCTCTGGATGACAACTGGAAGAGCCCGAATGCCATGGTGGCGATGGACCGGGTAGAAAAACATTCGAAGAGTCTTGAATGTTATGCCTGTCATGCCTCCTGGGTACCACAATGCTATGGTTGTCATGTGAAAATGGACTACGGCAAGGACAAGAATGGTAAGCCCTATCAGGATATCGACTGGGTCGCTTCCGGTAACAAGCGTACATCGAATGGTGAAACAGCTGAATCCATCCTCGGTACAGGCGGCATCAAGAGCCCAGGTAAGGCGTTTGAAACCCGCTCTTACCTACGCTGGGAAGAGCCGGTTCTGGGTATCAACGGTGAAGGCCGCGTCACCCCACTGATGCCGGGTTGTCAGGTGATTTATACCGTGGTTGACCGTAAGGGCAAGACCATCGCGTTGAACCAGACAGGCCGGTCTACAGACGAGGCGAAGCAATTAGGCCAGAAGCGAATCCCATTAGGTATCGATATGGCGCCGGTGCAACCACATTCAGCACAGCGCAAGGCGCGTACCTGTGAGAGTTGTCATAACAATCCGAAGGCCATGGGTTACGGTATCTCCGGAGGCGTATTTATGGCCCGTAGCACAGAAAATGTGATTGAGGACCTGATTGACCAGAAGACCGGTAAACCCATTCCGGGCCGTTACCAGATCCAGATCCCCAAGATTGACGGGTTGGATTTCGACTTGTCCACGATTGTCAACGATAAGGGCGAGCAGGTGGCTACAGTCGGTACACACTGGCCATTGTCCAGGTCCCTGACCAAGGAAATGCGCGATGGTATGAAGCGCACCGGTTTGTGTATGGGCTGTCACCGTGAAATGACCAATGAACAACTATGGGGCAAGGTGGCTCAACCTGGAACGTTGACAGATGAGCAGCACATTGAACTGATGAACAAGATGTTCAAGACTTATGCTGGCAGTAAAGCAAAGAAATAGACACTGAAAAGCAGAAAAAAGGAAAAGTATGCAAAGGTCAACATACTGGACACTGCTGTTCGTACTAGTGTCTATGATCGGGATAGGAGCGTGCGATCGGGGTGATAAAGCTGCGGCGACAGTATCACCGGCAAGCACAGATGTCAGTAAGGTTAGTGCGGACGCCGCTGCCCCTGTCAAAAAGCGCACAGGCGCACATGGTGCCTACGATCCGCATGCCGCACTCACGCCGGACAAGCACATCCTGGTTGCGTTGCAACATCAGCAGGAGGGCAGGCCGCAACAGGCCTTTGATGTGCTGGACCAGGCAATCAAGCAATTTTCCAATAACGCCGAATTGCTTTCTGTGCGTGCCAGCCTGCTACTGGAGTCCGGCAAGGCCAGCATGGCATTGCAAGATCTGGAGGCAGCCATTGCTATTGAGCCGCATAATGCCTTGTTGCATGTTAATCGTGCCCAGGCCTATCGCAGCTTTGGTAGTATCGAGGAGGCATTGAAGGACCTTGATCAAGCACTGAAACTGCAGCCTGGTCTGGTGGCGGCACATTTCAATCGTGGCGCAATCCGTTACAGCAGTGGCGAATACGAGTCTGCATTGGCCGACTTCAATGCCTGTATTGAAGCTCAAGCTGATATTGCGGCACCCTATTTCAACCGCGCAGCAGTGTATGATGCGATGGATAAAAAACCGTTGGCTATCGCGGACCTGCAACGGTTTATCGAGTTGAGCGAAAGCGAGTCGTGGAAACAGACGGCACAAAAGCTGCTGGATGAATGGCAAGGGAAGGCGAGTAAGGCGACCGATAAATCATGAGTAATTGGTTGAGTTGATGGCGCGTTCATTCAAGTTAATTTTTGGATTTGTTTTTCTGCTTTGTTCGGTGCCGTTATGTGCGGCAAAAAATTCACTAGACTTCTCTGCGTTGTTACAGGAGTCGGGACTCAGCATGACGGAGATGCCCGGCTTCAATGAAATATCACCCGCCAAGGATGACGTGTTGTCGTATGAATATGCGCTACGTCATGAGAATGAGTTAATGGAGATCCGCTATAGTATACGCCCGATCAAGCGCATCAAGATTGACTATGAAGACCCGCATAATAATGCGCCCGAGCCGAACCATTTGTTTAATATGATGTTTGAGACAATCGTTGAGCAGTTATCAGATGGTGGTCATAGTCCCAGAAGGGAATACCCGACTGAGCAATCACAACAACGCTTCAATGCCGGCTGGGCCGCTGCCGCGGTGTTTGATGTGAATGAAAGCTATTCAACAGACTATCGTCAGGCTTTGATGTTGACATTACACAAGAATAATCATGCCGATGCCTATATTGTTTTTTTATATAATGACTATGCCAAGGTAAAAGAGCTGATCAATGACAGTATGTCGGCATTACGTTTTAAATAACTATTATTAAATAGAGAGGAAGGACTTTGCTATGAATATCATTAATAACAAGTCTATTTTAAGCGTTGCCCTGATTGCATCAATGACGGCACCGGCAGGACTGGCGCAAGCTGCGATTAATCTGGACAAAGATGGCAATGTAAAATTGTATGGCGATTTTCGTCTGCGTGCTGAATATGATGATCGTACCACCTCGGCAGGTGTAAGCCAGGACCGTGACCGTTTCCGTTATCGCGCGCGCCTGGGTCTCAGTTATAAAGTGAATGATCAATGGTCAGGCGTGGCGAGGTTGGCAACCGGTACTAGCGCACTGAATTCGCCGCATATCTCGTTTGGAACGACTGACAGTTCCAGTAATGCAGACATCGGTTTCGACCAGGCCTATGTCGCTTATAAACCGCTGTCGAACCTGACTTTTCATGCCGGCAAGACGCCACTAAACTACTGGCAGTCGAGCGAGATGTTCTGGGACAAGGACATTAACCCGGATGCATTCGCCGTCGTATACCAAAATGGTCCGCTGACATTGAATGGTGCCTATGCGATGGTCACTGAAGATTCCTGGGGGGATGACACCGACGTGCTACTGTATCAGGCCGTCTATAAAGGCGAAATACAAGGCATGAAAGTGAAAGGAGCCATCGGTGGTGCGATGTTGGATGCGCCAGCAGGTACATTTCAGGCCGAGGACCATTATATGATCAATGGTGAGTTGCGCACAGGTCCCTGGCGCTTTGGACTGGAATACCTGAAGAGTGACGCCAATGATCATGATACCGCTTATGTGCTCGAAGGACGCTACAAGGTCAATAACAAGGTAGGCCTGCGTTTATATTATTTCGATGTTGAGGCGCATGCGCCACTGGGTGATGGTACGTTTTCGCAGGATGACTTCCCCAATCCTGGTAGTACCGGCGTGTCAAACTTCGATGGTTTCCGCTTGCAGTTAGATTACAATATTGCCAAACGGGTCAATCTGGACCTGCGTTATTATGACATGGAAAGGATTGTTGATACCGCGACACTGGGTGCCAGTGCCAGTGATGCGCGCTTCAATGACCGTGACCGTTATCGTATACAGGCGAACCTGAATATTAAATTCTAATAGTTATTTTTTGTAAATCAGGAAAGCCCTGTCCCTTTAATGGGCAGGGCTTTTTGTGTGGGGTTAATCGATAGATAGATGCCATCGCCCAAATTGCCGTTGATTATGATAATGCTGTGTTCTGTTTCTGCTTGCGCTACTGTTAATAGCAAAAAGCAACAGGATGCCTGGTTTGCTCCTGATAAAGCGAAACACTTTGCTGTTTCTGCTGCGATTGGTGCCAGCGTCGGTGCAGGCCTGAAAAATAACGGTAGTAGTGATTGTGATGCGGCAACTGCAGGTATCAGCATAAGTCTGGTAATCGGTGCCGGGAAAGAATACCACGATAAATATATCAGTAAGAAATATTGGAGCTGGAAAGATATGTTCTGGAATCTTGTAGGTGGAGCAGTCGGCAGTCACTTGGCCACTGGGTGTCACTAGTTAAAAATTGACTATGTGTAAAAAAATCAGCTTCTGCAGAGTTTATTCCAAATATTTTCGAAAAATTTACTTGCGCATTTTTTTATCTTAATTAATGAGTATGCAAATGCATTATTAATCGTGCAAGATGCAAGGTGGGGTGAATAGGCAATCAGTATTTATGAAATTAATTTCATGATTATCATGTAATTACAAATATGGCATCAATTATGCTCCTGTTTGGATCACAACATCCAAAAAGGAGAGGTGACATGAAAACAATAATCAAGTTATCTGCCATATTGATGGTAGTGCATTTATTTGTACCTTCGGCCAACGCTAATTTACCAAAAAATATAATTGATGCTTTTCCATCGGCAACTATTAGCATAAGCCGCATCGTGCTTAAGGCCCCGGATATTGCTGAAAATGGTGCGGTCGTGAATGTCATCATTCAGAAAGTATTACTACAAGATAAAAAGTTAACTGTACGGGAGATTTGGTTATTCGACCACAATCGAAAAACGCCTATCTCGCATTATAAGTTAGCGGAAAATACATTGGCCGACGGCCTGGCAACACGTTACAAATTGGCGGGTACGAGTGTAATCTATGCCGTTGCCTTGCTCAGTGACGGCAGCATGGTTAGTGGTGCAAAGAAGGTCCATCGGTGGTTGTGGTGGCGGTGGTTCGTATACGGGCCGAAATTATAATTCGCCTGGGTATAATCCGCCCTTATCCAGGGCAAATAATTCATACGTTAATGTAGGATATTTATCTAATATTGAGAATTATGCCCACCTGATTAGTAGCGGTAGCCGCTTTCGGACAATTGCTACGCAGCAGCCCCTATATCAATACTATGAGCTATGATCAGGTTTATAATCTGGCCAGTAAGGCGCAAGGCAGCGACGAGCGAGGCTATCGTAGAGAGTTTCTCGAATTGGTATCTGCGGCAGGCTCATTAAAATAATCAAGTATGATGGGGGTGGTTGTGAATAATATAGCTAGATACATTACTCGCTGGCTGTTGCTGGTGCTGTTACTTGGCGTCCATGTCACGGTCATTGCCGCGCCGGGGGAGTCAATGACAGCTGAGGAGCTTGAAGAGTGGTTTAATTCTGATGAAGAGGTTGTTGATCCGCTCAAGCTAATCAATGAAGGTGAGTTGGCATTCTTAAAGCAGGAGCCGCAACGCAAGCCACATGAAGCGCAACACGTTATTACCCTGTTGCCCGGCAGTCAGGACGATGGCTGGGTAAGGTTGGAGCAATGTCATGATAACCTAGATGTGATGCCAGCGGCGCAGGTGGTGTTCATCAATAAACGTGTGCGTAAACTAAAAGTCATTTCCAGTAACAATATCGAAAAGTCTTGGGTTGAAAATGATACGGTGCAAATGAAAAAAATAGGACGGGGTGCTCGTTTATGTCTTAGTTTGGAGACGAGGGCATTGTGGAAAAATAAAGATGGTAGCTATTCTCTGCGAACCGGGCCATACCAACGTAAATTCCTCGATGGCTATTTCCCAATGAGGCTGGTGTTGGATATTCATTATGCTGAGGCCAACATGAGCTATAGGTCGATCGTGCCTGAAGTGCAGCCCGGTTTATCAATTGTCGTTAAAGGCAGTTCGATGAATATTAAGGCATTGTTTGAGGGCATGCTTTATCTTAATGTAAGATTCACAGAGAAGTAGTGAGCTAATGTGTAAATAGGTCAGGCCTATTATTAGATAGAGTAAAAATGACATCGAAAACAATAAGTGGGCCGTTAGGGCCGTTTATTGTTGGTATTAAAAGTTAGTTTAAGCTAAGACTATTGCTTGCTTATCTTGCTGGCCCAGCGATGCATATGTATATGCTAAAAGATGTTTACAGTGAATATTTTAACGTTTCTTAATAAACAATATGGGTGTCTAAGTGCTTGTGGGTAACAAAGGGGCCTGTACAAATCAGCAGCAAACAGCAGGCTTGTTGCGCTGATAGGTGCTATGTGCAATTAGCGTAAAAAACGGATTATAGGTGTCGTCTGTTGCCAGTGCGTACTGTCTGGGCGCAAATGGCTGGTGATAGTGCCTGAAGATACTTGGCCGCGAGAATAATCGAGTATTTGTACGGCCAGGCTTAATCAGATAACAATATATTGATGTATCTAGATGGTGAAGACTATCATGGAACCTGGCTTTGAATCTCAAGATTCAATTCAGCCTTACCCTTAACGTCAACCTCAGGCTGGTTACTAATCAGGTCACCACTCTGTGTCATCGCATTGCCCGATTTTGAAACCCGCGCACTGACGACTACCTGGTCAAAATTAGATAGTTTCATTTGCGCCATCATCGCCATGCTGTCATCCAATGTAAATTCAAATGGTAGATCCTTGACCTGTTTGCGTACGATCGCTAGTGGCATGCGTGGACCGCTGAGTGCACGCGCATAGACGAATACTGTATCTTCCGGACTGACTTTGTCCTTCATGCTGTCGGCCAGTGCGACGCGGCCGGTTATGCTGGCCTTGGTGTCTGACGCAACTGCTGATTTCGGTGTTGGTTCAGGCTCAGTTGGTTCTATACCCAGGCGTTTCTGCGCATCGGCAATACTGCCTCGGATCATCTCGGCGTCTTTGGAATCGACAGGTAATTCCTGTTGCAGGGTCTGCCAAAATCGGATGGCCTTGTCATATTGTTGTTGCTGGAAATGATAGGTGCCGGCCAGCCACAAGGCCTTGGGGTGTTTGGGTTCGATGGCCAGTGCGCGTTTGGCATATTCATAAGGCTTGCCTTCAAGGCTACCATTCTGGTTGACCGCCACAACGTCGGCATAATTGGCCCAGATATTGGCATCATTAGTGGCCAGTTGTGTCAGTTTTTGTAAGGCCTGTTCGGCCTTCTCAAATTGTTGCGTGTGCATATAGGCGCGTGATAGCAGGTACCAGCCTTTGGCATCTTCAGGTTCTTCCTGCAAGCGTTTTTCTAATTTGATAATCATTTCGCTAACACTGGGTGCATCGCCTGTGGTCTGTGCGCCTTCGTGAGGACTGCCGGCCAGGCGAGTGGCGGACGGCATATCAATTGTCTGTGGGCTGCCCAGGGTCAGGTATAGGGGGATGGCCAGCGCTGGGACCGTAAACAGTATGATGATCAGGCTGGCGCGGCTGCGAGTGCTATCAATTTTTTGCTGTGCTTGTTCAGGGATATCGAAAATCAGTTGTTTTTCAAGGTCCTGTTGAGCATCCTGGTATTCCTGTTGCTCGATTTGTCCTTCAGCAAGATCGTTGTCGAGTTCGGCCATGCGTTGCTTATAGATGTCGAGGTTGACCTGTTTACGTTCAACCTGATTATCATGTTGCTTACTTACTAGCGGACGCACAAGCAGAATAATGGCGAACAGCAACATCAGTGCCGCGATGATAGAGAAACTAATCATGGGTGTTTTCCTTGTGCTCTTCTTGCAGCATGGCTTTAATACGTTGGTGCTCGTGCTCGTCTATTTCGACTGTTGGGCTCTGTGTGCGTTTGCGAATATAGATAACCAGGAATATGATGCCGAGCCCCAGCATGATAAATGGTCCCGCGTATAACGGGTAGGTACTCTTTTTTACGGGTGGCCGGTAGAGGACGAAGTCGGTAAAGCGTTCGGACATGAAGTCCTTGACCTGCTGCTCATTTTTACCTTCCTGTACCATCTTGTAGACCTTGTCGCGCAGATCTTTGGCGAGACTGGCATTGGAGTCTGCGATGGTCTGGTTTTGACAAACGGTGCATCGTAGTTCGTTGATCAGATAGTCGAAACGTTTTTGTTTTTCCGGGTCATCGAACTGATAGGTATTGAAGGCTGCCTGTGCATTGAAGGCAAACAGCGACAGCAGTAAAGTCCAGATGAGGGGCAAAGTTTTCATGATTCCTGCTCCAGTTTGCGTATCATTGGCAGTATTTCATCGTTGATTACATCGCTTGTCACCGGGCCAATTTGTTTGTAGCGGATAATACCTTTTTTATCGACCAGGAAGGTCTCGGGAACGCCGTAGACGCCCCAGTCGATGCCAACGGTGCCGGATAGGTCAAAGGCGCTGTTAATGTATGGATTGCCGAAGGCCTGCAACCAGCGAATGGCATCATTTCGTTGGTCTTTGTAATTGAGACCAATGATCGGGGTCTGATGTTGTTTGGCAAACTCGACCAGTAAGGGATGCTCCTCACGACAGGCGACACACCAGGAGGCCCAGACATTAAACAGCGTTACTTTGCCGAGGAAGTCCTCGTGACTGACCCGTTGTTGCGGCTGCAACACGGCCGGTAAATTAAATGCCGGCGCCGGCTTGCCGATCAATGGTGATGGAATTTTCTTTGGGTCCCGAGTCAATCCAATGGCCAGCAGGATAACCAGGGCTATAAATGTCGCCAGGGGTATCAGTGCACGTAGTTTCATGCCGATTGCTCCGCCCTATTCTGTTTGTTGTTACGCTTCAGGCGATAGCGTTTGTCACTCAGTGCGAGCACGCCGCCGATAGCCATGATCAGCGAGCCAAGCCATATCCAGCGAATCAGGGGTTTGTACTGCATGCGCACACTCCATTCACCATTTCCGAGCGGTTCACCGAGGGCGACAAACAGATCGCGCATCAGGCCAGCATCGATTGCGGCCTCGGTCATCGGACTACGCTGCACGAGGTACAGGCGCTTTTGCGGCTTCAGTTCGGTATAGGGCTGATCATTACGGCTGACACTAATATCGCCTTCCTGGGCGCGGTAGTTAGGGCCGTTGACATCTTTGACGCCGTTGAAGCGGAAGTCGTAACCGCCCAGGTTCAGGCTGTCACCGGGTTTCATGCGAATATCTTTTTCAATACTGTAACTGCTGGTGAAGGTCACACCCAATGCGAATACGGCCACGCCGATATGGGCGAGGAACATACCATAGAAGCTACGTGGTACCCGTACTAATGCTACCAATTTGTTGGGCTTGTTTTGCACGTGTTTATACAAATTCAGGAAAGCGCTGCTGACCATCCAGGAAAATAGTGCAATCATCATTGCCACCGGCCATGAGATGTCACCGAGAATGTAGTAAGCGCTAATGCCAACCACTATAGACAGGACGAAAATGATCTTCAGGTCATTGGCCAGGCGTGACAGTTTGTGTTGTTTCCAGCGCGCCATTGGGCCGATCGCAGACAGGAACAGGATCGGTAACATTAACGGAACAAACACGGTCTGGAAATAAGGTGGGCCGACCGATAACTTTTCGTTTAAGAAGGCATCGATGGCCAGCGGGTATAAGGTGCCAAACAATACCGTTGCGCATGCGACCACAAAAATGACATTGTTGATCAACAGCAATGTTTCACGCGATAACAGGCTGAACTTGCCGACACTGTGGATGCTGCCGGCACGCAGCGCATACAATAACAGTGAACCGCCGACGACGATACCGAGAAAGATCAGGATGAATACGCCACGGGCCGGGTCGGTGGCGAAGGCGTGTACGGAGGTCAATACCCCGGAGCGCACCAGGAAGGTACCGAGCAGGCTCAGTGAAAAGGCCAGTATCGCCAACATCACGGTCCAGCTTTTAAACGCACCGCGTTTTTCCGTGACCGCCAGTGAATGAATCAGGGCCGTGCCGACCAACCAGGGCATGAACGACGCATTTTCGACCGGATCCCAGAACCACCAGCCACCCCAGCCGAGTTCATAATAGGCCCACCAGCTGCCAAGGGCGATACCAACAGTCAGGAAGGCCCAGGCCATCGTCGTCCACGGTCTGGACCAGCGCGCCCAGGCGCTATCCAACTGGCCACCAAGCAATGCCGCAATCGCAAATGCAAACGCAACTGAGAAACCGACATAACCCATGTACAGCATGGGTGGATGGATGATCAGGCCAAAGTCCTGCAATAACGGATTCAGGTCGCGGCCTTCAGCCGCTGCCGGGATCAGGCGTTCGAACGGATTCGACGTTAGCAGCGTGAACAGCAGGAAGCCGATGCTGACCAGTCCCATGACGCCGAGTACGCGCGCGAGCATGGCCTGCGGTAGATGGCGGCTGAAGATAGTGACGGCCAGTGTCCAGGTGCCGAGAATCAGCACCCATAACAATAGTGAACCTTCATGTGAACCCCACACGGCCGAGATGCGGTATTGCAGCGGAAGTAATGAGTTGGAATTGTGTGCAACATAGGCGACCGAGAAATCATTGACAATAAATGCGTAGGTCAGGCACAGATACGAGATCAGCAGGAACAGAAACTGACCGCGCGCGGCTGGCCGGGCCATGGCCATCCAGCGGGTCTTGCCCGATGCTGCACCGGCGATCGGAAAAAAGGCCTGGAAGATGGCCATGCACAGCGCCAGGATAAGGGCAAATTGACCGAGTTCAGCTACCATCAGTATTTAGCCTTTTCTGTCTTGTCGACACCTTTCGGCTTCATTGCTGCAGCCACTTCCGGCGGCATGTAGTTTTCATCATGTTTGGCCAGTACTTCGTCGGCGATGAATACGCCATCTGCAGCCAGCTTGCCCTGGGCGACGATGCCCTGTCCTTCACGGAACAGGTCCGGCAGGATGCCCGTGTAGGCGATAGTGACTTCTTTGGCATTATCATGCACAACAAAACGTACGGTCAGGCCGTCGCGGTTGACACTGTTGTCCTTGACCATGCCGCCAACGCGGAATGAACGGTTCAGCGGTGCCTCACCGGCTGCAACCTGGCTCGGTGAAAAGAAAAACATCAGGTTTTTATTAAAGGCAGTCAGCGCCAGGGCAGCGGCAGCTCCCACACCGAGCACGATCAGTGCTACCATCATCAATCTGCGTTTACGCGTAGGGGTCATGTGCGTTGTCCTCGTCTTTTCTTTCTACCAAGTTGTTTCAATAATTGTTTTTTGCGTTTCATTGGGCCATTGACCAAGGCCAGCATGACGACGATGGCGAGGCCAAACGATAGCCAGACATACAGGTAGTAGCCATCCATATCCAAAAAATCTAACAGTGTCATAGGCGCTCTCTCTCTTCCTGTACCCACTTTGTGTGAGACTCTCTTTCCAGAATTTCGTTCCGACTGCGCATCAGTAAAACCGTCGCAAAATAAAACTTGAAGGCCGTTGCCATAATCATCAGTGGGATCAGCATGCTTTTATCCATGGCCTGCTTGTCTTGCATGACCTGTACTGTCGGCCCCTGATGTAGCGTGAACCACCATTCTACCGAATAATGAATAATCGGAATGTTAACCACACCCACAATCGCCAGGATCGCGGTTGCGCGTGCAGCGGTGCGTTTATCTTCAAATGCGGATTGCAGCGCCATATAACCGAGATACAGGAATAACAGCACCAGTTCTGATGTTAAACGCGCATCCCATTCCCACCAGGTGCCCCACATCGGTTTGCCCCAAAGTGAGCCGGTCGCCAGAGCCAGGAAGGTGAAGGCAGCGCCGATCGGTGCGCAACTATTGGCGACAACCTCGGAGGCCTTGGTTTTCCAGATTAATGATGCAGCCGCCGATACGGCCATGACCATATAGACAAACAACGACATCCACGCCGCTGGTACATGAACAAAGATAATGCGATAGCTGTCCTTCTGTTGATAGTCGGCTGGCGCCTCAACCAGTCCCCAGTACAGACCGACTAGCATCAGGATCAATGTCGGCCATGCGAACCAGGGTAATAATTTTCCGCAGAAGAAATAAAAATTCCTTAATGAGGCCAGTTTGGTGATTGTTTGTAACATGTCTTATCCTATACTCGCGCGCAAGGCCGCCGCTGTCGCCAGCGGTGCCAGGGTTAAGGCCAGGGCCAGCAATGCTGCGATTAGCATCAGGTGACCACTGATATCCAGGCCGACAGTCGAGGCGGCCACGGCATTGGCGCCGAAAATCAATACCGGTACATAAAGCGGTAATACCAACAGCGAGATCAACATACTGCCACGTTTCAGTCCCACTGTCAGGGCGCTACCGATGGCACCGACCAGACTCAATACCGGTGTACCAAGCAGTAAAGTCTGCATCAGGATCAACGTGGCGTCGAAATCCAGATGGAAGAATGTGGCCAGTAAGGGTGATAACAGGATCAGCGGCAATCCGGTCAGCAGCCAGTGTACAGCAATCTTGCCCAGTACCAGCATCCCGAACGGGTATGGTGACAAGGTCAGTTGTTCAAGACTGCCATCCTCATAATCGGCGCGGAACATCGTGTCCAGTGACAATAGTGCGGCCAGCAATGCCACTACCCAGATAATGCCCGGTGCAATTTGTTTCAGGATGACGGTATCCGGGCCGATGCCGAGCGGGAATAGCACCGCCGCAAATACAAAAAACAATAACGGGTTCAACCATTCGGATTTGTTTCTGGCCGCGAGAGTGAAGTCACGCCATAACAGGGTTTTCAGGGCATGCTGGCTGCTGTTGATCATGCGGCGTCGACTTTCAGTACTTTTACTTCGGTATTGGGGATAGACATATTGTGGTGCGTTGTCAGTATAACCATGCCGCCTGCTTGGCAGTGTTGATCAAATATCCCCTCCATGCGCTCACGGCTGGCATGATCCAGCGCCGTAAACGGTTCATCGAGGATCCATAGCGGCGCAGCACTGAGCAACAGGCGCGATAGTGCCACCCGACGTTGCTGACCGGCGGATAATTTACCGGCAAATTCATCGATCAAATCATCCAGGCCCATTTGTTCGAGTGCCTGTTCGATATCGTAGCCCGGCCTGAAGCGATCCTGGATCGCCGATACCTCGAGGTTCTCTTCACAGGTCAGATTGCCCTTCAGGGCGTTGTTATGGCCAACATATAACATGTCGGCATAGTACTCGCCGCGCGCTTGCTCGATCTTTTGGTCGCACCACAGTACATCGCCTTCCGCTGGACGCGCCAGACCACACAAGATGCGTATCAGGCTGGTCTTGCCACAGCCATTGGCACCTTCGATCTGGATCAGTTGTCCAGGCAGTAATTCAAAGCTTAATTCACGGAATAATTCCAGTTCATTGCGCACGCAGGAGAGGTGGGCTGCCTTGAGTGATATGTTGTCCGCTGCTGCAAAATCCATACGGAAGTCGTACTAATATATAAAGGAACACAATAGCGCGCTAGAATAGCACGTATCCGCCTCCGGATAAAATACTATTATACTTTAATAAACATATATTTACGTTCAGATCGCAGGTTTGTGGTGGATTTCATGCAAGCGTATAGCCGCGTTGCACTATTCCGTCTTAAAGACTTATATTTATTAAGGCAATTGATGGTGCTCAGGTACGCTGTTATCGATATTGATTTGCCCATAAAAAACATCGAAAAGCGGCTACAGTTTCTGTGATCGCAGCCCGCTAAAATAGAACATGCAGACTAACACAGCAAACGTGAGCAATATTGCAGAAAAGACACCCGCCTGGGATACCATGGTTTATGTGGCAAAACTCGCAATCTTGGCAGTCGTATATGTAATTACCGCAAAATTGGGGCTGGAATTCGCAACCGTTCACGGTAATGTAACATTCATATGGCCACCCTCTGGTATATCTTTGGCGGCACTCCTTATCTTTGGTGTACGTTTATGGCCTGGCATCATCGTCGGCGCATTCGCCATTAATCTCTATACCGGCTTATCTTCGATAGTCGCATTTGGTATTGCGTGTGGTAATACTTTGGAGGCTTTTACTGCCTACTATCTAATACGTTATTTCCTTGGGCGGGATAATCCCCTACAACAGGTCAGTTCAATTTTTATATTCATTTTTAGCGGAATGGCAGGCTGCGTTGTTGCGGCTACGATAGGGATGATGAGCCTGTATCTTGGGGCTACTGCCGAAGCAAGCATGTTACCCGGAATATGGATAACATGGTGGCTTGGTGATGCTGCTGGCATCCTGATTTTAACGACATTTTTCCTTGTATGGAATGACAAGCTATTTAAGTCTAGGCGGGAGTCAATTGGCGAAATAATACTTTTTTTGTCCATATTATTATTGTTCCTGGCGGTTGAATTTACACCGTGGACTATGGTGAATGCTTATGATTTGCCACTGGTCTTTATAATTTTCCCTTTACTAATGTGGTCTGCCTACAGATATGGACTACAGATCGCCACCTTAAGCATACTTTTGGTGTCAGTATTTGCAATCATGGGTACAGTGGCAGACCATGGCCCCTTTGTTAAGGGCACATCATTCGATTCACTTTTATTTTTACAGACATTTATGGCGGTGTGTGTGTTAACAACACTTGCGCTGGCAAGTGCTATATTTGAACGTTGTAGAACTGAACTTCAGCTGCAGGAAGCCAGACTGCAGGCAGAAAAGGCATCAAGTGCAAAATCCAAATTTTTATCACGAATGAGCCATGAATTACGCACGCCCCTGAATTCAATTATAGGCTTCGCACAGTTACTTGATATTGATGATGCTAAGCACATGAGTTCATCAGATAGAGACTCCGTGAAGCACATTCTGAGGGGGGGTTGGCACCTTGTAGATATGGTCAATGACTTGCTTGATCTATCTTCGATTGAGGCCAATAAGCTTGAGTTAAAGAGTGAGGTTGTCGATCTGAATGATTGCATTCAAGAATGCATAAGCCTTATGCAGCCATTGGCCCAGCAGCGTGAAATTACTCTTCAAGTGCGGGTTGATGATTGCACAGGAACAAAAGTGCAAGCGGACCATGTTCGTCTTAGACAGGTGCTGCTGAACCTTATGGCTAATGCGGTGAAGTATAATCGCCAGGGAGGCAGCGTTACACTGTCCTGTGAACAGATCGGGGCAGACGTAATACGAGTCAGCATCATAGACACCGGGCCAGGTATCGCTGAGGCAGACATGCAGAGTATATTTGAGCCTTTTAGTCGCCTGTATCTCGACACTTATGCCAAAGAAGGTACAGGCATCGGACTCACTATTGCCAGGCAACTTATTAATGGTATGGGTGGATCTATCGGTGTAACATCGGTGCTGGGTAATGGAAGCACGTTCTGGATTGAACTCAAGGGAAGCGCGCCGCTTGCGCAAGAAGTCACTGATGTCTTGCCATTAAATGCGGAATCCTCTGCGACTGTGGCGCAAGAAGCCACTATGCTCTATATCGAAGACAATCCAAGTCATGTCAAACTGGTCGAATCCATCGTTAATGCAATGCCGGGAATCAAGCTGATTTCTGCTCATGCGCCGCAGCTAGGGCTGGATCTGGCGCAGGCGCACCGGCCTAAAGTCATTTTGCTCGATATCTGCCTTCCGGATATAGACGGCTACGAGATTCTGGAACAACTACGTAGTAATGAGGCTACTCGTAATATCCCTGTTATTGCCATCAGTGCAAATGCCATGAATCTGGATATTGAAAAGAGTCAACAAGCAGGTTTCTGGCGCTACATCACCAAACCCATCGATGTAATTGAATTCAAAAATGCAGTGAATGAATTGCTGGATGAATGTGAAAACTAGTTAATATCAGGAAGCTTCAGGCATTAGCACTTATTCTTTTAATTTTGGAAGTTTGCTATCTGCTTGACAGGATCAGCAAGTGCAGGCCCGCTTGATGTGTAAATGCTATTACTGCGAAGCTCGGTATTAAATAAATTTCCAAGCTGTATTAGTGTTCTCTAGATACAGTCATTTTGTCATCCATTGACATGTTTTATAATCTACCGAAAGGCTGATTGCTATACACTTTTGTCAGACCATACCGCATATTCATTATCGCTTGGATCACTAAAATGAAAGCGGTGTCCACCAGGGAAGGAAAAATTTTCTTTAATAATAGTGCCGCCAGCTTGTTGGATTTTTGCCATTGTGCCTTCAAGATCCGTGCTATAGAAAACAACCAGTGCACCGCCGTTGGCGGTCGATGCGTGCAAGTCTGACTGGTAAAAGCCACCATCGATACCGGCGTTATTAAAGGCGCTGTATTCGGGGCCATAGTCAACAAATTGCCAATTAAAGATGTTGGTAAAAAAGGTTTTGTTGGCTATTAAGTCCCGTGCCGACAACTCGATGTAATTTATTTTTTCATGTTCCATTATAAGTAGGCTCCGGGCTGGTGTGTTATAGAATAATTCAATCAGGGGAATATTTGCAAATAGTCGCTATTTTAACAATGCGATGAGTGGTAAACAGGTATACTTACGATCGTTCCTAATGATGTTGGCGTGAAACAGAATGACCGGGCAGTGGTATTATTTTAGTGGTATGTCAATTTCTGTCGAGACAAGTTGGATGAGGGTTTAAGATAGTTTTAAGGTGAGTATTAAAAATGCGGCATGCTAAAAGCATGCCGCAGACTTAGTTTGAAAATAATAACTCGGATTTTCAGCGAGCGCCTTTACCGGCACCCGTTCCATCACCAGGTCCCATACCGCCTTCCTTGTGCATGGCACCACCTGCGGGTGCTTTTTCTGGTAAGGTTTTTCCTTGTGACTTGGCTCTTTCCTGCATTGATGCATGATGTTCCTGACGAATCTGTTCACGTTCCGCCGCGGTCTTTGCATTCAGTTGTTTTTTCCGATATTCAAGTCTCTCTTGTTGAGTCATCAGCTGACTACCATAGATTTGATCCTGGTCGGCAGCAACAACAGGGCCGCCGGATACTAGCAGTGCGGCAGTCAAGGTAGACATGATTAGTGATTTTTTCATTTTCGTTAACTCCTTCTATACATTAATATAATAGTCTTGCGTGGCTGTTCTATACGCTATGGCAATAGCCCAGTTAAACGCTAAACGTACTATAGGCCCTATAATTATTTTTTCCAGTGATTATGTCCTTACAGAGTGCGAAGCGTTGGTATTTTTTATTTTTATGATGGCGGTCACGAAATTTGTAGTAGTAAAACTTACGGACATCAATAGAGGTTTAAACTTTGTTAATCAATGATGAAGTGTTATGGAGATTCTAATCGAGTGTATGCGTAATTATCATTGTCTTATTAGTTTAAGTCAGCTTAAAGCGTGAGTAGTGTAGTAGCTATCGTTTGTTTGAGTAGCAGTGTATTACAAGGATTCATTTCCCGTATTTCACTCACAGTTATCTCCATTGGTTTAAATACAGATAGCACTGACCCCATTTATTAGCTAAGTCTAGGCTGTAAATAAAATATCTAGTGCAGATTAAATCTGCTTATATGGGAAGGGCGCATCATGATCATGCCGGACTATGTGCGTTTAGGGTAATCTTCTGCCAACCTTGGACAGACAGAATTAAATGCTGAACTTTCTTTGTCGAGTGTCGTCTATTTAGATTATATAATAAGAATCAAACTTAAATAAGGATCACTATTATGGCTATGGTCAGAAACGTCTATATCCTGTTGTCGATCGTACTGCCAGTATTGACGATATTACTGGCGCTTATGTGGCCACCGGCCTGGTGGGCATTCATTGTTCTTGGCCCTCTGTTGCTGCTCGGCAGTTATGATCTGTTGCAACGCCAGCACACAATACTCCGCTTGTATCCGATCATCGGCCATTTTCGTTATATGTTTGAGTATGTTAGGCCTGAAATCCAGCAATATTTTGTCGAGGATGATATCAATGGTCGTCCGATCAATCGCGAATTCAGGTCATTGGTGTACCAGAGAGCCAAAGGGATGCGTGACACCCGGCCTTTTGGCACCCAGTTTGATGTCTACCGTCCCGGTTATGAATGGGTGAATCATTCGATTTCCCCGTCACCACGCCTGGATGGGCCTATCAGGATTTTATTCGGCGGGCGTGATTGCAGCCAGCCTTATTCGGCATCGGCGCTGAATATCTCGGCCATGAGTTTTGGCGCATTGAGCAAGCATGCAATTCTGGCCCTGAACAAGGGCGCGAAAATCGGTGATTTTGCTCATAACACTGGCGAGGGTGGAGTTTCGCCTCATCATCTGCAACATGGTGGTGATCTGATCTGGCAGATAGGGACAGGTTATTTCGGCTGTCGAAATGACAAGGCGCAGTTTGATGCTGCACGTTTCAGTGATCAAGCCAGTCTGGATAATATCAAGATGATCGAGATCAAGTTGTCCCAGGGTGCAAAGCCAGGTCACGGTGGTATCCTACCCGCGGCGAAATTGACCGAAGAGATTGCCGCTATCCGTCATGTGCCCATGGGTGCCGACGTAATCTCACCGCCTGCGCATTCGGCCTTTTCTTCGCCGCTTGAGATGATGGAATTTATCGCCAGGTTGCGTGAATTATCCGGCGGTAAGCCAGTAGGTTTTAAACTGTGTATAGGTCATCATCATGAATTTTTAGCGATATGTAAGGCGATGATAGAAACGGATATAAAACCTGACTTTATTACCATAGACGGCGCTGAGGGCGGCACCGGTGCTGCGCCGATTGAGCTGACTAATTCTGTCGGTACTCCATTACGTGACGGACTTAATTTTGTTCAGAATGCCCTGCTGGGCTGTGACTTACGTAAGGATATCCGCCTAATAGGCGCCGGTAAAATCATGTCGGCCTTTCATATGTTTAGAAACATGGCGCTCGGTGCTGACACTATTAATTCGGCGCGGGCGATGATGCTGGCCTTGGGCTGTATCCAGTCCAGGCATTGCAATACTGACAGCTGTCCAACAGGTATCGCTACGCAGAATCCAGCACGTTACAAAGCGCTGGATATTGAGCAGAAATCCCAGCGGGTTGCGCGTTATCAGGCTGCGATGTTACATAACCTGTCAGAGTTGGTGGCTTCGGCCGGCCTTGAATCCATTGCCGATATTGAACGCAGTCATGTTAATCGCCGAATCAATGGCGCAACGATAGCGAATTATCAAGAGTTATATCCAACCCTGGATGCCGGTAGCTTGTTATCAGTCGATGACATACCGGAAACCTGGAAGCAAGCCTGGCAACAGGCTGTGCCGGGTCATTGGTAGTTCAAATGGAAATTTGATTCGTCTCAGAAATCTACTAGATAACCCATATTGATAAAATAATTGGACTCAGTATGTCCACCCAGACTATCGTCGATGTCGGAGTGTTCATAACCCAGTGCTTTTATCTTGTTCAGCATTTCATGTGCTTCTTCCTTGCTACGGAAGAAGCCTAATCAATATGCAGGCACTGCCAATGATACCGAGGTAGTAACCGAGGCCAGTCTCGGTTGATAAAAATAAATCCTCATGTTGGGCCCAGCCATAGAAAATGATGACAAATATCAGGCCAAAGAACAGGCGCGTGCTGAACGAGTTCTTCCTATGAATATTTCGCTGTCTTGAGCTAGTTGATATGCTTCAGTCCATGCGTGGCCAGGAAAATATTTATATTAAAAACAGCAATATAGCAGCTCCAATTACGAGCAATTGCATCATTATTATTAGCGTCATTTGATGAAATAACGATGATTATAATCACATAATTGGGAATAAAAGACTAAAATATAAAGTAGTGTCAAGCTATAATAAATAGCATGTAGTGCCCGGGTTGATCCGTTATATCGATTTAGTGTCCGCTCGTTTTTGCTTCGAGTTCCTATTGGGATTTAACAGGCTCTGTACTTAATTAGACACTTTCCGCTTAACTGTTAAATATCTGTAAGCTTTTAATGATTGTCTGTTGCGTAAACTTAATTCTTTAATGTTTAATCGCTACAATGAAGTCCATAAAAGCTCATTGTGTTGGTAAATTACATAGAGAATCGCAGTAAGTCATTTGTCAGAATGATTTAGTATAATGAGTTATAATTAGCATCACAGGGATGAAGTGGTGAGTATCAAGCCTTAGTATTTTAAACCGATACTAGCCGTGAAAAGATTCAGAAGGTGTCATTAAATGTCTACGTTACCGCATATTGTTTTGCTCGATACCGATGCAAGTTGGCCGAATGAAGGTTTTAGCAATCTTCAATCGGGCATGATGCAATCTTTTTGCCGAGATAATTCGCTGGATAATTCAGATAGTCACGGCGTATCCATGTTGAAGGTGCTTTCTGCTAATCTTAACGGAACCGTGCAGGTTAGCATGGCCAAGGTTATTGCCTATCATCGACCTGGTTCGCCGCAGTCGTTTGCACGTGGACTGGTCTGGGCGGCGGAGCTCTATCCGGATGTAGTTGTTCTGCCGTTGGGTCTGATGAAACCTAATTCAAGTGTTAAGGCAGCGCTTGAGATTCTGTCAAATACCCAATGCAGGATTTATGCGGCCGTTGGAAAAAACGATCAATTGTCAGAGAGTAGCCTGTATCCAGCCGCTTATCCTGAGTGCATCTCTGTTGGTAGCATGCAGCAGGGTCAGCTATATAGAGAATGGGAGGTGAAACCCGATATCTTGATCGATGAGTCGGTGGTCGCCACTACCAAGACCTTGAAGAACATCCAGATGGGTACATCGACTGCATCCATGCTGGCAGTAGCCGAATATCTCAACCACGAGTATTTCGACGACAAGATTCACTTCAATAGCAATTAATCATTTGTCGGATTGGCAGGTATATAAGTATAAAGCCTGCAAATGCAGCTATCCATAGGCACTGCGAAGCCATAATCCATAACGAATAGTGCTTGTCGTCTACCAGTGGAACGACCACCCTTATTATTGCGGCAGCAATTATCATCATAAATACCCACGTCAATGCCGGAGGTGGTGCGTCGACCCGTCGACCCGTGTGTCCTAGTGAGACGCGCGCCATCATGCCGATACTCATAATACCGATGCCACCGAGTGCAAAGGCATGTAGTGCCAGGAATGGCGAGATATTAAGGAAATAGGCTGCAGCTTTAAGCACAAACCCTACAATAATGAATATGTAGGCAATGTATAGCACCCACAATAACGGTCTGGTCCAGATGCCAGCCACATGCCATAGAGACAGGCGCAGGCCATGCAGTATGGCTAACACCCCAGCGAGTAGCGTGGTCAAGACATCTGATACATGAAAGATGTCGCTGATCATAAAGACGAGAAATAATATCAGGCTACTGATATCGAGCCAGCGCCAATTAATCAAGGGTGTGTCTAAATTACATCCTTTTTCAATAAAGAACGGAATAACGCGCCGTGCCATCATCAGGATCAATGCCAGTATCAAGTATAACCCCGCATAGGTTCCCCAACGTGTTCCATGTTCCAGTATGCCTAGAGCGCCAAGATAAAAGCCAGCATTGGCGACTACCAACAGCGCTAGTTTGGAAATTATGCCGACCTGATTCCACTGTCGGGCCTGGATCACAGGTCTGCTTGCGGCAAGCACTAGGTAAATACCAAAAAGAATATCACTGATAGACATGACAAGCAGGCTGAAGCCACTCGGAATGAAAGGCATCAGACGTGCCAGTGCCCATAGCAAAAACAGTATCAGTAGTGGGTAGGACGTTATTGTTTTAAGTCCAGTCCAGTTGCTAATCGCGGTCAGCAAAAAACCGGCAATAACGGCCAGACCATAGCCATAAACCATTTCGTGGGCATGCCAATGAAGGGGAGATAGCTGCATAAACCCAGAATTCATGTTCATGGTATAAACCGCCATCCATAGCAGTACCGACAGGGCTGCAAACAGGCCGGCACCGAGAAAAAAGGGCCTGAACCCCAGGCTGAGGAAGGCAATGGTTACCTGATTGTTTTTGCTATTACTCAAGGGTGCATGTGCTCATGATTTAGGTGGGTGCCTTTTTGTTATTGTCGTTCTATCAGATAAGAATGCAAACAGTATAGGTAAACGGTTATGTATGCTGTTGATATGGATCATGATGTCGTGATGTTTTGATTCTCTATTTTGTAGAGTATATATTTTGATGCATTACTCTGTAATGCAGAGTTAGTCTTTACTAATGGGCGGGGTCCTTATCATAAAAAACAAGCATATCTGTGTTGATGGCCAATTAGAGTCGATACATTCGATGCTCGCTGATGGTCAGAAAAGCATCAGGGTCGATACAAAAAGCGGTGATGAATTGCTGTTGTTGACTTCACTCGATAAGCTTGATCAGCATGGCAGGGAAGCGTTAGAGCAGGAGCTTAAACGCAGATATTTTTTACCTAAAATTAAACAAATAAATGATGTCAGTATACATCTGGGGGATTATTATTGGGATGTCGTGACGGATCGTGGGCCAAAGAAGTTTATGCTGCGTTCCCCAGCAAAAACTTGCGCAGGTCGATAACAATCGAATAATCCTCTGTGACAGCAGTGGTATTAATTATAATTTCGACAATATCGGGAGCCTGGGTAAGGGCAGTCGTAAGCTGCTTGATGGCATTTTTTAGTGCTTTGTAAGTTGTCGAGCTTGACCTATGATGCCGAGATGCTACTGGCCGTGAAAGAACTGCATGCTTCGCTGTTCCAGAGTTGATGTAGTGTTATTTATGCAGAGCCCTTGTGCCTCTCCCAAATGGTTTTGAGATCGTCCGCTAGCTTCATTGGGTCAAAGGGCTTGGAGATCACATCTTTAGCGCCTAATTCCTTGTAGTGTTCCACTTCTGGGGGTTGAACCTTGGCGGTCATGAACACTACCGGGGTATCGATAAGCTCTGGTAATTTTTTTAGGGCCTGCAGGGTGGTTGGTCCATCCATGCCGGGCATCATGACATCCAGTAAAATCAGGTCAGGCTTGACCGCGATAACTCGGTCGAGGGCCTCCTGGCCGGAGCTGCAAACCTCAACACTAAAACCACCGATGGATTCCAATGCCAGTTTGGCTATCGTCTGGATATCGGGCTCATCTTCAACCATTAAAATAGAATGTAGTGTTGTCGTCATTATGTCTGCCAAAATCTGTTTTTTAGGGTCATTATCAATACTATCGGCAGCTGGCGGTGGTCATTTAAGTCAAATTGTTAAAAGAATTAAAATTTATCCAGCTTTGTGCTTTAAATAGTGGGTGTATCTATTATATGAGTAAAATGATGATTGTGAAATCCCCATTGAGTGGTTATGGGGTTGTTGATTTTGGCGTCGGCAGATCAGTAATAATGCCCACCCTGAATGGGTGCAGGAATGCTATTTGGCTATGCTGACGCTACGTTTACTCGACAAAGGTAATTTATCACTTAACTTAAGGTCTTTTGCCTGTGCTCAATTTCTGCTATCACATGCGCGAGATCCGGTTAAAGTGCAGGGGAAAGGGGAAAGATACAAGGTCAAAGGGAATGAGGCGGGCAGTGCCCGCATCTCCACCCATTTACCTTTTTCTTGCATTCCACCACTGTAGGAGCGTGCCCTTGGCCGCGAATAAAATCATCGCGGCCAAGGGCCGCTCCTACTCTTTTATCTTTACCCTTTGCCCCTGCCTTTCTACCAGCCAGGCGGTAGCTTTTCATTTATGACAATGCGCTTGCTCTCGGGAGAAATGTAGCCACCTTTCTGCAGGTCTTTCATGATGCGGCTGACCATTTCGCGTGAGGAGCCAATCATCCTGGCGATGTCCTGGTGGGTTAGTTTCTGGTTGATCACCATACTGCCATCGATATCGTCGGCCATGTCGAGCAGGGTTCTGGCAACACGTCCATAGACATCCATCAGCGCCAGGTTGCGCACGCTGTCTGTCAGGCTGCGGATCATGCGTGTTAATTCGGCGACCAGTTTGCGGGCCATCTCCGGGTGTGCATCCAGGATCTTGTCAAACGCATCTTTGGAAATGATCGAGAATTTACACGGTTCCATGGTCATGATCGAAGCTGAGCGTGGGGCGTTATCGAGTATGGATAATTCGCCAAAGTAATCCGATGGCTTCATGATTCTGAGTATGACTTCTTTGCCATCTTCATTGCTGAGAAATGCTTTTACCTTGCCGCTATGAATGATATACAGGGAGTTGGTGTCGTCGCCCTCATTGATGATGATGGCGTTTTTAGGGAAGCTCTTGGTGGCGGCATGGGAGACAATCGTCTGTAATTCCTCGTCTTCGAGGTCAGCAAACAAAGGAATTGTTTTTAGGATCTGTTCCATATTCTATTCTTCAACTGGTTGCGTGGTTTATCGATAGGTATATTCATGGCCATGCCGGCTGTCGTTCCTTTATAGTTATAGTTGGTCTTCCCTGTTGGGGAAGTTTATTTGTAAATATAGTATATAGTATATGATGCAGCTTTTGCGAGATTCGAGGCCGAAAAAGAGTTTATTGCTGTTTGTTGTGACTATCGTCATAGCAGCGGGACTATCCTTATTGCCTGGTATACATGAAGGAGAGGAGGACCTGGGTTTATCTTGGCTGTTTCACGCCCGTGGCGTCAGGCCGGCACCGCCTCAGGTCGTCGTTATCAGTATCGATAAAAGTTCATCAGGTCATTTTAATCTACCCAATCTTGCCAATAAATGGCCACGTAGTTTACACACCCGCCTGCTAGATAAGTTAAGTCAGGCGGGTGCGAAAGTCATCGTTTTTGATGTGCATTTCAAGGAGCAAAAACAAGCGCAGCAAGATCTGGAGTTGGCGCAGGCGATTAAAAATGCCGGAAATGTAGTGTTATTTGAGTTTTTACAAAAGCAAGTGGTCGAGACTCAGGACAGTCGTGGTCTAGCCTCGCAGTTCATTATCGATGAGCTGATACCGCCATTCCCGGCGCTGGCCAATGCGGCCGTGGCCCTGGCGCCAAACCCGTTGCCGAAGGTGCCGGTAAAGGTTAGCCAATTCTGGAAGTTTGTGCCAGAGGCCGGTGATGTGGCCACCTTGCCTGTGCTTGCCTATCAACTTTACCGTCCAGAGCAGTTGATGTTATTTATCAAAGTCCTGGAGCCACTGATAGACACGAAACTATCGCGATATTATCAAGATGACATAATTAATAAAAAAATGCTGCCTGAGTTGATGAAAGTCGTGCATGAATTGTTTTTGCAGAAGCCGGATCTAAGACAACAAGTACTCAAGGCTATCGAGTCGACGACCGCTGCGAAAACCAACAAGCAACAGATGCGAAAATTACTTGAATTGTACTCGGGGAGGGCATCGCAATACATTAATTACTATGGTCCTGCGCGTAGTATCACGACTATCCCTTACTATGAAGTGTTGGAGTCTGATCAGCATCAGGCTATGTTGAAGGATAAACTGGTGTTCGTCGGTTTTTCAGAGCATCGGCAATGGGAACAGCAGGACGGCTTTTATAGTGTGTACTCGAGTAAAGAGGGTCTGGATATCAGTGGTGTCGAGATTACGGCCGTTGCTGCCGCTAATTTACTCGAAGGGATTGCCGTTAAGCCGATGACCCTTGGCATGCACATGCTGATGCTATTGCTGGTCACTATAGTGCTGGTATTGATATACAAAATAGCCCATGGAATTTGGCTGCCGGTCATGTTGATGGTGGCAGGAGGGCTCTATTTTCTGATGTCCTTGCAGTTATTTGCATCATCTGGCCTTTGGCTGCCCTTGCTGGTTCCGCTACTGATTCAGTTACCGCTGGTGATGCTATTGGGTATGATATGGAACTATCAGGATCTGAATCGTGAGCGTAAGAACATTCAACGCGCCTTCGGTTATTATCTGCCGGAAACCGAGGTCAACCGACTTGCACGTGATGTTAGTGCGCATGGTCTGGGCGGGCAATTGATGCATGGTACCTGTCTGTCGACTGATGCGCAGCAATACACCCGTTTGTCGGAAAAGATGTCACCGCAACAACTCTCTGACTTTATGAACGCGTATTATGATTCAATTTTCAGGCCGGTGCGTGAAAGTGCCGGTATTATTTCCGATGTCGTGGGTGACAGTGTTATGGCCTTATGGGCCAGTACCTCTGAAAATCTGCAGCAACGGCAACAGGCGGTTACTGCTGCGATTCGGATTATCGATAGTGTTGCCGAGTTCAATCAACAGCACCCTGGAGATGAGCTGCCAACACGCATCGGCCTGCACTATGGGGTGATGGTGATCGGTAATGTTGGTGCCGTGGATCACTATGAGTATCGGGCTGTCGGTGATATCGTCAATACCTCATCACGCATTGAAGGCATGAATAAATACCTTGGCGTCAGGCTGCTGGCGAGTGCCGATGTGCTTGAGGGCCTGCAAGGTATTGAGAAGCGATTTGTTGGCCGTTTTATTCTTAAAGGTAAAACCGTCGATCTGGCATTGTATGAAATAGCCGCAAGCGATGGTGATGACAGTTCTGCGCGTAGCTTGTTATGGCAACAGTTCAGTGGTGCCCTGACCTTGTTTCAGCAAGGTCTATGGCAAGACGCCAGCGCCGCCTTTGCACTGATCCTTAAAGACTATGCGGATGATGGTCCTGCGCGTTTCTATTATCAATACTGTGAAGATCACCAATGCGTAGCGCCAGAGAATTGGCAGGGAGTGCTGCGGATGCAAGAAAAATAATATTTAGACTCATTAAACCTCTGTTTACTTCAAATATACATTCAAGGTCTATTTGAGTTTTTTGTGATTTATTCACCGAATCTATGTTAACTATAACTATTGAATACCTGTTTTTCTGGCAGTACACTCAATTCAAATAATACAAATTACATCATAACAGCAGGATGTCTTGGTTGTGATGCTCTCACCAGGTTTGTCGTGCAAGCAGGGTAAGAATCTGGGGTCAATAATATGAATGCAGTGAAGCGCATGATGATGGTTTGTCGGAATAAGGGTGTTCTCGTGGCTACCAGGTTCGTGCTGTTGCTTGCATTGTTAGTCAATGCCACGGCCGGTTATGCAGACTGCACGGAGTGGATAGCCAAGGCCGTTTCAATTCAGGGCCGTGTCGAAGTTCGTCCGAGTGGCAAGGCAGTCTGGGCGCCAGTTAAACTTCATCAGGCATATTGTCATGGCGATACTATCCGAGTGCAGGCCAACAGTCGTGCTGCGCTGGAATTGCATAACGACACTATTCTGCGGCTAAACCAGAGTTCAACGCTGATATTGTCCGGCCCAAAAAAGGAGTCTTCCTGGCTCGACTTGCTCAAGGGCTCGCTACATTCTATTAGTCGTGTGCCACGCTCACTGAAAATCAAGACACCGTTCGTCAATGCGGCGGTCGAAGGCACCGAGTTCCTGGTGCAGGTCGACAGCGACAATACCCTGGTCGGCGTGATTGAGGGCAAGGTGGCCGTTGCCAATGAATACGGACGTATCCTGTTGGCAAAAGATCAGTCAGCCATTACCTACAAGGGCAAGGCGCCGGTTCTGCGGCTGGATATTCGCCCTGCCGATAGTGTGCAATGGTCACTATACTATCCATCCTTGAATGTCGCTGCATTGAAGCCGGCCGAAGAACTGCTGCGTGTCGGCCAGGTAGAGGCCGCTCAGGCATTGCTACAAGGACAGAGCGGGGCAGAAGCACTGGCCTTGCAAAGTATTATTGCCATTGCTGGAAATAAAAAGGCTGATGCGCTTAGCTTCGCCGAGCAGGCCGTAAAAACAGATAGCTCCTCGGCCGCAGCACACCTGGCGCATTCCTACGCCTTGCAGGCCAGTTTCGATCTGTCCGCAGCAAAGGCCGCCGTACAGCAGGCAGTCAAGGAAGATGCCAGTCATGCAATGGCATGGGCAAGGTTGGCCGAACTGCACCTGTCTTTGGCTGAACTGGATGAAGGGATGGCCGCCGCCAAACGCGCTGTCGAGCTACAGCCATCTTACGCGCGTACGCAAACCATTCTGGGTTTTGCTCATCTGTTACAGTATGAAACGGCTCAGGCAAAACAGGCATTCAAACGTTCCATCGAGCTGGATTCATCCGATCCGCTCGCGCGGCTGGGTAATGGGCTGGCAACGATCCGTGAAGGTGATTTGCAGCAAGGTCGCAGAGAAATCGAAATTGCGGCGAGCCTGGATACCAATAATGCCCAGGTGCGCAGTTATCTGGGTAAGGCCTACCTGGAAGAAAAACGTAACAAACTCGCCGCAGATCAGTTTGCACTGGCCAAGCAGATGGATCCGAAGGACCCGACACCCTGGTTCTATGATGCGGTGCGTAAGCAGGGTGACAATGATCCGATCGGTGCATTGCAGGACCTGGAGAAATCGAGAGCTTTGAATGACAACCGTGCGGTTTTTCGTTCCAAGCAATTGCTGGATCAGGATGCGGCCATACGCAGTACCAGTGTAGCGCGTATCTATAATACACTCGGCGCGGAACAGCGGGCACTGCAAAATGCCTGGTCCTCGTTGAGCTCTGATCCGGCGAATGCATCGGCCCATCGTTTTCTCGCTGATAGTTATGCGAGACTGCCGCGACATAAAATCGCCCAGGTAAGCGAACTGCTGCAATCACAATTATTGCAGCCATTGAATGCAAACCCGGTACAACCGCAACTGGCGGAACGAAGTCTGGGTATTCCAGATGGGAATGAGACAGTCAATTCTTTCGGTGAATATAACCCATTGTTCACGCAGGAAGGAGTGAATGTGCAAACCAACCTGTTGGTTGGCAGTCGGGATACCTTGGCCGAAGATCTTGCTGTGTCCGGAATCCACGGTTCTTTCGCTTATAGTCTGGGCCAGTTTCATTATGAAACCGACGGCTTTCGCGACAACAATGACCTGAAGCAAGATCTATATAATGTGTTTATCCAATCCGCCATTAGTCCTGCTACTGATATACAAGCGGAATACCGTCATGTGGAATCAGAATTCGGGGACCTGGATTTAAAAGTTGATCGGGATAATTTTTCCACGACGGAAAACAATGATCGAAGTAGCAAGCTGGCACGCATAGGTGTACATCACAAGTTGAGCGCAAACAAAGAAATGCTGGTATCTTTAGTGCATAAAGATTTGGAGTTTCAAAAAACGGCTACAACTACCCGGCAGTTGAATATCGGTGGTCCTGTTCTGGTGGATGAGCTTAGGGATTCAGAGACGCGTCTGGATAGTACTGCACGGTATATGGAGTTGCAGGCGTTGAATAAAACACCCAAGTCCAGCTATATATTTGGCTTGGGTTATTTTGATGAAGACCAGCAAGTGGTTACTTCAGAGGTTATTACCTTAGCTGGCTTTATGTTTCCCCCTTCGGCACCTATTATAACTGATGTGGATGCGCGATACGCTAATGCATATCTGTATGCCAATAGAAAGTTAGCTCGGGATATGATGTTAACCTTGGGTGCTTCCTATGATGATTTGTCCAGTAGCTCGTATGATAGTGATGAGATTAACCCCAAGCTGGGCGTGATCTGGACCGGCGAGCATGGAACAAGCCTGCGCGCGGCGTATTTTGAAGGCGTTACCCGACCAATTAATGCAGAGCAGACCATTGAGCCGACTCAAGTGGCCGGATTTAACCAGTTTTTTGACGACACGCCAGGCTCTGCAACACGGCGTTATGGTGTGGGTATCGATCAAGCCTGGGGTAATAAGGTATCTGCCGGTATGGAAGTGAGTTGGCGACAACTCGAGTCGCCTTTTGGTTCTATAATCGAGAAGCGTGATGAGAAATTACATCGTGCGTATATGACTTGGATACCAGCTGAAAAGTTTTTGCTCAATGCGGAGTACTTTTACGAGGTTCAAGAGGGCCAGTTAACTTTTCCAGATAAAATGGTGACACATATTGCACCAATTAGTATGCGTTATTTCTGGTCAGGCGGTAATTTTGTTGGTCTGACCGGAACCTATATAGATCAGCGCGTAAATCATTCGGCAACTTCTGTTGCAGGTAGCGATGAATTCTGGCTTGCTGATATGTCTATCGGTGTACGTTTACCTAAACGTCAGGGTATATTTCAGCTGGATGTTAAAAACCTGTTTAATAAATCCTTTTCGTATCAAATGCAAGATAGAGATAGTATTGCGCGAGCCGTCATTAGCCCGCGTTTTATTCCGGAACGTCAGATTTTTGCGCGTTTTTCCTTGGCCTTTTAAAAAGTCGAGGTATATTTAGAGGGAGCTTTATTTGCAGGGTTGCAGATTAATATACTAATAAATCATAAGGAGATTACAATGACACCAAATATTAAAACATTGGCAGCGATCTTGGGTATTTCTGTGGCTGTATTATTAGCGTTATATCTGACTTGTTCACCCCCATGGGCAAAGTGCCATCAAAAAGACCCTGACACACAACTATGTACCCCTAGCTGTCAATTCTGGTCGTGTGATAAAGCAGGTGGCTGGATGGATGGGGATTGTCCTTAACGGTATCATTACGATGCTTGGATGGTATCGATAATATCGGGCTATCACTCCCCCCTCTTCCCTCTCTATCCTGTCAGAGGAGGGGGGTAAATTGTTATCTAATCTCTTACAGTCGCATTTATTAGCTTGTTGGAGTATGGGTAGTGATATCTTGAATTTTAATGTCCTAGGTTTATACAGTTCAGGGTGCAAATTTTCTGAATATCTGATGGAAAGTAGTTTTTAACACAAGTAAAAGCCTTTCAAGAATGTTTTTATTTATTCTTGACATCTCTCTCTCTCTTTATAGTTACTCTTGGCTATAGCCATGGATACAAGGAGAGATAAATATGAAAAAGTGGATATTCATCATAGTTGTTAAAACATTTGGTTTGGGTGCATGTATGCCTTGCTATGCACAAGATACAAGCAGTCAAATATCAAAAGGAGCAGACCCCCTTTACCAGGAAAATGGAAAAATGCTAACTCAGGAGTTGGCAGATAGTGGTAATAAGGTGAACACGCCTTCCCAACTTGGAAAACTGAAAAGTGCAAGTGACCAAGTTGGTCTAGTTATTACAATTAATGAAAGTGGCGGTGTTCAGGTATATAGCAACCAAGGTAGCAAACAAATCCCTTCAATACGCCCCGCTACTATCAATGAAATCCTGGAGAAAATTGCAGGAACGTATGAAGGCGCTCCCTTAAGTACAGACCAGGCTTTAACTACAATGTCAGCATCTACATCTCCTTCATATGAAGATTTAATAGCTGGTTACAGTACTTGTTCGGGTTATTGGGCTAAATGCCATAAACAAAGTGCAGTCGCGTCAGAGCAATGCATAGACACTTGTTCATTCTGGTCGTGTAATCATGCGGCCGGTGAGATGGATGGCCCTTGCCCCTGATCTATTGTTGGTTAGGCGGTTACATAGATGTAGAGGTTTGTTGCACACATATTGGCGATATGAATTTGCTGTGTGAGTACCTCTGCGGAGCCAAACTATAGGTTGCTGCGGTCCCTCCCCATCCGGGGCGGGGCTGGTATTCCATTGTTTACTGTGTTGCTTAAGGCGTCTGTCAGGACAGCGAAATCTTGAAATTACAGGCCTTCGGTTTTTTCCCGTCCAGGGTGCGTGCTTCCTGAATGTCTTTGCCTGTCTTGGTCGCAGCCTTGTTGTCTTTGCTGGACTCGGCGCCGGTGGATGTCAGGCTGAATAATCCCAATACCATGGTGGTCAAAAGGGTTCGGAGTGTAGTACGCATGCTGATTCTCCCGTAATCACTGTATGTATATATTATTTAACGGCGGTTGTTGGTCATTATTTAGTATTTTTTACAGGGGTATAAAAAAGCCGGTCAAATGACCGGCTTACGTAAACCTTGGTTATTTACAAAGGCTTATTGGACACTACCAAAGGCATCACTGCTGCTGTCCGCGGGTGCATGCAGGCCTGCCAGGCGGCAGCCTTGTGCGACCGGCCCCTTGGGCAGGATGGTGTACAGGTATTTACGACCGCCTTCCTCGTGGAATTTTTCTTCCAGGGCGTCGTTGAGTTCGCGGATATGGACCTTGTCATGCTTGGCATAATATTCCTGCAGGCCGATGATGACTTGCCAATGGCCCTCTTCCAGCGTCAGACCTTCTTTCTTCGCCTGTGCCTCGGCGTCAGCACTGGTCCAGCCTTCCGGCGCGTGTGGGAATAAGGCTTCCTTTCTGGTTGAATTTTCAGGATTCAGGTGTTGAATTATAGACTCTGACATAGATGATTCTCCGAAATTGTCTTGTGAAGCTGGGCGCAAGAAATTTGTTTAGCCCTTGTTATTACTATAGACGCTGATCCCGGATCTGCCAGTGCGTTCTTGTATATTAGTATCTGGTGATGGTTCTAAACTGGGGTTGGATAGAATGGTTGCGGTTATGTTAATGATAATTGACAGGTAGCGAATAAGCAGGGCGTGCATAGCCGCTAGCTGTCGATAAACTTAATGGGCAACATTCAGATTGGTGCTATAGCCTGCACCTGCCAGCTCGGAGTCGGTTAGCAGCAGACTATTACCGGCGTTATCAAACACCTCCATGCCGACGATGGTCCATTGTCCGGTTTCCAGCTGCGCGTTAAGTGTGGCGGTATCCAGTTGCATGGATGCATCCAGCACAGTTTGTGTGGACAGTTGGCCATTCGCTTCGATGTATTGTCCGGATGGTCCGATTAAGTCAATGCGGACCTTGTTAATGCCAGACAAATCATCCAGCGCACTGACGGCAAAGCTGAAACGGGCGTCACCACTGAGGGGGTTGACCTGTGGCGTTAGAATGTTGAAGCCTGTTAGCATCGGAGCGCTGGCATCACTGTTCGGGTTGGTTACGTTCAGATGAATGTTGTAACCGAGCTGCCACAGGCGGTCGACTAACTGGATGCTATTACCGGCATGGTCAACGACGATGAGGCTGTAGACCATCCACGCGCCTGCTTCTGTATATTCACTGAGCACATCGGTATCCAGGGTCAGTATGACCTGGTTGGCGGCATCCGCCAAAGTGGCGGCCGCACTCAGCACCGTGCCGGAAGGACTGACGACATCAATACGCGCAGAGCTGACGCCGGAACTGTTATCACTGAGACTGACGTCAAAGGACATGCTGGCATTGCCGGCACCAGGATAAATCTCGACACTGTTGATGCTGAAGTCATCCAGCTGTGGAGGTGTTGTATCACTATTGTTGTTACTGACCTCTATCGCGGTGCTATAGCCGCTATCTTCCAGCGCAGTGCGATCGAGCGTACGGCGATTTCCGGCCGCGTCATACAGCGTGATGCTGGCAACATGCCAGGTGCCGGATTCTGCAAAAGCACCGAAGGCTGCTGTTTCCAATTCCACGCCATGGATCAATGGATTATGATCGAATGAGGCGGTGCTGGTGATAAACATACCGGCTGGACTGATCAGGTTCAGGCGCACACGTCTGATACCTGAGGCATTATCGACCATGCTCAGTGCAAAACGCGCGGTTTCATCACCACTGACGACATTGATAGTGGGTGTGAGTAGCTTGTAACCCAGTAACCAGGGTTTGATACCATCTGAGTTTGGGTTGAAACAGTTAGGCAGGCCGCGTGCTAGTGAACGTGTTGGCACGGAGAGCGCATTGTTGAACAGGCTGCCGAGCCAGAATTCGCTGATGTCATTGAATTGATCATTGTCATCATCGTCGCGGAATGAAATACCCAGATCAGTTGCATTCAAACCGGCGGGTGTCGCATTGGCGTCATCAGGGTCGGTATTAAAGGCCTGCTCAAGTATATTGGCATAGCCATCATGGTCACGGTCGGCATTAATAACCAGGCTGCTGCCGGCACATAATTCATCGGTGCTGATGATATTAATGTTAATGTTGGCAGGATCGGAAATATGGCTTTCATCCAGGGCGCTGAAGCTGAAGCGGTCGCCGCCGCTTGCGCCTACAGTAGGCGTATAGGTGTACTGGCCATCCTGGCTGTTTATGACTACAGTCCCGGCAGTCGCGTTATCGACCTGCTGGTAACTCAGGGTAGTGCTGTCATTATCGCTTGCATGCAGTTGGCCAACATAGGGGACGCTTTCAAAAACGGTAATACTATCACCTTGTGCGACCGGGGCATTCGTGCTGCCGCCACGGACCACCTCGAGCGTATTGCTGAAGCCTTCGGCGGCAATATCATCGATATTAAAAGTTTTGTTGACCTCATTGTTCTTCACGACCCGGATGTTTCTGAAATGCCAGGTACCCAGTTCCATGGCAGGGTCGCCTGCACTATAACTACGGCTGGTCAACAGTGGGCCGCTAAGGCCACTGAAGTTCGTGCTCAGGAAACCGCGTACTTCGCCGCTGGGGCCAACCAGTTCAATACGAACCTCTCTGAAGTTGGAGATTTCCTGTGACAGTTCGATCTCCCAGCTGATGGCCGAGGTCTCGCCATCAATGTAGCTGTTAACGACAGGAGTCACGACTGTAAATGACTTCAGGCTGATAGTGCTGGTAATGGTCACCTCGACCGTGGCCGGTAGCGATGTGGCCTGGCCGTCGCTGACCGTATAACTAAAGCTGTCTGAGCCGGTGGCGCCTGCGTTGGGGGTATAACGGAAAGTGCCGTTACTAGGATTGATATCGGCACTGCCGAGGACGCCATCGCCGTGTATCTGATAAGTTAATGCGGTGCTATCGACGTCGCTGCCCTTTAAAGTACCATCGAAGGCGGTGTCTTCAAAGGTGATAATGCTGAGATCTTCGGCGACCGGTTTGTCATTTACAGCGTCAACGGTAATTTCTACAGTCGCTATTTGGGATTCGCTGTACCCATCGTCGACAACAAAATTAAACTGGTCGTTTCCATAGAAGTCCTTGTTGGGCGTGTAGCTGAACGCACCAGTGGACGGATTAGTCAGCCTGACACTGCCATGCTGTGTAGCGGTGCTGATCACATACGTGAGGTTGTCGCCATCGGCATCAGCCGCATTGAGCATGGAGGACAGTTCATTATCCTCGAGAACCGTCAAGCGCGCGTCATAGGCGACTGGTCTGTTATTAAATCCGCCACCACTGGCCCGCACCAGGATTTCTGTCGGGTAACCAGCCTGTACCAACTCTGAGGTGCTGTAGCTTGCGCGATTGCCGGCGACATCATCAATCAGAATACGATTGATGCGGTACAGACCAGTTTCTGCGCGGCGGTTAAATTCATGGCGGTAGTCAGATTGCCAGCTCAGGCTGTGACTGAGATTATTCATGCTACTGCTGAGCAGCTGGCCGGATGGCGTTCTTAATTCAAACAGTACCGAACGTATGCCGGAACCGCTATCAAGAACCTCAAATGGGCTGATGCCGGTCAGGTTGTAGGTCCACAGATCAATAACGGGGGTGCTGATATCCAGGCTGATCAATTCGGGTTTGCTGGTGTCGGCAGTATTACCGATGCAGTTTAATTGAATGGTGAAGCCGTATTCCTGTAGCTGTTGGCCGAGCAAGTGCAGGCGATTGCCGGCGACATCGAGGATCTCGATTTCTGCGATCTCCCAGGTACCAATCTCCGCAAACGCACCGATGGACTGAAACTCAATAGTTTCGTTGACCGCGGTCAGGCCATTTTTAAGCTGTGCACTGCCCCAGTGGTATTCGCCGGAGGGACTACGCAAAGCCAGCTTGATCTGTTTGACGCCGGACAGATTATCTGTCGCGCCGACATCGATGCTAACAGCATTTTCATGACTGCCACTGAACTCGGGTGTGAGTATGTTTAATGACTCGAGCGTGGGGGCCACTAAATCACTGTTAGCGTTGATCACACTTATCATGGCCGGGTAATTCAAGGCCCTTAATAAGGCGTTATCCAGTATCGTCGTGTTCTTGAGCGCGTCCAGGATTTTCAATTCTTCAATAGTCCAGATACCGGCTTCGGCATACTGGCTAAATAGGTCTGTGCTAAGGATGCCGGCAAATACACGCGGATTGTTATCCAGTGTTAGTGTGCCACTGACTTCAACGCCGGCAGGGCTGCGCAGACGCACGCTGACTTCATGCGTACCAGCGACATTGTCAATGATACTCAACGCAAACTTCGCCGCTTGCTCGCCATTGCTCAGGTCCAGTATCGGTGTCAGTACCTGGAAGGCCAGCACAGAAGGAGCGAGCGTATCACTTCCCAGACGCAGACAGGCAGGTAGCTCATGTTGCTCGGAGAAGGTCGGATGGCTGTCAGCATCCATCGGGTCAGTGCCGAGCCAGACTTCGGCAAAATCGGCATAGGCATCGAGGTCATCGTCATCGGTAAAGCTGAGGATAGAGCCCTGATCGATGAGTGCTTGCGGGGTTAGTGAGAAATCGTCTGCGGGTATCGCATAGGCGCGTTCGATAAAATCGGCATAACCGTCATTATCCGCATCCTGGGCTATGTTCAGTGGACCATCACAGAGGCTGTCAACACTGAGGATATCAATACTGACCTTGGCTACAGTAGAGACCTTGTTGCCGTCATCGACCTTAAAGGTGAATGAATCCTTACCTGCCGTATGCTTGTCGGCAATATATTTAAAACTGCCGTCCTGATCATTCTCTAGCAGCACAACACCCTGTTGCGGTTTGTCGACGATGCTGAATGTAAATGTATCGCTGTCTGCATCTGTTGCGGTCAGTAGCGCGCGATAGGCGACCGTTTCATGCACGCGGATCGTCATAGCATGGGCCAGTGGTGCCAGGTTGGCCTTGTTAACGACGATGGTCAGAATGCCGGTGTTGGAACTGGTTTCATGGTCACGTGCAAGGAAATGGATCGTATCGGTACCGGTCTGGTTGCCATGGGGTATATAGGTGAAGTTGCCAGTGCCATTACCGGCAAAGGTCAACGTTCCCAGATTACCATTACTGCTGACCTCGAAGCTCAGCGTGTCGGTATCCACATCGGTGGCGATAGCGCGTGCTTGCAGCGTTTCATCTGCATAGGTTTCGAACGATGCCGCTTGCGCAACCGGAGCATCATTGACCTGGGCAATCGTAATGCGTACTTCAGCGGCGATTGAGGTTTTTTCGCCATCGCTGGCCTTGAAGTAAAATGTGTCGGTACCGACTGCATTGCTATCAGGTGTATAGGTAAAGGCGCCGCTACTGGCGTCGCTTAGGGTGACGGTGCCCATGTTGGCTGTTGTGGAAATACTGTAGGTGATATTATCGCCGTCTTCATCACTCGCACTGAGTGTGGCGCTTAATGGCTGTTCCTCGTCGATGATATACAGGCCGTTCTCAGCCACGGGGGCATGATTCAGTCGTTGCTCAATGACCACGGGAACGGTAACAATGTTGGAGTTAACGCTGCCATCATTGACCAGGAAGGTGAAACTGTCCTGGCCGATAACATCATAGTCGGGTGTATAGGTCAATGCGCCCGTTGTCGAATCGAGGGTGACTGCGCCGAGTTTGGGTTGACTGGTAAGGATGAAAGTCAAGGTGTCATCATCCGGATCCCTGGCGCCCAGGGTAGCGGAAACGGGGGTATTGGTAATGGTGCTAAGGATACCGCTGAAGTATGCGACCGGTAGGTCATTGACCGGGTTGATGGTGACCGTTACTGTTCCTTCGGCGGAATATTCGTAGCCGTCGAATACACGATATTTAAAACTGTCATTGCCGGTCGCGTTGTTGCCAGGCAGGTAGGTAAAAGTGCCGGATGCAATATTTGTGATCGTGGCACTTCCCTTAGTTGCTGGCTGACTGATTTCGAAACGTAAGGCGTGGCCATCTATATCGGTCGCGTTTAGCTGACCGTCCAGATAGACTACGTCTTCTTCGATCTGTAATTGCACATCGGTGACCACCGGTTTGTTATTGCTCCAGCCAATGGTCAGGATAATAGTGGCGGTATTAGAGTTATCGAAGCCGTCATGAACGCGGAACTGGAAACGGTCGGTATAACCACCGCTTACCGGCGCATCACGCCATGGGGCTGCGTTTGCATCCACCTCAATTTCGACACAGGCGGTACTGGTGTTGTTGCTTTGGCCAATATTACCGGTCACGCAGACTTTGTGAAGGCCTTCTTCATCGGCATTCCAGGTAGCCAGGCGGATATCGTTACTGTCAGCGACGGCGCCCTCAGACCATTCATAGCCTGATAATCTGGAAGCATTGATACTGTTTGAGGTGGTCAGCTGGACGGTATCACCCGGTGCGACGATGTATTTGTCCGCACACAGTTTGATAACCGGCACATCCAATCCGCCATTCTGATTGGCATGTGGGCGAGCATAAGGCTGATATCGACAGCCTTTGACATCACCAGGTATGTAGAGGAATGTGCCGGTGTTCGGGTCGATGGTCACACCGCCGTATTGTGGCGCTGTGACCAGAGAATAAAGCATTGGGTCCTGGTCGCCATCCAGTGCACGTAACTGGCCTTCGACAATTTCCTGGATATTGGCATTAATGACATCGTCGCTGGAGACAGGTACGCGGTTGATGACATCAATATTAATGCTGTCTGAATCAGTTGCCGTGTCATTGGCGACGGTCAACGTGGCCTTGTATTGTCCCATATCCGCACTCGTGAATCGGGCTATACCCTGACGCACAGATTCTATGCTCGCATTCGCGCTCAGCCATTGGTATTGAAGAGGTTTATCGTCCGGGTCATAACTGCGTGTGCCGTCCAGCAACAATGCTTCGTTGCGGTAGGTGATACGGTCAGGTCCGGCAACGGCTACCGGGGCACCCGCCACGGTGACACGAAGCTGCAGCTCGGCGCTGTCTTCATGCGTACCCTTGTAGACGGTCAGGCGCAGGGTATACAGGCCACTCAGATCGGCGCTGAAAATAGTGTTAACGGCATCGGCATCATCAAGACGGACTATGGCATGTACAGGTTGGTCGATGACCTGCCAATGCTGGCGATCAATCACTGAACCATCGGTAGTGACGCTGACTGAGCGTAGTGTTGCGCTATCATCTTCCGGCTGATCACCGAGTACGATGATGTCTCGGCTGGTTTCGGCAATGGCCACTGGCAATACATCGAAGACCTCGATGTCCAAACTATCGGTCAATGTGCCATTGATGGTTAGGACAATGGTATAGGTGCCCGGGGTTGATGGCGCTATCCAGTGTGATTTCACGCTGTTGGGAGAAGCAAAATGACCTTCACCGGACCAGGCATAGCTGTTTGCGCCAACACTGTAGTCAGCCGAGAAAATAACATCACCCCCAATCGGCGTGCGATGACGATTCGCGCGCGCCAATGCATAGGCATCCTCTTGTACCAGTAGACGCACACAATCCGTAGAGCTGTCGTTACCAGTGTCTATTTCTCCACTGACACAGACCAGGAAAGAACCACTTTCACTGGCATGATAAGACGCTGTAGAAGTCTCACTGTCGACACCTTGCCAGGTATAGGCGAAAAACTGTTGCGGATTAAGGCTGTTGGCTGTTGTCAGGTTCGTAGTTTCACTTTTGTGGATCAGGTAACGATCGGATTCGAGAAAAATGCTCGGCGTCTGGCTGGCCTGATTCTGTATGCGATTGACATGGCTATAGACACGATGACTGACTTCCGATAACAGCACGGGATTGGTGACGGCCTGCAGCACGTTTTTACGTATGCCGCTGTTCAATTCATCATTGTCAGGATTATCCACTGCCAGCGTGGCAACATCCAGCAGGGTTTGCTGTTGCTGTGCAGATAGTTTTTCCTGGTTGCTATTGATCAGATTGCGGGCCTGCTGTTGCTGTTTATTGTCACTGCTATTATCCTGCTTGGCATTACCAAGTGCGGCATTCAGTTTTTCCGGGTCAATGACTTTCAGCGTTTTCGACAGGTCTTTTGAGACGGCTCCTTTTTTACCGCTGTTGACTTGCTTGTTTTTTTCAAGCGCCTGGACGATGGTTTCTGACAGGGTGTTGATATCGACACCTTTGTTGGTCTTATTAGGCTGGATGCTTTCTACGCGGCGTCTGGATTCAATCAGAAAGTAACTATCGCGATCGATGCCGGCACGACTACCCTTGGCCACAAACTCATATTCGTTGCTGATTAGCATGAGCTTATCCGGTGCCTGCATGTCTTTGTCTATACGAAAACTGTACGTGCCATCTTCAGCGACGCGCACACCCTGGCAAAGCTGGGCGGCGTCGGTGCCACCATTGGGGTCGGGACATTGATTGGCGGCATTTTTGGGTGTGACCAGGCTGGCATCACTGTCATAGGCATAGATGAATTTTTGCATCTCGGCCGATGCATTCGCGGACAAGAGTAGCAGGCAGGCAATGAACAGTCGTCGAAACCAGGAACGGGATGTATGCATCATGCGCTCCCGTTGATGACGGTATCTTCTGCGGGTGCTGAGGAACCGCCACCGCCGCCACAGGCGCCGAGCGCCAGTGCTAGCAATATGATAATTGCGGGAATCAGTTTGCTTGATGACTGTTTATTCATACCCAAACTCTCAAATTGTTTGGGCTACCAGTGCAGATGAATACAGCCTCAGATGTCGCGCAGGCGTGCTTTTATTCTGGTAGCCCCGCTGTCATATGATGGATATCACGTAGACCGGTTACTTTGCGTCCAAGGCCTTTCGACGATGGTTGCCCTTTTCAGAAAATTAAGTCGCTGTAGATACAGCAGCTATTAGTTTAACGGCAAGTGTTAAATAACATTTAGCAGTTTATCCAGACAAAAGATGACCTGGTTCTCACTTTTGTGACGAGCGTGTATTGGCTTTGCGCGCCAAATAGGTGATTTATCACAAAATTAATGGTGTTGTGTCACTGTCATGAAGCAGTAGTTTTTGAACAATAAGCTATCAATATCGTCAACAGGGAAATCAGCGTAATGCCAAGAGTCCAACATGACATTAATGCCACCATTATCCTCAAATCGGCAGATGAAGGCATGAGTAGTCGCGGTCAAATCAGTGCGCATCAGGCCCGACTGGGGGATTATCTACCTGATCTACAGACTATTGTTGATACCGCACGTTATTTCCGGGATGCGGGATTCACGGTCAGGCCGAAACATCATTACATCAACATCGAGGGATCAAGACAGCAATTTGAATCCATGTTCGGGGTGCAATTGGGACGGCAGATGGAAATCGACGCCCCTGGTTACGAGTGCATACCGGATATGCTCAAAGATATTCTGGTGCGGGTAATATTTCCATCTGCAGCAGCAGAGGGCACAACATGATGTGAGATTACAGGGAGTATCTAAAGGGATTGTCGGGTCAATGGATGCGTGACCGGGGCAGGGACGCCGCTAAAGGGTATCTGAAGGATTAGATGCCCTTTTTTTTGTTTTTATATTCCTCGCTAAAAAGTAAATATTTCACAACTCCGCTGTTAATAAGATACCGCTTTATATTTCGACAAAGTAGACAATATCTATAAAGGATCAATCGTTAACTTGTATCAGGTTTGAATAATTGCAGTGCTGGATAGTACCAGATACTTTTTGGGATAAGGGGAATAACTATGATGGCGCAAACTAATACGCTGGAATTCAGGGCACCAGTCAGTGAAACTGCAAGTGAGGCTCTGGATGGGGTCTGGAAAGATTTTATCGGTAGTATCTCAGGTATAGGAAAGGGTGTATATCATAGTGATGCCGAACTGAATTCAGTATTAAATCATAATCTTGTTATGGTGCATTCATTGTTGATGAGTACTGGCAGTTATCGTGGCCTAGTGAACAATTCGGTTCAACGGCTGACACGAACTAAGAGCTGGGGCTGGCAGTCTGTTTATCAGGATGCAATTGCCAAGGCCGGTCTTTTCTCCACATATAGCAATGCTCCTGTTCCGCTTCACGATCATCCGGGCGTAAGCGGAGTGGTGATGGTCGTAGAAGGGCAGGTTGAGGTTGAGCGTTATACTTTGAAGGACAAATATCGACAGCAAACTCAATCAGGTCAGGTGGAGTTACAGCGTTGTGACAGAAAGGTTTTAAAGCCATTCGAGATAAGCTGGTTCGGGCCGGAAGAATGCAACGTGCATAGTATGCATGCAATTACTGATCAGTGTGTCATGCTCAAGGTACAGTTAGCGCAGATGAAAGCTGAGCGTTCCTGGTATTTTCCTGTTCGCACGCACGACCAGGAACTGGGGACGTTGTCGGCCCATCGTATCATCAGTCGTTACCTGTAAAGTCTATGCAGCTGGAGGGATGTATTATGAACAAGAGAACATTAGTTGCATCACTATTACTGAAAGGCTGCTTGCTGGGGAATACTGTTATTGCCGCAGAAGAGAAAGCAGGACAGCATCTCCAGATGGCAAGCTTTACTAAAGACAGCTTGCCTGGATTTGAGCGCTCTTTACTTGAATATGCGCGCGCCGGAGATAGAAATGCGCAACTGGCGCTGGCCAGGATCTATGAAAGTGAGAATAAGTATGACCCGAACTTGATGGTCGAGTGGTATAAAAAATCGGCTGTCAACGGAAATGCCGAGGCACAATTCCAGTTGGGCTTGTTATATATCGACGAAGAATTGCCTGATGACGACGGCGTTACAGGAATGTATTGGATAGAGATGGCGGCTGAACAGGGACATACGCAAGCGCAGATGGTGTTTGAAAGCCTTGAGAATGAAAATTATTCGTTTGGTTGTTAGTCCATGTGTGGCTCTCAGGTCCGGTCAGCATGTTTGAACAAAACAGGCGACTGTCTTGCTTGTGAGCATGAGTAAAGTACGGCCCCTGTTGTCAGGGGCCGAAGATAAGTGCTTATTGCAAAAGCAGGAATAACGCACCGTTACCACGACGAATGTTTAACAAGATACGCTTGTTTTTATCGCCGATGGCCTTTTTCAGACCTTCCAGGTTCTTGACCTGCTTACGATTGGCAGAGGTGATGATATCGTTTTTGCGCAAGCCTGCGGTCCATGCCGGCGTGCCCTGTGGGACTTCGACAACGACGACGCCATCGACCTTGCCGAACAGCGGGTGGTTCTCTTCAAGTTCACCCAGTACTGCACCTTCAAGGCGTTGATGCAGTGCCTTGGCATTTTGTTTTTCCATTTGTGGCTCGCCAATGACCGCGTTGATCTTGCGCTGCTTGCCCTCGCGCAGAACGCCGAGTTCAATTTTTTTACCGATCGCCAACAGGCCAACGGTGTTGCGCAGATTGGATGCGTTTTTAATCGGCTTGCCATCCAGTGAGACGATAATATCACCTTCTTTTATACCTGCCTTTTCCGCAGAAGAGTCGGGAGCAACACGTGACACGACCGCACCTTGATGGTTTTTGATGTCAAATGCGCGTGCCAGGTCAGGGGTCAGGTCCTGTATGTAGACACCCAGGCGGCCGCGGCGAATCTCACCATGTTCGATGAGTTGGCCCATGATCTTGTGTACCATGTTGATCGGAATGGCAAAGCCGATACCGATATTGGCGCCGCTACGCGACAGGATGGCGGTGTTTATACCCACCAGTTCGCCATGCAGGTTGACCAGGGCGCCACCCGAGTTGCCTGGGTTGATGGAGGCATCGGTCTGGATAAAATCTTCGTAACTTTCGATACCCAGGCCGGAGCGACCCAGTGCACTGACAATACCGGAGGTGACTGTCTGTCCGAGCCCAAACGGATTACCGATGGCAACGACATAATCACCGACCTTGAGTTTATCCGAGTCGGTCATGGGTACGGCGCTAAGGTTCTCAGCGGGTATCTGGATGACGGCGATATCGGATTCTTCATCGGCGCCGATGACCTTGGCCGTGAAGTGCTTGCCGCTGCGCAAGGTCACAGTAATCTTGTCGGCCTTGGCGATGACATGGTTGTTGGTGATGACATAACCCTTTTTAGCATCAACGATAACGCCGGAACCAAGGCTCTGGCTAGGTTGTTGACGTTGCTTTTGTTCAGGCATGTTAAAGAAGTGTTTGAACATCGGATCATCGAAGAAAGGGTGGTTAAGCTGGCTGGCTTCCTTTTTTCCTTCGGTTGCAATGTTGACCACACCCTGGATGACATTTTTTAGCATCGGCGCCAGGGAAGGAAGCTCCTTGCCATTGACCTCACTTGGAAAGGCAGCCCAGCTGACGGGTGCAAAACTGAATGACAGGATCAGTGCCATACTGGCGGCAGAAATAGTCTGTTTTAATCTCATTCGTGTGTACCTTATTAAAATCACTTGCTTAAAGTCAGATATATTGACCCTGGAAGTGAAAAAATGTTCCGGCCGATATCGGATTGCATGCAAATATTGCCCGCAGCCGCTATTCACGGCAGCGGCTAGCATAGGGCTTGGCTATTATCCTGCAGGCCTAATTATTCTACAGTGATCTTTTTTGGCATGAGCTTGTCCTGTTTAGGTATGCTCACTTCGAGTACGCCATGGTTGCTCTTTGCCGTGATCTTATCCGCATTGGCGGTGTCCGGTAGCGTGAAACGGCGCAGAAATGTACCGCGTACGCGTTCCTGGCGCTTATACCCTTCGTGCTCTTCTGTACTTTCACTGCGGCGACTACCACTGATGGTCAGCACAGCGTTTTCCATGTGAATATCGATATTTTTGGGGTCAACACCGGGGATATCGGCATGGATCAGGAAGCGATCCTGTTCTTCCTTAATATCAACGGCCGGTACCCAATCGCTGGCAACGGTATTTTCTTCCGTTTCCTGTTGACGCTGATAGTGCGGATCAAACATGCGGTTTAGTTCGTTTGAGAACTGGTTTAACAGGCCCCAGGATTCACGATGACTTAATGACATACTGATGCTCCTCTAAATGTAGTGAATCAAATAATTTATCAATGTCTACCACAGAGGTGGTGTTTGACGCGCCATTTTCAAGAGCGATGTGGTTAAAAATTCAACAGGGATGAAAAAAATTTTTAATGTAAATAACCGTTTGATGAGTGTTGAATTGCGTGTCAGTGGTGGCAGTAGCTGGGATATCTAGGCGTATTTAATTTCAAAATGTTTAAATTTCAAATGCTTCTGAAATGGTGACAATCCCGTATATTATAACTTACTGAAATGACAGCTGGAATGGCATGGAAAATGCGTCATTTTGAGCAGTTGACAGCCTGCTTACTTGACTCTAAGCTACCCTTCTAGATACAACATATAGTGCATCGCAGTTGCGATTTCTCTAGATATGCTAAAATGCTTTATTTCCTGGCCTTCAGCCTGGCCGAGGAAAATCAACTACAATATATAACAAGACGAGGAGTGCCGGGTCTATGAAATCCGCCCATCTTAAAGCTGTCAATTCCGGTGTTGCATCCATCACGTTTCAATCGGCCTCGATGGATATCTGGGATAAGAAATACCGTCTGAAAACCAAGGACGGCCAGGTCGTTGATGAGACCATTGATGATACCTATAGCCGTGTCGCACGTGCATTATCCGGTGTTGAGGAAACAGCAGAAAAGCGCAGTGAATGGTTCGAAAAATTCCTGTGGGCACTGAAACGTGGCGTGATACCGGCCGGGCGCATTATCTCGAATGCGGGTGCACAGGAACACAAGCCGGCTACCAGTACCATTAATTGCACCGTCTCCGGCAGTATCCGTGATTCGATGAATGATATTCTCGGCAAGGTACACGAGGCCGGCCTGACCCTGAAGGCCGGTTGTGGTATCGGCTATGAATTTTCGACGCTGCGTCCCAAGGGTGCCTATGTCGCCGGCGCCGGCGCGTATACCTCCGGCCCGCTGTCGTTCATGGATATCTATGACAAGATGTGTTTTACCGTCTCTTCAGCCGGCGGTCGCCGTGGTGCGCAGATGGCCACGTTTGATGTCGGCCATCCGGATGTACTCGATTTTATTCGCGCCAAGCGCGAGGATGGACGCCTGCGTCAGTTCAACCTGTCATTACTGATTACCGATGAGTTTATCCAGGCGGTCAAGGAAGACGGCGATTGGAAATTGGCCTTTCCATTAGCAGAGCAGGAGACGGATGGTGTGGATATGGAGTGCACCGACAAGGTGGTCTGGCGTGAATGGCCTATCAAAGAAGGCTATGTCAGCAACGACGAAGGCCTGGTGGCCTGCATGGTGTACCGAACGATCCGTGCGCGTCGGCTTTGGGACGTGATCATGTCGTCTACCTATGACTTTGCCGAGCCTGGTTTTATTCTCATCGACAAGGTCAATGAGATGAATAATAACTGGTTTTGTGAAAACATCCGGGCGACCAATCCCTGTGGCGAACAACCGCTGCCACCCTATGGTTCGTGCCTGCTGGGCTCTATCAACCTGACCAAATTTGTAACAGACCCATTTACCGACCATGCGGCCTTTAACTGGGATGAATTTAATCAGGCCGTTTCTATCTTTACACGCATGTTGGATAACGTTGTTGAGATCAACGGCTTGCCTCTGGAAGGTCAGCGCAATGAAATCTTGCGTAAGCGTCGTCACGGCATGGGCTTCCTTGGCCTGGGCTCTACCTTGACCATGCTGAAAATGAAATACGGTACCGAGGCCTCACTGGAGTTTACCGAGCGCGTTAGCCGTGAGCTGGCGATTACCGGCTGGCGTACCGGGCTGGATCTGGCCAGAGAAAAGGGCCCGGCACCGATTATGAACGAGGAATTTGAAGTCAGCGCCGACATGCTGAGGAAACGTCCGGAAATGCGCACCGACGGTTTTCAGGTAGGTGACAAGGTCAAGGGTAAGGTACTGCATGCCCGCTATAGTCGTTACATGCAACAGGTCGCTGGTGAGGATGCCGCGTTGGTGGATGAAATGGCCGAGGCAGGTTGTCGTTTTACTCACCACAGTTCCATTGCGCCAACAGGCACGATCTCGCTGTCCCTGGCCAATAACGCCAGTAACGGTATCGAACCGAGCTTTGCGCATCACTATTCACGCAATGTCATTCGTGAAGGAAAAAAGAGCAAGGAAAAAGTTGATGTCTATTCATTTGAGTTGCTCGCCTATCGTGAGTTGATCAATGCTGCTGCGATGCCGTTCAGTGACAAGGACAATGAGCGCTTGCCGGATTACTTTATCGCTGCTGATGATATTCATCCAAAGGAGCATGTTGATGTGCAGGCAGCGGCGCAAAAGTGGGTGGATTCATCCATTTCCAAGACCGCCAATGTGCCAACTGATTATCAGTACGAAGACTTCAAGGATATCTATATGTATGCCTATGACAGGGGTCTGAAGGGCTGTACGACGTTCCGTTTTAATCCAGAGGCCTTCCAGGGTGTGTTGGTGAAAGAATCTGACCTGGAAAATACCCTGTACAAGTTTACCTTGGACGATGGCTCGCAGGTGGAACTTAAGGGTAATGAGGAAATCGAATACGACGGTGAAGTGCATACTGCCGCCAACCTCTATGATGCCTTGAAAGAAGGTTACTACGGTAAATTCTGATTATCCGGAACGACAGCAAAACATTCAGGAGTTAAACATGCCGGTCAAGATTGAGAAAAAAATAGTGGGATACAGTGTCGCCAAGGAAGATGACATCGAGGAAGTAAGTACTGCCGAAGTTGTCGAACAACAAGAGACATCTAATGTTGTTCATATGACTGAAAAGCTGGAGCGACCGGAGATGTTGCTCGGCTCAACATACAAGATTAAGACGCCTTTGTCTGAACATGCCTTGTATGTAACGATCAATGATGTGGTCCTGAATCATGGCACAGAGCATGAGCTCAGGCGGCCTTTCGAGATATTCATCAACTCCAAAAATATGGATCATTTTCAGTGGATAGTGGCATTGACACGTATTGTCTCTGCAGTTTTCCGTAAAGGCGGCGACGTGACCTTTCTGGCCGAAGAGTTGCGTTCCGTGTTTGATCCTCGCGGCGGTTATTTCAAGCGCGGTGGAAAATACATGCCGTCATTGGTTGCCGAGATTGGTGATGCAATAGAGTGCCATCTAAGAATGATCGGCCTGTTGAAAGACGACACGCTCGATGAGCATCAGCAGCAATTGGTTGATGAAAAGCGTGAGCAGTATGATTCAATGACAAAGCAGTCGGAAGAAGCAGAGTCCAAGGGTGATTTCCCAGCGGGTGCGCAATTGTGCGGAAAATGCCAGACCAAGGCGGTTATTCAAATGGATGGCTGCATGACATGTCTGAGTTGCGGCGATTCAAAGTGTGGTTAAACGTATTACAAAAAACTCATAGAATAAAGTGATAAAAAAATGATAAATCATCAGCCAGTGCCGGGAAAGTTTTATATTAATCATACCGGCCAGCTTATCAAGGTCAGCTATTTGCTCTATGCCCACGCCCGGCTATCGACCATTGTGCTTGAATACCAGGACGGTGGTCGATTGTACGTCAGTAATGATGAGTGGGAATTTCTTGAGCTAAAGCCTTATTCAGATTGGTTTCTCGGCAAAAAGACAGTCGATTCAGGACAGGAAATCTGAGTATAGTCAGCTTGTTATTATTGTTATTTTTTTTGCAGCCCGGAAGTCAGCGGGGTATTGCGCTATAATAGGCTGTAAGTACTGTGGCCATTGATGCCGCTGAGTCATCTCAGATAAATCATGAAAGTATACTTGTCCAATTATTTACTACCTTTAATATTGCTTATTGCAAGCATCGCACCTGCGCAGGCGGTTCAATATACAGGTGCTCATGCTGATGCGCCGAAAATAGAGAACCTGCTGAACATACTGCGGGTGCAACAGCAGGAGCTTGAAAGGCTGATGAATATGTTGTCCAGATTGGATGCCTGGAAACAGCGCCTGCAGTCTGAAAATCAACGCCTGTATGAGGAAGGCGAACTCGCTAAGCAAGATAAAATCAAGCTCGATGAAGGCAGTATTACCCAGCAGGATCTGGATAAGAAATGGAGCACATCCGGTAGATCCATACGCCATGACAAGGACTTAAAGTTGTTCGATGAAGATGTGAATGAATTTAATGCCTTTGTGAAAGAATATAATCTGTTAACAAAAAAAATGTCTCATGTCCTCGCAAGCCGTAGCCCGAAACAGGTACAGGTCTTGATCAAGGGTATGGGGAAGTTGAGTGCGAATCTGGGCAAGGCCATAAGCAATGGTAATATTGAGAAGGCCCGTTTCATTGCGCGCAAGTCCGGCATCGCTGCAGAATTCGGTTATAGTGAATAATAACTGTTGAGTCGTTTGTTGTCATGAGTGAGCCGAACGACACAGATTTCCCTTGTGATGGTGCACATTTTTATATCCCCGGTCCTGCAGGGCGAATCGAGGCCACCGCTAACTGTACCAATGATAATAATCAGCATCTCGTTATTATCTGTCACCCGCATCCACAGCATGGCGGCACGATGCAAAATAAGGTCGTGCATACCATAGATAAGGCATTCAGTCGTACTGGCGCATTGACAGTACGCTTTAATTTTCGCGGCGTCAGTAGTAGTGAAGGGCAATATGATCATGCCCGTGGTGAGCTTGATGACCTCATGGCCGTGATGGATTGGTGCCTGCAGCACTTACCAACTTACAGGATCAGTCTGGCCGGATTTTCATTTGGCGCCTACATTGCTATGCAGGCGGCACAGGGGAGCGCATTGCTACAGTTGGTGACTGTGGCGCCTCCGGTCGATATGTTTGATTTTGCGTCGCTAGCCAAGCCGGACTCCCCGTGGCTAGTGATCCAGGGCGAGGCGGACGAGATTGTTGATAGTCACAGAGTATTGCAGTGGGCGCAGCAGTTGGCTGCCACCGACATTGTCAGTTTACCCGCTACCGGCCATTTCTTTCATGGCAAGCTGAATGCCCTGCAGCAAGTGATCGAGGAGCACGCCCGGCGCTGACGGCGTGCTTTGCTGGAATTACCTAAGTGGTTGATTGCAATATCTTATTCTTAGTGTGCTTGCTAAGTGTTTAAAGTTTCCCGTGTTTCTGGCCGATAGATTGGTAGCTCAATTATACGTTATCAGCGGGAGGCGTAATGCGCCTATTCAAACAAGCATACTCATTCAACAGGATTATCGGTTCAGCCTTGCTGTTAATGCTGTTCATTGGCACTCATGCCAGCGCATCCTATATTAGCCTCAATGTTTCCAAGACAGTTCAAACCAGTTTTGTTGCTGAGTCTGAACGTTCCAAAGATCCCTACTATCAATATACCCTGGGTGTGGCAGCCTATGAAGTTGAAGACTATGATTCAGCTGCAAAAATTTTTACAGAACTGGCCAAGATTGGCTACATCAGCGCACAGTATTATCTCGGCGTGATGTTGGATTCCGGGGTGGGTATGGAGGCCGACCACGTGCAGTCCGCAATGTGGTATCGCAAGGCTGCAATCAAGGGGCATATTGAGGCCCAGTATAACCTGGGTATAGCCTATGCCACTGGTGAAGGTGTGCCGGTAAATATGCTTAAATCCATCTATTGGATGAAGAAGGCGGCGCTCGGTGGCAGTGTTAATTCACAGTATAATCTTGGTTTGATTTATTACCTGGGTAATGGCGTGAAATTGAACCTGGAAGAAGGCATATTCTGGTGGAAACTGGCAGCAAAGAACGGCGATTCGGTTGCGCAATATAATTTAGGTATGATCTATATGCAGGGCAAGGGCGTTGATAGTGATATCTGTGAAGCCTCCAGGTGGTGGCAAATCTCGGCACAGAATGGCTATACGGATTCATTGACGGCTCTGGAGCAGTTACGACAATCAAATCTGCCGCATAATTGTATCGATATGGTGTCCGCGCGATAAGCGCCTGGTAATTACGAAAAAAGGCCGTGTATACGGCCTTTTTTAATCTGACTCTCAATGGATATGCCGATAAGCACTGGTGGGCAATAGACCTAAGCAGGCTTCGATTTGTGCAGGCTGCGCAGGCCTTTCAGGATCAGCAGGATAGTAGGCGTGGCATGCAGAAAAAGATCAAAAATATCAACCGGCTTGCTCAGTTCTCCCTGACTAAGCATGATGATTTTTTCGACAAGATGGGGCTGTGGCTGTGAAGGATAAGGGGCGATACCCAACATAACAGCAATAATGAGTAAGAGTGGAAACGGTATTTTATCTAACCAGGCCATCGAGTTCTCATGTATCAGAATTCACCCGTGTATTCTACACTGGTCTATATGAGCTGTGCAATTTTTAGCTGCAAAGGGAGAGTGATATGAAAAAGGTGTCACAATGCATAATAGCCGTCATATGTTACGCACTGTTTAGTTTGTCAGTACAAGCCGAATCCAAGCTGGTTTATACGCCGTATAAGGATCAGAAGGTTATTTTTGATTTTTATTTCGATGAACCGGAAAAGATTGGTTCGGCTCTATACTGGATCAGGTCATGGCTTAATCCACTGATGAAGCCGCCCTATTCACAGGCGCCCGAGTTTTTAAACGTGGTTGTGATGATACACGGCACAGAGTTGGTGACGCTGGCAAAGAAAAATGAAAAGCGTTACCAGGAAGTTGTCGATCGTATGCGCTACTATCATGAGTTCGGTTTTCGCTTTAAGGTCTGTGAAATAGCCGCCGGTGATTTTAATTACAATATTAATGATTTTCAGGACTTTGTTGAGGTCGTGCCATCCGCGATGTCGGAATTAGTGCATTGGCAACAACAGGGATATGGCTTGATTACGCCAGTGATATACTCAAAGAAATTCTCCAATGATGAACTAAGATAGTATGTTTGATCGTTGAATATCGATGTGGCCACAGGGAAAGAATATTGTTCACAGCCATATGTAGGAGCGGCGCTTCGCCGCGAAAAACTTAGGTTCCCCAAAGTATGCGGTCTGTTACAGTTCCTGCATGAAAGTTCTCTAGCAATATTCTTCTCAGTTTAGTATCGTTTTGAGAATATATGCTTTTGCCGGAATCAATACATGAGTGACCTGAAAGACCTCGAACTTATTTTTCAATCCAGAGTACCGATTATCGTTATTCAGACCTACGAGGAATTGCGGGTCATGAACATGCTAAAAAAATTGGTGCTGAAAATAAACAAGCCACTGTTCTCATGGACTGTGACCGAGGGATTCAGCAGGGTTGACCTGGATCTGGGTGAGCAAATAGAAATGAAAGAACCGTTAGAGGTTCTCTCGTATATCAAAAGTAGTCATATGGATGCTGTCTATGTATTGCTTGATTTTCATCCCTACATAGAAGAGCCGGTGAATGCGCGCTTGCTTAAGGAAATTGCCCAGCAACAGCTTGAGCGTGGCCACCACATCGTCCTGGTCAGTCATGCAATCGATATCCCAGGAGAATTTCGTCACCTTGTTGCCTATTTTGAGTTGCAGTTACCTGACCGCGACAAGTTGCTGGAAATTGTCAGACATGAAGCCCAGGTCTGGTCTTCGAGAAATAAGCAAAAAAAAGTGACTACCGATAACAAGACGCTGGATGCGTTGATGCGAAATCTTGGGGGCTTGTCCGTGGATGATGCAAGGCGTCTAGCCCGTAAAGTGATCGTTGATGATGGCGCAATAACCGTATCCGATGTTACTGATGTCATGGCGGCCAAGTACGAGCTGTTGAATCGGGATGGTTTGCTGTCATTCGAGTACGACACCGAGAAATTTTCTGACATCGGTGGTATGCGCAAACTGAAGAGCTGGTTGCAGATGCGCGCGTCTGTGTTCAAAAGCAAGAGTAATGATCATGGCTTGCAGAACCCGAAAGGAATCTTGTTGCTGGGTGTGCAGGGCTGCGGAAAAAGCCTGGTGTCCAAGGCGGTTGCCGGCATTTTTTCGGTGCCATTACTACGGCTCGATTTTGGCGTGCTGTTTAACAAGTTCTTCGGTGAGTCTGAAAAGAATCTACGCCAGGCCCTGAAAACAGCGGAGCTCATGGCGCCCTGTGTATTATGGGTAGATGAAATAGAAAAGGGGCTTTCCAGTGGTGACAATGATGGTGGTACCTCGCGCCGTGTGCTTGGCACGATGTTGACCTGGATGGCGGAAAACGACCAGCCTGTCTTTATGGTAGCGACTGCGAATGATATTGAGTCACTACCACCGGAATTGATTCGCAAAGGGCGCTTTGATGAGATTTTCTTTGTTGATTTGCCGAACCAAGAGACGCGTGCTGAAATATTTAAAATTCATCTACAAAAACGCAATATGGGTGTCAGTGAATTTGATATCGATGCCTTGGTGCAGGCGAGTGATGGTTTTTCCGGAGCCGAAATCGAACAGGCTATTGTGGCCGCTCTATATGTTGTTCATGCTCAGAAGGAGTCGTTACAGACGCGGCATATATTAGATGAAATTGCGCAGACGCGCCCGTTGTCTATTTTGATGTCCGAGAAAATAAATTATTTGCGGCAATGGGCTGGTGATAGAACGGTGTCTGTAGAGTAATGAGTGCAGCTTGCTGATATTAAATTAATCAGAAGCTCTGTTGGTGAGTGATTGGTTTGCCAATGCCCTGACCTCCTCGAACTCATCCAGAGTTAATTTCTTCAGGGTTGGAATATCAGTGTTCCAGTTACGGGCGACCTCGGCACGGATTTCAGTACTGCTGTCATCGGCCATGGTGGCGAGTACACTAGCCGGCACATATTCAAATCGGGCGACGACGCTGCGTACTTGTTCAGATGGATCGCGGGCGAGAATAAAAAATACTTCTTCCGGTGTCGACAGGTTGGTGCTGATCGCGATGCGCACATCCTGATCAGGATCACGTGCCAGTTGCGTGAAGATGTCGCGCGGTATTTTTCGGTTCATGGCCACAGCCTGTCGTACCTGGCTGTCGGCATGTTGTGCCAACAATCGCAATTCCTGAGTAGTGGTTGTTGGCAAGTTGGCTCGCCTTAGCTCATTGCTGAGTTCGGCTGCCTTCAGGGGTGACGATATGCAAGTGGCGAGCAATAACAGAAAACATAATGGTGCAAGACAGACAGCAAGCAGGGCCGTAATAACGGCCCTGTCAGACTGCAATAAGGGTATCTGTACCATCAAATAAATTGGAATTGATACACTTGTGAAGGATAGCCTAGTTGGCCATTTCCTTCATTTTCTTCAGAGGTAGGATCTTGACTGCAGTGCTCGCTGGCTTGGCCTTGAACATAGTCTCTTCACCGGTGAAAGGGTTGATGCCCTTACGCGCTTTTCTTGCTGGTTTACGTACAGTCTTGATTTTCATCAGTCCTGGAACGGTGCAGGTACCTGCGCCACCCTTTTTAATATGGCCATGAATAATTTCTGACAGCGCATCAACGACAGCGGTGACATCTTTCTTGGTCAGTTCGGTTTTTTCAGCAATGGTGGACATCATTGCAGATTTGGTCATTGGTTCCTTTATCGTTTTTACTCGAGGAGTCGTTGCTTTTGCTTTCGCCTTTTTTCTGGTAGCCATTCTTTTCTCCGATTGGATAGTGGTAAATAAAAAGAGTTGCACGCTATCTTATGCATATATATATGTTGCACGAGCACTCTTATGCTGTGTTTTATATCACCTCGAAATCCTTATGGCAAGTTTTTTTAAAATCTTTTACGTTGTTTAAAATCTAGTATATAAGCCTTAAATAAATCAGGCTGTATATGTTAGCAAGCGGAATAAATTGTGCATTACTAAATTAGTAAACTAATATTGTCGCTTTCGTTGTAATATTTGCGTTCTGCGTTCATGCTAAGGCCGCAAATGGTTATTTATTAGCCAATGGGCTCTGTTTAATGTCAATTTTGATGGATTCGCTGGACGTGGTATGGAAGAATTTACCTGGATATCGGCTTTTTTTCTTGGTTTGATGGGCGCGCCGCATTGCGCTGGTATGTGCGGCGGCATTGTCGCTGCACTGTCACTGGGCAGTCGGCCTGTGATGACGAGTGAAGGCCGTCATTTTTCACAAGTACTGGCCTATAATCTTGGCAGAATCAGCAGTTATATAGTGGCCGGCATGCTCGTCGGCGGATTATCGGCGCTCGCCAGTAATATGATCGCACTGCATCACGCACAACTACTGCTCAAATCTTTTGCTATTGTTTTCATGCTCTTTCTGGGCCTTTATATTGGTGGCTGGTGGACGGCTTTAACCCGTCTGGAAAGGCTGGGAGGCCACCTGTGGCGTCATCTTGAGCCGCTCGGCAGACGTTTTATACCCGTGCGTAACCTGCCTACAGCCTTTATGGTCGGCGCTGTCTGGGGCTGGCTGCCATGTGGTCTGGTGTATACCGGCCTGATCTATAGCAGCACGGCCGGCGGTGCTTTTGAAGGTGGCTTGTTAATGTTGTTTTTCGGTCTGGGGACATTGCCGGCGATGTTGATCATGGGCGCGCTGGGTGTACGTTTGCAGACCCTGTTGCAACAGATCTGGTTGCGCCGTTTGAGTGGTGCATTGGTGATAGGCTTTGCCTGTTATATGGCTTTTAGCTTACTCAGGCACTGATGTTTTCTTGCATGGGGGGCAAGGGCGCACTCAGGCGATCATCAATCTGACTGATCTCATCCAGTTGTGCCTTGATGCTGGCATGTTCGGCTTCAAGTTCTTCAATGCGTGCTGCCAGGCTGCCGTCGGATTCATCGATTTTCTTCAAACTTTGCAGGCGTTTCTCGATCGATAGCTTGCTTTCCTTGATCTGAGCAGTCAAGGGGCGCAGGGCATCGTTGGCCCAGGCATCGAGGTCTTCATTGGCCTTGAACAGTATTTGACGGGCCTGACTGACGATCTGGATAAAGAAGCGTTTGATGACGAAATTTTGTTCAGACATGGTCGACATCGGACTCTTGCGGTATTCCTCCGCTTCTGCATGCAGCTGTTTCATGTCTAGCAGGTATTTCTTCACCCTGAATGCCCTTGGTTTGTTACATTTGATACCATGTTCCTGGTGGAATTTCTTGTAGACCGCATGTACCAGGCGATGCAATTTATCGGCATCGTCCGAGGCCTCTGAGGTCATGTCATGGATTTGGCTAAAGAGTACTTTCATGGCCTTTTTCATGCCAGCAGTTGTCCAGCTGTTGGCCATGGATTTGCGCGTGTTTAGGATCAATTCATCCATTTTTTGCAGATTGAGTATGCCCTTCAGAACACTGACACGACGTCCCAGTAATTGCGTGCTGGAATTAAAGGTATCTTTGTGTTTTTTATAAAGTGCCTGTTCTACATACACTTTTTTCTTTAATTGGGTGATGGCCTCGGCATTCTGGCCGTTGACCTGATGGAGATCGTGAACTTGCTTGTTGACCGATTCCAGACGACTGCTATAAACCTGTTTTTGCTCTTCGATAATGGCGCCGATGCTATTGACAATATCACCGCGTAGGATCGATTCCCGTTGCGGCAAGACGTTATTGGCCAGATGATTCTCGATTTGTTGCAGCTGGCTCCGCTGCAGTAGCTGCTCATCCGCATTGATTTTAGCCAGCAAGCCCTTTTGTGCGGATACCGGGAATATCTGAGCCTGGTCGATATTCAGTAGTGTCGAGGTTTTGTCAGCCTGATCCTTGATCGAGGTTTCAATCTGTTGCGGGGACTTCAAATCGTCCCACAGCGTATCGATCTTATTGAGCAGAACGGCCAGACCGTTGGATTGATCGCGTTTATGTATATTGACATGTTGTTGCCAGATATCGAGATCACTACGCGTGACGCCGGTATCGGCGGCGAGGATAAACAGGATCGCCTGCGCTGCAGGAAGCATGTTCATGGTCAGTTCCGGCTCACTGCCTAGGGCATTCAGGCCCGGAGTGTCGAGGATGGACAGTCCCTGTTTTAGTAAGGGATGCGGGAAACTGATTAACGCATGGCGCCAGGCCGGGATTTCGATCATCGTCGTCTCGGGGTCGGCATTGGCCAGGTGCGGGTACATTTCATCACTAAATAGCCCCAGTAGTGTCGCCTTATTAATAGTGACTTCGCGGGTTTTGACGATCTCGGTCAGAATCCTCTGCATCTCTTCAGGGTCATCGACCGGTAATGCTATACGCATCCATTCGACCGCGTCATGTTTAAATTCCTGGATACTTCGTTGATCGAGACGTGACTCGATCGGTAGTAACTTCAGATAGGCGTCGTCATCCTTGTGGTCATAGAACAGTTCAGTTGGACACATGGTGGTGCGCCCGGCTTCTGATGGTAACAGGCGGCACTTGTAGTCAGAGAAAAATATGGCATTAATCAGTTCGGTCTTACCGCGCGAGAATTCGGCGACAAAGGCCAGGTTCAGGCGATCATTTTTGAGTGCTTCTGCGGCCTCGTAGACGCGTAAGGCGATGCTATTGTCCTCATCCATACCGGTCGTCTGCATCCATTCATTGAAGCGTTCAATCGTCTCTAAAAGTCCATTTTTCCATTCATCATAGGCTTCAATTTTTTGTTCGAAGTGATTTTTTGCCATCATATTTTTGTTTGCCGGGTCTGAGCACAGAAGTTAATTCAGATATCGGCAATACGCGGGCTGACTTGAGCTTGCAAGCTACTGTTTTCTAAATGAATTAGCCTGACATATTAAGTAAACGATTGTTATTTATAAAGATGTTGCTTAGGCCTGGCATAAGTGCAATCGCTGGAAACAGGCCGTAGGTCACACATTGATGAATGCCGATGCTGTTGACGGGCGCCTGATACGGACGTTTTTGTACTGCCGCTGCCGGCTTGCGCAGCAAGCAGCGTTAACAACTGAGTTCAGCTTATCAGGCCGATCAGTGCCTTTTGTATGTGCGGTACGGCAATGAGCAGCAGGTTAAGCAGTAGCAGGGCCACCAGTGGTGATAGGTCGAGACCGGAAATCGGCTTCATGCGACGCTGGATGGGCCGTATGATCGGCGCGGTCAGTTGCTGGATCAGACCGAGAACCGGGTTATAGCCACCCGGCGCAATCCAGCTGGCGACGGCTGAGATGATGATTGCGAAAATAAAGACATACAACAGCAATTTGAGCAAGTCGGTAATGCTCAGGATCAAGAGCAGTAATGGATGGAATGCCTGGCCACTAATGGCCACGATCAATAGGTAGGCGATGTATTGTAGTAACAGCATCAGGACAATAGCCGCGATGTCGACGCCTGCAAGGCCCGGTATTACGCGCCGCAAGGGCTTTAATAGTGGGTCGCTCAATTTGACAATGAATTGGGATATCGGGTTGTAGAAATCAGCGCGTGCCCATTGCAATAGAAAGCGCAACATCACCATCAAAATAAAGAAACCAAAGATGACATTGATCAGGAATGCTCCTGCTTCAGAAAAATAACCGTTCATGCTTGTTGTCCCAGTTGTTTGGCCAGTTCCTGTGAGCGCTCACAGGCGGCACTGATGGCCTGCGCGAACAGTCCGCTCAGATCGCCTTGCTGCATGATTGCCAGTG
>CAMYJO010000017.1:0-81906 GCA_947258755.1 uncultured Gammaproteobacteria bacterium
TACGAAGAAGCGGGCATGGCCAAACGTCAAGGGGGATTACCTGATAATTACATCCCTGAACTACTGGACCCGTTCAAGGATGCGATGACCCAACAGGCCAGCCGCTCCTTACAGTTCTTTTTTTCATCGAGTCAATATAATAGTGTTGATCAAATTATACTGGCCGGCGGTAGCGCATCCATACCGGGCATTGATGAATTGATAGAGGACAAAATCGGAACAGCCACCTCGATCGCAAATCCTTTCGCCAATATGTCACTTGCACCCAGGGTTAAACCACAGACCCTCAGTAATGATGCACCGGCACTGATGATTGCTTGCGGACTTGCGCTAAGGAGTTTTGACTGACATGGCACGTATTAATCTATTACCGTGGCGCGATGAACTGCGCAAGGAACAACAAACCAATTTTATTATTGCCATGCTGGTAATGCTGGCTATCACCGGACTGATTATGGGTGGCGTGCATTATTATTACAATAATCGCATTGACTACCAGCAATCGCGTAATGATTACCTGAACAAGGAAATCAAAAAGCTCGATCAGCAAATCAGCAAAATAAAAACATTCGAAGCGGAAAAGAAAAAACTTCAGGCCCATCTGGACATTATCCAGCGCCTGCAAAGCAGTCGCTCCGATATTGTACATCTGTTCGATGAGGCCGTACGTACATTGCCGGAAGGCGTCTACTTGAGCTCACTTAGCCAGAAAGGCAACAAACTGATTATCAACGGATCTGCCCAGTCCAATGCCCGTGTCTCCAGCTATATGTGGAACATAGAGAAGTCGGATTGGCTGACAGACCCGAAACTGAACGTTATCTCTACTAGCAAACAAGGCAGGGACAGAGTCAGCAACTTTACTCTGCAGGTGGTACAGGTGAATAAGAAGGCACAAGAGACGGAGAAAAAAGAATGAGCGGTCTCGCAGACCTAAAAGATCTGGATCTGGATCTTAACAATATTGGTAACTGGCCGATTGCCATCAAGGCAATTGCAATTGCCCTGGCATGTGCCGTGGTGGTAGGCGCTGTACTTTATCTTGATACATTCGATCAACAGGATGCACTGGAAAAAGTACAGAAGGAAGAGGACACCCTGAAGACCCGGATCACACACCGGGCCAAAAAGGCAGCCATCCTCGATGAACTGAAGGCGCAACTAGAAGAGATGCGTAGCGATTTCAAGAAACTCAGCCGCCAATTACCGAATCAGACCGAGGTACCAGAATTGTTGGTCGATATCTCTCAGACAGGGCTGGCTAGCGGCCTCGAATTCGAGTTGTTCAAGCCTAATCCTGAAATACCCAAGGATTTCTATGCCGAACTGCCAATACAAATCACGGTCACCGGTAAATATCATGAGTTTGGCACCTTTGCCAGTGGCATTGCCTCACTACCGCGCATTGTTACCCTGCACAACATAAATTTATCAAGGGGCTCCGGAGACAGCATGACAATGAATGCTACCGCCAAGACCTACCGTTATCTAGACGATGACGAGGGGGGTAAATAATGAACAAACAATTATTCACCCTGGGCAAGAAAAACGACGCGCTATTGGCACTGATACTGGCAATGGGCCTAAGTGCCTGCAGCACCGATATGAGCGACCTGCACACCTTCGTTGAAACAGCTAAAAAAGCCAGCAAAGGCAAGGTAGAACCGTTACCGGAAATCAAACCTTATGAAACATTCCGTTATGCTGCCAATCATTTAAGAGATCCGTTTGAGCCCTTTTCTCCGGTACAGCAGGCCAAAGCTGTTAAGGTCGGTAGTAAAAAGAGCAGCGGCGGCCCGAGGCCTATCGAGGGTCGTGCACGCGAGGCACTGGAGTCCTACCCGCTGGATGTACTACGCATGGTCGGCGTGCTTGAGCAAAGCAATACCATATGGGCGTTACTGAAAGGTAACGACGGCACGATACACCGCGTCAAAACCGGCAACTTTATCGGCCAGAACCACGGTAAAATACTCAGTATTAGCGAAAATAAAATCAGTTTAACAGAAATTGTACCAGACGGACTCGGTGGCTGGATTGAACGCCCAGCATCACTCGCACTGGCTGGAAGCCCGAATGAGGGGAAATAAGTGATGAGTTTACATAAGAACACCAGGAAACTACCCATGACCAGAGAATATGCTTCACATCAGAAAAACAGACTGAACACGATCACTCGAAAATTGTTTCTGGTGGCTTGTTTCTGGCTAATGGGTGCGAACAGCTTTGCCGCGCAAAACAGCTTGCAGGATATCAGCATCTCATCCATGCCCGGCGACCGCGTGCAGATCACCTTAAGCATGTCAGGACCTGCCACAAACCCCCTCAGTTTTACCATCGACAATCCAGCACGCATTGCGCTGGACCTGGCCGACACTGCCAACAAGCTCAGCAAGCGCAACATACCCATTGGTATTGGTATGGCCAATAGCATCAACTCTGTCGAGGCCAGAGGACGCACACGTGTCGTCATCAACCTGTCGCAGCTGGTATCTTATCAAACACAGGTCAGCGGTAATAACATCATCATCAGCCTGGATGGCAGCGGTGGCGGTGCGGTAGCGAGCACACCGACCACGACAAGTGTTGCCAGTAGCAGCAAACATAGCTACATCACCGATGCTAAAAGTGAAATCAAGAATATCGATTTCCGTCGTGGCGAAAAGGGTGAAGGGCGCATCATCGTTACCTTGTCAGACAGTTCTGCCGGCATCGACATGCGTCAGGAAGGTGGTAAAATTCTGGTCGATTTCAGCAATAGCCAAATCCCCAGTGAACTGCTCCGACGTCTTGATGTACTCGATTTTGCAACCCCGGTAAAAACCATCGACACCATGACACGCGGTAACACCACCAAGATGGTGATCACACCTATTAATGATAACTATGACCACCTGGCTTACCAGACAGAAAATGTCTATACCATCGAAATCAAGCCACTGACCAAACAGCAGGTCCAGGCAGCCAAGAAAAAACGCTTTGGCTATACGGGCGAACGTCTGTCTCTGACCTTCCAAGATATCGAGGTCCGTGCGGTATTGCAGCTGCTCGCTGACTTCACTGGCCTGAACATGGTCGTTAGTGACAACGTCTCTGGCAATATCAGCCTGCGCCTGAAGAATGTCCCCTGGGACCAGGCCATGGACATCATCCTCAAGACCAAGGGCCTGGGTATGCGTAAGACCGGCAATGTGGTCCTGATTGCCCCCAGCGCCGAGATCGCAGCACGCGAAAAGCTGGAACTGGAATCACAGAAACAGATCGAGGAACTGGCACCGCTGCGCACTGAATGGTTCCAGATCAACTACGCTAAGGGTTCCGAGATTGCAACGCTTTTGAAGAGCACTAATAATAATCTGTTATCCAGCAGGGGTAGCATCACTATCGATGAAAGGACCAATACCCTGCTGATCCAGGACACCTCAGATAAACTGGCGCAGATCCGCGCGGTTATTACCAAACTGGATATTCCAGTACGCCAGGTGCTGATCGAGTCCAGAATTGTGGTCGCCAACCGTGACTTTACTCGTAATATCGGCGTACGCTTCGGTGCCGCCGGGCGCAAGATCGATGGTCAATACACAACCACGGTCGGGGGTGGTGGCGTTACGGCGACAACCCCGAATACAGGCATTGGCGATCTGATCGTAGATCTACCGGCAACCGGTAACGCCGGCGTCATCGGCCTCGCTATCGCTAAGGCCAGCAGCGCGGTTGTGCAGCTGGAACTGTCGGCCCTACAGGTTGAAGGCGAAGGCGAGATTATCTCCAGTCCTCGCGTCATCACTGCCAACCAGAAATCTGCCACCATCAAGCAGGGTGTTGAAATACCGTACCAGGAGGCCTCTTCTAGTGGTGCAACTTCGGTCTCGTTCAAAACTGCAGCACTCAGCTTGACCGTGACTCCACAGATCACTCCGGATGACCAGTTGATCCTTGACCTGAATGTCAACAAAGACAGTATTGGCCAGGTATTTGCCAACGTACCGAGTATCGATACGCGTTCAATCACGACCCAGGTACTGGTGTCGAACGGTGAGACGGTTGTTCTTGGCGGTATCTATGAAGAGAACAAGGTTGATTCGAATACACGTATCCCGTTCTTTGCGGACATCCCGGTATTCGGCAAGCTCTTCCAGAGCAACTCTAAAACCAGTGATCGCACCGAATTACTTATTTTCGTAACACCGAAGATACTCAAGGATGAGCTCAAGTCTGCGATTAATTAAACAGACAGTGCAAAAAGCCGCAACAACCACACAGGTTGTTGCGGCTTTTTTGTGCGCGGATGATTGTATAGTTGGAGCTTGGCGCCGATAAGATATAAACTATATGGCAACATCAACCCGACCTTCGGGCCACAAGCCATATACATGACAACAACATTCAACATCTTCCTGGTAGGCCCAATGGGGGCCGGCAAGTCGACCATCGGTAAACGCCTGGCCCATTTGCTTGGGGCAGAGTTCATCGATAGCGACCGCGAGATTGAACGTCATACCGGCGCCAATATACCGCTGATCTTTGAGCTTGAAGGCGAGTCCGGTTTCCGCCAACGTGAATCGCAGATCCTTGACGAGCTGACGCAGCGTTCCAATATCGTATTGGCCACCGGTGGTGGCTCCATATTGTTGGCTGAAAATCGGGACATGCTGAAAAACCGTGGCAAAGTAGTCTATCTGTATACGACCGTCAACCAGCAGTTACAACGCACCCGCCGTGACCAGAATAGGCCGCTACTACAGACCAGCAATCCAAAACAAAAATTACAGGAATTGTTTGATATCAGAGACCCCCTGTATCGACAATTGGCCACCCTGATCATCGATACCGATGGCAGGAGTATCCATTCCGTCAGCCAGGAAATCGTCAAACGCCTGAAGCTCGAGACAGTCAAAAAAACCAGCCCCTGAGCAAGACCATAAGTCGAACCATGGCGCAACAGACAAAAACAGCCACATATCTGCCTGATTGCGCTACAGTTTAGCCTCATTTCAGTATAAAATAACAGCAATGAAAACACTCAATGTAGATCTCGGACAACGTAGCTACCCTATTTATATCGGCACAGACCTGCTCGGACAGGCTGAACTGATTAAACCGTGCATAGCCGGCAAACAGGTCCTGGTCGTCAGCAACGAAACCGTTGCTCCGTTGTATCTGGACAAGACGCTGAATGCACTCGCGGATTTTGATCATCAGCACATCATTCTACCCGATGGCGAACAATACAAAACAATGGACATCGTTGGACGAATTTTTGATCATCTGTTGCAACAACGCTTTAATCGTACCGCCACCCTGGTCGCGCTGGGCGGTGGCGTTATCGGCGACATGACCGGATTTGCCGCAGCCTGCTACCAACGCGGAGTGCCATTTATCCAGATACCGACCACCCTGCTGGCGCAGGTGGATTCCTCTGTCGGTGGTAAAACCGGGGTCAACCACCCGCTCGGTAAGAACATGATCGGCGCATTCCATCAACCCCGCTGTGTTATTGCAGATACCAGCACCCTGAATACGCTTGATGACCGCCAACTGAGTGCCGGCATTGCCGAAGTCATCAAGTACGGGCTGATCAGGGATCCGGAATTTTTTGTCTGGCTGGAAAATAACATCGACAAACTCATGCAACGCGACAGTGAAGCACTAGCCTACGCGATTGAACGTTCCTGCATTAACAAGGCTGAAGTGGTAGCGGCGGATGAACGCGAAGGTGGACAGCGCGCTTTGCTGAATCTCGGCCATACCTTTGGCCATGCAATCGAAACGGGTTCCGGCTACGGCGTCTGGTTACATGGCGAGGCCATTGCCAGTGGCATGTACATGGCGGCCGACCTGTCACATCGCCTGGGTTGGTTGTCTGCAGATGAGTTGCGACGCATCAAGTCTTTATTACAAAAGGCCCGACTGCCGGTCGATGCACCCCTGGAATTATCGTCTCAACGCTTTCTGGAATTGATGGCGATCGACAAAAAGGTCCTGGCAGGCAAACTCCGCCTGGTATTATTGCAGGCTATTGGCCAATCCATTGTCACCGAAGATTTTGAACACAACCATTTACAAGCAATGCTGGATGAGATTCCGCGCATTGACAGCAAGAGCCTGGCCTCATGAGTAATACGTTGGCCCGATATGCAGCGAATGATGCAACATCACGCGGTCGGCGTTATCAGGAGCCATCACCTGCGCACCGCACAGAATTCCAGCGCGATCGTGACCGCGTTATTCATTCCACTGCTTTTCGCCGTCTGGAGTACAAGACCCAGGTGTTTGTAAACCACGAAGGTGATTTATACCGCACACGCCTGACACACTCCATCGAAGTCGCACAGGTTGCGCGTTCGATAGCGCGCGCATTACAGCTAAATGAAGACCTGACCGAAGCTATCGCCCTGGCCCATGATCTCGGTCATACACCATTTGGTCATGCCGGCCAGGACGCCTTGAATGATAAAATGCGTGACTACGGCGGCTTTGAACACAACCTACAATCTTTACGCGTAATCGATGAACTGGAGGAACGTTATGCCGCCTTTCAGGGTCTCAACCTAACCTTCGAAAGTCGTGAAGGAATCCTCAAACATTGCTCGATCCCGAATGCAAAGACACTTGGAGAACTTGGTCAGCGCTTTATTGACGGCAAACAAGCCAGTCTCGAGGCCCAGCTAACCAACCTTGCAGATGAAATCGCCTACAATAGCCATGACGTCGACGATGGCTTGCGCTCCGGATTGATAGGCATCGATCAGTTACAACAAATCGAATTATTTGCCCAGCCTTATCTTGAAGTAAGCGAACAATATCCACAGCTCAACGAAAGACGGACTATTTATGAAGTCGTGCGGCGCATCATCGGACGCCAGGTATCCGATCTGATAGACACCACCTCGGCGGCCCTGGAAGAAGAGCAGCCCACCGATATCGATGCCATCCGCAACTGCAACAAACCCCTGGTCATGTTCAGTGCAAACATGCGCGACATGAACCTCGAACTAAAACGCTTCTTGCGTACCCAGCTGTACCGACATTACCGCGTACATCGAATGTCATCCAAGGCGGTTACGATTATCAGCGAACTATTTGATGCCTTTATGGATGATACGCGACTGTTACCTCCGGACACGACTGAAAAAATAAAAATACTGGATAACGAGTTAGGCATAAGTGGCAAGGCACGTGCAGTAGCAGACTATATTGCCGGGATGACAGACCGCTACGCGATTCGCGAATACCGGCGCGTGTTTCATCCCCTGGAGCCGACCTGAGCATCAACATTAAGACAAAGCAGTAAAATTGACATAATTATAGAAAATTTTAGGTATTTTCCTGACTAACGATAAAATTCATACTATGCTTTAACGGAATCGCATGCGCATATATATGCAAACGGCGCAGATGGGGGACAAGCCGCCCCGCTTCTATCACCTGCATTTGCAGGAAGACCTGCTAGAAGGTTGGACACTGGTCAAAGAAACCGGCTACCAGGGTGCTGCAGGAAGGGTGACAAAGGAGTACTATGAAAGTCGTGACAACGCGCTGGACGCATTAATCACAGCAAGGGACAAGCAAGTTAATCGAGGCTATCGCATCGTTTTCGCACAAGGTGAGCATATTGCAGAATAACCCTGAACAGGCCGTAACAAGCATAAACGATTCGACATTACCGGCAGATGCTGCACCCTACCTGATGGCGCTCGATATCCCGCTATCACCATTTACCAACAACATCGAGCAGAAGCCACCGTATCATGATGCCGTGCTCGAACAACTCCAGAACCAACTATTGCATCTACTCCATTCAACCGAATTGATGCTGGTCGTCTCTGCCGAGGAAGGCGGTGGCAAGACCACCTTAATGACACTATTTCTGCAACGCGCCGATGCCTCCCTTAAGTGTTTTCCGATCACAGCCAGTGCCGCCATGATCGAGCAGGATCTATTAACGAAACTGGCTATCAGCCTTGATGTACCTGACAACCTCAATAAGGTGGCCATCCTTGATCTGTTAGAGGAGCAGGCCCTGGTCCTGAGGCAGAATGATATATTGCCGGTTATATTAATTGACGATGCGCAGCACCTTCATGCCGATACGCTTGCATTACTTAAGCAATTGCAAGAAATGAGTGATAAGCACGGCAACAAGCTCTGGCGCATAGTATTATTCACGCGGGCTACTTACACATCTGAACTCATGCTGCACGATGCAAACATGCATTTCATTTATATGCCGGCCATGGATGAACAGCAATTAGGCAACTATCTGCAGCACCGATTGAAAATGGTAGGCTGCAAGCAGGCCTCACCTTTCTCGGAAAAAGACATTGCCTTTATTCACAAACATGCCCAGGGCAACCTTAGCCATGCGCATCTGCTTGCTCACCAGGTGCTGATCAAAAAATTCTCTCAACCCATCAGCGCTAGCACTCCTAAAAAAACAGGCTTTTCTAAAAAACATATAATGCCCGTGGCCTTGTCCGTATCCGCCGCTGTCTTATTATCCGTCATTCTTTTTAACCAGGATCGAATCAACGAGATAGTCGATACTGACGTAAACAGCGACACATCACAGACCCAGCAAGCGTATGAGGTCGCCATGCCGCAGGAATACATTATTAGAAAAATCCCGGATGCTGAGCCGAAACCGAAAGTGACTCTAAGCAAACCCAAACTTCAGGCAGTGCCAGCGGCAGACAAAGCCGACAGTAAAGCGCCTGCAGACACCACGACCGCCAGCAAAAAGACAATCGATGTCCCTGCCGAGCAGGCCATGGTCAAGGACAAACCCGCAAACAAATTGACAGAAAAAGCCACAATTAAAGCTAGCGATAAAGCACAAGCTGTTGCCAGCACGGCATCAAAACCCGCGCTAAAACAGGCCAGCACAAAACAAAACCAAACCAGCCGCACCGACAACAAGGCCTCCAGCGATCTTGCTGCGGCACTCAAACGTCACAAGATTCTTGATCGATCATGGATCTTGCAGCAAGCACCGGATGCATATACCGCGCAGCTAATGGCTTCATCCAGACCCGATGCGCTATACAGCTCGTCCAAAAACAATGCCTTACAGAACAAAGTGGCCATTTATCGCATCCTCCGTAAAAACAAGGACTGGTATGTGATGATATACGGCAGCTATCCAAACAAGGACTCCATGCGCGCGGCGGTGGCCAAATTGCCCGCCAGCCTACGTAAAAACGCACCCTGGCTGCGGTCTTTCAGTGCAGTGCAAGCCGAATTGCGTACCGGCAAAAAATAGTCGTTTCGCACTGTTCTGCTGTTGATCAGAGCAGGTTCAAACTGGCCTAGCACTACTGAACTAAAATTGATCAACAGGCATGCAGCCGTTATACTGCTCGCTGTTTATTTTCTTGTCTGCAACAGGCACACGCCGGAAACGATATGAGCACATTACCCGAATTGAAAAACGACCGCCTGATCAAGGCACTATTACGGCAACCCGTAGACCGCACACCGATTTGGGTTATGCGCCAGGCAGGTCGCTATCTTCCCGAGTACCGCGCTACCCGTGCCAAGGCCGGTGATTTCCTGACATTATGCAAGACGCCCGAGCTGGCCTGCGAAGTGACCTTGCAACCACTGGAGCGCTTCCCGCTGGATGCCGCCATTTTGTTTTCGGATATCCTGACCATACCCGACGCGATGGGGCTCGGCCTGTATTTCAGTGAAGGTGAAGGACCGCGATTTGAGCGCACCATCAAATCCGAAAAAGACATTGCCAATCTGGCCATACCTGACCCCGAACAGGAACTGGGTTATGTCATGGATGCGGTCCGTCTTATTCGCCAGGAACTGCACGGACGTGTACCCTTGATCGGTTTCAGTGGCAGCCCATGGACACTGGCCACCTACATGGTCGAAGGCGGCAGCGCCAAGGTGTTTGCCAATACCAAGGCGCTGATGTTCGATCGCCCGGATCTGATGCATCAATTGCTGGATAAGATCAGCGAGTCAGTCATACAATATGTCAACGCACAAATCGCCGCCGGTGCGCAGGCGATTATGATATTTGATACCTGGGGCGGTGCCTTAAACACACAGAACTACATGGAATTCTCGCTCGCCTATATGAAGAGAATTGTCGATCATATTAGTCGCGAACATGAAGGACAGCGCATTCCGGTTACGCTATTTACTAAAGGCGGCGGCCAATGGTTGGAAGCCATTGCCGATAGCGGTTGTGATGCCGTTGGTCTGGATTGGACGATAGAAATTGGTGAGGCGCGTAATCGCGTCGGTGACCGCGTCGCCTTACAGGGCAATATGGACCCCTGCGTGTTGTATGCATCCCCTGACAGGATCAGACAAGAGGTTGCGCATATCCTCGAAAGCTTTGGCAAGGGCAATGGCCATGTCTTCAATCTGGGACATGGCATCCATCCGACGATTGACCCTGAGCATACCGCGGCCCTGGTCGATGCCGTGCATGAACTCAGTGCCGCCTATCACCAGGACTAAGAAAACCATGGCAATATTACTGACTGGCCTCGGTGTATGACAAGACTGCTGTAGACACCACCTGCCCTTGCTCATCCAGCACATCAACATGGATATCACCCAACCAAGATGGCAGTAAGGTCTTTTTCGACCACACCCGCCAGCGCTGACCACCTACATCAAATGCAACGTCGGCCAACACCTCGTCTTTGTAGTGCCAACGATGGGTTACCGTCTGACCCGAAAACCCCCTGAGTTCGGTAAAAAAATACACTGTCGTTTCCGTATTTGACAGACTCAATAGATTATCGACTGGCTCATGCTCAATGATATTACTGGTAAAGTTTGCACGCCGCACCGTCCCTGCCTGAGGACTATCGACTACTGACTGTTCAACAGTGGTCGATGCAGGGGCTTCGACGGACTCGGCAGCCACTACAGTTATATTTAGCGCTAGCAACAGCGTCATTATCAATTTCATCCACAGGCCTCATTATTTTCTGTTTATACTATAGTGGAAAGATGAAAATTCAACATTGTTGGCTGCTCTGCAACAACACTAGCCCAATCGCCATGATAAAACAGGTCTGCCGTTAACTGGCAACTATACAGCGAGTACTTGACCACGATCAATCATCAATTTCTGGATATTATCTATACTTTCATATAAAGCTGTCATGGAGCCTATCATGGAAAAACCGGCACAAGCGACACTAGATGGCAATGAAGCGGCCGCGCGCATAGCCCATTTGTGTAATGAGGTGATTGCCATCTACCCGATCACCCCGGCCTCGCCGATGGGTGAATGGGCCGATGCCTGGTCTGCCACCGGCCAGACCAACCTTTGGGGCAGCGTCCCCGAAATTATCGAGATGCAAAGCGAAGGCGGCGCCGCCGGCGCCATACATGGCGCCTTACAGGCCGGCGCCCTGACGACTACCTTTACCGCCTCGCAAGGTCTATTGCTGATGATTCCGAATATGTACAAAATTGCCGGTGAACTGACACCGACCGTTTTCCATATTGCTGCACGTTCGCTGGCCTGTCAGGCATTATCCATTTTTGGTGACCATAGTGATGTCATGGCCGCACGCAGTACCGGCTTTGCCATGTTGTGCTCTAATTCACCACAGGAGGTCATGGACATGGCCCTGATCGCACAACTGGCCACACTCAGATCGAGGGTCCCGGTGCTGCATTTTTTCGATGGCTTCCGCACCTCGCATGAATTACAAAAAATTGATCTGGTCACGGAAGATATGGTGCGCACATTGATGCCGTCAGATGTCGTACATGCACATCGACAGCGCGCCTTGTCGCCGGAGCACCCGGTGTTGCGCGGCTCTTCACAGAACCCGGACATCTACTTCCAGGCCAGGGAGACCGTAAACCCCTATTACGCCGCCATGCCTGCCCTGGTACAACAGAGTATGGATAGCTTCGCCGAATTAAGCGGCCGCCAATACCACTTATTTGATTATTTCGGCTCTGACAGTGCACAGCACATTATTATCATGATGGGGTCAGGAGCGGAAACGGCACAGGAAACGGTTGACTACCTACTCCGCAGCGGTGAAAAAATTGGCCTTATCAAGGTACGCCTGTATCGACCCTTCGATTCACAGGCGCTGATCGACGCGATCCCTGTCAGTGTCCGAAGTATTGCAGTTCTCGATCGTACCAAGGAGCCAGGCGCCGATGGCGAACCGCTCTACAAAGATGTAGTCACGGCCATCAGCCAGCACTACCAATCTGCGGATAATAAATTTACTGCCCTGCCGCAAATCTGCGGTGGCCGCTACGGCCTGTCTTCCAAGGAATTTACCCCGGCCATGGTGCGCGCAGTCTTGACCAACCTGCAGCAACACAGGCCCCGCAACTCTTTTACGATAGGCATCCATGATGATGTCAGCCATACCAGCCTGGACTGGGACAGCGATTTCAGCACCGATGCCAATCAACAGCATTTTCAGGCTGTATTCTATGGCCTTGGCAGTGATGGCACCGTCAGTGCCAATAAAAACAGCATCAAGATCATTGCCGCTGCCACTGATCTATATGCTCAGGGTTATTTTGTCTATGATTCAAAAAAATCAGGCGCCGTGACCGTATCCCATCTACGCTTTGGCCCACAACCAATCCATTCAACCTATCTGATCGATGAACAGCAGGCCAACTTCATCGCCTGCCACCAGCCTGTCTTTTTGCAACGCTACCCGATGCTCGACAAGGCTGCCGAGCAAGCGGTATTCCTGTTGAATTCACCTGCAGACCCGGACCAGGTATGGGACACCCTGCCGGCCACGTACCAACAAACGATCATTACACGCAAGCTACGCCTATATACTATTGATGCCTATGCAGTCGCCAGCAAGGCGGGCATGGGCAAACGCATCAACACGGTCATGCAGACCTGTTTTTTTGCCATCTCCGGCGTTCTTCCCGAAACACAAGCCATTACTTCCATAAAGGATGCGGTCCAGAAAAGCTATGGCAACAAAGGCTCCCGCATCGTTCAGCTCAACTACGCCGCCATTGATGAAACCCTGAAGTGCCTGCATGAAATTAAGGTACCGCAACAGGTCACATCAACAGAAGAAAGCTCTACACGCGCAACAGATAATGCACCCGAATTTGTCCAACAGGTTACGGCTGAGATCATGTCCGGCCGAGGCGATCATGTCCCGGTCAGCAAATTGCCGGCTGATGGCAGCTTCCCGGTCGGCACCGCCGTTTATGAAAAGCGCAACCTGGCCCTGGAGATACCGGTGTGGGAGCCTGAGCTATGTACGCAATGCGGCAAATGCCCGCTAGTCTGTCCGCACGGGGTCATACGCTGCAAGGTCTTCAGTGAATCAGAAATAGCCACGGCACCGTCTACATTTAAATCAGAGCCGACCATTGGCAAGTTGTTTCCGCAAGGGATGCACATGAGTTATCAGGTAGCACCGGAAGACTGCACCGGTTGCGGACTGTGCGTGGAAATCTGCCCTATCCATGACAAAAGCAATATCAGTCGCAAGGCATTGAATATGCAACCCATCGCCGGGCTATTGGCGCAGGAGCGCGAGAACTGGTCATACTTCCTGCAACTGCCCGAGTATGACCGCAAACAAATCAAGCAATCCTCGATTCGCGGGGCCATGATCCTGCAACCTTTATTTGAATTTTCCGGCGCCTGCGAGGGATGTGGTGAAACACCTTATATCAAGCTGGCCAGCCAATTATTTGGTGACCGTATGCTGGTTGCCAATGCGACTGGCTGCTCGTCCATCTATGGTGGCAATCTTCCGACCACACCCTGGAGCGCGAATGCCGATGGCCGAGGACCGGCATGGAACAATTCCCTGTTTGAGGATAACGCCGAATTTGGTCTCGGTATGCGCATCGCAGTCGATAAACAATCTGAATACGCACGCGAGCTATTAATAAGATTACGTGATGCTATTAACGATAATTCACTAACAGACAGTATTCTTGAATGTACGGGCGACGACGACACCAGTATTATCGAACAACGCCTGCGCCTGCAAACACTACGCGAACGACTAGCAAATATCGGTAATAATGATAGCGATGAGCTACTGCAAGTCATCGACTTTCTGAGTAAAAAGAGCGTGTGGATTATTGGCGGCGATGGCTGGGCCTATGACATTGGCTATGGCGGCCTCGATCACGTGCTGGCCTCAGGTCGCGATGTCAACATACTTGTACTCGATACCGAGGTGTATTCTAATACTGGCGGCCAGACCTCGAAGGCAACACCTCTCGGGGCGGTAGCCAAGTTCTCAGCCGGTGGCAAACCAACACCGAAAAAAGACCTCGCCATGCACGCTATCAGCCATGAAAACGTCTATGTTGCACAGGTTGCCTATGGCGCCAAGGACACACAAACATTACACGCCTTCCACGAGGCAGACGCACATCATGGACCTTCCATTATAATTGCCTATTCACCCTGTATTGCCCATGGTGTAGACCTGAAAAACAATCACCGCCAGCAACAGCTGGCCGTTAACAGCGGTCACTGGCCGTTATTTCGTTTTAATCCGGCAAATATTGAAGCGGGCAAAAACCCCTTACATCTGGACTCTAAAGAACCCTCCCTTCCTTACCGGGAATTCATTGAAACAGAGACCCGCTTCAGCATGTTATGGCGTTCGCAACCTGACGATGCAGAACACTACCTGCAACAGGCGCAAAAAGATGTATTGCATCGTTACCGTCATTATAAACAACTCGCGCAACTGGATTGGACTTCTGACGCCCCGACTGCGCATGATTTAATCCAGGGCTTGACTAACAAGAAGGCATAATATCATGAACCTGAAAACCCACTATCTCGGCCTGCCGCTTAAAAATCCAATCGTGCCATCGTCATCACCATTGACCCATGATCTTGATCAAGCACGCCGCCTCGAAGATGCAGGTGCGGCCGCTATAGTCATGCATTCCCTGTTCGAGGAGCAAATCAGAAGTGAAGAAGAACATTACTCACGTTTCCTGCTAGATCAATCCATCGGCCATGCCGAGGCCAATAGCTTTCACCCTGACCATGCAGACTTCAGCTCCAGCCTGGATGAACACCTTGAACAATTACAAAAACTAAAACAGGCACTCGACATCCCTGTCATTGCCAGTCTCAATGGTATTTCAGCACAAGGCTGGATTGATCATGGCAAGGACCTGGAACAAGCAGGTGCCGACGCCCTCGAGCTGAATGTTTATTATATCCCGTCCGGATCTGATCAGAACGCTGAACAAGTCGAGCAGCGTTATATCGATTTACTGAAGGACCTGCGCCAACAGGTACAATGTCCCATCAGCATGAAACTGTCCGCACAATTCAGCTCACCGGTCAATATGGTCAAAAAACTGCAACAAGCCGGCGCTAACGGTGTGGTTCTCTTTAATCGGTTTTACCAGCCTGATATCGACCTGGACACGTTACAATTCAATCACACACTTCAACTGTCCTCTTCACAAGACTCCTTACTCCGCATTCGCTGGCTGGGGATATTACGTGGGCAGGTCGATATCTCGCTGGCAGCGACCGGTGGCTTCAGACAGACCGCTGACATCCTCAAGGCCTTATTGGTCGGTGCGGATGTGACCCACATGTGCAGCGAATTACTCGAACATGGCGCATCACGTATTAGCACTATCCTGGAGGAATTAACACAATGGCTTCAGCAGCGTGAATATGAATCCTTACAACAATTGCAGGGTAGCATGTGCAAGGAGTGCGCCATCGACCCGGGCGTATATGAACATGCTAATTATTTCAAAATCCTCAAGAGCCATGTCTCCGCACCGGGCACTCTCAGGTAAATTGATCTTAGACAAACACAAGCAACTAATTTACCCCCCCTTATTGCAATAGCCTACTCACCTAGGCATTATTTAGCGCATATTAATTTGAGCATTAAACATCAGGAGCAAACGTGGAAAATCTAGACATTAAAACACTCATCGATACCTATTTGATTCCCTGGGGAATCAATATTGCTCTGGCCATTGCAATATTCGTCATTGGTAAATTCTTTGCTAAAATCATTACCAATGTCATTGCCAAGTTACTAAGAAAATCCGACATGGATAGTATGCTGGTTGATTTTATAACCTCAATTCTGCGCACCGTATTATTGTTATTCATTGTCATCGCCGCGATGGACCAACTGGGCGTGAACACGACCTCACTGGTGGCCTTATTAGGTGCAGCCGGACTGGCTATTGGCCTGGCATTACAAGGGTCACTGCAAAATTTTGCTGCAGGTGTCATGTTGATTGTATTCAGACCCTTTACCGCCGGTGATTTTATTGAAGCTGCCGGTATAGCAGGCGTCGTTGAAAAAATCGGCATCTTCAGCTCCACCCTGAAAACCGGTGACAACCGTGAAATCATCGTTCCCAATGGCGCCATTTATAGTGGCGTTATCACCAATTTCTCAGCACGTGATACCCGTCGTATTGATATGATTATCGGTATCGGCTATGACAGTGATATTCGACTTGCGCGTGACACCCTGCAGACGATTATTGCTGCCGATGACCGCATCCTTAAAGATCCTGAAACACGCATCGCCGTTTCCGAACTGGCCGATAGCAGTGTCAATTTTATCGTCCGACCCTGGGTCAAATCCGATGATTACTGGGACGTTAAATTTGATCTGAATGAGAAAATCAAACTCGCCTTTGACGATAAAGAGATCGCCATCCCCTATCCGCAGATGGATGTCCATCTACACAAACAGGCCTCGTAGATACATGGCGGCAGCCCCGGCTGCCACCGTAAACCTCATCCAACCTTCTGAATTATCAGGTAATAATCGGTGACATCAATGATCATATAATGTTAGACTTTACGTTGTTTCCAGCATAAAGGCCCCGACCAGACAGGCCATTTCAGGTAATTGACCCTATGATTAAATATTCACTGCTCACCGTCGCGCTCGCCGTGATGCCGCTCAACCTCGCAGCCAAGACCTTCAATAGCGAATTCAATATCAGTGTCGACCTGAATAGTGACTGGCTTGCACTTGGAAAAAATCAGGCCAGTAAAAATAATCTTACGGCGACGATGGATGCCCTGAAGAAAATAGGCATTAAAAAGGAAAAGGCAGAAAAGATTCTCGCGCGCATACAAGGCGCCAACGTCGAATACCTGTTTGATACAACCCAGCCTGGCACAGACTTCAATAATAACATCAGCATACAACGCGGCTCTGGCGCTACTGCGCGCACCAAGGAACAGGCCGAATCTGCCTGTAAGACCCTCGAGCCCGAGTTACAAAAACTATATAAGGAAAAAGTCAGCATTACCCAATGCGGCATGATCAATATCGACAATCATTCCTTTATGTCATATGAATACAAGGATGCCATTCCCGGGATTGTGACGATCCAGCATGAGTTTCAGATCACTCCCAACCTGACCTTAATTACTATAGGTGGCACAAAAGCAGATAGCGTTGAACGTATTCGTAGTACACAGAAAGACATAGCCCGCGCTATCATTAAATATATTAAATCATCACCTGATTTCTTCAAAGCTACTGAAAAGGCCGCCAAGGCCATGCAACAGGAAAAATACGATGCCGCCTTTACACAATTAAAAATACTCGCCAAGGCTGGCGACCCGGAGGCCTTGTTCAACCTGGCCGTCTTTTATGAGCATGGCAAGGTTGTGAAAAAAGATATAAATAAGGCGTTTAAAACATATAACCAGGCGGCCAAACTGGGGCACCGGCATGCGATCACCAAACTGGGTGAATTCTATCTCAAGGGAATAGGCACTAAGAAAGATCCTAAAACTGCGGCCAGGATGTTCTTTCAGGCAGGCATGATGGGTGATCCAGTCGCCCAGAACTCTTTTGCAACCATGCTGTTCAATGGCGAAGGGATCAAGAAAAAGGACCCGGAAAAGGCCTTGCAATGGTTTGCGGAATCCGCCAAACAAGGTTATCCACCAGCTGCTCAGAATCTGATCAAGATATACGAAGCTGAAATAAAAAATAAAAATACCAAGGCCTACCACCCATTGGCGATGATCTACCTACAAGGGGCCGGCGTTAAACAAGATACCGACAAGGCGCTTAAACTACTCGAAAAAGCGGCCTTTGATGGTGTCGAAGAATCACGCAAGGCCTTGCATGAAATCTACTCCAAAGGCCTGTTCGGTGTAGCCAAAAACGAAGCAAAGGCAAACGCCTGGAAACAACAATAGCTTATATAGCTACCCCGAAACAGTCGAGGGCAGCGCTGAGGTAAATTGCGAGCTATTTATCGAAGGCCAGGGTCAAACCTTTCGCTGCTTTCCCTGTCGGAACGAGCACAGCGGCCATCTAGATTTACTGGCACAGATTGAAAAATCCAATCTATAGACCAACATTGCCGACAAATCTATTTCTGAAAGGATTGCGGAAACGGGTTTTCACCGTTGTGTTCAATAACTATAAAGCCATGGCCTGTTGATTTATGGCAGCTGTTACAGCTCTTGATAAACGCATTATACGCCTTCCACTGTGCCGCCGGCTGACCTTGCTTAACCTGTTTTTCCAATATCTCGAAGTCAGGCAGAAGGATTTCCTTGACCAGCTTACCGATCTCATGCGACTTGTACTGTCCGAAGTCTTCCAGCTCTTCTATCGTTTCTTCGAGTTCATGCACATAGAAACCAGCCAGCTTGTTATTTTCCGCCTTTACCGCCAATCCGGTCTTATGCAAAAAATATTGTAACTTGCTCATTTTCTCCACCAGGCCTGCCTCGCCACTGGCATGCGAACAAGCAGACAACATTGCCAAAGGGATAGCACATAGAAAAGCGACGGTAGCTTTAGATTGACTCATTTATTTTTCCTTTTCAAATTACGGTAATACAGAATTACCCATTAAATAGACATCGATTTCTCTAGCGGCCTCACGACCCTCATTAATACCCCAGACAACAAGGGACTGGCCCCGACGGCAATCACCGGCAGCATAGATGCCGTCAATACTGGTGGCATAGCGCCCGTACTCGGCGCGATAATTTGAGCGTTCATCGTAGTCAATACCAAGGGCATCACTTGCATAATGCTCAGGCCCTAAAAAGCCCATCGCCAGCAATACCAGATCCGCCTGCCATTGTTTCTCGGAGCCGGCGACTTCTTCCATTTTCCATTGGCCCGTCTCTTCGCTGCGCACCCAACTCACTTCAACCGTGGTCACGCTTTTTACATTACCCTGTTCATCACCTGTAAAGGCCTTACTCAGGATGCAATAGGTTCGCGGATCCTCTCCCTGTCTGGCTTCGGCTTCTTCATGACCATAATCGACACGAAAAATATGCGGCCATGCCGGCCAGGGATTGTCCTCTGCGCGCCCTTCTGGAGGCCGTGGCATCAACTCGAAATTGACCACAGACTTGCAACCATGTCTCAATGACGTACCAATACAATCCGTACCGGTATCGCCACCACCAATGACCAGTACATGCTTGTCTTTGGCGTCAATATAATTACCATCTTTAAGCTCAGAGTCCAGCAGGCTACGCGTATTCGCAGTCAGAAACTCCATCGCAAAATGGACACCGTTTAGATTCCTGCCATCCACCGGCAGACTTCGCGGCGTAGTGGCGCCAGTGGCCAGCAACAACGCATCATTTTCATTCTTTAACTGCACAACATCGACATCCTTGCCGACATCCACATTAGTAACAAATTCCACACCTTCATCACGCATTAATTGTACGCGACGATCAATAATGCCTTTATCCAGCTTCATGTTAGGGATGCCATACATCAGCAAGCCCCCTATCCGGTCAGCGCGCTCATAAACTGTTACCGCATGTCCGGCCTTATTGAGTTGCGCTGCAGCTGCAAGACCTGCTGGGCCTGAACCGATAACGGCCACTTTCTTGCCCGTACGTGCCTCGGGTACGGAAACATTAACCCATCCCTCGTCGAAGGCATGATCGATGATCGCACACTCGATATTCTTGATCGTGACTGCAGGCTCGATAATACCCAGCACACACGATCCCTCGCAAGGGGCCGGACAGACACGTCCGGTAAATTCAGGAAAGTTATTGGTTTTGTGCAGACGTTCCACAGCATCCTTCCAACGTCCGTTATAAACCAGGTCGTTCCACTCCGGGATCAGGTTGTCAACTGGACAGCCGGTATCTGACTGACAAAAAGGCACGCCACAATCCATGCAACGTGCACCCTGGGTTTGCAAATGCAGATCATCATGTTGTGTGTATATTTCATTGTAATCCGACAACCGTTGACTGGCGTCACGGTAGGGCTCGGTCTTACGTTCAAACTCTTTAAATCCTGTTGGTTTACCCATGCTTTATCTTCTTTATCTGTCTGTCTTGATGCGCAAGCTTCAGGCCCAGACCGGGCCGGCATATCATTGTATTATGCCGCTGCGGCCTTTTTCTTTTGCTCTTCCAGTACACGCTTGTAATCAACCGGCATGACCTTTACAAACTGACCCAGAATCCCTTCCCAATCTTTAAGTAAACGTTGCGCGACTGCCGAGTCGGTATATTGCAGATGTTTTTCAATCATCCCCCTGAGCTCGGCGATATCATCCTTATCGCTCATAGGTTCCAATTCTACCATACCCATATTACATCGCGTCGTCAGATCACCCTGATGGTCCCAAACGTAGGCAATACCACCACTCATGCCGGCGGCAAAGTTTCGTCCAGTCCCACCGAGAACGACAACACGACCTCCGGTCATATACTCACAGCCATGATCGCCAATACCTTCGACCACAGCAGTTGCACCACTATTTCTTACACAGAAACGCTCTGCTGCGACACCACGTATATAGACTTCACCGCTGGTCGCGCCATACAGGCAGACATTACCGACGATAATATTTTCTTCAGCAACAAAAGTACTGGCCGCTGGCGGATAAACAATGACACGACCGCCACTCAGACCTTTGCCGACATAATCATTAGCATCACCTTCCACCTCAAGGGTCACGCCTTTGGCAAGGAAGGCGCCGAGCGATTGACCTGCACTACCCTTAAGTTTCACGTGCACGGTATCGTCAGGCAGCAGTGCTTCACCCTGATGCTTGGCAATTTCATGTGACAACATGGTGCCGACAACGCGATTGGTATTAATCACTGGCAATTCGATATTGACTCTTTGACCATTTACAATCGCAGGCTGCGCCAGCTCAATCAATTGATTGTCGAGCGCCACTTCCAGTGCATGATCCTGCTTGATGGTTTGATGCACCTCTACATTAGGATGCGGTTTTTCGGCAGGGGTCAATATCGCCTGCAGGTCGATGCCATCTTTCTTCCAGTGATCAATAGCCTTGTCCATCTGCAGGCAATCGACACGGCCAATCATTTCATTGACACTACGGAAGCCCAGTTCAGCCATGATCTTACGCAAGTCATCAGCAACCATAAACAGGTAATTGACGACATACTCCGGCTTGCCGTTGAATTTTTTACGTAGCTCCTTGTCCTGGGTAGCGATGCCGACCGGGCAGGTATTCAGATGACACTTGCGCATCATAATACAACCCAGGGTAATCAGCGGCGCGGTTGAAAATCCATATTCTTCGGCACCCAACATCGCAGCAATGGCAACATCGCGCCCTGTTTTCATTTGTCCATCGGTCTGGATAACGACGCGTGAACGCAAGTCGTTCATAACCAATGTCTGATGGGTTTCGGCGACGCCTAGCTCCCAGGGCAGCCCTGCGTGCTTGATTGACGTAATCGGCGAAGCCCCGGTACCACCATCATGGCCAGCAATAACGATATGATCGGCATGCGCCTTGGTCACGCCCGAGGCGATCGTGCCGACACCCGCTTCGGACACCAGCTTGACACTGATGCGCGCGGCCGGATTGGCGTTTTTCAGGTCATGAATCAACTGCGCGAGATCTTCTATCGAGTAGATATCATGATGTGGCGGTGGACTGATCAGACCGACTCCCGGTGTTGAATGGCGAATGCGTGCAATATTTTCATCCACCTTGGTGCCGGGTAACTCACCACCCTCGCCAGGCTTGGCACCCTGGGATACCTTGATTTGAATTTCATCGGCATTACTAAGATACCAAATCGTTACCCCAAACCTGCCTGAGGCCACCTGCTTTATGGCTGAACGTCTGCTATCACCATTCTCATCCGGGGTAAAACGATCGGCATCCTCACCGCCTTCACCAGTGTTCGACTTGCCACCCATGCGATTCATGGCGATCGCCAGGGTCTCGTGGCTTTCCTGCGAGATCGAACCAAAACTCATGGCGCCGGTAGCAAAACGTTTGATGATAGCCTCGACCGGCTCAACTTCGCTGATATCGATGGCATCGCCATTGGCGCCTTCTTTGAATTCCATCAAACCACGCAAGGTACAATTACGGGTATCGTCCTCATTGGCCATTTTTGCAAAACGCCAATAGGCATTCTTGTCGCCACTCCTGGCTGCCTGCTGCAAGTTGGCGATGCTCTGCGGGTTCCACATGTGGCGATCACCATCGGCACGCCAATGCATATCACCTTGATTGGGCAAGGTTGCTTCACGTACAACATCACGCGCCGGGAAACCCAGCTCATGCCGGCGCAGGGCCTCGGTGGCCAACACTTCAAAACTAACGCCTTTAATACGGCTCGGGGTATTATCGAAACACCGTTCGATGACTTCTTCGGACAAACCAACGGCCTCGAAGATCTGCGCACCCTTGTAGGACTGCAAAGTCGAAATGCCCATTTTCGCCATGACTTTGAGCATACCTTTGGCAACACCCTTACGATAGGCGGCAACGATCTTGTCATCGGTATCAAAACGCTCGCCCGGTAACATACCATCGCGTTGCGCCTGCCACAGGGCCTCAAATGCCAGATAAGGGTTTATGGCATCAATACCGTAACCTGTTAACAGGCAGTGATGATGCACTTCACGGGCCTCACCGGTCTCCAGTACCAAACCAATACGTGTACGATCATGGTTACGAACCAAGTGATGATGCACGGCACCAGTCGCCAGCAAGGAACTAACAGCAACGCGCTCGGCATTGATATTGCGGTCTGATAACACCAGCAGGCTGTAACCTTCTTTTATGGCCTGCGATGCCTCTGCACAAATACGATCAAGTGCAGCGGTCAGTCCCGGACCGTTCTCGGATTTGTCATATGTAATATCAATGGTCTGCGTCTTCCAGCCACGATAATCCATATGCTTGATCGCTGCCAATTCTTCATTAGTCAGGATGGGATGCAACAGGCGCAAACGATGTGCATGCTGCTCGGTCGAATCAAGAATGTTGGCCTCGGGTCCAATGTAACATTCCAGCGACATCACCACTTCTTCGCGGATTGAATCGATAGCCGGATTGGTGACCTGGGCAAACAGTTGTTTGAAATAATCGTAGATCATACGTGCCTTATCAGACAGACAGGCAAGCGATGCATCATTGCCCATCGAACCCACCGGGTCACGTCCTTCACGCACCAACGGCAGTAACATAAACTGCATGGTTTCGGTGGTATAACCAAAGGCCTGCATGCGCGATAACAGGCTATCCGGATCAAATTGATGCGGCTCATGGCCCGGTTCGATTTGCGACAACAGGATACGCTGGTTCGCCAGCCATTCATGATAGGGCTTGCGCGCAGCAATCTCATGCTTTAATTCTTCGTCCGGTATCATCCGTCCCTGCTCAAAATCGATCAGGAACATCTTGCCCGGTTGCAGGCGCCCTTTGAGTTTGACGTTGTCATCGTCAACTGCCAATACGCCGACTTCGGAAGCCATAATCACACGGTCATCATGGGTCAGGTAGTAACGGCTTGGTCGCAGGCCATTACGGTCCAGGGTAGCGCCGATATATTTACCATCACTGAACACGATCGAGGCCGGGCCATCCCAGGGCTCCATTAATGACGACTGAAATTCATAAAAGGCGCGTTTTTCTTCCGACATGGCATGGTCATTCTGCCAGGCTTCGGGAACCATCATCATGACCGCTTCCTGCAGACTGCGACCACCCATTAACAGGAATTCGAGCACATTATCAAAACTACCGGAGTCAGAAACCGACGGTTCTATGACCGGAAGAATATTTTTTATATCCTCGCCGAACAGATCGCTCTGGGCAACACCCTCACGGGCGCGCATCCAGTTGGCATTACCCAGGCGTGTGTTGATCTCGCCATTATGACTCATGAAACGTTTCGGTTGGGCACGATCCCAGGAAGGGAAGGTGTTAGTCGCAAAACGCGAATGCACCATCGCCATATGCGCAGTGAAGTCTTCATCAGCCAGATCCGGGTAAAACGGGATCAGTTGATCAGGGTTGAGCATACCTTTATATATAATGATCTTGGATGAAAGCGAACAAAAGTAGAACAAATGAGCCTGATCAATGCTGTCATCGGCACGAATACTATGCGTACTCTGTTTGCGCAGAATATATAATTTACGCTCAAAGGCGTCATCATCGGTGCTATCGGCGGCAGCGACAATCAATTGCTCCATATGTGGCATCGACTCACGTGCCGTAGGGCCGATATCCGCCTTGATCGGATCGACCGGCAGTGGCCGCCAGCCAAGTAATTTTTGTCCCGAGGCCTCGATCGCGGCATTGACCCGTTGCTTGCATTCCTCACGGTCAGCATCGTTCACCGGCAGAAAAACGATACCGGCCGCATAGCGCCCCTGTTTCGGTAATTTAACACCAAGGTCTTCACTGACTACCTTGTTCAGAAAGGCATGTGGCAGGCTGGTCATGATACCGGCACCGTCACCCGTATTCTTTTCACAACCGCAGGCACCACGGTGAACCATACGACGCAGGATGTGATTGGCATCGAGAACAATCTGGTGACTGGCCTGACCCTTGATATGGGCGACAAAACCGACACCGCAATTCTCGGTTTCATTGGTCGGGTCGTACAGACCGTGCTTGCTTGGTAAGCCGTATTGATTTAGGACCTTATAATTTTTGCTCATGCTTGCCTCTGAAGATCCAGGCCGCTACCCGGAACAATGTCATGTTTTTCTCAGCCTACTGCCACAATCCATTTGCAAACAGCGGCCGGACATTTTAGCGGATGCGGCCACTAAAAAAAAGTTTGTATGCCTTTAAAACAGAGAAAATATTGGCGTAAATCAAGCCGTTAAAGCCCGCACCCAGCCCTATCAAATGGGAAACTAATCGTTAATAATCAATTATTTATTGGGTTTTTGGGCCGATATCAAGCCAATACGGCTAACTACATAAGGACAGCAACTGTTCGGTCATACGCACGGCCTGACTGCCATAGGCACCGCCAAACAGGTTATAGTGATTTAATATATGATATTGATTATAAAGTATTTTTCGGGTCTCATAGCCATTGTGCAGGGGCCACTCCTGCTGGTAGGCGGTGTAAAATCCATGGCTAAACCCGGAAAATAACTCGGTCATAGCCAAATCGGCCTCACGATCACCATAATAGCAGGCCGGGTCAAATATGACCGGCCCGCCATCAGCAGCATAGGCGGCATTACCACCCCACAGATCACCATGCAACAGCGAGGCCTGAGGCTGGTAGTCGTCAAAAAAGTGCTCCAGTTGCACAGCCAGTTGTTCACACAAACGTACACCACGCCGCTCCAGGCCCTTGTCAGCAGCCAGCCGGGTCTGAAAACCGAGCCGATGCTGGCGCCAGAAGGCCACCCAGTCATCCGTCCAGTCATTGATTTGCGCGGTCGCGCCAATGGTATTGTCACGCGACCAACCGAATTGATCGGCGCTATGGCGATGCATTTGCGCCAGCTGCGTGCCCATGGCCTGATCATCACCGCTAGCCTGCAGCGGGATATATTCCATCAGCAGAAAGGCAGTCGATTCACTCACACCCGTCAACAAGGGCCGTGGTACTCGAATACTGTGTGTTTGTAGCATTGCCTCGAGGCCCGCGAACTCGGCCTCAAACATAGCCAGCCTGCTGGCCTGATTGAGTTTGATAAAATAGCTCTGATTTGAACCCTGGAGACGATAGGCCGTATTGATACAACCACCACCGAGCGAGTGTTTATCATCGATGCTAAAGGTCTCACCGATCTCGGCGCTGATCATACCTTCAAGTTCTGTCCAGTCCACCTTCCCTATCCTCCAGTAAGCGTGCAAACCTTGTCGCCAGTCCGCCGCCAACACCGATTGAATTGAAAAAACGCTGTATTTTTTTATGCTCCGGCAACCATTCTAGATCGGATAATTCCACCTGCAATTTTACATCACGCTTGATTTCACTCAACTGCCTGCACAGGTAGGCCATGTCGCGATGTTGCTCCAGCAAACCCTGGGTGCGCACAGCCGCACGCATATCCATCCCACCTACCTGTTGCAGATCCCGATACAATTGGTCGAGGTCATTAAATTGGTTCAACAATCGTTGCGCCGTTTTTTTCCCAACCCCGGGAACACCCGGTATATTATCGGCGCTATCACCGGCCAGGGCGAGGAAGTCCGCCATCTGTTCTGGCTGCACGCCGAAGTGCTCGCTTGCTTTCTGTTGATCCAGCTGGCGGTTCTCGGCAAAATCCCAGAACAGGTCTTTGTGTCTAAGTAATTGCACCAGGTCTTTGTCGCGCGAGACAATGATGACCTGTTTATTCTTACCTCGGTGACGCTCGGCAAGGGTGCCAATCAAATCGTCCGCCTCATAACGGCGGCTAGCCATGTCCTTGATACCGACGGCACGACAGAGTTTTCGGCACAACTGAAACTGATATTTCAATTCTTCTGGAGCAGGATCCCGATTAGCTTTGTATTGTGGATAGATTTTATTGCGAAACGATGATGACAGGCTTTCATCAAACAATGCAGCGATATGCGTTGGTTGCGACTGCTGCAGCAATTGCAGCAAAAAATGCGCGAAACCATAAACAGCATTGACCGGCCTGCCCTGTTTGTCGGTAATGCTGTCATCCATCGAAAACCATGCGCGGAATACATAGATGCTGGCATCGATCAAATATAAGCGCTTCAACTCAGCCACGTAATATTTTTTCTTATCTGTTGCACTACTGCGCAACAGCTTGGCCCGCTATTAGCGAGCACGAATCAGAATCGCATTGATATCATTGTTACGCAGCCGATTACGCGTGGCATTGATGTCCCTGAGAGAGACAAATGGCCCTATCCTGATACGGTGCCAGGTATCACCATTTACAAGCACTTTGTCTACTGACGACTCGATGCCCAGCAGCGCCAGTCTTGCCTTTAGTGTTTCAGCCTGTTGTTTTAAACGAAATGATCCGGCCTGCAGTATATAGGAGTGTTTCTTTTGCTGCGCAGATGGCTTACTCTTTTCCCTCTGTATCAGCTCCTGCTCGGGAATAACAATCTCTGATTCCGGTAGTACCGTATAAAATTCGTAACGCAGGCCCTGGTCTTCGCTGTTACTGCTTCTCTTTGGCTTTGGCTTGGATTTTTTGACGCTGTCTTTAGCTGTCGTATTTTTGCTATCTAGCTTACCGAGATTTCCAGTCATGCCTGGTTGTTGACTGAGATACACCAGGAAAGCGATCAACAAACCTATCATCAGGCCAGATAACATCCACACCCAACCCGGAACCGGTTTCTTGGCCGGTTTACGACGTGCATTTTTATAGTCGCGGGCCATCGCCTACATAGACTCCGGCGCCGACACGCCTAACAGTTTCAAACCATTGGCCAGCACCTGGCGGGCGGCCTCGACCAGGTTCATGCGCGCATCACGCAGGTTTTCATCATCGACCAGGAAGACATGCGCGTTATAATAAGTATGGACGCAATTAGCCAAATCGCGCAGGAAATGTGCGAGCTGATGCGGCTCGTGATTGATCGCGGCCTTTTCGACAACCTCCGGATATTTTGCTAAGGCCGTCATCAGATCCTGTTCATGGGACTCAGTCAATAATGACAAGCTGGCCTGGCCCCGGCCAATATCACGTGACAGATTTTTTTCAAGCAACTGGCGTTTGACACTGCACAGACGTGCATGCGCGTACTGGATATAGTAAACAGGATTATCACTCGATTGTGATTTCGCAAGGTCCAGATCAAAATCCATGTGTTGCTCACACTTGCGCATGACATAGAAAAAACGCGCAGCATCATTGCCAACTTCATGACGTAATTCGCGCAGAGTCACAAACTCACCTGAACGTGTCGACATTTGTGCCTTCTCACCGCCACGATACAGGATCGCAAACTGCACCAGCAATACATCCAGCTTGGCATCATCGTCGCCGAGCGCCTGTAGCGCGGCCCTGACACGCGGTACATAACCGTGGTGATCTGCCCCCCAGACATCGATTACCCGATCAAAACCACGTTCGAGTTTTTCTGCATGATAGGCAATGTCCGATGCAAAATAAGTGGTCTGGCCATTGTCACGCACAATCACACGGTCCTTCTCATCACCAAAGTCGGTCGACTTAAACCACAGCGCACCATTGTCTTCGTAAACATGACCGGACATTTTCAGGCGCTCGATGGCATTTTCGACCGCGCCGGAATGCATCAATGAACGTTCCGAGTACCAGTCCTGGTAGACGATTCCGAACTCCTCGAGGTCGCGCCTGATATCCGCTAGAATCGTTTCCATCCCCAGATCAAACACCTGACGGTAGTGCTTGTCACCCAGTAATTCCTGCGCCCGGGCAATCAAGGCATCGATGTGCACTTCCTTATCGCCACCGTCCGGCTCATCTTCCGGAACACCGATAAAAACGCTTTCATGTGAATGCCGTAAATTATCACCATTCTGACGATGCAGGGTCGCGGCAATATCCCAGACATAGTCACCCTTGTAACCATTCACCGGAAAAGCAATCTCTTCTCCGCACAGTTCCAGGTAACGCAACCAGACACTGGATGCAAGAATATCCATCTGCCGCCCGGCATCATTTACGTAGTATTCGCGATGCACCTTGAAACCAACGGCCTCGAGCAGGTCGGCAACACTTGCGCCATAAGCAGCGCCGCGGCCATGACCGACATGCAAAGGGCCAGTCGGGTTGGCCGAGACAAACTCTACCTGTACCGCTTTACCCTTGCCGATAGCGCTGCGGCCATAGTTATCGGTGCTGGCGAGAATATCCTCGATAACCCGCTGACTCGAATCCGCAGCCAGAAAAAAATTAATAAAGCCAGGGCCGGCTATTTCCGCTTTGACCAAATCGGGTGATGCTGGAAGTTTATCGACTATCTTTTGCGCCAGCTCGCGTGGACTGCAACCGGCAGATTTCGCCAGCATCATGGCAATATTACTGGCAAAGTCACCATGCTGCTTATCCCGCGTCCTTTCTATGTTGATGCTCGCCTCGACATCGGCAGCCAGGCTACCATCCGCTTTCAATCCATCAAGTGCTTGCTGAACTAATTGTATTATTGCGTTTTTCATAAAATCATCGGGAAAGCGTTACCGGCCTCAAATGCCGCTCATCATATCAGGGAAGACACAGCGGTAAAAGGTAGCATCTCATCAAGACCCTTGACTCTTTCCCCTTTCATCTTTTACCTGCACCTCTAAAACATATCCTGCGGGTCGATATCGAGCGACCAACGCACCTTACGCGATGATTTCAGCTGCTCAATCTGCGGCAACCAGGCCGATATCAGCCCATGCAGGTCGGCACGCTCCGGCGACTGCAGCAACAACTGCGCACGATAACGCCCAGCACGTTTTTCCATCGGCGCCGCCACCGGCCCCAACAACATTACCTTGTCACTGCCGGGGATGTCGCTGGCGCAGGTCACGGCATCGCGTAAAAACTGTATCGGCATGGACTGTTGTGTGGCCTCTGCGCGTAACATGGCCAGGTATGAGTACGGCGGCCACTGCGCCGTCTGCCTTTCCTGCAACAGGTAACGGGATAGCGCAGGGTAATCCTGGCGTACAGCGTATTGTAGCAACTCATGCTCCGGATGGTGTGTCTGGATCAACACCTCCCCGGCACGGTCGGCGCGACCGGCGCGACCCGATACCTGCATGATCAACTGCGCCATGCGCTCGGCACTGCGAAAATCGGCACTGAATAGCCCCTGGTCACTGTCGAGCACGGCCACCAGGCTCAGGTTCGGAAAATGATGGCCCTTGGCCAGCAACTGCGTACCCAGTAATATCTGATCACGTCCCGATTCGGCATCCTTCAGTTTTTGTTCCATCGCTCCTTTACGCCGGGTTGTGTCTCTGTCGATACGGGCAATGCGCTTGTCTGGAAACAAGCGCTGCAAGGCCTCCTCGGTACGCTCGGTGCCCTGCCCGATCGGGCGCAGATCAGCACTACCACAGGCCGGACAATGGCTGTCGGGTCGACGCTCACTGCCGCAATGATGACAGCGCAGGCGACCGCTGGCCTGATGCAGGGTCATGTGCGCATCGCAGCGTTGGCATTGACTGGTCCAGCCACAATCATGACAGAGTAAGGTTGGTGCATAGCCGCGCCGATTAAGGAACAACAAGGCCTGGCCGCCACTGTCGACATGCTCATGTATCTTGTTTATCAACGGTTCGGACAGACCTTCATCCAGGTGCTGGTGCTTTAAATCTACCAGGTACATAGCGGGATGCGTGGCCGCCGCGGCTCGCTCAGGCAACTCCAGCAATTGGTAGCGCTGCTGTTCGCTATTCATAATGCTTTCCAGCGACGGTGTCGCCGAACCGAGGATTATCGGTATGTCATTATGTCGGGCGCGCACGATAGCTACATCACGCGCCGAATAACGGCAACCATCCTGTTGTTTAAAGGACAGATCATGTTCTTCATCAACAATAATCAGCCCCGGCTCGGGCATGGCCGCAAACACCGCAGAACGTGTACCGATAACAATCCGGGCCTGGCCACTTTGTGCCTGCAACCAGTTATAGGCGCGCTCGCCATCATTCAGGCCAGAGTGAAATATGGCCATGGGCACATCAAAGCGTTGCTTGAATCGTTGCATCAGTTGCGGTGTCAGGCCGATTTCCGGGACCAGGATCAATACCTGCCGCCCCTGCTGCAGGACTGTCGTCATTGTCTGCAAGTAGACCTCGGTCTTACCACTGCCAGTGACCCCATGTAGCAGAAAAACACCAAAGCGATCCAGTCCCGCCATGATCTTACTGACTGCCTGTTGTTGGGCATCATTAAGGGCGAGCCCCTGTTCCAATAGACGCACCTCGACGGCCCGATCAATCGCTAGCGCTCGGCACTCAACCCAGCCCTTGGCCTCGAGGCTGCGCATCGTCACCTTCCAGTTACCGCTGTGCGTGTCCAATTGCGCTTCAGTCAGACCATCGACTGCCTGCCGCAGTGCTGTCATCATCGCTACTTGGCGAAACGCACGCGCTGGCACGTCGGTCGATCGACCAAGCTCGGTCAGACACCAGGCAACAGGCCCGGTAATAGCCGCGGGCCTGTCTTGTCTGAGCCGTGCCGGCAAGGCGGTCGCATAGACCTCACCCAACGGGTGATGATAGTACTGGCTGGTCCAGTGACAGAGCTGCATTAACTCACTGTTTAGAAGGGGTTTTTCATCCAACAGGTGTATGGCATGCTTGAGCCGGGCTGACTCAACACTGGAATCGGCCACCACCGCATCGATAATACCCACCAGCTTGACCCGCCCGAACGGTACCAACACCCGCAATCCTGCCCGCAGCAACTCGGGATCGGTATCATCGGGCATTAGGTAGTCAAAACATTGTCGCAGCGGTACCGGGACCGCGACCCGGATAATGGTTTTTTGCGCCTGTGCTTGCATGCGCATACTGTAACACTGTCAATGGCGCTTTGGGTCGCATTTATCGGCTTGTGTGCTATACATAAAAGACGACATACAGTTCATTGCGGACGTCCAGATCGTCAATGCCAGCGCATAAAAACAGGGCACATAACCTTAAATAGAATAACGGTTTTGACGATTGTTGATATAGATCGCATTAATTTCACACCAACGGTAAACGTTTTGACAAACCTGCCGTCATAGATATAAGAGCAATGCGGACTTAGTGACACTCAAGGGAAAAACAAGAAAATCAGCATGATAATCGATACTGCCAATGCCAATATTTTGATTGTGGATGATCAAGAGATCAACGTCAGACTACTGGAAAAAATCCTGAGCCAGGCGGGTTACCATAATACGACCTGTCTCACTGACCCACGTGAAGTCGAAGGACTCTATACCAGCCAACAGTTTGACCTGATCCTGCTGGATATACGCATGCCCCATATGGATGGCTTCGAGATCCTGGAAAGACTCAAACACATACACACCGATGCCTTCATTCCAGTCCTGGTTCTGACCGCTCAGAACGACATGGAAACCAGGTTACGCGCACTGGAACTCGGCGCCAAAGACTTCCTGACCAAGCCCTTTGACCAGACGGAAGTACTGCTGCGCATCAATAATCTGCTCGAAATCCGTTTAATGCATCAGCAACAGCGTAATATCAACAAGATCCTCGATGAACGCGTGAAAGAACGTACGCAAGAATTGAACGAAACCCGCCTGGAAGTCATTCGCCGTTTGGGCCGAGCCGCCGAGTTCCGCGATAATGAGACCGGCTATCATATTATCCGCATGAGTAAATTCTCACAGATCATTGCCCGTAACTTCGGTCTCGGCGAGGAGGAAGCGGACCTGATACTAAATGCCAGTCCGATGCACGATATAGGCAAGATCGGCATCCCCGATAACATTCTGCTGAAACCCGGCAAGCTCGACAAGCGGGAATGGGAAATCATGAAAACACATGCCGCCATCGGTGCCGAGATCCTGTCAGGCCATGACTCGGAGCTGATGGTGATGGCGCGCCAGATTGCCCTCAACCATCATGAAAAATTTGATGGCTCAGGTTACCCCAACGGTCTATCCGGCCTTGATATCCCGGTATCAGCAAGAATCGTCGCACTCAGTGATGTGTTTGACGCCCTGACGTCTGAACGTCCCTATAAAAAGGCATGGCCGATCGAGGATGCCGTCGCCGAAATCAGGAAATGTTCTGGCCTGCATTTTGACCCTGAGCTAGTCGAGGTCTTCCGCCAAAGCCTGCCTGAAATGCTTGAGGTACGTAACCTTTATCAGGAACAGGAACAGGATTTCGACAAAAACACCTTCAAGGAATTTCTACCCCTATAGATAGCCTCCCTTGCCCGCCATAGGCATCGACAGCTGATATGGCCATGCGCGCAGAACAATCATAAGCATTTAAATCAATAACTTGGGATTAAACCGCGAAAATAAACCAAAAAATTTCATGACACCTGTCAACCGATTTGCCGCTGATACGTTTTAACAGGGGAGAACACAATTCGAACAACAGGAGAAATAACATGAAATACAGCATTCTGAGTATTGCCAGCATTTGCGCCCTCGGCCTCAGCAGCACCCTACTTGCCGCTAGCGATGACCGCGGTCAACGCATTGAAGACCGCATGGACCAACGCGGTGATCGTATCGAACAACGTCTGGACTTACGTGGTGACCGTATCGAAGGACGACTCGATGCCCGCGGCGACCGTATCGAGGATCGATTTGACAGACGCGCACAGCGATAATGGCAAGGATGGCCTGGCTGCTCGTTTACAAAACCGTGGCGACATGATCAACAAGCGCCTGGACAGAAAAGGCGATCGCGTCAATTCACGCCTTGATCGTAGAGGTGCACGCATCAATGATCGCATGACTCGTCGCGGTGAATTTGCCCATCGTCGTATTGACCGACGTCAAGGTCGGTAAGCTTACTGGCAATGCGCTGTAGAATGCAGCATGATGATATTGCAGGTGAAACAGGCATTAAGGAAAATATTCTGGACAACACTCAGGCACTTAACCAGTTTCTGGCCGGCGTCGAACGCAAGGCCTTCAAGATCGCTGAATTTGCTGTCGGCAATCGTGAAGAGGCGCTGGACATTGTCCAGGACAGCATGCTGGGCCTGGTGCAGAAATATGCCAATAAACCCAGCGAGGAATGGAAACCTCTGTTTTACCGAATATTACAATGCCGTATTCGTGACTGCTATCGTAAAAACAAGGTCCGTTCGCGATGGATGGGCTGGTTAAAATTTCGTCATCAAGATGATGGCGAGGAACAGGGCAATCCTATCGAAGATGTGGCCGACCCTGTTGCCAGGGAACCGCTACAAACGATTGCCAATGAAGATTCGATCGAAAGACTGGAAGCTGCGATACAACAACTACCGGCGCGACAACAACAGACCTTCATGTTGCGCACTTGGGAAGGACTGAGCGTGGCGGATACCGCCATTGCGATGTCCTGTTCACAGGGAAGCGTGAAAACACATTACTCACGAGCACTCAGCACACTGCGAAAAACACTGGAGGAACATTGGCCATGAACGATGACGAATTCATCAGCCATGTCAAAAAGACACTGGACCAACAGACAAAAGCACTGGACGGCGAAACACTATCTAAGCTTAACCAGGCACGGCAGCTCAGCCTGCAGCAGGCGCAACAGCCCCTCAAGCAACGCTCACCATTGGCCTGGGCACCCCTGGGCGGTATTGCCGCAGCGCTGCTGTTGACCAGTATCTTTATGTTCAAGTCAGACGAATTGACAAACCTGAGTGACAACCCCGTCGATGAGATAGAAATAATCGCCTCTTCTGACAACCTAGACCTGTATGAGCAACTGGATTTTTATTTATGGCTGCTTGAGGAGAATGCCGGTGCAGTCTAGCGCAATACTGATAACACTTTGTCTGCTGACCTGCGCACTACCCGCACAGGCCGAACAGGCAGACGCCGGAGATTTACCCAGTGATGAATTACTCGACTTTCTTGGCCAATGGGAACAAGTCGATGGGCAGTGGATAGACCCGACAGAATTACAGGAACTCAGCATGTTGGAGCAAGACAGTATCAAGGGTGAAAGACATGAAGACTAGTTTATTAAAATCAATCCTGGCTATTTGCCTGATGCTATTACCCGTCTGGGCGCAAGCCGACAGCGGCGTGGCATGGGACGCATTGAGTGAAAAGGAACGCACCATACTCAAACGCTTTGAGGGTAAATGGGATGACTTAAGCCCTCAACGTCAGTCACAACTGGAACGTGGCGCGCAACGTTGGCTGGGCATGACAGCCGAGGAACGTAAACGTGCCGGCAAGCGCCTGAAGCACTGGCGTGGACTAAGTGATGAGCAGCGACAATGGATGCGCGAACGCTTCAAACGCTTTCGCAACCTGCCAGCCGATGAACGCGAACAATTACGGAAAATGTATAAACGTTTCTCGCAACTCCCTGAAGAAAAACGTCAGCAAATTATTAAACGCTGGAAAAGCATGCCACCAGAAGAGCGTCAGGCCCTGCGCAAACAACTAAGCCGCATGACCCCCGAGCAAAGGCGGCAATTCAGGCAGCGCTGGAAATCCATGTCACCCTCTGAACGCAGGGCTATGCGTCAGCGCTTTATGCGTAGACATGCACACTAATTTCAACCCGATTATTAATTAGGATGGACAATGCGACAACCTACACGTGATGACGCGCATGTCATTGTTTCCATGCCCGGATTGATTCTATATAGCCTGACTCTGCTGGGCATGAGCCTAGTGACACTGAACGCCAACGCCAGTGGCTCCCTACAGATCCAATACCTGCAGGACTCCAGCAATACCGAGGATATCTTTATTGACCTAAATACCGAGCTGAGTAAAAAAGTCTCACTATTTGCCAGCGCGGGTATAACACGCTCACCTGTCGATGCTGCCGACCTGGACCTTGATTACCAAAGTCTCGGCCTTGAGCTACAAATAAGTAAGCGCTTTGATGTTGAGTTTGAGATTGGCCAATATGGTCAAGGCAGGGATATCAATGCAGAAACGTTTGCGACACAGTTACGCTGGGCGACGGACGACTGGTCTTTCAGCTTCAAGCCTCAGTATAACGAATTCGAGGTCTTATTAACCACGCTGAACAGGACTAGAAAATTCGACAGCACTGGCATCGGCCTAACTTTAGGCTACTACGGCATTGAGAACTGGGAATACACACTGTCATACGATACCTATGACTATTCGTTCGACCTGAGAATACTACCGCTGATCGCACGCATCAGAGACATATCTGCGAAAGCGCTGACAGTAGCGTATGGCCTGAAGGATCATGTTGTTAGTGCCGATATCACCTACCTGGCCTCACAAACAGATATCACCCTCTCTTATGCCAGAAGTCAATCGGCCATCGACCACACATCATCAAACATTACATCATTGGCATTCGATTTCTATCATTACCAACCCTACAAACTAGGCATCGAACTCGGCGCTGTCGGCTCCGACATCGACACTGCCAGTTATTATGGCGGCATGACGGCAGGCTACAGCTGGTAATTATTCCTGCAACAAGCGACGGATCATTGATTCCGTCTGTTGATAGCGACCCTCGCCAAAATGATAGTAACGAATCATGCCCTGCTTATCGACCAGGTACATGGCCGGCCAATAACGGTTTGAATAGCGCTTCCAGATAGCAAAATCATTATCGATGGCAACCGGATATGAAATTTTATTTCGTTTTAAGTAGGCGCTGATATTGCCGATGTCGGCCTCATGCTCAAACTCGGGGCTATGCACCGCCACGATCTCGAAACCCTGCTGCTGATAGCTTGAGTACCATTGCTTCACATAGGGTTCTACATTGCGACAGTTATAGCAACCATAGGTCCAGAATTCCACCAAAACAACCTTGCCTTTCAGTGCTGAGTTATCCAGCGGTTTGCTATTCAGCCACCGGCTTGCAGTAATGGAGGGCGCCTTGATATTAACAAGCCGTTCAGCGGCAGATGTATCGATAGCCCGGCTATTAAATACCGCCAATAGTGTCAGCAGGAGCAACAGGTAAATAACGCCACTGGCAATTTTGCTTTTCATTGATTTCCACCATCTGCGCCCTGCGGGCATACCTGCAGGGCGCTTGTGAAATTATTCTTGCACACGTACTCGGGTGATTTTTACCATAGCCACCGGGTTACGCCAATCACGTTCGGCTGCATTTAGCTCAACAGCGTCAGCACCATGAGCATGGATGCCGGCATGAACATGCACATAGCCTTCACCGTCTTCATCAGGCGAAGGACCTACGCCATGACAAACCGGACCAGGTATATTCGCACACTGCTCATCATTCGCTTCACTACCGGCGTCATAGGCGACAACAAAATGTTTAGCTGTATGAAAGCCCCTGGGCAAGGAAACTGATTTCAATGCCATAAAAGCATCATTGGTCGGGATCAACATGGCCGCCATGCTTAGAAAACGCGCCCGTTTGCCGGCCTTGATGATGATTGTCCGCGACATACCCGGCTCCAACAGAGGCCCTGATGTTTTTACGCTAAAGGTTTTACCCGTTGCGGTCAGCGCCGTACTCAAGGGTTCTGTGTTGCCACTTTCGGCCAGTGTCGCCAGCTCATCACTGGCAGGTCGTCCCAGTTTAAATAGCTGCGGCCCACGTTTGTGTGTTGCCAAAAGAATCGGCGTGAAGGATTGGCCACGCGTCAGGTTGGTTACTTTCACTTTATAACTAATCGCGTCGGCCTGCACCTGGGTGGAGAAAACGCAGACGGATGCCAGTAGCAGGGCCTGCATTTGTTTCGGTAATGATATCGACATGGTGATCTCCTGTTATTATGCAAAGGGTTCTTGAGTGCATAATAATGAACACCAGCTTTATCAGCGCAGTCACGATTTACTCACAAATCTGTCACGCCTGATGAATAGGTAGATGAAAACGAAATTCTGTACCCTGATTAATCCTACTGAACGCCTGAATAGTACTGCCATGCAGCTCCAGTATGCGCTTGGTGATCGCCAGGCCCAACCCGGCACCACCACTGCTTTGCTGACGACTTTTTTCCGGTCGGTAAAAGCGCTCAAAGATCAACGGCAACTCCTTTTCAGCAATGCCGCAGCCATTGTCTTTGACCTGCACGGTTACCGCGTCATCTGCGTGAGCCAGGCTAATAATGATCTTGCCGCCATCGGGCGTATAACGAATCGCATTTTCGAGCAGGTTCTGGATTACACGCTCGATCAAACCCAGGTCCGCATACACAAACGGTAATTGTTGATCAAACTGTGTTTCGACACTGATGTTACGTTTACTGGTCATGATCCAGAACTTGTGGATGACATCATGTACCAGCTCCGGCAATGAAAACGCCTCCAGTTTGGGCCGGGTCTCATTCGCATCCAGACGGGCCAGTTCGAACAATTCCGATACCAGATTGCCGAGACGCTGGCTGTGTTGTAACGCGGTTTCTATATACTGCTGCTTTTCCGCCTCATCCAGCTCATCACTCTTGCGCAGAATGGTTTCCAGGTAACCCTGCAAGGTCGTTAACGGCGTGCGCAGGTCATGCGATACGTTGGCAATCAATTCACGTCTCTGCCCATCGGCTTGTTTTAGTTTACTCAGTTGTCGGACAATCGTATTCGCCATTTCATAAAAGGAGTAAGTCAGATCATCGATTTCATCTGAACACCTGTCATGGCGGATTTTAGAGTCCGATATCGCAGTAAAACCGGATTGCTTGAACTGTTCCATCTTGCCTGACAAGGTGGCCAGTCTTTTCGTCATATAACGAAATGCCAACAAGGCCAGCAATAAAGAAAAAACCAACACAATAACAATGACCCAGGTGCTGGCATTAATGATATGGCTGCCCATCAAATGTGAGACCACATTACTAAACCTTTCCCCGGCTAGAATAATATACAGATAGCCACGGGTCTCTGCACCCTGCTTTAACGACACCACAGAAAATATCTTATTATTACTGATATCGCGTGGGTCTGATCCCTCTATCGGGAAACTGCGCTCACCCTGAATAAATTCCTTGATCGGTTGCAGATCAATATGCGTACGCACTATTTTTTCATGCGGCGCATTGTAACCAATGATCTTGCCGTCAGCATCAATGGAATACAACTCTATGGCCGGGTTAATCTGCATAAAGGTATGAAACAGGTCCTGCAGCCGGTCCTCATAGACCATGCCGTTTTCAAATATTTTATATTCCTGTGCAATGTGTGTAGCCAGATCCTTGTTCAGCTTTTGCTGTGTTTCCAATTGATACAGATGATTACTGTACAGATGCAGGAACACCAGCAAGGTCGCCAACAGCGAAAAAACGGCGAACAGTGTCAGCGCCAGTTTGGAATAGAGGCTTCTAAACATAGGAAGAAATCATCATCGGGATGTTTGTTCGTGGAACTTATAACCCACGCCCCAAACCGTTAGCACATACTCGGGATTGGCTGGGTCGGTTTCTATTTTTGCGCGCAAGCGATTGATATGTGAATTCACGGTATGCTCGTAACCATCATGGCCATAACCCCAGATCTGGTCGAGCAGCTGCGGCCGACTATAGACACGCCCTGGGTGGCTGGCAAAGTGTACCAGCAAGTCAAATTCCCTCGCGGTCAGATCCACCGTCGCTCCTTTGATAGCGACCTTGCGTTTCTCTATATCGATATCCATAACACCCGCACTGATCTTGTTGTCACTATCATCATTATCAGCAGGGGCTAATAGGTCGAGGCGTCGGAAAATCGCTTTTACCCGCGCCAGCAATTCCCGAATACTGAACGGCTTGGTCATGTAATCATCCGCACCGATCTCCAAACCCAGCACCCGATCCAGTTCGGATGTCCTCGCCGTCAACATCAGGATTGGAATATAACCATTTTGCTGTCTGATCGCGCGGCAGACTTCAATACCATCCAGTTGCGGTAGCATTAAATCGAGAATAATCAGGTCAAAATCATGTGCCAGCGCCAGCTCTAATCCCTGACGGCCATCACTGGCGACCTGGACCTCACAGGCAATATCACCGAGGTTCACCTGTAGCAGGTGAGCTATATCAGCATTATCTTCTATTACAAGTACTTTACGACCCATGCAGAGACGTGCTCCCAATTGTGACAAGCAGAATTAATGATAATACCCAAAGCATCACGAAATCATCACAAATATAGAAGAGCATTGGCACTGAAAGTTCAATTTCAGGCCAGCGGCAGTAGCCCCCCCGGGGGGGGATTTGCAAAGGCGCCGACAAGGCGGCGCCATTACAGACAGCTTAGAGTTCTTTGGTACCCTGAATGAGCTGGCTAGCCATTTCCTGGCCGTCACCATACAACATGCGGGCATTATCAGCATAAAACAGGGCGTTCTCGACACCTGAGAAACCAGCGCCTTGGCCACGTTTTATGATAATTGCATTTTTCGCATGATCGGCATTCAGAATCGGCATGCCATAGATAGGACTGTCCGGATTGCTGCGTGCAACCGGATTGACCACGTCGTTGGCGCCAATGACCAGGGCCACATCAGCGGTATCGAACTCCTCGTTGATTTCATCGAGGTCAAAAATACGGTCATAAGGGACGCCGGCCTCGGCCAGCAATACATTCATGTGTCCCGGCATGCGACCGGCCACCGGGTGGATCGCAAATTTGACGTCAACTCCGTTTTCGATCAGGTGTTTGGACAACTCCCATATCTTGTGCTGTGCCTGGGCCACGGCCATGCCGTAACCGGGAATTATAATGACCTTTTCCGCAAAGGCCATCATCACTGCGGCATCACTGGCCTCGATCGGCTTCAGGCTACCTTCAACCGCGCTCTCTTCACCGCCACCGGCAGCGCCAAACGAACCAAACAATACATTCGATATAGGTCGGTTCATGGCCTTGGCCATCAATTGGGTCAACAGGGTACCAGCCGCACCGACTACAGTACCGGCGATAATCATCGCCGCGTTGTTCAACACAAAACCCTCAAAGGCAACCGCCAGTCCAGTCAAGGCATTGTACAGTGAGATCACCACCGGCATGTCGGCACCACCAATGGGCACAGTCATCAATACACCGAATATCAGCGCCAGCAGGAAGAACAGGATAATGACACTGACCTCGGCACCGGCAAAGGCCAGGTAGACTCCAGAGCCGATGGTGCCGGCAAACACCAGCAAGTTAAACGCCTGTTGGAACGGGAAGCGAATCGCCTTGCGTAACCAACCCTGCAGCTTGGCAAATGCGATCAGGCTGCCGCTGAACGATATCGTGCCGATCAACGCACCCAATACCGCCAGATTTATCGCCACCTGGCCATGTACTGCGGTCTCATGCGTCGCCAGCTTAATCAATTCCACCGCTGCAATCGCTGCAGCCGCACCACCGCCCATACCGTTATATAACGCGATCATTTGCGGCATATCGGTCATAGCGACACGCTTGCCGGAGACAAAGGCAATACCGGAACCGATAATAATCGCCGCGATCATCAAACCGAAATTTTTCAGATCAGGTATGAAAAAGGTCACCAGGGTCGCAGCCACCATGCCGACGCCGGCCCAGATAATACCGTCTTTGGCTGTACGCGGAGAGCTCATGCGCTTAAGGCCGAAAATAAACAGCGCAACTGCCACGAAGTAAACAACTTCGATAAGATTAGCCATTCTTTTTCTCCTTACTGCTCTTGAACATCTCCAGCATACGTTCGGTTACTACATAACCGCCCACTGCATTCATCGCTGCCAGTAACACAGCAAAGAAACCAACGACCTGTTCGGTCGTTGTTTCGGCGTGTCCTAATGCGATCATGGCGCCGACCAGAACGATACCGTGAATAAAATTGGAGCCGGACATCAATGGCGTGTGCAAGATGACCGGCACCTTGGCAATGACCTCGTAACCGGCAAACGCTGCCAACATAAATATATACAGTGCACTGATACCTGATATCGATTCAAGCATGCTTATTCTCCTTCCACCAGGTTGCGGGTAGGCTCATGAAGTATTTGACCGTCACGCGTCAGAGAGGCACCGGCAAGGATTTCATCTTCCCAGTCAGGTTTCAATTCGCCATCGACAATCATTAATTCGAGCAGGTTTTGTAAATTCTTGGCATACATCTCACTCGCATGCACAGACAACATACTGGGCACATGCTCCGGGCCATGTATCAGCACACCCTGAAAATCGACTGTCTTGCCGGACTCAGTCAGCTCACAGTTACCTCCGCTTTCTGCCGCCAGGTCAATGATCACTGCGCCAGGCTTCATGCGCTCGACCATTTCTTTATCTATCAGGCGTGGTGCGGTACGCCCGGGGATCGAAGCAGTGGTAATAACGGCATTGGATTTGGCGATATGATCGGCCAGCATATTCCGTTCTTTGTGTTTTTCCGTCTCAGTCAATTCCCGCGCATAGCCGCCTTCAGACTCGGCATCGACTTCAAGCTGCAGAAATTTTGCTCCCAGTGACTCGACCTGTTCCTTGGTCACAGCGCGCACATCATAGGCCTCAACAACCGCGCCCAGTCGGCGTGCGGTCGCAATCGCCTGCAGACCGGAGACACCGGCACCGATCACCAATACCTTGGCAGGCCTGATGGTACCTGCGGCCGTGGTCAGCATGGGGAAGAACTGGCTGGACAGATCAGCAGCCATCAATACTGCCTTGTAACCGGCAACGGCAGCCTGCGAAGACAACACATCCATCGATTGTGCACGGGAAATGCGTGGCACCAGCTCCATGGCGATGCTGGTGATGTTGTTGTCACGCATTTTTTTGACTTGTTGCGCATGCCGATGCGGCTGCATCACTGCGATCACTATCTGGCCGGCAGACATCATTCCAATCTCTTCCTCAGTCGGTGGCTGCACCTTGAGAATCACATCAGCCTGCTCATATACCGCCTTGGCACTATCGACAAATTCGATGTCATCAAATTCTCCGTCCGGGACATAGCTGTTGTCACCCGCCCCTTTTTCAACAATGACCTTGTAAGCTTTCTTGGTATACTTTTCTGCCACGGCAGGCACAATGGCGACACGGCGCTCACCTGCGGTAATCTCTGTGGGTATGCCTATCGTTACCGGCATGCTGACTCTCCAAATGTTATATTAGACAACTAGTTGATTTATATATATAAATGGCAATTTCCGGGTTGCCACGATTGCCAGACCGCTCGCGCTGGCCCTGATCACTGCAAGCGCTGACATGCAGTCGTAAAAAAAGTGCGCCAATGTTAGCGGATTTTTACAGCGACGGGTAGATCAAAGCGCATAGTTTTAGGCATAACAACGGTGGTTTCAGTGGTTTTGCCATGTTAATCTCGTATTAAGTCGTCAGGAGGTGTCCGTTGCCGGAATTTGAACACCAGATACTACGTACTGAAATCTCAGGCATGCCACTGGAGTGGATCAGCTACCAGGATGCGGCTCGCCTGTATTTTCTTGGTCATGTCGCCTATAGCTGCGGTAGCAAACTCTACACCTTGCATGGCGGTATCAACTCGGTCAGCGGGCGCACCAGCACCCTGGAAATTAATTCCATTATTGCCACCCATGGTAACAGCAAGGCCACCCACAAGGCGCGACTTTTTTATCATACCCCATTGAATAACCCGGCCCTGTTCAAGCGTGATGCCTATTTATGCATGTATTGCGGCAATCACTTTTACCGCTCGCAGTTGTCGCGCGACCATGTCACACCGTTGAGCCAGGGTGGTCTGAATGCCTGGAATAATGTCGTCACCGCCTGCGTACGCTGCAATAATCACAAGGCCGGCAGAACCCCCGAACAGGCCGCCATGGAACTTTTGGCGATCCCGTTCACACCAACCTATGCCGAATACATCTACCTGCAAGGTCGTTCGGTACTGGCCGATCAGATGGAGTTCCTGCGCGCGCACTTCCCGCGCAACAGCCCGTTGCATAAACGGATAGTGGCTAGTAGCTAGTGGCGAGTAGCTAGAAAAAACTAAGTCCAGGGTTCTGCTTTACCTCGCTACTAGCCACTCGCTACTCGCTACTGTTCTATCGCGGCCAAGGACCGCTCCCCAGCATTCCTTTTATCTTTACCCTTTTACCTTTCCCCTGCCTTCCTCCCCACATACATCGCTTCATCGCGAAAACCCTGGCTACAATCACCGACAAGACCCTCCTCCCGGTACACCAATAATTGCATGCCAGACAGCAGCTGCAACAATTCCTGATCGGCCAGGCGATAATTGTCACTACCGGGGCCACGCTCGGAAACGCGGCTCTGCGTAAAGGTCTGGTAAAACATCAGACCGCCAGGTCGCAGTGATTCGATCAATGCCGGAAACAACGGACGATGCAGAAAATAACTGACCACGACCACATCATAACGAGCGACTTCGGGTGGATTTTTCTCCACATCACGAAGCTGCGCATGGACATCAAGGCCGCGCGCAGCGGCCAGCTCCGCCAGGGCATCGATGGCGACATCGGAAATATCCAGGGCATCCACTTGCAGGCCATGATTCGCCAGTACGATGGCATTGGCACCACGGCCACAGGCCAGGTCAAGCGCGCGTCCACTATCCGGTAACAAGTGCTGATTCTGTAATAGCACCTGTGCTGCTTGAACGTCAGTTACGGACTCGCCGTAACGAGCATTCCATTTATCGCGCTTATTCATCGGCAACACATATCAACGCCGCCAGAAACCCGGTGACAACAACACCAACAGGGTGAAGATCTCCAGCCGCCCCAACAACATCGCAAAGGCCAGGACCCATTTGGCCGTGTCGCTGATATTGGCATAATGTTCGCCGACATCACCGAGCCCCGGACCGAGGTTATTCATGCACGCAGCAACAGCGGAAAAGGCCGTGACCTGATCCAGCCCCGTCATCATCAGGATTAGTAACATGATACTAAAGGCCGCGACATAGGCGGCGAAAAAACCCCACACCGATTCGATCACCCGCGGTGACATACTTTTACCACCGATCTTGATCGAGATCTGTGCGTTCGGATGAATCAGTCTCAATATCTCGCGTTTACCCTGACGCAACAACAACATGAAGCGAATAACTTTCATACCACCGCCGGTCGAGCCGGCACAGGCACCAATGAAACTGATGAAAATCAACATCACCGGCAGGAATGTCGGCCATTCAAAATAGGCCGTGGTGGTGAAACCCGTGGTAGTGCCTATCGAGATTGTCTGGAATACGCCGTGATGCAGTGCACCCCAAAAATCATCTTTCATCGTACCGCTATAATAGAGATAGCCGGTGGTAATCACCGAGGCCACTAATAAGATCGTAGTGTAGGTCCTGACTTCCGGATCCTGAAAATAATGTTTGATGTTGGTATTACGCCAGGCGACGAAATGCAGTGCGAAATTAATGCCGGCCATGAACATAAAAATAACTGCGATCACTTCAATCATTGGATTCTGGAAATATCCGATACTGGCGTCATGCGTGGAGAAGCCACCGATGGCGATCGTCGAGAAAGCATGGCCGATTGCATCGAATGCATTCATACCCGCCAACCAGTAAGCCAGGCTACAGGCAACTGTCAGACTGAGATAGATATACCATAGGGCCTTGGCGGTTTCGGTAATCCGCGGCGTTAGCTTGGTATCCTTCATCGGCCCCGGAGTTTCGGCACGATACAACTGCATGCCACCGACCCCAAGCATCGGCAATACCGCAACCGCCAGGACGATAATACCCATACCTCCCAACCACTGTAGTTGCTGACGGTAAAACAATATCGCATGTGGCAGATCGTCGATGCCGACCAATACCGTCGCTCCGGTTGTCGTCAAACCCGACATGGATTCAAACACCGCATCGGTAAAGGACACAAACGGATTCTCTGAAAGGTATAAAGGCAGTGCCCCGGACAGACCCAATACCAGCCAGAACAAGACCACCACGACAAAACCATCGCGTAGCCTTAGTTCTTTACGAATGGATTTGACCGGCAACCAGAAAATAAAACCGGCTGTAAACGTGCACGCCAGGGAAATCAGAAACGGCATCAATTCGCCGTCCCCATACAGCAAGGCAATACCCGCAGGCGGCAGCATTGTGATGCTGGATAGCATCAGCAACAGACCGAAAATTCTTTGTATGGCAGTGAATTGCACTTTAAAACAGTAGCTAGTAGCTAGTGGCGAGTAGCGAGGAAAAACGGGTGCATAGTATACATTTATATTGTTGTTCGCTTAGAGTCATATGTATCCTCTTGTTATATCGGGATGTAAGCTTATAACATCCTCGCTACCAGCCACTAGCCACTCGCTACTAGATAAAAGTAACCCCAACCTGAAACAAACGCTCGACTTCACCGATGCGATTCTTGTCCATCAGGAACAGGATAACGTGATCCTCTGCTTCGATAACCGTATCATGGTGAGCAATAATGACATCATCACCGCGGACGATGGCGCCGATGGTCGTGCCTTTCGGTAATTTGATATCTTCGATCGTATGCCCGACTACTTTTGATGTGCGCGGATCACCATGCGCGACCGCTTCGATGGCCTCGGCCGCTCCACGACGCAGGGAATGTACTACGACGACATCGCCTCTGCGGATCCGCGTCAATAGCGTGCCGATCGTTGCCAGTTGCGGGGATATCGCAATGTCAATGATGCCGCTCTCGACCAGATCAACGTAGGACGCACGGTTGATCAGGGACATGACCTTACGCGCTCCCAGGCGCTTGGCCAGCATGGCAGAAAGAATATTGGCCTCCTCATCATTGGTCAATGCGCAGAAGACATCGGTATTCTCAATATTCTCGTTCAGTAATAATTCCTCGTCCGCGGCGTCGCCATGCAAGACAATACTTTTATCCAGTTCCTCAGAGAGCTTCTGTGCACGATCGAGACCACGCTCGATGATCTTGACCTGATAATTACTCTCCAGGACTTCGGCGAGTCGCTTGCCGATATTGCCGCCGCCAGCCAGGATCACACGCTTGACCGGTTTGTCGAGTTTGCGTAGTTCACTCATGACCTTACGAATATGCTTTTGCGCAGCAATGAAAAAAACCTCATCATCCGCCTCGATGACCGTATGTCCATCCGGGACTATCGGTCGGCCACGCCTGAAAACAGCGGCAACGCGTGCTTCAGCCTTCGGCATATGCTCACGCAAGGTACGCAACTCATGCCCCACCAGAGGTCCACCATAGTAGGCGGAAACTGCGACCAGCTGTGCGCGACCACCGGCGAAATCCAACACCTGTAAGGCGCCGGGATTGGCAATCAAACGGTGAATGTAGTCGGTGACCAACTGTTCAGGGCTGATGGTGACATCGATAGGGAGTGCATTCGGACTGAATATCGATTCATGATCAAGGTATTCCTGCGCCCGCACCCTGGCGATCCGGGTAGGCGTGTTAAACAAAGTGTGCGCCATTTGGCAGGCAACCATATTGGTCTCATCACTATTGGTGACGGCAATAACCATGTCTGCATCTTCAGCACCCGCGCGTCTCAATACTTCAGGATATGACGCCTGCCCGATCACGGTACGTATATCGAGTCGGTCCTGTAATTCACGCAATAGCAATTCATTGGTATCGACCAGGGTGATGTCATTGGCCTCACTGGATAGGTTATCCGCAACCGAGGAACCCACTTGCCCTGCACCCAGGATAATAATTTTCATGTCTGTAGTCAGTCCTTATAGATGAATTACGCCTGTTTGACGTCAATTCCGAGGGCGCGCAGTTTTCTGTACAGATTGGTTCGCTCCATACCGACCAACTTGGCCAGCTTGCCGACACTGCCGGCACAGGCCTGTAACTGGTGGGTCAGGTATTCACGCTCAAACTGTTCCCGAGCTTCGCGTAATGGTAAGTCAATCGCGCCACTGGGCATACCACTAACAGCAGTCTTGCCTTCGCTCTGTGTGGATAGACTGTTCTCGACTTCCTCCAGACTCACATCCTCACCATTGCCGAGTATGAGCAGACGCTGAACCAGGTTCTTCAGCTCCCTGACATTACCGGGCCAGATGTAATTTCTTAAGCGGTTCTGCGCGGCGACGGAAAAACGGCGATAAGGCAGGCTTTCCTGACCAACAAAATAGTCAACATAAAAAGCAAGCAGCTCAGGGATGTCTTCAAGATGTTCACGCAAAGACGGAATACGCAAAGGCACCACATTCAGGTGGTAATATAAATCCTCACGGAAATTGCCCGCCTTGACCTCAAGCTCAAGATCTTTATGGGTAGAGGCGTAGATACAGACATCCACCTTGACCGGGTCAACACCGCCAACGCGCATGAAGCTTTGCCCTTCTATGGCGCTATGCAGACGTGACTGCGTATCCAGATCCATGTCCGCCACCCCCTGCAGGAACAGGATGCCGCCATTGGCCTGCTCAAGCCGGCCATAATGGATACTGTCGCCTTCTTCACTACCAAACAGTTCGACCTCGGAATTTTCACGGGCAATACTGCCAACCGGCATGGCCACCAAGGGTCCGTCCCGGCGACTGCTGTGATTATGCATATAGCGCGCAAATATTTCCTTGCCGCTGCCTGATTCACCGGTCAACAGTACCCAGGTATCATGCAGGGCAATGCGCTTGGCCTGCTCGCGTAGTTGACGCATCAATGCGCTTTTACCTATCGGCTCCAATAAAGGTTGCATGTGTTCGCGCAGGCCGACGTTTTCACGGCGCAGTTTGTCTGCCTCCAGGGCGCGTTCAACCGTCAATAGCAGCTTGGCTAAAGACAAGGGCTTTTCAAGGAAATCATAGGCACCGAGTCGCGTCGCCTCGACGGCGGTTTCGACCGTACCATGGCCTGACATGACAATCACCGGGAATGGTAGTTCGCCATTTTCTGCCCATTCCTTCAATAAAGTAATGCCATCAACATCAGGCATCCAGATATCCAGCAACACCAGATCGGGGCGACGGCTTCTGCATTCCTTACGTGCAGCCTCACCGCCTTCGGCCACATCCACCTGAAAGCCTTCGTCTTCGAGGATCTCCATGACCAAGTTGCGGATATCGGGTTCATCATCGACAACCAGTATGAAGGGCGCACTCATGGTTCTTTCCTGGCCATTACCATTGCCTGATCCGGTTCCTCATTTGCTTTCATTGTTGTAATCACGGGTAAACGAATAGTAATGACTGCACCCTGATCTGGCAAGTTCTCGGCGGTTACCATGCCGCCATGCTCCTCGACGATTTTCTTCACGATCGCCAACCCCAATCCGGTTCCTTTGCTTTTGGTGGTTATATAAGGTTCAAAATAATGCCCCATCGCCTGCTCCGGGAACCCGCGTCCATAGTCGCGTATCGACAGCTCAACAAAACGACAACCAGCCTCATCCATGCAACGCGTACTGACATCAATCTTCAGTGTCTGACTGTTTTCCATTGCCTCAAGGGCGTTCTTGATAAGGTTATGCAATAGCTGTCGCAGGCGCGCAGCATCTGCCTGCACCAGCGGCTTACGCTCATCAAGCTGGCGTTTCATTTTCAGCTCGGGCATCTTGTACATCTCGGTCACTTCATAGATAAGGTCATTGAAATCCAGACGTTGCAACTCCATCGCCGGTGCACGTGCATAATCGGTAAAGGCGTTGACCATTTCCTTCATCGCCTCAACCTGATGAACAATGGTTTCGGTAGAACGCAACAACATGCTCGCATCCTCTGTATCCATCTTATTCTGAAACTTGAACTGCAAACGTTCCGCAGAAAGCTGGATGGGTGTTAGCGGATTTTTGATTTCATGTGCGAGACGACGTGCCACCTCACCCCAGGCTGCATCACGCTGCGCCTGCACCAGTGTAGTAATATCATCAAAGACGATAACATGATCGCCGCTTTGACCCTGATCATCAACCAAGGTAGTCCCACGACACATTAACACCTTTCTGCCTGATTGGGAGAATAATACAATCTCCTCCTGCCATTGTTCCTGACGACTTGATAAAGGCTTGAGGATAGAAATAAACCGTCGCAGAGGCCCATAGGCCAAGGCCAGATCATCAAGAGGACGGCCGCTATAATCGCGTAGATCCACGCCCAATATTTTACTCGCAACCGGGTTAACGGTGCGGATATTCAAATCATGATCAAGCGTCATAACGCCGGAAGACAGGTTGCCCAGTATGGTCTCCAGATAGGCGCGTTGTGACTCCACCTGCTGCTGACTCTCACGCGCCTGCTGGCTGGTCTGCGCGATCCGACGTGTCATGTCATTAAACGAACGCACCAGAAAACCCATTTCATTATTACCGGCAACGGGTAGTTGCTTGTCATAATTGCCCTCAGCTACGGCCTGGGTACCTTCGGCCAGATCCCTGACCGGCGCCATCAGTCTTTGTGCCGAGAAAAAGGCCACCCACACCGCCGAAAACAGGCTCAGTAACAACACCATCGATAAGGTCAACAAAAAGCTTCTTTTCAATTGCTCGCGCAGGTAATTGAGTTTCTTGTAGACGGTGAAATAACTTTGTACGCTACCGGCAAGTGTATTCAGGCGCTGATCGATAGGAAACAAGGCCTGCAATAGTCGTATTTCCGTACCGGCCACACTACCGGCAGGCACCGGATACACCAAACGCACGTGGATACCGCTGTCCCTGATCGGCTCAAGACCCACGTAGTGCGTACCCTGCCTGACCTGCATCAGCACATCTTCGTCACTACGATGTGGCACCACCTTGCCGGGATCGGCACTACTGAAGGCGATAATGCGGTTATTTTTACCCAACAGGCTCAGCTCGACAGCGCCGGTACTTTCGAGCAGGTCACTCAACACCAGACCGGCATTGGTCTCCGAGACATCCAGCAACATCCCCACCACGGACGGCATTTGCCTAACCAGTTCACGTTGCCTCAGGTCCAGCGACACCTGGCTCAATTGCAATGCATCCTCAAGCGATTTTTCAATACGCACATCAAACCAGCTATCAACACCGCGTTGCAGAAACTGCAGGGAAAAATAGTAAACGATGGAGACCGGAATCACGGACAGCAACACAAACACGGCCACCAGACGCACGGTCAGACGCGAACCTGCTATGCCGGCGCGATACTGCCTGACCAGGTTAAACAGGCTAACACCAATCATGCCGACCAATACCATCAGGCCGGCCATGTTCAGCAAGATCAACCAGCCATATTGCTTATTGAAACGGGTCGTATTCTCGGTGGCATTACTCAGCACATACAAGGAGATCAACAGCATGACCAGCAAACCGATCATCGGCATCAGCACACCACTCCAGCTACGGCCTAGTCGAGATCCCATACATACCACTCACTGGCCAATAGCCATTCAGAATTGATATATGCCCAGGGTCGCATGGGTACCGGCAGTGCATTGATATCCAACGATATGCGTAGCCTGACCTGATAGTCTCCCTCTACAGGCAGGGATTTTTTCTCCACCAGCGGCAGGTCATTGACTCGACCCATGGCCAGCAAGGCGGAATTGCGACGACTATAACTGTTTTGGATTGAACTACTGATATTGGTGACCACATACTGCTGTGACAGGGCGTGGTAGGCCACTTGATAATGTTGCTTGAAAGAGAAAATTGATTTATCCCAAAGCCATTTCCTCGGCTTGAAAATTTCGCCCTCAAGTTCAAACGTCAATGGTACGCCACTATCCAGGGCATCGATAGCGGCCTGGCTCAGGTCATAGTCGAGCTGTGCATCCAGATATAGCATCTCATGGCGCGAATGCATCGACGCCGAGAACACACGCAGACCATACATTTCTTCTGCATATGACGGCGTTAACCAGACACTCGAGCAAATCAGCAACAGACTCTGTGCCGTTTCTAAAATACCGCGTTTAGACGATAACAAGTGCATGGCATCCTATCAGTTTATTTTTTCCAGACATGCATAATAAAAACCGTCCATCCCATGACTACCTGGCAAAACCTGCCTACCGGGATCACAGCGAACACCCCAGTCAGCATTGATCGGTCGTTCTCTGGCATCTGCATGATGTTGCAGGAAGGCAGCGACCTGTTGTTCATTTTCCTGTCTGAATACCGAACAGGTTGAGTATACAAGCATACCCCCTGGGGCCAGTAAGGGCCAGACGGCAGCGAGGATATCTGCCTGACGGGCAACCAGCGTTTCTATATCCGTGCTGCTTCGCAACAGCTTAATGTCCGGGTGGCGGCGGATCACACCACTGCCGGAACAGGGCGCATCGACTAGTATACGTTCAAATAGCCTGTCGCCTGCCCAATCCACTGGTTTGGATGCATCACCGACCAACAGCTCGGCATCGACCGCGGCACGGTCGAGGTTCTCCTGTACCTGCTGCAGACGATCGCCATCACTATCCAGCGCCAGCAATTGCAATGACGGGCAGGCCTGCAACATATGCAGGGTCTTGCCACCCGGCGCACAACAGGCATCCAGCACGCGCATGCCTGCTTGCAGCTGCAGTAAACCGGCGGCCAATTGCGCCGAACTATCCTGCACGGATACCAGACCGCGGGAAAATCCCGGTAATTCATGCACATTGACGGCCTGCTCCAGGATCACGGCACTATCGACAAATTCAGATGCCCGCGCCTTGATATCCTGTTCAGCCAGTTGTTGTTGGTACTCGGCGACTGTAGTCTGCTGTAGGTCGACACGCAGGACCATCGGTGGACGTTGATTGTTGGCATCCAGTATCGTTTGGTAATGTTGCGGCCAGTCCTGTGCCAGGCGCGCGATCATCCAGGCCGGATGGGCATAGCGCGCTTCATCATCCTGCTGCCATTGTTCCCGTAAGGCCTCAGCATTGCGTTGATATTCCCGCAACAGGGCATTGACCAGGCCTTTGGCCCAGTGCTTGCGCAGTGCCAATACCACATCCACGGTTTCTTTGACGACCGCATGCGCGGGTACATGCATGAACTCCAGTTGATACAGACCGATCACCAGCACGCAGAAAATATCCTGATCGCGCTGCTTCAATGGCTTATTCAACAACATCGAAACGATCACATCCAGCCGGTAGTACCAACGCAGACTGCCGTAACACATCTCCTGTAACAGGGCGCTATCGGCGGGGCTGGCCAATTGCTGCTGACCTGCGGCCAGCGCCCGGGTCAGGGAATGGCCGCGTGCACTGACCTGCAACAATACCTGTGCCGCTATCGCTCTGACAGTTTGCTTTTTTTTACCTGGTGCCGGCATTAATTTAGATGCCAGACGTTTTCAGCAAAGCGCATGAGCTCAGACAAGTATGTCACCATCGATACTATGCGCATTCAGAAAGGCATCAGCGTGCATCGGCTTGCCACCCGGCAACTGTATTTTTGTTAGTCGAAGCAGCCCAGCCGTTGTGGCGACATCGATACCCTGCTTATTACTACGCACGACCTGGCCTGGCGTATTATTGTCAGACCCCGGCTCAACCGCCAGCGCTTCCCAAACCCTGAGTACCTTGTCTTGCCAGTGACACTGAGCGACCGGCCAGGGATTGAAGGCACGCACCTGGCGCTCCAGTTCAAGTGCTGTTTTCTGCCAATCCAGGCGCGCCTCGGCCTTATCCAGCTTGGCGGCATAGCAGGCCAGCTCCCCATCCTGCGGTTCGGCTTGCAGACCGCCGGACTCGAGTTGGTCGATAGCCTCGATGATCGCACTGGCCCCCAGCATCGACAGACGGTCGTGCAGCGAGCCTGTGGTATCATCTGCACTAATGTCGCAGCTGACCTTTAATAACATATCCCCGGTATCCAGACCCTCATCCATTTGCATGATGGTGATGCCAGTTTGCTTGTCACCGGCGAGAATGGCGCGCTGGATCGGTGCCGCACCGCGCCAGCGCGGCAGCAAGGAGGCATGGATATTCAGGCAGCCAAGGCGAGGGGCTTCGAGGATCTCGATGGGTAAGATCAGACCATAAGCCACAACCACCATAATATCGGCCTGCAGCTGGGCGAAAACCTGTTGCGCCTCGGTCTCACGCAAACTGAGCGGTTGTAGTACCGGCAGGTCCTGGCTCTGGGCAAATTGCTTGACCGGACTCGCTTGCAGCTTGCGGCCACGGCCTGACGGCCGGTCCGGCTGGGTATAGACAGCGATCACGTCGTGCTCACTGGCAACCAATGCCTCGAGCGCAGCAACGGAGAAGTCCGGCGTACCCGCAAATACTATCTTCACTGCAAATAGCCTCTTTTAGCCGCTTATAGCGCCATTTTAGCGTTTTTTTCGAGCTTTTTCTTGATTCTTCCCTGTTTCAGCCTGGACAGGTAATCAACAAACAATTTGCCCTTCAAATGATCCATTTCATGTTGGATACAGATCGCCAGCATGCCATCGGCCTGCATTTCAAAGGCCTTGCCATCGCGATCGAGCGCCCTAATCTCAATGGTTTCAGCCCTTTGCACCGTTTCATAGACCCCTGGCACGGATAGACAACCCTCCTCATATTCCTCGACGCCGTCAAGTTTTAGGATCATTGGGTTAATCAGGCATAAAGGCTGGTCCTTTTCTTCCGATATATCTATAACGATGACCTGCTGGTGGACGTCCACCTGGGTCGCTGCCAGACCGATGCCGGGAGCCGCATACATGGTTTCGAGCATATCGTCGACCAGCCTGCGGATGTCGTCATCGACATTTTCGACGGCTTTTGCGACTGTACGCAGACGCGGATCGGGGTGTTGGAGAATATCCAGTTTTGCCATATGGGTTACAAAATGAAAAATATTAGTGTAAAAATATAGATAGTTCAGCTAATCTTATGATGATACAGGATTATAATGAGAATTCCATCCTACATGAGATGGGTTTTTTCGACTAAACTCTACAAATCTGTGCTGCTTTTAATCAGCTTAAGGGATTTATATGTATAAGAAAAAAATTCTAGGAATATTATTGTCGTTATTTGTCTTTGGTCTGGTCCATGCCGATACGGTCAAGTTGAATCCCGACCACCCAGACCGATATGTCGTTGTTAAAGGGGACACCTTGTGGGACATCAGTGGACGCTTTCTGCAGAACCCCTGGCAGTGGCCTGAGATCTGGCACGTTAATCCGCAAATCGCCAACCCGCATCTAATCTACCCGGGCGATATCATCAGCCTGGTCTATGTCGATGGCAAACCACGCCTGATGCTGAATCGTGGCCAGGGTACATTCAAACTTACACCACAGGGCCGCGTTATTCCGCTGGATCAAGCGATACCGACTATTCCGATCGATGCGATCAAGCAATTCCTGCTCGAACCGACCATCGTTGGCAAGGACGAACTCGACAACGCACCTTATATCGTTGAACATAAGGGAGAGCATATCGTGTCTGCCACTAGCAACAGTGTCTATGTGCGTGGCATCAAGGATTACAACATTCGCCAATATGCTGTTGTCCGCAGAGGTAACACCTATGTCGACCCTATCAGCAAAGAAGTCCTTGGCTATGAAGCACGCTTCGTCGGCAATGCCAAACTGTACCGTACCGGTGACCCGTCTACATTGAGATTGCTGCGTACTACGCGTGAGGCATTGATTGGTGATCGCCTACTGCCCAGCGGTGAAGAAAGCTATAACGCCAACTTTATGCCGCATGCACCCAAGGCCGCTATCGATGGCAGAATCCTGTCGGTATTGGACGGCGTCAATCAAATCGGCACCTATCAGGTCGTGGTCATCAACAAGGGTACGCGTGACGGACTGAGCCAGGGCAGCGTCCTCGACATTCATCAGACCGGCGATACCATCCTTGATTCAGTGACTGAAAACCGCAAAGACAAGGTCACCCTGCCGGATGAAAAGGCCGGTGTACTGATGGTATTCCGCCCATTTGAAAAACTAAGCTATGCCTTGGTCATGAAGGCCAGTCGCAATATCAATGTCATGGACAGCGTTCGCACCCCCTGACAGCAACTTATAAAGCGCCCGGCCTGAAAACCGGGCGCTTTTTTTATTTCTATCTGGTCATGGAATGGCCCGATCTGGACCTGTAAGGAGACGCGTCTTGAGCAACACCCCACCCGCTGAACTTAAATACTGGCTGGCCTTGCTGCGTTGTCCACGTATCGGCCCGGCCACCTTCACAAAATTGCTACAACACTTCGGCCAACTACAAGCTATCTACCAGAGCAGTACTGCACAGTTACACGAGGCGGGGCTTGAGCAAAGCAGTATCGAGGCCATACTCAAACCGGATTGGCAAGGCGTCGATACTGACCTCGACTGGCTACAGCAGCAGGACCATCATTATATAGTGACCATTGAAGATACCGATTATCCGCAGCTGTTAAGGGAAAGCCCGGCCGCGCCGCCGCTGCTATTTGTGCTGGGCAACCCACAAGTACTGAACGAGACCCAGATCGCCATGGTCGGCAGCCGCAATCCCAGCGCCGATGGCAAGCGCACCGCCCTTGAGTTCGCACGCCATCTGTCTGCCGCCGGCCTGGCCATCACCAGCGGTCTCGCCATCGGTATTGACGGCATCTGCCATCAGGGAGCCCTGGATGCAGATGGCATTACCGTGGCGGTCACCGGAACCGGTCCAGACCGTGTCTACCCGGCACGTCATCGAGACCTGGCTCACACGATCATCGAAAAGGGGGCCATTGTCTCGGAATTCCCGATTGGCACCCAGCCCAGACCGGAAAACTTTCCGCGCCGCAATCGCATTATCAGTGCCCTCAGCATCGGTACCCTGGTGGTTGAGGCCGCCATTCGCAGTGGCTCGCTGATCACGGCCCGGCACGCCATGGAACAAGGGCGTGAGGTGTTCGCCATCCCCGGCTCGATCCATAATCCATTGGCACGTGGCTGCCATCACCTGATCCAGCAAGGCGCGAAACTGGTGGAAACCGCCGAAGATATCATCAGTGAACTCAGGCCACAGCAATCCAGGCCCATGGACACTTCGCAGGTACTTAATAATAAAGAGGAAAACAGCCCGGCCATTGATCCTGACTACCAGACGGTCTTGACCGAAATGGGATTCTCACCAGTGGCAGTTGATGAAGTTGTACAGCGCACCGGTTTGACGGCAGAAGAAGTTTCCTCCATGATGCTGATCCTGGAGCTACAAGGCAATGTGGCATCGAGCCCCGGAGGTTGTTATATTCGGGTTAAATGATGAGGTTTTGAATGAAAGAAAACACCCTGGACGTATTACTGTACTTGTTCCAGAATTTTATGGATGGTGAGCTTGAGATAGATCCTGACCGGGATTTCCTTGAGGACCAGCTGGTTGAGGCCGGCTTTCAGCCATATGAAATCGACAAGGCCTTCCTGTGGCTGGATGACCTATCCAAACAGCAGGAAAATCAACGTGATACAAAACATAACGCCTCGTTCAGGGTTTACGCCGATGAAGAACTGTCCAGCCTGGATCTGGAGTGCCGCGATTTCCTGCTGTACCTGGAAAACATGGGCGTGCTGACCCCGGATAATCGTGAACTCGTGATCGAACGCGTCATGGCGCTGGATTCTTATGATTTTGATATCGAACGCCTCAAATGGGTCGTATTGATGGTCCTGTTTAATCAGGCCGAAGAGAATTCCAATTATGAATGGATTGAAAACATGGTGTTTGATAGCTCGCTGGAAAGCCTGCATTGAAGACAGTTGTCGATATTTATACCTTTAATAATACACAAGCAAGAATTTATACGCGATGAGTAAAAACCTGGTCATTGTTGAGTCTCCAGCAAAAGCCAAAACTATCAATAAATACCTTGGCAAGGACTTTTACGTTCTGGCCTCATACGGCCATGTGCGCGATTTGGTTCCCAAGGAAGGCGCGGTCGATACTGAACACGACTTTGCCATGAAGTATCAAGTCATCGAAAAAAACCAACGTCACGTCGACGCCATTGTCAAGGCACTGAAAAAGGCCGATGCCCTGTATCTCGCGACTGACCCGGATAGGGAAGGTGAGGCGATTTCCTGGCATCTCTATGAATTACTGAAAGATAAAAAATTGCTCGAGGGCAAGGAGACCCACCGGGTTATCTTTCACGAAATTACCAAACGCGCCATCAACGAGGCCATGGCGCAGCCGCGTGATCTATCCACTGATATGATCAATGCCCAGCAGGCGCGCCGTGCTCTCGATTATCTGGTTGGCTTCAACCTATCGCCGTTACTATGGAAGAAAATTCGCCGTGGACTATCCGCTGGGCGCGTACAAAGCCCCGCACTGCGCTTGATTGTAGAACGTGAACTTGAAATAGAAAAATTCATCGCCAAGGAGTACTGGACAGTTGAAGCGGATGTCAGCAGCAAGGGACAAAACTTCATTGCGCGCCTGACCTATCTGAACGAGAAAAAACTGAGTCAGTTCGATATCAACAATAGCGAACTGGCCATGGATGCTGAGCAAGCCTTGTTAAAAGCAGCCGCCGGCAAGCTCACGATTAAAAAGGTCGAGAAAAAGAAACGCAAACGTAATCCCACAGCGCCATTCATTACCTCGACCTTGCAACAGGAAGCGGCACGTAAGCTCGGCTTCACAGCACAACGCACCATGCGTACCGCCCAGCAACTCTATGAAGGTATCGACATCGGTGGCTCAACTACGGGCCTGATCACCTATATGCGTACCGACTCAGTCAACCTGGCCCAGGAGGCACTGGACGAAATCCGCGAGGTCATCAGCCAACGCTATGGCAGTGACAATCTACCTGATGAACCGCGCGTCTACAAAACCAAATCAAAAAATGCACAGGAAGCGCATGAAGCCATCCGCCCAACAGCGGCAGAACGCGTACCCGAATCAATCAAGGAACACCTGAGTAAGGATCAGTTCAAACTGTATGACCTGATCTGGAAGCGTACCGTCGCCAGCCAGATGGTGCATGCCACGATTGATACCGTCGCCGCGGACCTGACCGCCGGTGATGAAAACATCTTCCGCGCTAACGGCTCGACCATCGTCAATCCCGGCTTCATGGCGGTTTACCAGGAAAGCCTGGATGACAAGAAAGACAAAACAGATGATCAACGCATGTTGCCCGAGTTATTACAGGGTGAACAAGTCGATCTACTCAAGCTCAGACCCGAACAACATTTTACTGAGCCACCACCACGCTTCACTGAAGCGAGTCTGGTCAAGACGCTTGAGGAACACGGTATCGGCCGTCCTTCGACCTATGCCGCGATTATCTCGACATTACAGCATCGTGAATACGCCAAACTGGAGAAAAAACGTTTTTTCCCAACCGATGTCGGTCGCGTCGTTAATAAATTCCTGACTCAGCATTTCACCCAGTATGTCGACTATGACTTCACCGCCAACCTGGAAGATGAGCTGGACGCCATTTCACGTGGCGAGGAAGAATGGAAACCGATGCTGAAAAAATTCTGGAAGCCATTCAAGAAACTGGTGGTCGAAAAAGAAAAGAGTGTCAGCCGCCAGGAAGTTACCCAGGAAGCCATCGACGAGAACTGCCCCAAATGTGGCAAACAACTCTCGATCAGGCTCGGTCGACGCGGTAGCTTCATCGGCTGTTCGGGTTTCCCGGATTGCGATTACACGCGCAATGTCGGCGATGATGCCGAGTCTGCCGAACCTGAAATTCTGGAAGGACGTAAATGCCCCGAATGCAATTCTGACCTGATTATCCGCCAGGGCCGTTACGGCAAATTCATTGGCTGCAGTAGTTACCCGGACTGCAAACATATTGAACCGCTGGAGAAACCCAAAGATACCGGCGTACAGTGCCCCGAGTGCAAGAAAGGCAATATCCTGCAACGCAAATCCCGCAATGGAAAAATATTCTTTTCCTGTGAGCGCTACCCCGATTGCAGTTATGCGATCTGGAACGAACCCGTTGCCGAGCCCTGTCCGCTCTGTGACTGGCCGATCACAATGATCAAGACCACCAAAAAACGCGGTACCGAACGCGTCTGCCCGCAAAAAGACTGCAAGTTTTCCGAGCCCCATGAACTCGAAGAAACCGAAGAGGCCGACGAGCAATCTTGATGTCGATACTGCTGCGCGCTTGCACACGGCGGCAACACACCCCGTCGAGACGATAACGTGACTCCCTGGCAACTCAGGCTAGCGACAAAAATCATTCACCGTGGCGGCATCATCGCCTACCCGACCGAGGCCGTGTTCGGTCTTGGCTGTGACCCGCTTGATTTCAATGCCGTCGAAACGATCTGCCAGTTGAAAAACCGTAGCCTGTCCAAGGGTCTGATTCTGATCGCATCAGACCTGGAACAGGTCAGGCCATTTACATCTGCAACACCCGCACAACTGCGCAAGCTGGAAACGAAAACCAGCACACCGACGACCTGGATTATGCCGGCACATCCACACTGCCCGCGCTGGCTTACTGGCAAACACCAAGGCATCGCCATCAGGATCACGAAACACCCGATTGCACAGCAACTGTGCGAACAATTGGGTCATGCGCTGGTCTCGACCAGCGCCAATATCAGCAATCACCCTGCGGCCCGCACAGCATTGGATGTACAACGCATCTTTGCAGAAAATGTGGATATGATTCTGCATGCTGACACCGGCGGCTATCATCAGGCCTCCGAGATCAGGGATGTACGCAGCAATAGAATCCTTCGCCCTGGGTAAGCTCTGACAAATGATAGAAAAAAAATGGTATTATTTGCCTCGGGGATAAAATAGAAAAACGGGGCATAATAAATGAACAAACAAAAGACGTACTCATTGGACAGTCTTAAATGGCTGTTGATTTCCACACTGCTTACGACAGCCACACCGGCATTTTCCGAATACTATTTTGGTGTTGACGCAACCTACATGGACACCAAGACATTGTTTGGCGACGGCACAGTCAATTTCGAACTGAATCCGGTACGCATAAAATTCGGCCACCGTTACCAGGAATTCGGCTGGGAGATACAGGCACTTACGCCCAGTGATGACACCGGCCTGTTCCCGGGTCTCAATACTCCGGATAAATTTGAGCTGCGTGGCGGCCTCGGTATCCTGTTCACTGTTAGCACGCCGGGCAGGGGGTTCTATGGTGGCATCGGTTTCACACAGATCGTTTCGGATTACACTGCCTTTTTGAATGGCACATTCGTCAATACGACTGACACCGGACCCTTTACTACGGTCAATCTTGGCGCACAATATCCGATCACAAAAAATCTACGAGTCAACTTCGACTATACATTTTATCATGGTGAAATAGACTGCCCTTATTGCGTACCCGGTCCCAGCCTGCCTGCCGGCGTTGTCGGCACTGATCCGGATGTACGCCTGTCGACATTCGGTCTCGGGCTAAACTACTCCTTCTAGTATCGCCAACACGGACATCACCTGCAATTGATGCGATCAGCGCATCAATTGTAAAATGTTGGTTAAATCTTACCAGGGGCTTTCACCTTAGGCTCTCGATAAAAATCTTTCATGCTACACTTCGGCCCTGATTTCCAAGGAGCGTATGATGATAAAAATTTCTTCTATTCTTGCACTTTCACTGGCCTCAGCATCAGTGCTTGCAGACACCGTTACCATGAAAAACGGCGACCGCCTGACCGGCACTATTGTTAGCAAAACAGATGGCAACCTGATTTTCAAAACAGGTTTTGCCGGCGACATAACATTAAATTGGGGCGAAATCAGTTCACTGACTACCGACAAACCAGTGGTCCTGGTACTCGACAATGACACCAGCATCGAAGCGGCTAATCTGCTACCTGGCGCTGGCGGCATGGCCAACATCCAGACAGCCAATGTCGGCAACCCGATGCAAGTCGCTCTTGGTTCGGTTAAATACATTAACCCACCAGTCGAAGTCAGTGGCAAGGGCGTCAAGGTTTCCGGACGGATCAACGCCGGCGCCAGTATCGCCAGTGGTAACTCAGACACCGAGAGCTATAACCTCGATGGTGAAGTGATCATGCGCACCAAGCAAAACCGCACCACGGTAGGCGCCAACCTGTTTCGCGCCAGTGACAACGGCAACGACACCGAAGACAAGGCCGCTGCCTACCTGAAATATGACCACTTCCTGAATGACAAGCAATATATCTATGGTAACACCACGTTTGCACGCGATAAATTCAAGGACCAGAAACTGAAAAGCACTATCGGCCTGGGTTATGGTCATCAGTTCTGGGAGTCCCCCAGTCGCAACCTGGCACTTGAAGCCGGCGTGTCATTTGTTAACGATGACTATTTCACCACAGCCGACGAGAATTACACTGCTGGTCGTTGGGCAATCTTTTATGATCAGAAGATGTACAAGGATAAAATCCAGTTCTTCCACAGACATGAAGGCCTGATTGATTTAAGTGACACCGAAAACCTGACCATCACCTCACAAACCGGCTTTCGCTTTCCATTACTGGCCGGCATGAACGCCGCTATTCAGGCCAATGTCGACTGGGACAAATCACCTCCCGCAGGCTTTGGCAGCACTGATAGGAAAATATTGTTCAGTGTTGGCTATGCATGGTAGTTATTTAACGCATATTGAATAATAATAGGGGCATGGTCCCCTATTACAAAAAAGGCTGGTTTAAGGTACTCATAGGATTTTTTATCCTGTGTCTGCTTTTTATCAGCTTTTTGCCTTATGCCGTCCGCTACGGCATTGAACAATGGTATTTAAAGCAGGGTATCGATTCCGTTGCCATTGAAGATATTGACATCAACCTGTTTAGCGGCGAATTTCATCTTAAAAACCTGCGCGCCAGCAAGGATGGCCAGAATGCCGTGACCCTGGCTAATGCAACCGTCGCGTTTGAATGGCTGCCTTTATTTAAAAAACGCCTGACAATATCTCAACTTCATCTCGATGGATTAAATACCGGTATCCGCCAAAATAAGGACGGCAGTATCGATGCCGCTCAGGTGCGACTAGCACAACAGCAGCAAACAACCGAGAAAGAAGAATCAGCCTGGGGTATTGGCCTTCAAGCAGTATCGGTGAATGATGCGCATTTTGCCCTAAGCACACCGGCACAAAAGGCCAATGTCATTATTGACCATATCAGCCTGGACAAACTCGAAAGCTGGTCTGAAGCGGGCAGTCAGGTCGAATTTTCCGGCAGTATCAATAACTCTCCGTTAAACATCACGGCTACTTTGCGCGCGTTCACTCAAGCCCCCGACATTAAGGGGCGACTGAAGATCGCAAAGCTGGATATCGCGCCTGCCGCTCTACATCTGCAAAAGCAACTGCAAGAACTGGGCGGACAACTGGATATCGATGCCGACTTTAACATTACCCACCAAACAGGTAAGAAAACGCAAATAGCATCGGATGGTACGCTAGGCCTGGTTAATCTATCAGTCAAGCTGGCCGATGGACACATTGCTACCGATCGCATCCAGTGGCAAGGAAAAATCAATCTGCAACTAAGCGACAAATCCAGCCTGCTCGATTATCTACTCCAAGGCAAGATCGATAGCGAAAATGTCGAGTTCTCGGGTAGTGCCCAGCAAGCTTATCGCTACCGCCATAACAAGCTTAGCTGGGACGGCACGGTCAAGCAGATAGATGATACTACTGGTCAGACACAGGTCACGGGAGCCATTGACGCACAGAATATCAACTTGCAGGACTCAGGCAGTCAACAAGAACTGATACACAGTGAAAAACTTACTATCAAAGAGATCGACCTTATCACTGGGCAAAACTTCAGCGCCAAACAGATAACACTGAAAAATCTTCGTACTTTATCAACCGCCAATACCAGCAAGAGCAAACAACGACCGGCGCTGCTCCAGGCCGGCGGACTCAGCATTGACATGGCTTCATTTTCCACTGACAAAAGTCTACAAGTCGGCAATATTCGTCTACAGGATGCATTGATTCATATTAACAAACGTAAAGACGGTCAACTTGACCAGCTGGCTACGCTCACCTCCCCCAAAACCAAGGCCAAAAAAACAACAGCAGCCAAAGACAAGACAGATACGTTGCAACTATTGGCACGCTTACTGGAAGTTGCCGGTAACAGCAAGCTTATATTTATCGATAACTCAGTCACCCCTGCATTTAAAACCGAACTTTTGATTGCAAAGGCCAGTATCAGCAATATCGATTCATCGAAACCGCGAAGTGCAAGCCCGTTCATACTCGAAGCTAAGTCTGGCAAGTACGCTAATGTAAACGTCGATGGCGATGCCTATCCTTTCAGCACTCCATTAAGCCTGAGACTCAATGCTAAACTTAAAAATCTCAGCCTTCCAAGTCTGTCCAGCTATAGCGCCAAGATGATCGGTTATGATATGCGTAGCGGCCAACTCAGCGCGACAATCAAAGCCAATATTAAAAAAGGGAAAATCGACGCCGATAATCAGATCACGCTCGCCAACCTCGAAGTGCGCAGCAATAAATCGAAAACTACAGAGGATTTTTCTGCGCAATTAAGTATGCCCCTGGACAGCGCACTGTCCTTATTACGCGACAAGAATAACAACATAAAATTATCCATACCGGTCAAAGGCGATATCAATAAGCCCGATTTTGATATCAGCGGCGTTATCAACAAGGGCATCGGTACTGCCATGCGCAAGGCATCGCTCGCCTATTTGACCCATGCATTGCAACCCTATGGCAGCCTGATCACACTAGCCAAACTGGCCAAGTCCGCCGCCGATCATGTCAGCCTGAATCCGATCGTCTTTTCTGTCGCGGCCACGACACCCGCCGAAGACGTCAATCCTTATAGCCAGAAAATAGCCGCACTGATGCAGGAGCGCCCCAAACTCAGGATCAAACTCTGCGGCGTAGCCACGATCCAGGATTCACAGGCACTCATCCAGAAAAAACTACAGGACTGGAGCAAGCAGCAGCAGAAAATTGCGAGTGATACTCCTGTGAAAACACGACCGCCGACCTTTATGATTGCAGATGAACAGCTACTGGAACTGGCCACGCAGCGAGCCGACGCCATCAAGGACATCCTGACCAATCAGCACAACATCGACCCGGCACGCCTATTCCTGTGCCAACCCGTCATCGACAAGGACCAGGACGCACAACCACGCGTGGATCTAAACATCTAGTTGATGCGTCTTACTACACCTTTCTGATTGACTTATTTCACCCTAGCTACCAGCCACTCGCAACTAGCTACTATTATTAGCTGACAAGATTTCGCAATTTCGTTATCCTTAGCAATCCATCTAGCCATTAAAGCATGCCATGAACACAATCGATATCAATGCAGTCCGCGACTACCTACTCGAGCTACAGGATACCATCTGTGCCGCACTGGAGGCAGAAGATGACAGCGCCATTTTCCAGGAAGACAACTGGGAGCGCGAAGAAGGAGGCGGTGGGCGCACACGCGTATTGACTGACGGCGCCGTATTTGAACAGGCAGGTATCAATTTTTCCCAGGTGCATGGTGCCAGCCTACCGGCTTCTGCCACTGCACATCGACCGGAACTCGCCGGCCGCAGCTTTCAGGCAATGGGCGTATCGCTGGTAATACATCCACACAACCCTTACGCGCCGACCTCACATGCCAATGTACGCTTCTTTATCGCCGAGCAAGACGGCGAAGACCCGATCTGGTGGTTTGGCGGCGGCTTTGATCTAACCCCTTACTATCTCGATACCGAAGACGCCATACACTGGCACCGTACGGCACAGGCTGCCTGTGAACCCTTCGGCCCGACTGTTTACGAAAAATACAAACAGTGGTGTGATGAATATTTCTATCTCAAACACCGTCAGGAGACCCGTGGCGTCGGCGGCCTGTTTTTTGATGACCTGAATGAATGGGGTTTTGAAAAATCCTTCGCGTTTATGCAAAGTGTCGGCAATCATTATATAGAGGCCTATCGGCCGATCGTCAATCGACGTAAAAACATCGAGTATGGCGAGCGCCAACGCGACTTCCAGCTTTACCGACGTGGGCGTTATGTCGAATTCAACCTGGTCTATGATCGCGGCACCCTGTTCGGATTGCAATCCGGTGGCCGCACTGAGTCCATACTGATGTCACTACCACCGTTGGTGAAATGGCGCTATAACTGGCAACCGCAGGCCGATAGCGAGGAAGCCAAACTTTATCATTACCTCAAGCCAATTGACTGGATGAACTATACTGATCAAACGGATACTGATTAAAATCATTCCTGTCGATTTCGAACAGGATCTTACCTGAACAGCTAGCCAGGCATTCACAGTACAGCGGCTGAATAACTTTCATACTAGCGTACAATACTGAAGACAAGGGCCAGGTTTTGCGTTAGCCTTTATCCTATATGGACAATCTTGCGACCCTGTTCCTAACCATCGGCGTTCTGCTATTCCTGGGCGTCCTGACTGACCACATAGGCCAACGCACACGCCTGCCCAGGGTGACATTACTGTTACTCTTCGGCATATTGATCGGACCCTCGGGGTTGTCCCTGCTGGCCGACATAAGCCAGCAATGGTTCCCCTTTTTCTCACACATCGCACTAGTCATGGTCGGATTTTTACTTGGAGAAAAGCTCACCCTCAGCCGCCTACGCAAAAACGGTCAGCTGATCATCGCCATCTCCCTGTCTGTTGTTTTGACTACAGCAACCATAATGGCAGCCGGTCTGTTATTATTGGGTTTCAGTATAGAAATAGCGCTGCTACTGGCCGCGGTAGCGACTGCCACCGCGCCCGCGGCGACCACTGATGTCGTCCAGCAAATACGCGCCAAGGGTGCTTTTACCGATACGCTGCTAGGCATCGTTGCTATCGACGATGCCTGGGGTCTGGTGCTGTTTAGTGTATTGCTCGCCATTCTACAAATGTTTTTTACAAACAGTACCGGCATCGAGACCATACTTCTCGGACTGCGTGAAATTGGCGGCGCCTTGTTACTGGGTCTCTTGCTCGGTGTACCAATGGCCTATCTGACCGGCCGCATCAAACCGGGCGAACCGATGATGCTGGAGGCACTGGTCATGGTCTTTATCTGTGCCGGGATTTCTTTATGGATAGAAGTTTCCTTTTTATTGGCAGCAGTGATGATGGGGGCGACGGTTGCCAACCTGGCAAAGCACCACACGCACCCGTTTCATGAAATCGAAAACATTGAACGACCGTTTATGGTACTGTTTTTCGTTCTCGCCGGAGCCTCACTGGATCTGGACAGCATCAAAACTATTGGCTTGCTGGCAAGCGCTTACATGGTTCTACGTATCGCGGGAAGAATCATCGGCGCAGAAATCGGCTGTCGTCTGTTCACCAGGGAAACGACGGGCGGTCGACTGTACGGTCTGGCGCTGATGCCGCAAGCCGGAGTCGCCATGGCAATGGCATTGGTCGCCAGTCAACGCCTACCGCACCTGGCGAGCACGATTCTGCCAGTCATCATTGCGACCACCATCGTATTTGAATTACTCGGCCCGATCCTAGCCCGCTATGCCCTGCTCAAATCGGGCGAAGGCGGCGATTTATTTTCGCATAAACGAAGAATAAAATAACCTCCCGGACCTAGTCCGCCAGTAGCCTGTCTATCTGCTGCAATACATCGGCCTGCATCCAGTCGATAGCTCCAAACAGTGCCAAACGAATCCGGCCCTGTTTATCAATCACATAACTGGTCGGAAAGGCAAACACCTGCCAACGTTTGAGCGCAGCCCCATCGCTATCCATCAGTATCGGGAATTGTACATTTACCTTTTCTTTTAAAAAGGCACGCACTGTCCGTTCACTCTCGGCCATATTGACCGCTAGTATCTCGAAGTCTTTTGCAGCAAAATGGTCCGCCAATTTTTGCATCGATGGCATCTCGTGCACACAGGGCGGACACCAACTGGCCCAAAAATTGACCAGCACGACTTTGCCCTTGAAAGCTTCCAGATCAACAATCTTGCCATGTAAATCACCGAGCGCTAATGGCGGCGGACTTGGATCACCCTGATAGTCACGCAAACGTCTCTCTTTTTTCGACGGAATCGCCAGGACCGGGGCTTGATGCAACGGTTTCAACGATACGCGAGACTTGTTGTTATATGCAGCCAGTAGCACGACTGATTGACGAAGCAGCACCGGTAATGACTGCGCCATACCCTCTTCTACATCGGTGGCATCCGGACGATAATAGAAACGATCACGAACCTGCTCGAGGATACGTGCATACACATCACTGCCTGCGGACGCCAGTGCCGGCAGCATGCGATCCAATTTCCAACGCCAGGGTGAGTTGGCCGGCTGGATAATAAATATCGGTAAATTGCTCTGTCTGACCACCGGCAACAACTTACCTGGCATACCGGGCTCCGGGGTTTCGACAAATAGCTTCGGGCTTATCATCAGCACGCCACCCAATTGAGCAGTGTCGCCATAGCGTTGCTGCCAGGCCTGTGCCAGCCGCAGGCATAGTAATGCACCGCGACCGCTGGCAAGCAGAAACACGCGCTTGTTACTGAGTTGGCGTACCTTTTCCAACAATACCGCCAGCTCCGTCGCTGGTATGGATTCAATACTGCTGGGCAGGGCAGGCAAAAACCATGCACTCAAAACATCGGCCATCCACACCGATGTACCACTGGTGGCCAGGGCCTGCGCGGCCTTTCTCTCTTCCTCAAGCTGGCCCGATTCCGATGGTAACCACAGCAGCAGGTCATCACCTTCAGCGTTAAATTGCAGTACATTAACGCCAATTTCGCTGCTGATCTGGATTTCCACAATGTCGGCCGCGAGCAATGCCACGGGGGTAATGAGGCATATCAGTAATAGGGGGAATACTAGTATCAACTTTCGCATGGCACTGCCTATGTGAACATAATATAATATTAAAAACAATAACTTAAATATATATTCACTATTTAATTGATAAGTAATTGCATTTGATTATACTTAAGCGATAGACAATACCTATTATAAATATGAACCTGAAAGACCTCAAATACATCATCACCGTTGCCGAAACCCGTCATTTCGGCAAGGCCGCCGCGCGTTGCTTTGTCAGTCAGCCGACCCTGAGCGGACAAATCAAAAAACTGGAACAGCAACTCGGTATCACCCTGTTCGAGCGTACCAACCGCTCAGTTGAGGTCACTGCCATCGGCGAACAAATCATCCAGCTGGCGCGCCAGGCCATTGATCAGACCGAGGCCATTGAACAACTGGCACTGGCCCATCAAGACCCATTGGCAGGGCCATTACGTATTGGCGCGATCCCGACCCTTAGCCCTTATTTGATGCCACTGATCCTGATGCCATTGCGCCGCCGTCATCCTCAGCTGAAACTGGTGTTATCTGAAGAAATGACCGACACCCTGCTGGCGCGCCTGCATAACCACGAAATTGATGCTGCGTTGCTGGCTACGCCGGTCGACGAGGATGGCCTGGAGAGCGTCACCCTGTTCAATGAACCGTTCTGGCTCGCGCACCCACGCCAACACTGGTTCTATAACCGTGAAACGATTAGCCGTGACGACCTCGATAACACCGATATGTTACTGTTGTCCGAAGGTCACTGCCTGGCAAAGCAGGCCATGGATATCTGCCACCTGAGCGAACGCCAACAGCAAGGCGATATGGCCGACCTGCGTGCATCGAGCCTGGAAACCCTGTTACAACTGGTCGGCGCCGGCTTTGGCAGCACCCTGGTGCCGGCCTTGGCCCTACGCGGTTCATGGACCACAGACAGCGGCGTGATTGCCCGCAAGCTGGAATTGGACGATGCCTATCGGCAGGTGTCTATCGTTTTCCGCCAAACCTTCCCACGACAAAAGGCCCTGCAGGCCTTCGCGCAGGTCATCATGGATAATCTCCCCAATACCGTACAGGCAGTCAAAAATTAGGCCTGATCCAAGCCACCTAAATTAGCATTAATTCATTAAATACAGTTACTTAATAGGAGATCGGGGGCCGTATTCTACGTGTTTGGGCTAAGCCGCCTGTGTACGCTATTCCCACTTATAATAGGCAATACCTATTAATAAGATAATAACAAACGATTTTATAAATAACTCTACCAGCCCGATAATGACTCCTGACAACGAAATTCACCGGGCTTTGCCCCAGTAAACGAAATGATTGGAGAATATTATGTTAGCAAACAAAGAAGGCCAGGCAGTTCCACAAGTCACTTTTCGTACCCGCCGTGGACATGAGTGGGTCGATGTCAACAGTGATGAAATCTTCAACAACAAGACCGTGATCGTATTCGCGCTGCCGGGTGCTTTCACACCCACCTGCTCGTCAACTCATGTTCCGCGCTACAACCAGCTGACGCCGACATTCAAACAACACGGGGTCGATGAGGTGGTCTGTATCTCGGTCAACGATGCCTTTGTCATGAACGAATGGCAGCGTGAGCAACACGCCGACAACATCACCTTCATGCCGGATGGTAATGGCGATTTCAGTCGTGCTATGGACATGCTGGTGCCGAAGAGTGACCTTGGTTTTGGTGAACGTTCATGGCGTTATTCGATGTTAGTGCGAAATGGCGTCATCGAAAAGCAATTCATCGAACCGGATGTAGCGGGCGACCCGTTCGAGGTTTCGGATGCTGACACGATGCTGGCCTATCTCGCACCACAGGCGCAAAAGCCGCTGGATGTCACCGTCTTTACCCGCGAGGGCTGTGAATTCTGCATCCGCGCCAAGGGCATGCTGACCGATGCCGGCATTGCCTACGAGGAATTGGTGCTGAATCGGGATTACAACGAAGCAACTATTCGCGCAGTCTCCGGTGAGGCGACAGTACCGCAGATCTTCATCAACGGGGAACGCATCGGCGGCTCTGAAGCCTTGCAGCAGTACCTTGCACGACGTGATGCCGCATAAACCAGGTATCAAGCAGCATGCGCCCTGCCTGGCGGGGCGCAAATTTAAGGGGAAAACAGCATGAACAAGCAACATTATGACCTTATTGCCATCGGTGGCGGCAGTGGCGGCCTCGCGGTTGCCGAACAGGCTGCAGCTCAAGGTAAAAAAGTAGCGATCATCGAGGCCAGTCGTATCGGTGGCACCTGTGTCAACAACGGCTGTGTACCGAAAAAGGTCATGTGGTATGCCGCCAATCTGGCCCATGCCGTTGATGATGCCAAGGACTTCGGCATTGCGGCCACACGTGGCAACACAGACTGGAATAAACTGGTCAAGGCGCGCGAGGACTATATCAGCAATATCAATGATTACTGGAATGGCTACGTCAACGACACTGGCATTGAGCATATTCATGGCTATGCACGCTTTGTTGATGCGCATACCGTTGACGTCAATGGCCAGCATTATAGTGCCGAGCATATTGTCATCGCCACCGGTGGTCAGCCAATCATCCCACCTGTTAAAGGCGCCGATCTTGGCATCACATCGGACGGGTTTTTCCAGATGCAGCAATTACCAAAGCGTGTCGCGGTCATCGGTGGCGGTTATATTGGTGTTGAATTGAGCGGTGTCTTACAGGCACTGGGTTCCTCGGTAACACTGCTTGCCATGGAACAGCGCTTATTGCATCGTTTCGACCCGATGATTGCCAACGTGCTGGAAAGTGAAATGCAAAAACAAGGCATCCGTGTTCAGACCGCATTCCAGGTCGATGCCTTATCGCGTTCTGCAGAAGGCATTGTCGTGCATGGCACAGATGATCGCGTCGAACAGGCCTTTGATACTGTCATCTGGGCAGTCGGTCGTCGGCCGAACACCGACGGGCTAGCACTGGAGAACGCCGGCGTTACGGTAATGGCTAATGGGGTGATCCCGGTAGATACCTATGAAAACACCGATATCGACGGTATCTATGCCATCGGTGATATCACCGGCAAAGCGGCCTTGACCCCGGTGGCGATCGCCGCTGGACGCAAACTGGCTGAACGTCTATTTGCCGGCAAGGCCGATAGCAAGGTCAATTATGACAACATCCCCAGTGTTGTCTTCGCCCATCCGCCCATTGCGACAATCGGCTTGAGCGAGGATGAAGCGCGCCAACAATACGCTGACTCGGTGACTGTCTATCGCAGTGAGTTTACGCCGATGCGGCATGCCTTATCGGAACATGGTAGTGTCACCGCGATGAAACTGATCTGTGCCGGTGACAAGGAAAGGGTTGTTGGTATTCACATCATTGGAGATATCGCCGACGAAATGTTGCAAGGATTTGCCGTCGCGGTAACAATGGGGGCCACCAAGGCCAATTTCGACAGCACCATGGCCATTCACCCCAGCAGTGCCGAAGAACTGGTAACGCTGCGGGTTGCCGCAACGGACGTCGAACCCGCCATCAGCGATGTCGACGCCGGCAATGAATGGAAGCGCACGGCTTGATGGCTTATCTTCATCAATCAATTAAGGACAGTGACAACACAACATGACAGTCGCAATCGATATCAGGGCAGCCACATCCGCCGACCTCGACGCCATTAACCATGTTATTACCGCTGCGGTAATGACATGGGATTTGCCCGAGCGTGTCAAACGCCTGTCACTGCCAAGTTATTACTATGAGGAAATCGATCTGGATCATTTCCAAATGTTACTGGCATGTATCGAAGACAAGCCGGTCGCTGTGATAGCACTGGAACATGAAAACCGGGCGGGCGAATCTATGAACAAAGGTACGCTGATTCATGGATTGTTTGTTGACCCCGAATTTCAACGTAGGGGCATTGGTACATACCTGTTCAAACAGGCCGAAGACATTGCCAGACAACAGGCCGCCGCTGGCTTGATGGTCAGGGCGCAAAAGGATGCCATAGGATTTTTTTCCACGATGGGGATGGTCAAACTTTCCGTGAGTAACGAAAAACAAGATTACGCTGACCGTTATTGGAAGCAACTAAGCTAAGGAGCTTTGATTAATTCGTCATTGCGATCGCAATGACATATGATTTCGAATTACTCTGAGGCCCCCTAAACCTGATAATCAATCACCCGTCTTTCAGTTCTGATCGATTGCACAAACGGTTTGATTTTAACGTGCTCGGGGTGAGGATAATAATTCTCCAGCGCCTCAGTATTCTCAAATTCCGAGTACAAAATAACATCGGCATCATCCGCGCCGCTATCATCGCCTGCCATCGTAATGCCTACTTCAAGCAGAATCATTCCCGGTATTTTACCATTCAAAGATTCCAGTTCATTTTTTAATTGCAGCGCATTATCCAATTTGGATCTTCCATTGGCTTCATCTTTTAGTTTCCACAAAACAATATGTTTGATCATCGGCGTACCATTTAATCCAGAAGAAATTGCAAGCGTTCATCGGCTTTCGCAGGCGAGATCTCAAGGATTTCGGCGCTGACCACATTCTCGGCCACAAACGGGTCATCATTGACACGAGTGTACAGATCGTCCAGTGACGTGTTATGCGCAACAATCCCGCCACCCAGGCCAGGCTGGAGGCTACCGGCCAACAAAAATACACCGTCATCAAAACCGCGCTTTAGCCACGCGTTGTGGCCGTCCATGAATTGACCGGCTTGCGACTTATTCTCAGAAAATTTTAGTAATACGATAAACATTAACTGCATTCTCCTATATATTTTAATGAATGATCCTGTTCAGCTGGCATGATTTCTTGTCTAATCAAGATTAATAATTTAATACTCACTGCAGAAAATTCAGTTCAGCAAGGCCACGCTTTTGACTTGCGCATAAACAGCTTTGCCAGGTTGCAGGTCAAGTTCAACGGCTGATTTATTGGTGATACGCGATAGCAAGGCTACACCCCCGGCGATGAGGCGCACCGTGACCTGGGCACCGCCCTCATGCGTGATGGCATCGACGGTCGCCGGAAATATATTCAGGATACTGGTACCAGATTGGTGCTCCAGGGTCAGACTGACATCGCGGGCCGCCAGCTGTAACCTGACGTGACTGCCCAGTGGCAACTCTTTATGGGGCACTGCAATCTGACCTCCGCTAAATTCCAAATGAGTCAGATGAAAATTCGTGTCATGCTCGATGACCTGCGCGTCAATAATGGCCGCTGCATCACTCGCATGCGCCAATGGCAGGTCGAGTCGGGTAAATATTTCATGCACGTCTCCGTTCGCTTTGATTTTACCGTCTTGCATTAACACCAGGTGATTGGCCAGACGTGCGACCTCATCGTGCGAATGACTGACATAGATGACCGGGATATCCAGCTCATCATGCAAGGATTCGATATAAGGCATAATCTCCTGTTTACGCTCAGCATCAAGCGCCGCCAAGGGTTCATCCATCAACAACAGCCGCGGACTGACTGCCAGGGCGCGAGCGATGGCGACCCGTTGGCGCTCACCACCCGATAAAGTGTCCGGTTTACGCTTCAGTAGATGCCCGATCCCCAATAGCTCGATCGCTTTTTGCATTGAGACTTTGCGTTCTGTCGCTGGCACGCGCTTAACGCCATACTCAAGATTACGCTGCACGCTCAGGTGTGCAAACAGACTGGCTTCCTGAAAAACATAAGCTATCGGGCGGCGGTGCGGCAGCACAAAACGGTTACCATCTTGCCAGGTCAAATTGCCTACTTTCAGAAATCCATTACGGCAATGCTCCAGTCCTGCCAACAACCTCAGCAATGTGGTCTTTCCACAACCGGAGGGACCGAACACCGCCGTGATTCCCTGTGCTGGAATACTCAGATCAAGGTCCAGACTGAAGTCGGTCCTGCGCAAGTGGAAGCGGACGTCGATCATGGCCGCGCGACCCGGAATCGACGATTGAGCGCATAGACGGCAATTAGCAGCACAAACGACAGCAGTAACAGACCGCCCGACAACCAATGGGCATGCGTATATTCGAGCCCTTCCACATGATCATAGATGGCGATGGAGACGACCTGGGTTTCACCGGGTATATTGCCACCAATCATCAGCACTACACCAAATTCACCCAGCGTGTGCGCAAAACCCAGCACCGTTGCTGTTAGAAAACCGGGGCGAGCCAGTGGCACGGCTACCGTAAAAAACCGGTCCAACGGTGATGCGCGCAAGGTCGCCGCCACTTCTAACGGCCGACGGCCAACGGCCATAAAGGCATCTTGCAAGGGCTGGATAACAAAAGGCATCGAGTAGATCACCGAGCCGATGACCAAACCGGTAAAGGTAAAGGCCAATGGCTTGCCTCCCATTGATTCCATCAGGCCACCTACAGGGCCGTGCGGACCTAGAGCGATAAGCAGGTAAAATCCGAGTACGGTCGGCGGTAACACCAATGGCAATGCGACCACGGCCTCGAGCACAAATTTGAAGCGCCAACGCGTGCGCGCCAACCACCAGGCGAGCGGGGTTCCCAACACCAGCAGGATCATAGTCGTGATCACGGCCAGCTTCAGTGTAATAGCGAGCGCGGTGAGGTCGGCTTCATTAAACATTATGGTTTATCGTAGCCGTAATCATGGATGATCTGCAATGCCTCATGACTGCGCATAAACGCTAAAAAGGAACGGGCTACGCTATTATCCTTTAATAATACGGCCTGCTGCTCAATTGGGGTATATAGCGCCTGCGGCACCATCCATAAGGAGCCTTCAGGCGTTTGTCCGCGACGCTTGATCTGCGCATAGGCGACAAAGCCCAGCTCGGCATTACCACTCTTAACGAACTGATAGGCCTGGGCAATGTTTTCGCCGCGCACAATGCGTTTACGCAGACCATCCCACAACCCCTTTGCCTGTAAAATTTCTTGCGCGGCCCTGCCGTATGGGGCGAGCTTAGGGTTTGCTATTGCCAGGTGATAATACTGGCCGTGTTGCAGTACTTGGCCTTCTGGGTCCACATACTCCTTTACCGGGCTCCATAGAACTAGTTTACCAACCGCATAGGTAAAGCGACTACCAGGCAAGGCCCTACCCTCACCCTCCAGACGCTGTGGCCGACGGCTGTCGGCAGCAAGGAAGACATCAAATGGAGCGCCGTTAATGATCTGTGCATAGTGTTTGCCGGTGGAGCCAAAGATCAGCTTAAGCTTGTGACCCGAGTTCATTTGAAACCGATGGGCAATGGGCTTGATGGCGCCCGTAAAATTACTCGCCACGGCCACGCGAATTTCCTCGGCAACTGCCTGACTTAAACCTAACATCATTAAAGCGGCCGTCAGGATACCAGTCCATGCGGAGTGTTCTCGATACAGCATCATTTCACGCATTTGACTACTGATACTTGGCAGCAGTAATAAACTGACCGAAGGCCTCGCACCAAACGACAACCGTGTTGTATGCTGCGGGATCGATGGATTCAGGCACATGCACCAGGAAGTTTTCAAATGTCTTGACGTCCCCCACTCGCACCATATCGCGTTTCAGACGATTGAAGTCTGCTTCGGTCTCGACGAATTCTGGCGAGAAATAGAGCTTATAGTCCGGGCCGGGTGCCAGTTTACCCATGAGTGAGACCGCCGACTGGCTTACTGAGATAACCCCCTCGCCCCAATGCAGCGCATCACTGCCTGCGAGATCACGCCTGAACTCGGATTTGAATTGCGCCTGAGAGGCGACCTCAAGAACTTCGGCCTCTACTGGAGCCGGTGGTGCTATCAGTATGGGTAAAACGTAGATACCGCCAGCAAAACCAGCAGCACCAATAACAATGTGACTGAGAATAAGCAGGAAGATTTTTTTCATTGTTGCATTCCCTTTGTTCTGCACAATAAAGTTCTAATAGAGCCTGACAGTTATATATCAGAATTTTGTAATCTACAAATAGTAGAGCAGAGTGAGGGTTTTCCTTAACGCCAGATCACTGATATATTCAGTTAATTGGGGTCAGAGCACAATTGTTTCTAATATTAGCGGAAACTGTTCTCTGACCCCACTTTTTTATGTTTATGGGGCAGTAGTGAGCCTGGTCCCATTGGACCTACTTATTAGTCGATTAGTCGATCTGATTTTACCGGATAGATGGAAGCAGCAACATGACAAATGCGGTAATGAGTATACTGGCCAACAGATTCATCCACAAACCGGCACGGGCCATCTGCGGTATTGTGATACAACGGCTACTGAATACTATTGCATTCGGTGGAGTGGCCACCGGCAACATGAAAGCATATGAGGCCGCCACCGCAGCGGGCACCATCAGGCTTAACGGTTCTACACCCACTGCCTCAGCCAGTGCACCCATGACTGGCAGCACCAGAGTTGCGGTAGCAGTATTCGAGGTCACTTCAGTTAAAAAAATCACCACCAGAGTTATTACAAGTACGAGCACTACCAGATCCACTCCACGCAAAATCGACAATTGCGTCACGATCCACTGTGTTAAACCGCTGTCACTGAAACCCTGCGCCAATGCAAAACCGCCACCAAATAACACAAGAATATCCCAGGGTAATTTTACCGCTGTGGCCCAGTCCAGCAGGAACTCACGTTTGCTAAAGTCTGACGGAATGACGAACAACAGCAGCGCTCCGGCCATGGCAATGCTTGCATCGCTAACGCCATCCAGCGCACTGATGTTGAACAGACCGCGGCTAATCCAGCTTACTGCGACGATAGAAAAGACGATCGCCACCCAGCGTTCCTGTCGTGATATTGGACCTAATTCTATACGCTCCTTTTGAATCAGGTCAGTCATCCCCGGTTCATCACGCCGACCGACTGGATAGGCCATACGTGTGAGATAAAACCAGGCGATGCCAAGCATGACCAGTGCTAGCGGTACGCCGAAGCTCATCCACTCAGCAAAACTGATGCGCTGTTGATACTGGCTTTCTACGACACCGGCCAGGATCGCATTGGGTGGCGTGCCGATTAGCGTAGCCACCCCGCCAATCGATGCAGCATAGGCAATGCCAAGCATTAAAGCAGTGCCAAAAACAGGTGTTTGCTCATCTGCATCTGCACCTGACTGTTTATTACGACTCAGCTGACCGATGACGGCAAGTGCGATTGGCAACATCATCATGGCCGTCGCCGTATTGCTGATCCACATCGACAGAAACGCGGTAGCCAACATGAAACCGAGGATGATACGTGATGGACTGACACCGACACGATGTATGGTATACAGGGCGATGCGCTTGTGTAGGTTCCATTTTTGCATGGCCATAGCGATTAAAAATCCACCCATGAACAGATATATCAGATGATTGGCGTAGGCGGTCGTAGTGGTTGACGTTGACATGATGCCCAACAATGGAAATAACACGATCGGCAGTAGTGCAGTGGCGGCGATCGGTATCGCTTCGGTTATCCACCATGTGGCCATCAAGGTGGCAATCGCAGCCAGACTCCAGGCCGCCGGCGACATGCCCTGCGGTGGCGGCAGAACCATAATGATTATGAATAGCAGAGGGCCTAATACCAGGCCGATGAAACGTCGCTCACACCAGATGGACCTGGTCATCGTCATTATGCTTTTGTGGCAGGATCGACAAGACCGAGGTCATAGTACGATTGTGCGATCTTGGCAATGGCAACTGCGTAGGCAGCAGTGCGGAAATCGTGAATATTTTCATTGTGCTTGATGACTTCGCGCATATCCTGAAATGCCGTACGCATTGTGTCATCCAGGCCAGAACGAACCAGGTCCAGCTCGCTGGCACCGCGCACGATGTCATTGCGCAATCCCTCTGGTGCCGCTTTCTCTGTCAACTGTTCCAGCGAATGCAGATAGGTCTGACCGCGTAATTCATCATAGCGACGTTGCAAGCGGCCAAAACGCATATGCGACAGGTTGCGTGTCCATTCGAAATAGGACACGGTGACACCACCTGCATTGACATAGATATCAGGCAGGATCGTCACACCACGATGGCGCAGTATTTCATCGGCCTCATAGGTGACCGGGCCGTTGGCGGCCTCGACGATGAGTTTGGCCTTGATGGCCATTGCATTATTGGCATGAATCTGGGATTCCAGCGCAGCCGGGATCAGGATATCGCATTCCATCTCCAGCACCTGGGCACCGTTTTCGGTATAGTCTCCACCACTAAACCCCTTCACACCATGGGTTTCAGCCAGGTGCTGGCGCAGGTTATGGATGTTCAGGCCATCCGGGTTGGTTACCGCACCGTCGCGTTCGATAACACCGATCACTTTGACATCATCTTCCTCGGACAGGAATTTCGCCGTGTGATAGCCGACCTTGCCCAGCCCCTGTATAATCACACGCTGCCCGTTCAAGCCATCGGTGATCCCTGCGGCTTCAAGCTCATCCGGATGATGAAAAAATTCCCGAAGTGCATATTGCACACCCTTGCCGGTGGCTTCGGTGCGGCCCTGTATACCGCCGCGGTTCAGGGGCTTGCCTGTGACACACGCACTTTGATTGACATCCTCGGGAAACATGCTTTTATAGGCATCGGCAATCCACACCATTTCACGTGATGAAGTGCCCATATCAGGCGCAGGAACACTCAAGGACGGGCTGAGATATTCCTTGCGCGCCAGTTCAATACCAAAGGTATGGGTAATTTCACGTAGTTCCGCCTCGGTGTAATTGGCCGGATTGATCAACAGCCCGCCCTTTGCACCACCAAACGGTACGTCGGCCAATGCACATTTATAACTCATCAGCGCTGCCAGGGCTTCGACCTCGTCCTGATTAACGATGGCCGCGTAACGAAGACCACCCTTGGCAGGTAGTCTATGGTTACTATGGATCGCCCACCAGCCGGTAAAGATTTCCACATTGCCACGTATGCGTACAGGAAACTTTATCTGTGATACCACATTACAGGCCTGAATGATTTTGGCGGTACTGGGGTCCAGACCGGAGGCGACTATCGCCCGGTCGACCATGCGATCCACGCACTCGCGAAACGACATACTTTCATTGCTACTTTCACTTGCCATCTCTTTACCTGTCTTGTGCTAATGTCCTGCCAAGGTTCGAACTTATCCGGATGAATGATCGTCCCCTGTCACATGAACACTCAACGCCTTAAGGAGACTATCCAAACGTGCCAGCGGTCGCCCCTCTTTGTCACAAACGGTTTGTTCCGCGGGGTCCGCAATAACATAACCCTTATGACGTTGCTTAATAGTATCCTGTAAGCGCGGTTTGCTCAGATCTTGAAAAAATACACCGGTTGGAATACGTGTATCCCATTGTTGTGCTGCACTCAGGCATTGGAGCATTTTCTGTTCTTGTACCGCTGGCCCGGCGTCGTGCGGAACGACAGGATCATACCCTTCGTCCTGCAATGAATAAAGTCGTTCCGTGACAGCGCCGAGATCCTTACCAGCATACCAATCCTTGTCATGCAGTTGGTTATAGGTTGGGCAGGGCTGTTGTATGGTCAACAAGGCCGCGCCGGGATGGCGGATAGCCTGTTCCAGCAGCTCGCACAATTGGCCGACATTATAGGCATATCCACGACCGATCCATGTAAAACCGGCTACTAACGCCAGGGTCACTGGGTTAATATGTTCCAGTATACTCGGTTCTGACATCGCTTTGGTCTGTTCACCGTATCGAAGGGTTGGAGAGGCCTGGCCTTTGGTCAGACCGTAGACACCGTTGTCGAACAATATATATGTAAGGTCAACATTACGGCGCCCGGCATTGACCAGGTGGCCGGCGCCAATGGAGAGGCCATCACCATCACCACCCACGGCAATGACCGTGAGTGCAGGCCTGGCCAACTTGGCTCCAGTAGCAAACGGCAGTACACGACCATGCAAGGTGTGAATACCATAGGTCGAAAGGTAATAGGGTGTCTTTCCCGAACAACCGATGCCACCAAACACGGCGACTTGATCAGGCGTCAGACCCATACCCGCGAGTGTCTTTTCAAGGCTACGTAGAATACCGAAATCACCGCAGCCGGCACACCAGTCATTTGCGTGGCCACTACTAAATAATGATTTCCCCAGACGTGATTCGGTTTTATTATCGCCCATCAGATCGAAGCCTATTCGTTAGGATTTTGCAGCACTTTTCGAGGTTTTCCGTTACCGGCATGTATCTCTTGTAATGCTGCAAACAGCGCATCGCCAGATATGGGTCGGCCGCTGTATTTGATCAGTAAATGGTCCGCGCCGCGCCCCAGGTGTTCGCGCAACAAGGCATTTAACTGACCTGAGTAATTACATTCAACTATCACTAAAGGTACTGCATCGGCCAGCAGATCTGCAAGTTCTGCTACCGGGAACGGCCATAACAGTCGCATCTGGATCGCCCGAACTTCGATATCTTGCTGATCCATGCGTTTGACTGCATCCCAAACTGCACCCTTTGTCGAGCCCCAGGTAAGGATGGTAAATTGAGGCATTTCGCTGCCATAAATACGAAGTTTTTCCTGGCGAGACAGGTCATCGAGAATTTGTTGCTGCTTACGCATACGTTTTTCCATCATTTGCTCGCGTACCACCGGGTCTTCGCTGACCTGTCCATAGACATCATGCTCTGCACCGCTGAGCCAGTGTTGTGTATTCTGCTGCCCCAGCAGTGGACGAGGTGAAATTCCCGTAGCTGTCAGCTTGAAGCGATCTACCGGCGCTGTATGCGTACCATTGTTAATTCGATCACCTCGGTCGATCTGAATATCTTCATATTGAAAACGACATAGCGTCTGGCTACTGCTGGCCAAGGCCTTATCAAGCAAGTGAATCACCGGTAATTGATAGCGTTCTGCATAATTGAATGCCTGCAGAGTGTCGTAAAAACAGTCCTCGATATCTCCAGACGCCAGGACCAGACGCGGAAACTCGCCGTGGCCAGCATGGATTACAAACTGCAAGTCACCCTGTTCAGTACGCGTGGGCATACCCGTGGACGGTCCACCACGTTGATACAGACTTACCACCAGTGGCACTTCATTCATACCAGCCCAGCCAAGACCTTCTGTCATTAGACAAAAACCGGGGCCTGAAGTTGAAGTAGCGCTACGAGCACCCGTCAACGATGCACCACATGCCATCGTAATGGCCGCGAGCTCATCCTCCACCTGCAAGACTACTGGCGTGGTATGGCCCCCATTACGAAGTGGAACAGGTTCTTGCGCCGCAAGAAATACGCTTTCATCGGAGGCGGGACTGATGGGATAGTAGGTCTGAAATGCCAGACCTGCGGCAAGTTTGCCCAACGCCACACTCTGGCTTCCATTCAAAAAAATGGTTTCGCAATCCGCTGACTGCTTATGCAGCCAGGATTGACTGATCAATGCGCCATGGTTTTTGGCAACGAATTGATAGGCTTTGGCAACTGCACGTACATTCAGCTTAATAACATCGGGATCATTGCCGAACACATTTTCCAACACGGTTATCAGCAGCTCGTCACTCAGTCCCAATAGTGCAGTTGACGTCGCAACGGCCAGGGTGTTGATCGCCCTACCGGCCTGTCTTCGAGATATTTTGCATTCATCCGC
>CAMYJO010000017.1:81992-109599 GCA_947258755.1 uncultured Gammaproteobacteria bacterium
AACACGACGACACCTCCTTCGGCAACTGCGGGCAGGTGTCGACAAAGGGATTCGGCATCAAATGTCACGATAATATCGGGTGATTCACGGTGGCTGGTGATTGGCTTTTGACCAATGCAAAAATCGTAATAGCTGTGACGGCCGATAATATTGGAATGATATTCGCGATGACCGAAAACATTTAGTCCATAGGAGGCGCATGTACGGCCAAAAACATTCGCCAGTCGGTCAATACCACTTCCCTGCGGGCCACCCATCCGCCATGCAAACTCATTGCTCTGCTGCTTCACAGGTTTTCCTCAGTCCACCAGTAATGTTCGGCATTCACGATAGACAGGCAAGCTGTTATCCTCCCGGTCATCATGAACTTTCTTACGCTTGTTCGATAAGGGTCACTAGTGTCCAGCTCCTGTACCCTAGCATAAAGCATTCAATCAGATTTCCTCAATATGGACATAATTATATTTTCTGCCGCACCTTTCTATCTCTGTACATTTACGCGACTACTATCATTCTCAACATCCAGTAAATACGCTCTATAAACCCAGTAAACTTAAATCCAGTCTACCCTCTTTAACCGGCGGACACCAAAAGTATGCACCTGTGACGGGACGGGTGAAATTGAACAAGGCATCGTGAATGCCATCTTCCTTACCCAGCATTCTGTTTAATATTGCTTCAAAGGCATTTAGGCTTTTGCCGAATGCTACAAATATCAGACCGCCACTGTCGCCTTCGGCCCATGGCATGGAACGGCGCAACATGAATGCCTCGGGATCGAAGCTTTCCTGTGCAGCACGTTTGACGTGGGCGGATTCGGGGGCCTCATCAAATTCTTCATTGTCACTGATATGTCGGCCGATGCTATCATCCTGCTGCGCGGTGCTCATGTCATCAAACACATCAAAATCATGCAGCCATTGCTGTACGGCAACAAAGCTGGAGCCATCCATACCGACACCGCTCCCCTGGACTATCGCCGCACTGACGGCCTCTTCGCCTTGTGGATTTTCGGTACCATCTTCATAGCCGGTCAGGTCATGGTTGTTATCAAACTGGAATGAATCGACAACATCGTCAAGCATAAATGCCGGCATCAGCAGGTTTTCAATGTAGCGCGCGCGATGAAACAACTCACCACGATCGGTACCGCGTAGCCAACACCATAAGGCCATCGGTGTTGACGGGATATCGATACCGTTTGCTGTCTGTGAGGGCATGGCATGCATCCCGGGTACCGTTTGTCCGAGACTATCGATGACCGACTGGCCGATGCCAATGACTGTTGAACGTGTGTCAATGTTGGCCGCCAGGTCCTGTAAACAATCCTTCAGTTCACCCGTGGACGCGATACTGAAAACAAGGTAGCGTGCAAGTCGTGTTTCATCGGCCAATATACCGGGCTGTACAGATTGCATGTGCGTGTCCTCCATCATTTTTTATCAGCCTAACAGATTGATTAGCATCAGTACAAAGGCTAAACGTCGGCAAATAGTTCGATTCCACGGAAATATTACTTGAGTTCAATGCCCTGAAACTGTTTAATACGCAGCAACGAACGGGAGGTAGTATGAAGCAGTGGCAATGTTTAGTATGTGGTTTTATCTATGATCAACAACAGGGCTTGCCTGAAGAAGGCATTGCCCCAGGCACCGCCTGGGATGACATCCCTGATGACTGGCTTTGTCCCGACTGCAATGTCGGTAAATCAGATTTTGATATGGTCGAGATATAAGCATGAATAAAATTATCATTATCGGTACAGGGCTGGCGGGATACACGCTGGCACGCGAGTTGCGCAAGCGCGACCAGGAATCCGAACTCATACTGATTACCCATGATGATGGCAGTTCGTATTCCAAACCAATGTTGTCCAATGCCTTAGACAAAGGCAAGACGGCAGATACCCTGGTGATGGCCGACGCCACAAAAATGGCCATCGACCTTAATGCCGAGATCTGGACCCAGACAACAGTCAGCGCCATCGATGCCGATAAGCACCAGATCCAATGTGATCGCGGTGCGGTTGACTACACTCATCTAGTCATGGCCATTGGCGCCAGCCCGATAAAAATACCATTTGCTGGTGATGGCGCCGATCAGATCCTGACGGTCAATAGCCTTCAGGACTACGGCGTGTTTCGTCAGGCACTGGTAGCAGGACGACGTGTCCTTATTATTGGCGCAGGTCTTATCGGCTGTGAATTTGCCAATGATTTGTCTAGCCAAGCGATTACAGTAGATCTGGTAGACCTTGCGCCGCAAGCGCTGGGGCGCTTGCTACCGGCAGCGGCGGCGCAGGAATTACAACAGCGCCTGGCCGACGCCGGTGTTAACTGGCACCTGGATAATGCCGTTGCTGCTGTTCATCAGGCGGGCAAGGCACTGAGTGTTGAGCTTAAAGATGGTAGCCGTGTCGAGACCGACATTGTGCTGTCTGCGATTGGTCTGCGTGCAAACACCACCATGGCCAAGGACGCAGGTCTGGACACCGAACGCGGTATCAAAGTAGACCGTTATCTGCAAACCAGCGCACAGGATATCTATGCGCTGGGTGATTGTGCCCAGGTCGAGGACCTGCACCTGCCTTTCGTTATGCCGTTAATGAATGCAGCACGTGCGTTGGCAGCCACCTTGAGTGGAGATAAAACCACAGTCAATTACCCGGCCATGCCAGTGGTAGTTAAAACGCCGCTATACCCGATCGTGGTCTGCCCGTCGCCGCGTCCAGTTGATGGCAGTTGGGAAGAGGATGTTAGCGATCAGGGTGTGCGCGCCTGGTATAAGGATGAGCAAGGTAAGCGTATTGGCTTTGCACTGACTGGTGAGTTGGTTAAAGAACGCATGGCGATGAGCAAGGAAATTCCGGACTGGCTTGGTTGAGATAGAACGGGTTTTACCACGAAAACCGGCATACCGATTGGATAGCGACATAGACAGATCGCCGCGGCACAAAACCCGTGCCTCGCGATGACAATAAGTGTTGTCATTGCGAACACAGTGAAGCAATCTGCCAAAGCACTTATCCTGCTTGCATACCGATTGGATGGCGACCCAGGCAGATGTTGATTTTCTGTTTTCGTTTATCGCGGCCAAGGGACCATTTATTATGTTTCCAAGGCATGGCCTGTTAGCCGCTCCTGAATTTTTGGATAAAAAAAACCCAGTCATTCCTGACTGGGTTAATGCAGTGCTTTTATGCGCTGCCGGAGGAGTCAATCGTTGAAAATTCAGTCCTTACTATGCTAATCAGCGTGTTGCATGTACTTGAATCGAGTTAATAGCATTGAGCCGTAGTATGTTTCAGGATTTCCATTCGGTGATGGACATTCACAACATCATACAAAACCGCTCGATTCATGTTGTAACTTATGATCCAATTACGACACGCTGATTAGCATAATAAGGTCGTCTTTTATCAACGCTTATTAGTTTTAACGGCGAGGTGGAAATTATCTTTAATTTATTCTCCCTAAGACCGTATTGGCAGCAGGGTATTTCTGCGGGCATGACAAGTGCTTGAAATATCACTATTTATTTATGTTCTCAAACGACTGAATGTGCGGATGTCGATTATAAATGACTAATATGGAGGGGTTTTAGCAGAGCTTGGGCCAGCTTAATCGCCTTTGCGGGGTCTTTTCCCGGTCAATTCCAGGGTGAATTGCTGCGCGGCCTTTTGCAACTGCGCCAGGACCTTTTCTTTATGTGCTCCCGGCAGCGCTGCCAGTTCAGCTTCTATACTGGCTACACATTGATTATAAAATCCATCAAACAGGCTCGATACTTTTTTTATTTCGATGTTTTTACGCAGTGACGTTTCTGTTGACGGTAAGGACTCAGTGGCCAACGGCTGTACCGCATCAGCACGGCGCAGAAATTTTTGTTCACCACTTTCTTCGAGCCTGGCAATAACCGGGCTGACTTTCTCATACACATGGTCTCGGTATAAAAACCGCTGGCCGATCTGTACCTGATGAAACTTCATGCTAGTTACCTATTAATGCTGAAAATCGTTGCAGTATTGTATGCGCTTGCACAGTTTCTACACAAGCCTCGATTTTTTTCAACGGGTCGATACCGGCCTGCACCAGGTCATCTTGATAAAATTCAATGTATTTTTTAGTGATCGCTGCATTAAACTCTGGATGGAATTGCACGCCCCATAAATTATCTCCATAACGGAAGGCATGCCGACTATCCATGTCGGTCCTGGCCAGGCAGGTTGCTGTCGGCGGCAAGCGCATCACGGCCTGACGATGACTGGCCTGCACCGGCATGTCACTCATACCGATAAACAGTGGGTCGGTCTCAGCCATGTCGGTCAAATGCATGTCGACGGTACCGACTTCAACACCGTTCGGATTGTCCGCCACTTCACCGCCCAATGCATAGGCCAGCAACTGGTGTCCGAAACAAATGCCCAGTACCGGAAGCTGTTTGTCTGCAATTCTACGTAGCCATTCGGCGCTACGCACGATCCATTCACTGCCATCAGTGACCATGGCACCGGAACCGGTGATCAGTACGGCCGTGACCGTTGCCGGATCGGGTAGTGGCTCGCCCTCGTCTACAGCGATGACTTTAAACGCCTGCGCAGGCTGAGTCATCGAAGCTATGATCCAGTGATCATAATCACCTTCTATGGCAGCCAGCGATGACAAATTACTGCCTGGCTTTATAATCACAATATGTTTAGCTAATGACATCGGCCAAGCATATAACGCCTATAGGCCGTATTCAAATGGCACATAAACTGGCAGCAATGATTGTCCCGCCTTTTTATATTCCAAGGATAATCAGACCCAACGGGCATGCCGGGTCTTTATATTGAGATACTTACATAACAGCTGATTACACCTTACTCAGCTAGCGAAACAGCGATTACGTCCTTCAGACTTGGCCCGATACATAGCCTCATCCGCTTTCTCAAATACTCTACCGGCCGTATCGCCCTGACTGAACTCGCCGACACCGCAGGATATAGTAACCTTGACAGAATCACCGCGATAGTGGAAACCGCATTCCTCTACGGCGGCACGCACTTTTTCAGCCACGGCCAGACCTTCCTGCGCTGAGGTGTCCGGCATGATAATGACGAACTCCTCACCACCATAACGCGCCAGAAAATCGGTCTCCCTGATATTTTGCTCCAGGTTCTGGGCGACTGTGTGCAAGACCTTGTCGCCAGCGATGTGGCCAAAGTTGTCGTTAATCTTTTTAAACAGATCGATATCTATCACGATCAGGGAAAGCGGCGTCTGATAGCGCTTCCAACGTGCGTATTCCTGTTCCATGCGTTCATCGTAAGCCAGGCGGTTATGGACCTTTGTCAGCTGGTCCATCATCGCCGACTCACGTTCCTGCTTGACCTTATTGCGTAATTTCTCCGAATCCTCTTCCATGCTTCTTATTTTTTTATTTAACTCATCAATTTTTTCCTGTGCGCGTACATCTCTATCCTCTTCATAGCTACGAAACTCTGTCATATGTGTCGAGATCGCTTGCAGGCGTGTGCGCACCGCACCTTTCAATTGCTCCAATTCGGCAGCATCATCCACCGTCTTGCCGATATTTTGTATGTGATCCTGCATACGATCGCTCAAGGCCTGGCCTTCATGAATAGATTCCTGATGGTCTTTCTCAACACCGCTGATAAAATTATCCAGGGTCTGCAACTGATCGGTCAGTTGCGTCAGGAAAGTTTCCAGACTTTTCTTTTCTTCGTTAGCCTTCTCACGCATGCTGCGTATTAACAGACTGATGCTTTCCAGTAGATCAGGCCATTCACTCTGAGCAACCTCGCCTTCGAGCTGACCCTGAATCCGTAACACGTCTTCATTCAACTCGGCAGGTAGTTCTATTTTTTCCAATAACTGCAGCAGCACTTCATTGATGCTAAGGCCATCTTCATTCTGCAGCAAGCCTTCAACCTGGTCAGTTGATACCGCCTCATTGATGATGCTTGCCAATTGCGAGGCCAGGCGACTTAACTCCGCTTCCTGACTGGATGATTGCAGACGTTGCTGCACAAGCTTGATATCTTTATTGCTGTCTTCAGGTAACGCCAGTTTAGTCAACATTTCCTGTAGCACTATTTGCCCTGTATGCTCCTGTACGGCGGCCGGCTCTGCTACTTTCTGCGTCGCTGTTTTTTGCTCTGGCGTTTTTGGTTTCGGCGCTACTTCAGCGGCCGCTTTTTCTGGCGCAACACTACTGTCTTGCTTGTCCTGTGCTGTGCTGGAATTTTCCTTGATCAGACTGAAGCTGTAGCGAATCAGTTCTTCAAATTCACGGATGACGTCACTCGGGCTGTCTTCTTCACCCAGTCGACTGATCGATTTTTTCAAACCCTTGACCTTTTTCGCGCAGCCTTTGGGCAAGACCAGTCTGTCGATCAACAGTCCATAGGCATCCGCCGAGCTCAGACGCTTGTTTTTACTACGGCGAGCTTCAACCTTTTCCAGCGTAGAAAATACCGACTCCAGTATGGCGCGGATTTTTTTACCGTCTGCGCCCTTACGAATGGACAGGCGCAGGTAATCCAGCTCTTTATCGAGCTGACGGTCGACACCATCGATCAGCACACTCATGCGTGACAATGACTTGCGCATTGCCTCGTCAAGCACGCCCCAGAGCTTTTCCTTGGTCTCCAGCTCTTCCAGGCTATTGAAATACTTGGTTTTCCACTGTTGATCTGACGTTTCTGTATTTCGTTTAAACATAAGTTTTAATCTGTCATTGACGAGGCTAACGAACGGGTTTGCGAGTTCACCGATAACGACGGTGCTCAGCTACATTATTTCGGTACTGTCGACGAAAACTTGAACCCTTAAGTCACAGGTGGGGGGACTTACAACATTAATTTAAGCAGGTAATTTAATGCTGTCGGGCAGGATCACTTCCATGGCAATGGGGAGATGGTCGGAATAGGTATGGTTAAGAACCAGGGTTTTTTCAACATGTAGGCTGGATGAAACCAGGATATGGTCAATACTGCGGTGCGGGCGCCAACTGGGCCAGGTGTACAGGTCTTCCATCGGCTCATGCAGGTCAGAATGTTTTAGTAATTGCTGTATTTCCTTACTATCCGGCTTGCAGTTCATGTCGCCCATGACGACGACATATTTAAAATCACTCGCCACTTCGGCGACGTAGGCCAGTTGGCGCATACGTGCCTTCTGCCCCAGGGCCAGATGCAGAATTACCACGATCAGCGAATCACTGCCATGGCCGAAGCGCGCAAACAATGCGCCGCGCCCAGGGACAATGCCGGGAAGTTTATGATCGGCGATTTCAGATGGTTTGATTTTGCTTAACAGGCCATTACTGTGCTGCGCGATCTTGCCGATCTTGCGATTGGTTTGATGAAACCAGAACGGGAAATGCGCACGCGTCGCGAGGTATTCGGTTTGATTGATAAAACCACTGCGCAGGCTGCCGGCATCGACTTCCTGCAGGCCGACAATATCAAAATCATTGATCATATGCGCGATGCCACCGAGGTTTTCTATGCGCTGAGAGTGCGGCAGGACATGCCGCCAGCTCTGGGTAAGAAAATGGCTGTAGCGACTGGTGGTCGTACCCGTCTGGATATTGTAACTCAGAAAGCGCATACGCCGCCCAGCCGTGAGGGCTTCTGGCTGTTTCTTTGCGGCGGCCTTAGCCATGCTGCTTGATCATAGTGTTAATAGTGGGGCATGAAACATACATGTGTAGCATCATAACACAGCTTGGATATAGTTAGCAGATAAGCACTTCACGTTTTAGCTTAAACAGGACAGACCATTTCACCCAGCTTTTCTGTCAGTTTTACGTTCTCACGGTAATCGACTGGACAATCTATAATACAGAGCTCACCGCTATCCAGCGCCTCGCGCAATGTCGGCAACAGATCGTCGGTATTGTTGATTCGATAACCGCGTGCGCCGAATGATTCTGCATATTTTACAAAATCAGGGTTAGTAAACTCCACATTGGACTTGCGCCCGAACTCATTCATTTGCTTCCATTCAATCAGGCCATAACTGGCATCGTTCCAGATCAGGATAACAATCGGCACCTTGTAACGCATGGCGGTCTCGATTTCCTGTGAGTTCATCATAAAACCGGCATCGCCGGTCACGGCAACGACACTGCGCTCGGGATAGAGCATTTTTGCCGCAATGGCACCCGGCACGGCGATACCCATGCTGGCAAAGCCGTTGGAGATAATACAGGTGTTGGGATGTTCGCAACGAAACATCCGCGCCATCCACATCTTGTGAGCACCGACATCACAGATGACGATATCCTCCAGGTCCATTGCCGTGCGCAGGTCCCAGATTATTTTTTGCGGCTTGACAGGAAACTCGCGGTCATCACTCAGGTGATTCATTTCCTTGATCAGGGCTTCTCGCAATGGCCGCATCAAATTACCTTCATAGGGCGTGGCCAGTTCGCCAATCCGGATCAGGCTATGCTTGATGTCTCCGACCACACCGGCGGCTACCGTATAGGCCTGATCCACTTCGGCATGCGAGGCATCGATATGAATAATTTTTCGGTCTCGGGTAGGGTGCCACAGATAAGGGTGGTACTCGACCAAATCATAACCGATACAGATCACCAGATCGGCGCGATCAAAACCACAACTGACATAGTCCATGGATTGCAGGCCGGCACTGCCCAATGTCATCGGGTGACGGAATGGCATGACGCCCTTGGCCATGAAGGTGTTGGCTACCGGAATATTTAACTTGGTGGCAAAGTCTTCCAGGTGTTTCCATGCGCGTGCACGAATAACACCGTTACCGGCGAGGATCAATGGGTGACGCGCCTCGGAAATCAACTCAGCCGCGTATTCAACCCTGTCCTGAGGTGGTTCTGGTTGATGTGGGTGTTTGACCTGCAAGGGCAGTTCGTCTATTTCCATCTTCGCCAGGTTTTCCGGAAACTCGATAAAAGTGGCGCCGGTTTTTTCAGTTTGCGCGACCTTGAATGCCTTACGCACCACTTCGGGAATAATGTTCGGCGTTAAAATCCGTGATGTGTATTTAGTGATCGGGCGGAATATATCTTCCAGGTCGAGTACCTGGTGTGACTCCTTGTGCAAGCGGTTAGTGCCTGCCTGGCCGGCAATCGCCACCAATGGGGCATGGTCCATGTTGGCATCGGCGACACCGGTGACCAGGTTGGTTGCACCCGGCCCCAGCGTTGACAGACAAACACCAGCGCGGCCGGTAAGGCGGCCATAGACATCCGCCATAAAGGCGGCGCCTTGTTCATGCCGGGTGGTGATGAACTTGATTTTAGAATCCAGCAAGGCATCCATAACATCAAGGTTTTCCTCGCCCGGAATGCCGAATATATATTCGACCCCTTCGTTCTCCAGACATTTGACCAGCACTTCAGCTGCTTTCACCGTCACTCCTTATTATTGTTCATGCTAACAAGCGCTATTTAGTTTTTGCGGGCGCCTGTTGTTTCTGTTGAGCTTTCACTTCCATGGCCACCAACTCCTCGATCACCGCAAACATGTCTTTCTTGTTGCCCGCCATGGTTTCACTGGTTCGGTATTTACCGTTAATAATAATGGTGGGCACACTGCGCACGCCGTAACGTTGTTCCATGCCCTTCGCATGCGCCTGTCGGCTACGTACTGAAAATGAATTCAATACCTTGACATACTTTTCACGCGTGACGCCATAGCGAAGGAAAAAGGCTGCCATTTTGTCCACGCTGTCCAGTTTATTTTTCTTGTCATGGATCTCTTTAAAGATATCCAGATGGACCTTATCAATCATATCCAGACTTTCAGCAACAAAATAGGCGCCTGCCAGAATTTCCCACTTTTGATTGAACTGTGCCGGCATCCTGAAGAAATGGACGTTGGCAGGTTTTTTCTGCAGCCATTTTTTCAGTTCAGGTTCGAGGCGATAACAATGTGGGCAGCTATAACCGAACACCTCGACCACCTCAATCTTACCTGCAGGCGCGCGCGTCTGTTGCGCCGGTAAAATCTCCTGGTACTCAATACCTGCAACAAAACGGGCGGTGTCCGCCTGTATGGCTGTAGTCAGTAGCATCATCAATGCAGCAAGCGCTGAGCGCATTAAGACCGTCATGTAAATCTCCTTCATTAAGCAATTACGGGGTACATTCAACATGCAAACCCAGTATAAGGTACAGGCCTATGGCTTGGGATAGCAGACAGCACGCGCTAATCAACCGGCCTGATAATGTAATGAACGAATCTATTACATTAATTTTCCAGTATCTTAGCAGTGGCACCATGCCCAGTCCATGTGTATAGACCGCCATAAGCTGAATTGGTTTATTATCCATCATAGACCGCCAGCCTGAACGTCGGCTGAACGACAGCAAGGAATGTCGCCGCATAAGCCTTAGGGCCGAAAAACAATGAAATCGAGCACAAAAAAGGGTGGTCATTGACCACCCTTAATCATCACGCTGTTGTGCGGGCAGCTGTTTACTGCAGACCTTCTATATAAGTGGCCACTGCCTTCATATCCGCAGGATTCATCTTACCCGCAATATTTTGCATCATGTTACCGGCGTCATTGGCGCGGGCACCGGCACTGAAGGCCTTGAGTTGAGAAACAGTATAATCAGCATGCTGTCCTTGCAGGGCCGGGAACTTGGCCGCCGCATTACCAGCGCCGGTCGGGCCGTGACAACCAATACAGGCAGACAGGCCCTGAGAGGCTACACCTGAACGATAAATCTGCTCACCTTTCTGCACCAGGGTCTCATCGGCAGTGCCTGCCTTGACCTTGCCACTGGCATAAAAGGCGGCGAGATCGGCCATATCCTGATCAGACAGGCCAACAACCATGCCGTACATAGTGGCGTTATCGCGTTTTTTAGATTTGAATTCCTGCAGCTGCTTCAGCAAATAGCCTTCGCTCTGTCCGGCCAGTTTCGGGTTTGCTGCAATACTGCTATTGCCATCAGTACCATGACAGGCGGCACAGGCGGCTGACTTGGCCTTACCTGCATCCTTGTTGCCAGCGGCGTGAACGGAACCGGTAACCGCCAGGGCAACCATTGCTAAAAAAGTGACAAACGTATTCTTCATGTGGGTAATCTCCCATGCCCTGCCAGGGCCATTGCGACCAAAAAACAAATGCCAGGACCAGCGCCTGGCGAAAACGTGTGCACTATATACCAGCGCTGCGCGTTGCGGTCAACTTATCTGCTGATTTTAGCGCAACTGTGAAAGACCGAATTTCCACCGGATTGGCTGCATAGTACATTTAAAAACAATCACTTGCGTTATTGTCGGACGACAGGTAATCTCGCCCTATTACGAACGGGCCATCATTACTATGAATAAGTATTATCGCCGCGCAAGCTTTATGCTGAGCGCACCCAGTCTGGCACAGGCACCCATTGACGAGGGCTTCGAGGTCGCCTTTGCCGGTCGCTCCAACGCCGGGAAATCAAGCTCGATTAATACCCTGACCGATAACAAGGGCCTGGCGCGCACCAGCAAGACGCCCGGCCGCACCCAACAATTGGTGTTTTTTCAATTAGATGAAGAGCATCGCTTGGTCGATCTGCCTGGTTATGGCTACGCCAAGGTCTCTGTGGCCATGAAAAAGAAATGGCAACGTTATATGCACGAATACCTGATCAAGCGCCAGTCACTACGTGGCCTCGTGCTGGTCATGGATATCCGCCACCCCATGGTCGACTATGATCGCGAGATGCTGTCGCTGTGCCACCATGCCGAATTACCAGTGCATATCCTGCTGACCAAGGCCGATAAATTAAAAAAAGGCCCGGCCAGCAGTACCCTGCACCGGGTCGCCGCCGAGATTGAAGACATGGGCATCGAGGCCAGCCTGCAAACCTTCTCTTCGCATAGCAAAAGCGGCATCGACGATGTGCACCAGGTGCTGGATGAGTGGTTACAACTAGGGAAGCTCTGAGTAATTAGTCATTGCGAGGACGCCTACAGGGATGTAGGTGGTACGATTCCAGGGAAGGAATCGGTAGACTGCGTCCGGAACTGGCAGTCGAGTGCAGCGACGTTCTAAAGGATACCCTTCGGTAAAGCAATCTGTAACTACATGATTCCATTTAACAGATTGCCGCGCTGCGTCGCTCTCGGCCTTCCGTGGCCTTCGCGACATAAGGCCGTCCTGGCCAAAGCTCGCAATGTCTCGAAATTTTAAATTAATCAGAGCTTCCCTAGACACCTGACAAGCGGAATTTACAACAGTATGGGTGTCATTAAGCGAGAGACTCTAAGCTAATGAAAATATTACAGGAATTATTTTACTGTAAACAATAAAAAACCCTTGCTTCCGAATTGGGGGAGGAAACAAGGGTCAAAGTTTCCCAACTTGGGGTTGTTGGGATATTTTCCCACTCAGGGAGGTGAGTGAGAGATGCCTAAAAGGCATCTGAACATATAAGACTAATCCTATCTTATAAAGTTCAGATTACTATTGTAAATGTTCCCGAAAAAATCACAAGTCTCAGTGCAAACTTTTAACCAAATTTTACATAGTAGGCTAACGCTGCGCTACCCTTAAACACGGTAAACAACTGAGCAAAAAGTAAGGCTTTGCTTGCCTGTTGCCATCACTAGTAAACACCTGTCACCCAGACATCCAACAGCCCCGGTTTTAATGTGCCTCGTCCCAATTTTTTCCGCGGCCAGTTTCAACCACCAGCGGTACCGACAAGGTAGCGGCGTTGCACATACGCTGCTCAATCTCCTTGATGTATTTTTCGACCTGCGCGGTTTTTATTTCAAACACCAGTTCATCATGCACCTGCATGATCATTTTCATATCAGCCTTGCTGCTATGCATCCAGTGCGAAACATCAATCATGGCACGCTTGATAATGTCTGCCGCGGTGCCCTGCATCGGCGCATTGATGGCGGTACGTTCGGCGTACTGCCTGACCTGGGCATTGCGTGATTTAATATCGGGTAGATACAAACGTCGGCCAAATACGGTTTCGACATAACCTTGTTCACGTGCGCGTTCACGCGTTTCATCCATGTAGTTCTTGACGCCCTGATAACGATCAAAATACAGATCGACATACTCTTGCGCCACGCGTCGTTCAACACCCAACTGCTTCGCTAGACCAAAGGCCGACATGCCGTAAATCAATCCGAAATTAATCGCCTTGGCCGAACGGCGTTGATCACTACTCACTTTATCCAAGGCCACACCGAAGACCTCGGCCGCTGTGGCGCGATGCACGTCTTCGCCTTCGGCGAAGGCCTTCATCAATCCCGGGTCGGCCGACAGGTGTGCCATGATACGCAATTCGATTTGTGAATAGTCCGACGCCACCACCTGGTAACCCCGTGGTGCAATAAAGGCCTGACGAATTCTTCTACCTTCGGCGCTGCGTATCGGTATGTTCTGCAGGTTCGGGTTGGATGACGATAGTCGGCCCGTCGCTGCCACCGCTTGATGATAGGAGGTATGCACACGACCACTGTCCGCGTCGACCTGCTCCGGCAGGCGATCGGTATAGGTGCTTTTGAGCTTATGCATACTGCGATAATCGAGAATCAAACGCGGTATCGGATAATCATTGGCCAGTTCCTGCAACACATCCTCGGCCGTCGATGGCTGCCCCTTCGGGGTTTTCTTGATGATCGGTAGTTGCAGTTTTTCAAACAAGATGGCCTGCAATTGTTTCGGCGAGCCGAGATTAAACTCTTCGCCCGCCTCTTTGTAGACCTTCTTCTGGATCTGTTGCATTTTCTTTTCCAGCTCACCGCTTTGCTGTTCGAGCATACCAACATCAACGAGCACACCATTACACTCAATCTCATGCAAGACCGGGATCAATGGGCGTTCGATGTCTTCAAATACCTGGCGCGGCTTGTCCTGTTCACTCAGCTGTTGCCACAGGGTGTTATGCAGGCGTAGGGTAATGTCCGCATCTTCGGCGGCATAGGGTGCGGCCTGCTGCAGGTCGATCTGGTTAAAGGTCAGTTGTTTTGCACCCTTGCCGGCGATGTCCTCAAAATGCACGGTCTTGTAACCGAGATATTTCAGCGCCAGGCTGTCCATGTCATGTCGCGTCGCGGTACTGTTAAGCACATAAGACTCCAACATCGTATCGTAGGCCACCTGTTTGATATGAATTCCATAACGCGACAACACATTCATATCGTATTTGATATGTTGGCCAATGATCTTGGGGGTTTCCCCTTCAAGGATCGGTTTTAGTTGCTGCAATACCTTGTCACGCGATAGCTGCTTCGGTGCATCCATGTAATCATGCGCCAGTGGCACATAGGCAGCCTTGCCGGGTTCAATAGCAAACGATACACCGACTATTTCCGCCTGCATATAATCAAGACTGGTCGTTTCTGTATCAAAGGCAAATAGTTCGGCCTGCTTTAATCGCTTTAACCATTTATCCAGCGCGGACTGGGTCAGTATCGTTTCGTATTCACCCTTACCGACATCATCACTGCCGCTGCCGTGTTCATCACCCTGACTCTCATCCAACAGTTCCGATAACCAGGTCTTGAACTCCATTCGTTTATACCACGTGATTAAGGCATCATGGTCGGCCGTCTTGATGTTCAGGCTATCCTTGCCCAGGCCCAGGTCGAGGTCGCACTTGATCGTAACCAACGCCCTGGATAACGGCAGTTGCTCCAGACTGGCGCGCAGGTTTTCGCCGACCTTGCCCTTGATGTTATCGGCACTGTCGATGATGGCATCCAGGTCTTTGTATTCCGCCAACCATTTCACTGCGGTCTTCGGGCCGACCTTCGGTACACCCGGTACGTTGTCAGAGGTGTCACCGATCAGGGCCAGGTAATCGATGATCTGTTCGGGGCTGACGCCGAACTTTTCCTTAACCCCATCAATATCCATTTTGCTATTATTCATAGTGTTGATCAGGCTGACATGTTTATCGACCAGTTGCGCCATGTCCTTGTCACCGGTAGAGATAACGACCTTGCGGCCCTTGGCAGCGGCCGCGCGCGCGATAGTACCAATGACATCATCGGCCTCAACACCATCCACCTGCAACAACGGCAGGCCCATTGCCCGAACGATGTCCAGCAAGGGTTCAACCTGTTGCCGCAAATCCTCCGGCATGGGCGGGCGGTTGGCCTTATACTCGGCATACATGTCATCACGGAATGTTTTACCCTTGGCATCGAATATCACTGACATCTGCTGTGGCTGATAATCGCTTATCAGTTTACGCAGCATATTGATGACGCCATAGATCGCACCGGTTGGCTCACCATCGGCATTACTCAGGTTCGGCATGGCATGATAGGCGCGATACAGATAGGATGAGCCATCGACCAGAATCAATGGCAGGTCAGCACTGGACATATAATTTTCCTGAAACCGTCTGGTTTACTGTTATTATTACAAGAGTGGATATCGGATAAATCTTATCACGGATTCACCACTAGAAGACTGCCGCTACCGGCACAGAGCAGGATAATATTATGGGAACAGACAAGCCACCCGTGCTACCCGGGTTGACCCCGATCGATGATAGCAAGCTTTCGCGCGAGTCGTGGAAGATCTTCCAGATCATGGCCGAATTTGTTGAGGGCTTTGAACGCCTGGCGGCGATCGGCCCATCGGTCAGCATCTTCGGATCGGCACGCACCAAGCCCGACCATCCCTACTACCAGTTGGCCGAAGAAATCGCCCTGGCGCTGTCCAATGCCGGTTTTGCTATCGTCAGTGGCGGAGGTCCCGGTATTATGGAGGCCGCCAACAAAGGCGCCTATGAGGGCAAATCGTCCAGTGTCGGCCTCAACATCCAGTTACCGTTTGAGCAAATCGGTAACGACTATCAGGATATCGCCTTGAGCTTTCGTCATTTCTTCTCGCGCAAGGTTATGTTCGTCAAGTATGCATCGGCCTACGTGGTTCTGCCCGGCGGTTTTGGCACCCTGGACGAGCTGGTCGAGATCATGACCCTGGTACAAACCAAGAAAAGCCGTAAAATCCCTATTATTCTGGTGGTTTCAGAGTTCTGGGAGAAACTGCTAGACTGGTTTCGTACCACCTTGGTCAGTGAAGGGACCATCAGTGCCAGCGATCTGGACCTGATCACGATCGTCGACAAGCCCGCTGACGTCGTCAACACCATTTTTGACCATTACCAGGGCCGTGACATTAATCTCTCGGCCGAAGAACAGGAAATCATGCTGGAGCTGTAATTATGCCTGCGAATTTAACCAAGATGATCACCTCTGCCGCCCTGCTGGCCTTGCTGGCCGCCCCGCTCGCACAGGCCGAAGACAAACCCGCCGAGGTACCGGCACCGCCTGATATTCCTGAGGGCTTCGATGAACAAGACAGTTTTGAGGCCGATGTGGTTATTCGCAAGGGCAAGGACAGGGTCATTGAGGAATACCGCGTCAACGGTGAGCTGTATATGGTGCGGATCACGCCCAAGGTCGGTAAACCCTATTATATCCGCTATCCAGATGGCCCCAAGGGCCGTGTCATCCGCAAGGAACTGGAGGATATAAATACCCCCTTCTGGAAACTGTTTGAGTGGTAACACACTGAAAAAGTGGGCATACAGACTGAACTATTCCATTCGCACCACTGTCAGATCATTTAGAATCAACAACCTTTTCCAGGTAAGACCATCATGTTAAATGTAATAGCCCGTACATGTCTGTTATTCGTACTCGGCCTGACGATGACCCAGGTGACAGCCACAGTCGGCCCTGCTGAGGGCCAACAGGCTCCCGAATTCTCGCTCACCAACCTGCAGAATCAAGCACAAAGCCTGACCGATCTACGCAAGGACGGCCATGTGTTACTGGTATTCTGGTCGACAAAATGCCACGTCTGTCACGCCATGATCCCGCGCTTCAAAGAAGTGCATGAAAAATACGGCGGCAAGGGCCTGACCCTGGTGGCTATTAACGTCGGCTTCGAGGACAAGGAAGAGGTCGATGACTATGTATTCGAATACATGCTCGACTACCTGGTGCTGAATGACGACAACAAAAAGGCGCAAGTGGCGCAGGCTTACCGCCTGGTCGGCACGCCCACCATTCAATTGATCGCCCCGGATGGTACCGTCAAATACCGCGGCCATCGCATCCCGGACCTGGATAAGCTGGTCGCAGTCAGCGCCAAGGGCGAGTAAGCCTCCGTCCTCAGACACACAGGCAAATCCCCCTGATGACTAGCATCAGGGGCGTCCAGGACTCTGTTTTTAGTGCATAATCCTTTATACTCATCCGCTGAATCAATATGATACGGTCTGATGGGTCAAAAAAGCACAACAATAATTCACTGGCTTGAGTCATTAACAGAGTGGGCCGGGCGCATGGTCTCGTGGCTGGTATTACTTCTGGTCATACTGACACTGATCATTGCCATACCACGTTATCTGTTAAGCAATGAATGGTTCCTCGGTCTAAACTTATTTGCGCTGGACTGGGAGGCCATTCGATCCTTCTATGGTCATTCCGTTAACTCCCTCAGTGATGGCGCCCAGTATTTGCATGCGATTATTTTTATGGTCGGTGTCAGCTACGCGCTAAAAACCGGCGACCATGTACGCATTGATATCCTCTACCGAAACATGCAGCCACGCACCCGTGCCTGGGTTAACATCATTGGCTACCTGATACTTTTTTACCCGGTGTTTATATTTTTATTCGTAATGTGCTGGCAATATGTCAGCAACGCCTGGGCCATCATGGAATCTTCCTCGCGACCCGGCGGTCTACCCATACTGTATATTTTAAAAACATTTCTGCTGGTGATGCCGGTGATGATGTTGCTGCAAGGCACCGCCCTGTTGTTACGCAACATTCAGGTATTGCGGCAGGGTCCCGATGCGCAAACTTCAGAGGTCGAGCGTTAGCCAATGGCCTTAGTGATGTTCATTGTTGTTTGCCTGGTGTTGATGGCGGGTTTTCCGGTGGCCTTTACCCTCGCCGGCACGGCCCTGATTTTTGCCCTGCTCGGCAGTTGGATGGATGCCTTTGACTTGATCGCATTCAAGTCTGCGTTCTTGAATGCCACGAGTAGTCGCGTGTTTGGGATTATGCAAAACGAGTCGCTGATTGCAGTACCACTGTTTGTATTTATGGGCCTGATACTGGAACGTGCGAAGATAGCCGAAAACCTGCTCGACACCATGGCCAGCCTGTTCGGACCCTTGCGCGGCGGTCTCGGCTTTTCGGTCGTTATTGTCGGCTCCCTGATGGCCGCCAGCACCGGTATTGTCGGCGCCACCGTGGTGACGATGGGGCTGCTATCGTTACCGACCATGTTACGCCGCGGCTACGATCCCGCCCTGGCCACCGGCACCATCTGCGCTTCCGGCACACTGGGACAAATCATCCCACCTTCCATCGTCTTGATCCTGCTGGGCGATGTACTGACCAATGCCGCCAACAAGGCGGGCAGCACACAGACCTCGGTCGGCGAGTTGTTTGCCGGCGCGCTGCTACCCGGCATCGGCCTGGTCAGCCTGTACCTGATCTACCTGGCCTATACCGCCTTCACGCGCGCGGATGCGATGCCAGCCATACCCCAACAGGAACGCCAACAACGTTCAAACTTGCAATTATTGAAACGCGTGTTGGTCGCCCTGCTGCCACCGCTGCTGCTGATCATTGCGGTACTGGGTTCGATCATCGGCGGGCTTGCAGCACCCACCGAGGCCGCGGCCATCGGCGCCTTCGGTGCGATGTTATTAGCCATGTTGCAGCGGCAGCTGAATCTGGATGTACTGCGCTATGCGATGCGACGCACGGTTGCGATTACCAGCATGGTCTTCATGATCCTGATCGGTGCGACTATTTTCTCACTGGTGTTTCGCGGTTTTGGTGGTGACACATTAGTCACCGACCTGTTACAAGGTTTACCCGGCAGTCAATTTACTGCAGTGTTCCTGGTCATGTTGCTAATGTTCCTGCTTGGTTTTGTACTCGACTTTATCGAAATCACCTTTGTCGTCGTACCGATTGTCGCGCCGGTCTTGCTGATGATGGGCGTTCATCCGACCTGGCTTGGCATCATGATCGCCATCAACCTGCAAACCTCTTTCCTGACACCGCCGTTTGGCTTCTCCCTGTTTTATCTGCGCGGCGTGGCTCCAGACACGGTCCGAACGGAACAAATGTACAAGGGCGTATTACCTTTTATCGGCATCCAGATCTTTGCCATGCTGATGCTGGCCCTGTGGCCGGAACTGGCGACCTGGTTACCGGCGCAAATCTTTTCTTAACATTGATATGTTGTATCAATGCCTCATGGGTCACAAATCCAACTAATTAACAGTTCTAACCAGACAATATGGTGACATATCATTTTGTACTGCTATAGTTAAAAAGTGCGCAAAATAATTAAAATATTTGACGCCTTGTAGCATTGAACCCGACAAGAGTTTTCTTATATGAGCGTTGATCAGCAACAACTCAATTACGAACGTATCCGCTTATTATACAGCGCCATGGATAGAATTTTGATTGGCGGCGTATCACTTGCCTTGTTTATGGGCATCATTCTCGTTGAGCATCTTGAAATGAAGCTGGTTATTACCTGGACAGGCATAACCCTATTACTCTATGTGCCTCGCGTGTTAGTCACACGCATGTTTAATAAAAAAGTAAACGATAAGGAAATCAACCCATCCAATATTTTACTGTGGGAAAATTTATGGCTTATCACAACCACAATGGCCCTAGCTGCTTTTTCTTCCTTGCTTTTTTTTCCAATAGAAAATGAACAACTGATTATCATTTCTGTCTTTCTTATTGCCTTGGCAGCAGGCAGCATCATGAATTGCGCCACATCAACAAGCACCGTCATAGCCTCGGGTATTATAATATTTGCGCCATTAGTGGTACGTTTTTTACAGGTAGGAGAACAAAACTTCACCGCGTTGGCCTTCTTTTTTATCGCCTGTTCCGCCATGTTTGCAAATTATGCCATGGGCCTGAATAAAAGCATGGTGGAGAACATACAACTTAAAATAAGCAGTGAACAGGATTCACTTAAAGACCCATTAACCGGGCTCTACAACCGCCGCGGCTTATATTTTTATCTGGATAAAATTATCCCGCAGTCATTAAGAAATAATAAACCCTTCGGTATTATCATTATTGATATAGATAACTTCAAAAACTACAATGATAATTTCGGCCATCGCACAGGAGATGAAGCGCTGACCAGCACCGCTGCCTGTATCGAAAAAGAAGGTCGAGATGGGGATCTTGTGGTGCGCTATGGCGGTGAAGAATTTTTAGTGGTGCTACCAAATTCCCATGAAGACATGCTCATTGAAGTCAGCGATAGAATTTTCAAATCGATTAGAAGTAATACCGACGTTACGGTCAGCGCCGGACTGGCCATACACCAACCGGATTTAAATTTTGCTCAACTCGTCGATCTGGCAGATGAGGCGCTTTATGCAGCAAAACACGCAGGACGCAATCAGTATAAAATAGCCGGGCAGCAGCAGGGCATGGTGGAGCCCGCCTACTAGCCGGCTTTAGACGCTACGCCCTGGCATTCAAATAAGCACGCTCGGATATGTTATGCCAGTCATGTGCCTGGTCGCGGAACTTGCTGTAGGAAGCAAACACCTTTTTACCCAGGTCACTTTTATTCGCCACTTCCTGAACGACTTCGTCGGACAATTCTTTCAGACGCAAGAGCACATCATCCGGCAAGCGTCGCAGTTCAACTTTATGCTCATTGACCAGCTCGTGTAACGCGGCATTATTATTCGCCGTGTATTCGTCGACCATGTCCTGGTTAGCGACACGACAGGCGGACATCACAATCGCTTGCAGATCTTCCGGCAGTTGTGCAAAGGCGTCTTTATTGATGATCGCCTCAAGGGTGGTACCAGGCTCATGCCATCCGGGGTAATAGTAATATTTCGCTACCTTGTAGAAGCCGAAGGCGAGGTCATTATAAGGCCCTACCCACTCGGTCGCATCCAGAACACCGGTTTGCAATGCGGTAAACAATTCACCACCGGGCATGTTGACCGGGGTGCCACCGGCACGGCTGAATACTTCGCCACCGAGGCCGGGGATTCGCATTTTCAAACCCTTAAGATCCTCTATACTATTGATTTCCTTATTAAACCAACCGGCCATCTGTACAGTGGTATTGCCCGCAGGCGCCGGGATAAGATTGAAAGGCGCATAGGCCTCTTGCCATAGCTGCAGGCCGCCGCCATGAAACAGCCAGCCATTCATTTCCTGGGTATTCATGCCAAAGGGCACGGTTGAGAAAAACTGAAATGCCTCGTTCTTACCCTTCCAGTAATAGGCAGCACCATGGCCCATTTGTGCGGTGCCATTGGCCACTGCATCGAAGACTTCAAAGGCCGGTACGATTTCCTTGGCGCCGTACACGGTCACTTGCATGCGGCCGCCACTCATTTGATTGATCAGACGTGCCAGGGTGTTGGCACCGGTACCGAGGCCGGGAAAGTCTTTCGGCCAGGTCGTGACCATGTCCCATTTATACTCGGTGCGTGCAGCGGGTTTCACTGTACTGCTGGCCTCTTCCTTTTTACCACAGGCACTCAGCAGCCCCGCTCCGGCAGCAGCGCCTCCAAGCCTGGTCACAAAATCTCGACGTTTCATCATCATCTACCCTTCTCGCTATCCTGCCGGCCAGCGCATTTATTCTGGTCATGCCTGCAGGGGTTTAAAATAAACTATGATTATCTAGTCGGATAATATAACACCAACCCCTATCAAGGGTTCAGCTAAATATTGATATTAACCGCAGCTTTCTGCGCATACTGAGTGAAATTCCATTCACCCTCAAAGTTGGCAAGTATTTTGCAATATCTGACAGCAACATTAACGCAGTAGCGATATAATATAAGGTAGCAATGACGCATCCAGACCCTGTAGCAGGCCTATGATCGCGCAGATAAAACGCCAGCGATTTCGATTTATGGCTATGATTAGCCTGACTTTTTTACTGATCCCGACGCTTAGCCTGTGGGCCGCGGTATTCTTTGGCCTATTGTCAGTCACTGAGGTGCGGAGTGTCATTGAGTTTGGCATGTTACCGACCTTTTTTGTCGGAATGCTGGCACTGGTAACGACATATTTCTGGCGTTTCCACAAACCGCTGACGGCAAAACTGCAAACAGATCCGCAACATCCAGACCTGGCCCTGATCCTGCACCGCCGGATTCGACGCTTCAACCTGGTCTACTGGAGCCTGTTCATTTTCACGGCTGCCTGCATGACCGCGATTCTGTTGTACAGCATGCACAAGACCGGCCTGAGTTATGACAATAGCTTTATCTGGAATTTCCTGATCCTGCAATTGACGATTACGATCCTGGTTGGCATGCCGGCCTACCTGCTGTCCCAGGACAAGCTCAGCCAGCTCAGCCGCTACACCGGCCTGCTGAAAGTCCAGAACACCATGCATTCCAAGTTGTTGTTGCTGGGGGGATTGCTACCGGTACTGTCTTACTCGCTATTGCTGCAATATCACTGGATGAGCCAAGACCAGGTTGACCCCCACATCATGATTATCTGGGGTGTGCTCTGTGTGATCACGATTAGCCTGACCTTGTTAACCATTCGCAGCCTGCGCCATTCATTAGCGCCGGTGCAGAAAGCCTTACAAGGCAGTGGCGCAGTCACGCATACCTCATTGGCTGACTTAAAGGCCCATTCCAATGATGAAGTTGGCTATCTGACACAGGCATTGGGCAAGGTCTTCCAACGTCTGGTTGACCAGGAAACACATATACACGCGATCATCGATAACGCCGCAGAAGGCATTATCGTGACCGATGACCAGGGCATGATCGACACCTTTAACATCGCCGCACAGAACCTGTTCAGCTACAACAGGCATGATGTCCGTGGTAAACCGTTATCCTGGTTGTTACAGGACGTGCTGGAAAAAGACGGTTCACCCAAACACCTGTCCGGCCGCTACAAGATCAAGGGAATCAAACGTGACAGCAGTACTATTTCTGTCTCAGTCTGTATCAGTGGCGTTATCCTCAGTGGCAAACCGGTGTTTATTTACCTGGTCAATGATATCTCCGAGACCGAGGCCGCGTTGGAAAAAATGCAGCAAGCCGAAGCCATGTATCGTGATCTGGTTGAGACAGCGCATGACCTGGTATGGAGCATGGATACGGATGGCAACTGGACCTACCTGAATAATGCCTCGATCAAATTCTATGGCTACGCGCCGAATGAGATGGTCGGCCTGCCTGTCAGCCAGTTTCAGCATCCTGATTTTGCCGAACAGGAACAAGCGGCTTTTAGTGATATCAGTCTTGACCATGAACTCTATCAATTTGAAACCACGCATCAGGACAGACATGGCAAGGACATTTGCCTGAGTTTTAATGCCCGCGCGCAATTTGATGTTGATGGCAAACTCACTCAAATAACCGGCACAGCACGTGATATTACCGCTACCAAGAAATACCAGCGCCAGCTCAGCTACCAGGCCGAGCATGATGCCCTGACAGGCTTGTACAATCGACGTTTTTTCCAGCAAGAACTGGATCGGCTTATCGCACGGGTATCGCGTAGCTCTGAAACCTCCGGGCTATTATATATAGACCTGGATCAATTCAAGTACATCAATGACACCCTCGGCCATGCGGCCGGCGACCAGCTACTGGTTGATATCAGCAACATCATTTCCGCACATGCGCGTGAAGGCGACCTGTTTGCGCGTTTTGGTGGCGATGAATTTACCCTGCTGCTGTATGACATCGAGATCGACAACCTGGAAATTGCCGCCGAAAATTTCCGCCGCCTGTTCGATGATTTTATTTTTTATCATAAGGGCAAGGGCTTCAGCGTCTCATGCAGTATCGGCGTTGTACTGATCGATGAAAACACGCTATCTTCAGAGCAGGCTATGTCGCATGCCGACCTGGCCTGCAACCTGGCCAAGACCCGCGGCCGCAACTGCGTCAACATCTACAAACCCGAGGACCGCGATGAAGAAGGCATGGCCGATGACATGGGTTGGGCAGCGCGCGTAAAAGACATGATCGATAACGACCGTTTCATTCTAGCCTACCAACCGATCATGGATACAAATACTCAACAGATCGTCGACTATGAACTGTTGCTGCGAATGCCAACCGATGACGGCAAGATCATTTTACCCGGTGGCTTCATGCCGGCCGCGGAACGTTTTGGTTTGATCAACAACCTCGACAGGTGGATGGTAAAAAATGCTATCACCCGCCTTGCAGAGATGCATGCCAAAGGCGCCAATACACGTTTCAGCATTAACCTGTCCGACCGCTCAATCGAAGACGACAGCCTGATTTTACTGATACAAGAGCAACTCAACCAGAGCGACCTTAAGCCTGAGTACCTGAACTTTGAAATCTCGGAAACTGCGATCATCACTGACCTCGCTGCCGCATCCAGCTTTATGTCCAGACTCAAGTCGCTGGGCTGCCAATGCACCCTGGACGACTTTGGCTCAGGTTTTTGTTCGCTAGGTTACCTCAAGGACCTGCCGGTAGACCGCATCAAGATCGATGGCTCCGTTATCAGCAACATCACCAGCAACCCGGTTGAACGCACACTGGTGCAATCCATGAATCAAATTGCCCACGTCATGGGCAAGGTCACGGTGGCGGAATGCGTTGAGAATGAGCAGACCCTGAATGTACTGAAGGAACTGGGAGTGGATTATGTGCAAGGGCATCATCTCGGTCGCCCGGTGCAGGAACCCGACAAGGCCCAGGCCATGGACTGCGCGCAACAGGGCATCACATCGTTCTGAGATGCCTGCGGGTCAATAAGCCTTGTTCAAACGCATCCTTCTGTTTTTTTGCAGGCCTGCAAACATTTGTTTGAAGTCTTCACCGCGGAGACACGAAGTAAGAACAAATGCTGAAATGTAATTAACTCCCGCCCCCAATGAGCGCGTGCAAGGTATTCAGTACGTGCCCCACCCCGGTGCGTACTGCTTTTCATTGCACTAATAAGGGGATAGAACCCTTTCTGATATAGCCCCATTTTTCACTAGATAATTGATTGTAATAATAATTATTTTATGGCACTCATATTGCACTAGTTAAACACAGGTGAGCGTTCAATGGCATATGCATGCCATCACAACCTGCAATAGACCGCTAGGGTTCCGACCTGTAATGGGTGCCTGGTCCGAGAGCTGTCGACCTGCCTTATACCATCATGGTTGCCGCAGGTTACACGGAGGGATAAAAGCCCGGGAGGTCAAGCCATGCATATGCCATTGGACCTCCTGACATCCACGTGTACACGGCCGGAGGAAACATGAAAAACACATTTACAAAATTACTCGCACTACTGATTTTACCCCTCGCCCTATTGGTCGCACAACCTGTGCTGGCCAAAGATAAATTCAAGGTTGCATGGACCATCTACGTTGGCTGGATGCCCTGGGACTACGGTAACAGTTCGGGCATCGTCAAAAAATGGGCCGATAAATACGGTATTGAAATTGAAGTGGTACAAATCAATGATTACGTTGAATCCATCAACCAATATACATCCGGTGCGTTTGATGGCTGCGTTATGACTAACATGGATGCGCTCACCATTCCTGCCGCCAGTGGTGTAGACAGCACCGCACTGATTGTCGGTGACTTTTCCAATGGCAACGATGCCGTCATTCTCAAGGACAAGAAATCACTGAAAGATATCAAGGGTCAGAATGTCAACCTGGTCGAACTCAGTGTGTCACATTACTTGCTAGCCAGAGCACTTGAATCCGTTGGCATGAGTGAAAAAGACGTAAAAGTGGTGAATACATCGGATGCCGATATGGTTTCCGTCTATGGCACCAAGGACGTAACCGCCGTCACCACCTGGAATCCATTGGTGAGTGAAATCATGGCCATGCCAAACAGCAACAAGCTTTTTGATTCCAGCCAGATCCCGGGTGAAATTATTGATCTGATGGTCGTCAATAGCGCCACACTTAAGAAGAATCCCAAACTCGGTAAAGCATTGACCGGCGCATGGTATGAAATCATGGCGACGATGTCAGCATCTGATAAGACAGCCATCGCTGCACGCACGGCTATGGGTAAGGCTTCCGGTACTGATCTGAAGGGTTACGATGCTCAATTAGCTTCAACCAAAATGTTCTATGCACCCAAAGATGCCGTCGATTTCACCAACAGCAAAGACCTGAAAGAAACGATGGCCAAGGTGGCAAAATTCTCCTTTGATCATGGGCTATTAGGTGATGGCGCACCCGATGCCGGCTTCATCGGCATTGAAACACCTGCCGGTATTTTTGGTGACAGTAAAAACGTCAAGCTGCGCTTTGATCCATCCTACATGCAGCAGGCTGCCGACGGTAAACTATAAGTCAGTCTGACAAGGCCGGGATCATTCCCGGCCTAAATTGCGGGTTCCCTTCTATGAAAAGATTAATGAACCACCATCCGGACAGGCTACTGAGAATATCTCTCGGTGTGTTACCTTTTGTCCTGATCCTGATTATGTACATCGTCGCCTCAGATGCACGCCTGGCCGAAAACCCACGTGATAAACTGTTGCCTTCCATGGGCAGCATGGCCACAGCGATGGAAACATTGGCGCTGCAACCCAGTAAACGCACTGGTGAATACCTGTTCTGGCAAGACACCGCTTCGAGCATGACACGCCTGGGACTGGGCATTGGCATCAGCGCCATCATCGGTTTGTTTTTCGGTGTGCTTAATGGTGTCATACCTTATGCACGCGCCAATCTGTCACCCGTTATTACCGCCATATCACTGATACCACCTCTGGCGGTATTGCCGATATTATTTATTGTCTTTGGCCTGGGCGAATTATCCAAAGTAGTGCTGATTGCGGTCGGCATCACACCCTTTATTATGCGCGACTTGCAAAGCAAGGTACTGGAATTACCCAGCGAGCAAATGATCAAGGCACAAACCCTGGGTGCCCATTGCCTCTACTGACGGCCTCGGTTACCGAATTTTCCTGGTACGCCGCTACCTGTCCATGGATGTCATCCTGCCTTATGTGGCGTGGATTACCTTGCTGGCCTTTATGACTGATTACCTGTTGAGAATGATTTCGGTCAAGGCATTTCCCTGGTTCCATAGTGGGGGTAAATAAGTCATGGCAATCATTCAGGCAGACAATGTATGGAAGGAGTATGGCGATAATGTTGTCCTCGAGCAGGTCAATGTAACCGTTGAAGAAGGTGAATTTATAACCGTCGTCGGCACCTCGGGTTGTGGTAAAACCACCTTTCTGCGCATGTTACTGGGCGTGGAGCAGGCAACGCGTGGCCAACTGTTACTCGATGGCCAGCCCTTCCCCGAGGAACCAGGCCCCGAACGTGGCATCGTGTTCCAGAAATATTCGGTATTTCCGCATTTAACGGTACTGAAAAATACCATCCTCGGTATGGAGTTTGAACAATCCAGAATTCTCGGCAAACTGTTCGGTACAGCGCGCAAGCAGGCTGAGGATAAAGCCCGCAAAATGCTTGAATCCGTCGGCCTGACCCATGCACTCGATCTGTACCCGCATGAGTTATCCGGCGGCATGCAACAACGCCTGGCCATTGCCCAGGCATTGATGAAAAATCCACGCATTTTGTTGCTGGATGAG
>CAMYJO010000018.1 GCA_947258755.1 uncultured Gammaproteobacteria bacterium
CCTCTAGTGATTGTTCTGCATCTATTTTACATTGCATCTTTTGCACAAAATCGTCATCGCCAAGATAAACCTGGTTTCTTAAACAGCTCCATATCGAAGGTTGACCCTTCCCTTCCGCTACAAACTGCCGATATGACTGCCGGGCAATTTCACGTTTATTACCAAATACACCCAGTATACAATCTGTTGTAAGGAAACCTGGCTTGGCTGTAATGCCGGCTATCGCCCTATAGCTACTCCAGGGCCAATCTTTTGCTGAACGTACCATGCGCGCTCGTACTGGATTGAGAACAATATAACGGGATAATTCCAGCAAGTAGCTATCTTTGTCTACCAAAATACTTTTATAACGACCCTGAAATAGATGCCCTACTCGATTATACCGCTTGTTATAGGCTTGCGTATAATTTCCATTAAGGTGCTTCATTCCTCTAGACAATGTGGGACATTGTGTTTCTACAAGCAAATGATAATGATTATCCATCAAGCAATAAGAATGGCATAACCAATCATATCGTTTAGTAACTTTCGATAAATACTCAAGGAATGTATGGCGATCCTCGTCATCTTCATAAATAACCTGACGAGCATTCCCTCTTGCTGTTATATGATATAGCGCACCAGAAAATTCAATCCTTAATGGCCTGCTCATCGTTTATCATCCTTAATAAACTTTAGATTCGAAGTGATTTATTTTATAAACTAATTTGCTATCAATGTAAAATGTAAGACCTGACCCCGTGATTCGCTATCAATGTAAAATGTAAGACCTGACCCCGTGATTCGCTATCAATGTAAAATGTAAGACCTGACCCCGTGATTCGTAAGACCTGACCCCGTGATTCGTGCTTTAGAAACATGCAGCTATTTATTTAGTTACAACCTAAATGTAGTCCACACCGGTTATCTGCTTGCTATCGTGTGTCTGCCAGTCATTTCAGTATCACTGCATACAACACCAGTTTCCTGAGTCTTGAACTTCAACAATAAGTCTCAGTCGCCTTCAGCTTCGACCTGCCGTCCCGACGCACCACCTGAATTTCCCGCCGTGATCCTTTCTTGATAATTGCGTGATTGCCACGTGAATCTATCTGGGGATGATGTGTACCTGTCTATGAAGACAGTGTATTGATCATTTACTTAAACTGGAGGAGATTATGAACACAAAAACAGTTAGCATCTTAATCAGTCTTGTTATGGGTCTTCTGCTGGCTAACGGCGCCCAGGCCGCACCGGGCCAGCCCGACTTTAGTGCCGCATTGTACGGCGATGGCGAGGTCTGGGGAACCAAGGCTACTACCGAACTACCGGCACCGAATGAAAATAACACTCAGTCCTTTGACAAGCTGTTTGTCATCCTGAACGGAGCTGCGGGCCAGTTACCGGTATCGGAAGCCGCCCCGGGTAATCCTAACTATAACGGCGGCCGCTGGTTCACACATACCACTATTTGGACCGAGGAGGGCATGCAGGCTCACAATAATGATGTCCCCGTACTGAGGTCCTATGCTGAGATCATGGAACATTACCTGCTCGGTCACCTGGCTATTACACCAGGCTCATTTATGGGTGGACCACCCACATATTTCCAGTGCCCGCTGTTGCCAGTGAAGTAAACTCTTCAATTAAGGAAAGAAAAAGGGGCCGAATACATTCTGCCCCTTTTTCGATTACCCTTCTTCAGTAGGCCATCAGAAAACGGTTTCTGATCCTGGTAATCCTATTGAATACCGCTTATCAATCCTTGAGTGATCCACCCTTTGAGCAGACCGGCAGCACAGCAGGATAATCATTCGCCAATACTTCTTTTAAACCGCAGCATAGGCATGGGTGTAGATTGATAACTGGATTTCTGGGTCGGCAAGGCCACTGGCGCTGACCCATGCCGTGGATTTCGCATTGCCGGGATTTAATACACAATCCTGAAACGTGAGTTGCAGTTTAGCCAGTTGTTTCATGAGCGCCGATATCAGGCAATCTGGATTTCAGAGACGGAGTCTTTAAAATGTTCTTCAGCAATGTGGCGCACCTGTTCCAGCTCTACAAGCAATTCAGACAGCGGAGGGATATGATCGCCACGTTCTATCATGGTGGATACCCGGCCAAAGTGCTGTACCGCGGCTGCGTACAATTCAAATACCGGGTTGGCAATGGGGTGGTCATGATAAATGGCGCCAGCTAGCAGGAGCTCATGGAGCTGGGTGGCTGGAAGTCGTATGAGATGGTCTTACGTTATGCCCATCTTGCACCGGAACATCTAGCTAACGCCGCAGCTCGAATTGAACTGCAATGGGAAACAGTAGAAAAAGACTCTACGATTTCTCTACGTTGTAAATAAAAAAGGCCTACGCAAAACGTAAGCCTTTGAATTTATGGCGCGCCCGACACGATTCGAACGTGTGACCGCCTGGTTCGTAGTCGTAATAAAATGAAATATTCTTACTTATAATCAATCACTTGCAACCTCAGCCGCATTTTAAATTAGATACACTTAGCTTTAATTTTGGGGCAATTACCAATGATTTGTATCACTTTTGGCTACACTTTTATATATTTCAAAACAATAGTCTTAGCTAGCATTCAAAATGCTATTTACTTATAGTAATTTAAATCTGACCTGACACTATCGAAAATAGAATTATATTTTTATTTGACGATTTACTAAAGCAGTTAAGGTCTCTGAACACCCTGTAGCAGACCTTCAAAGATATTTATCGATAGGCAGTAACCGGCCAGTAACGGTCATTCAGGCACTACGAAAACCAGCAAAAGCAGACATTCAACGTTAAAGCTGTGGGGCGCGGTAGCGAAGCAAGCACCCCGCACGAGCGCCTTGTTATGTGTTGTTTAACTCTACAACAATCCATGGAAATGGTTCCTCATATTGAATAACGAGCAGTTCATCCATGATTTGGCTGTACTGTAGTGTTAGCCACTGCTGTTCCGCATCATGCTCTCCTATTAACCTTTGCGCCCAAGAGTTATCTGGAACAATGACTTGAGTATTTCTAGGGTGAAAACGATAACCGTCTGTTTTTATTCGCCATTCACGCTCCCATGTAAAATCTATGCCAGGAAGTTCGAAACGCATATGTCTCCAACTATTATAGACTGACAACTGAGAAAACTCGCTTTCTGGCTGGTAAATCACCGGGCGCCCACCAAGATTATAAATATACTCTTTTGTGGTCATGATGCCGAATGGTGAATATGGAGAATAGAAAGAAGGATTTGATAAGCCGTTTTTGAGGCTTGAATGAGGAGCTTCAGAAAAGCAAACACATTTTGAACCGTCCCTAATTTTTGCACTAGATCCATGTACAACAGTTTGATCAATAATACTCTTTAGATTTTGATATGCGCCTTCCATATCTTCACCCTTGGTGAAGTGTATTAGAAAATCAGACATATCTTCTCTCATTTATATTCCTTTCTTACTTATAACTGTATGATAGCCGAGACCCGGGATCACATTATCATGTTTTATGTGATTTAATTCTGAACTCCATACAAGGAATATGAAATATTGCTGTATTGGTTGTTTCTAAGCGACTCTGCCGCATCAGTGTGTATTTTAACTTCATTTTTATGATTAGATAGTACATCTATGGTAGGGTTAAAACGAACATCATAGTTCCACTTTTCTAATAAATTTTCTTTTTTAAGAATTTCAATAGCTATATCTTTTATCATTTTTTTAGAATAGTTTGACGCTCCTTTTAGGCCTGATGCCCATTCAATTTTTTCCTTTAATATTTCATCTCTAGCTAATTCAAGATGAAAGGTTATCCTTGTGATCGTTGTGTTTTTACTTTGATTCTGTATTAAATAGATAAAAGTATCCCTATTTGGGTGAAGTTTGCCGGTTATGTTAATTTCTAAAGACTCCATCAGATTTATTCGCTCTTCAAATTTCGCCGCACAATTTGATAGAGCTTCAATCAGTTGATGATCGTAATGCTTGTGTTTCAGCTTGGCACTAGAAATGCATTTATTGTACGTATAATCAAAATCACATGCGGATTTCAAGAAGGCAATAACTAACAAAAGTGCGATTGTATATTTATTCATTTATTTTATTCACATAACGATAAAGCTGTACTGCGTAAACAGGGCGCAGCGGAGTTTGTATCTGAACGAGCGTCTTGCTAGCTTGTTGCGGTACTTGTTGTATATCATAATCTTGTGCTACTAAAACTCTTCAATGAGTCTAAAGTCTACTTCATATCGAACGAAGTTGATGTTATCTAATGTGTGCAAGGCATTCTCTAGTTTCGTATCACTACTTAGAGCAACAATACACCCTTTCACGGTTTGCTCTGCAGAGCAGAGATTTTTCTTTACCCATCCCATGTAACGTAGTGTTTGACCTACTACTTCGTCACTCGCTCTATCTCTTTTTAGTTCTACAACTAGAAATTCTTTGCCATCCTTACTTAGAGCTAGAATATCCAAAGGTCCAGTGTCAGTCCGATACTGCCTTCCTACCGGCAGACCATTTTCTTCATAAATCGAATACTTCTCACCTAGATGGGTCTGCTTCCAGTTTGTAATTAGGAAGTCCTCAAGGTGCCTCTCGAACATAAATGATGATTTAGCTTCTTGCTTTTCTTTAGAACTAGGCAAGATGTACTCAGCGTCATCAACGCTGAGTAGGAGTTTAATTGCTTTAATGCCACTTTTTGTCTCAGCAGCATCATCATATTTAACAACAGAGCCTGTTCCTAGATAGGTAAACTTTGGGTCAGTGTTATCCCATCTTGCGAAGAAATGTGCCGTTAATTCTCTATTCAAGAGCTTCTTAAATAATGGTTGACCTGAATGTGTATTCGGCTTACCAAACCAGGTAATCAACCCGCTTTCTTCATTAAAGTCATTATCAAAGTCGTGGTGTGTTTTTCCCGGTACCCCAATGTTCATAAAAACGATAAGCAGGTCATCGACAGTTACGTATCCGGTATCCCATGCTCCACCTTTTGGACGCCCTGTCTCTGGGAGTAAGATCCATCCAACATCTTTTCTTGTGTATTTCGAACCTTTCTTGAACAAAGTTACACCTTTGTTATGCAGAAATTCTTATAAAAAAGCTTACAGTATGATAACCGTGACCCAGACGTCACGTTATAATGTTTACAATGTTTTGACTGCAACATTTATTTCTATATTTATCAGTTAGTTATAGAAATGATCCCCTCGTTTTCACTGTTAGTATTACGAGACCTGGTCAATAATCATGATTTTGAGGAGTTATACTCATGGGGTCAAGATCAAACACACCCCAAAAGTCCGCCTTCTAGACCCGGTTAAGGCTATATGCCGCTGAAGACTTAGGAAATTCACCAAAAGTAAAGTATGGTGGACCATTACCTAAGAAATAAAAAACATTGAACAAGAACTCGAACTAACCGCTAAACGCGGTAACCGAGTTTAGCGTTAGAGACTTCAAGGTAAATTATTTAATATGGAAGAAGATAAGAAAAAGAGAATAGCAGCCGTTCAAAAAGTGCTTGGTGAGCCAGTATTTTGTGAATTTGATACTAAAACACAAAAAATACGCACTACACTTTTTCTCCTTAGTGTAATAACCATTGCTTATGTTCTAGGTGGTTTAGAAGTAGAAAAAGGCTCATCCTTTCTTGGACTAAAGTTTGCCGGGTTAAATGATGGTTTATTCCGCAATCTATTATTAGGTGCAGTAGCTTATTTAGCTATGCACTTTATTTGGTGTGCAATAGATAGCTTACTGGAATGGAGGCTTCGGATAACTGGTACTAAGGTTGCCTATGTAACCACAGGCACATTCGCAAGCGAACATGCAGATTACCCAAACGATCCACGACAATCTACCTTATATAATTGGTGGAAAAAAAAATCCCAGTCAGTTAGTGGTATTAACAAGAAATTCGAAGATATAGCTACAACTTTTGAAGATGTTAATAGGGAGATAGAAAAAGCAAAAGAGGAAGGGGAAACATTAAACATCAGCGTTCTAATTCAAAGCTTGTCTCATATAAGAGGTGAAATAGCTAATCTCAGAAGCAAGGTTGAAGATGTTAATAAAACCTTAGAGGCAGAAAGAGTGCCGGCTTCACTAGATAGATTTGATACTTGGTTTAAGTATTTTTTGAAAAGCCAGAATACACGGTGGTTATTAATAGAGTTTTTATTACCGATAAGTTTAGCACTTTGGGCAATTTACTTATTAATGTGCAATCCCTAACAAAAGCTATCGCCTTTTTGTTAGCCTCTTAGCTTAAACATTAAATTTAATATTATATATTATGACTCATAAAACAAAAGACTTTACTGGATCATGGATCTACATAGTCCCAACAATAGGCCTGATTTTAACTGATGCAGTTAAAAATGAAATTACAATTAATAGAGTTACATTTATTTCAGTAGAAAAATTACCAAGAGTATTGAAGCGTTTTGGGATTCAAAAACGTATGTCTGAATTAAAGTCTACGCCTGAATATAAGAGTTTTTTTTCGGAATTAGAGGTTACAGTCGCACTTGTACGATTTAGCGGAAAACAATCTGAGGTTACAACCAAGGCTCTACGACTAATAGTTGAAGAACTAGAGATTTTATCTGTATCTCAACTTGGATACAGCAGAAGAAGATTTAATTCATATCCATCAATATACATAAGCTCCACTACCAGCATTAGTTACTTATGCTTAAATTTAGAAAATGATTTATTTGAATTGAGCTACCAACGCATTGGGAAAATTGGTGACTTAAGACTAGATGAGCATTGGATGAAATGGCAAAACGATATCTTTTTTACAAAATTAATTAAAATATTTAAAAACGAAATTGTAGTTAATTCTTCTTGGAGAGGGGACTTATACAGAGCATCAAGATTAATTGGACAAAGCATTACAACAAATAATCTTGCTCAAGCATTCCTAGCAAACATGATAGCAATCGAACTATTGCTCACTAGACAGGGGGATAAATATACAGAAATTCTGCCAAAAAGAATAGAGGCGTTCATTGGTTGGATCGGCTATTGGGAGGTAGATAACTATAAAGAAAAGATTAAAGGAGCCTACAAGAAAAGGAGTCAATATGTTCATGATGGTGATGAATCAAATATTTTAATACAAGATTTATTATTAACGGATGAAATTTTATTAAATATTATGGTAAATTTGGTATCTCATCACGAAATATTTAAGTCTAAAGATAATGTTATAGATTTCACTAACAAGGTGGCTGCTGAGCATGTGTTAGGTATTATTGGAAATAAGTCAAAAATCAGACCTAAAACGTTAAGTTTTTTATCAGTTAGCTATACTAAAGATGATTTTAAAAAAATATAACAATTACATCAGGTTGCTCGCTTCGCTCACTGGGGCACATCTGACGTCGTGCTTTTATGTAAACGTTAACTATCCGAGTTACCCATTAAAAGATGACATTTTCTTTACTTAAGTTAGCATCTAAATGAAAGGCTCTCACAATGGCAAGAAGAAAACCGAATCCTATCTGTAGATAATCTTAGGAAGATCTCCAAAAGTAATGCCTGATACTAAAGAATTCAATAAACTGACCAGGGAACAAATCTCTCTATTTCTTGAAGCTTACAGAGCGCTCAATAAAAAGCGTGAAGAAGCACTGCATGAATTCAGAGCACAACCCGATAAGTTAATACAGAAACTCACTTCACCGTTCTTCTGGTCTAAAATTTATGAGTATACCATTCTTGAACATGTAACGATGATAGTACACGTTTTAGGACTCTCAGACCTAGTCAAGCATATTGCCATTCAAGAGGATCCACAACAGGCAGTAATAGATGATATTTTTGCTGGGAATGACATTGAATGGAACGGTGGCACTGGAGGTCAATTTAAGGAGATGCACGTAATTGTCATTCTATTCTCCATTACTAAATCCCTCGATAGCCTCGTTGTTCACTCAAAGTTTCTCAATGAGCTAGTTACAGATGTCCGCAATGGTAATGATGGTGCACTATTCAAGGCAGTACAGATTGATCATTCGATATTATCATGCCCCACCATTGCTGATAGAGTTGCTCTTGCAGAGCTTATGGGAGATGAAGAATTTTTCAATAAACTATCAAACGCGATCCATAAGCGACCTAAGAAGCCCAAGGAAGAATATACCGAATTAAGGCTTGCTTTATACCTTCTAGAAGAAGCCAACTCTCTCGATAATCTGAGCACTGATACTGCCTATAGCTTATTTTCTGAGGACTTAGGCCTATATCCTACTGATACTGAAGACCCGGCAAGGAGTCTTTGGCAATTCATCTCGAGGTGGAAAAAAGCACGCTCTACATGAAATGGCGATTTCATGTAGTCGTGATCACTGATTCATAATCTTACAGTTTCTCCTACTTTTTATTAATCATAGGAGAAATACCGTGTCTACCGACAAGATTGCACACCAAAACCAAGTAAAGAGAAGTAAAACGCGGGAGGGCTCCCCGGAGGGGAAGGCCCCGCGTTTACACGATGAGATTATTTCTGATGAGGGTACCAAGTCTAGTAACACAGTACCCTCTAATTGCATTAATGATAGCAATACCAAAATACTAAGAACTGGAATTGACAGTCTTTATCTCTCTTATCAGGGGGAGTTATTTGAAGAAAGCTCGATAAGGCTTAATGCCCTCAAGGAACTAGCACAATCAAAGAATCCTGATAAAGTGGCTCTAGCTCAATTTCCAGTATATGACCATCTATTCGATGTTAGTGATCGTGGTCGTCATCCATTTGCATTTATCCTGAATGATAATTGGTACCGTATTGAGGTAGCCAAATTAGGTGCCCTGCGCGCTCCCCTCGCCCATTCCCAACTCTCTAGTAAGCTCCTTACATTGAAAGGTGCTGAGAGCGCCGTAGAGAGCCTTACGTCCATAATTAAAGCACTAGGCTCACTCTCTGACGGCCCCAATACTAGCCGCGTCGATCTCTGTGTAGACTTTCTCACTGAGCATCCATTAGAGAAAATTATAGACATGGACTGGGTTACCAAGGCTAAAGATATGGACCGCTACACGGTTCAACGTAAATTCTCTGGTTGGGTTATCGGTAGAGGCAGGATCTCTGCACGTTTGTATAACAAGACATTAGAAATGGAGAAAAAATCCCGCCCTTATCTTGAAGACTTATGGCGTGAGTCCGGATGGGACGGAAAGCAATCTGTATGGCGTCTAGAATTCCAGATACGTCGAGACTGTTTGCGTGAGCTGGGTATTATTTCTTTCGATAGTCTGATGCAGAATCTATCAGGTCTATGGAAATACTCTACGCAAGACTGGCTCCGGTTATCCGTACCCAATCACAATGACAAGACTCAAACACGCTGGCCGACTGCACCCGTTTGGGAGTCGCTCCAAAACGCTAACTGGGCGGGCAATGAAAAGCTAACGCGAATTAAACCAGATAAAAGTAGACTGCCTTCGTATCATTATCTATTTCATAATGGTCTAAGTGCCTTCCATTCGTTCATGGCAATGGAGTGTATTAGTGACCCCATCGAAGGTGCCCATGCCTTCCATCAAGCCGCTAAAAAATATCATGATGAGCGTGAGTATTTCACGGGTTTGTCTTATTACGACTATGTGACCCAAAAAGTGGCGCTAAAGGTAAAAGCCTATAACACCTTTCGTAACTTACCCACTGAAGATACGTTACATCCAGCAGATGAAGCGGTGGCAAAAGCCTATAGGAAACAGCGAGATGGCGAATAATGAATATCAGACACTGGACCTGTATGAGGCCGCCGATTTCCTCAAAATGCATTGGCAAACCCTACGGGAAAAGGCGGCGAATGGTGAAATTCCTGCTGCCAAGCCGGCCAAACAATGGGTATTTCTGGTGGAAGACCTTGTATCTTACCTACGTTCGCAATATTCTCGACCACGGCTGGGGTTGCAAGTGCAGCACAATGGAGGAAGTTCTCTATGTTGTACAAACGACCTAAATCGAGGTTCTGGTGGTGCAAATTTACCGCGCCAAACGGACGTCGAATACAACAATCTACTAAAACGGTAGATAAACGACAGGCTCAAGAGTTTGAAGATCGACTCAGAGCCAGTTTGTGGCGAGTCACACAACTGGGTGACAAACCACGAAGAACGTGGAAAGAAGCCGTTGTCCGTTGGTTTCAGGAAAATCAGGACAAGAAAAGTCGTATCGATGATAAGCGTCATATCCAGTGGGTTGACCCTTTCCTTCACGATCGTTTCTTGGACGAGATTAACCGCGAACTGCTGGACAAGATCAGTACTGCAAAGCTCAAGACTGGGGTGAAGCCGGCAACGGTTAACCGCATGATGGAGGTGATTAGGGTTATCCTTAATCGTGCAGCCCGTGAATGGGAATGGATTGATCGCGCACCTTATGTTCGGATGCTTAAAGAGCCCAAACGCCGTATACGTTGGTTAACACACAATGAGGCACAAAGGTTACTGGCGGTATTACCCGAGCACCTGGTGGCGACTGTGAAGTTCTCACTCGCCACGGGATTAAGGGAAGCGAATGTCACCGGTCTGGAATGGTCTCAAGTAGATCTGACGAGACGTGTGGCATGGATTCATGCTGATCAGGCGAAGGCTGGGAAGTCTATTGGCGTTCCACTGAACAATGATGCGGTTGTGGTTCTTCGGGCGCAGATCGGGAAACATCCGACTGCTGTGTTTACCTACAAAGGTAATCCCGTTAAGAAGTGCAACACCAAGCTTTGGCGCAATGCCTTGGTTGAAGTCGGTATCACCGATTTTCGCTGGCATGATCTCCGTCATACTTGGGCGAGCTGGCATGTTCAGAACGGTACCCCGCTCTACGCGCTTCAGGAGTTGGGTGGGTGGTCAGATGTTCGTATGGTGCAACGTTACGCACACTTGGCCCCTGAACATTTATCGAAGTATGCGGACAAGCTGTGCGCTTTGTCAGAGGTCGGGGGTACATTATTGGCTACACCCGATCATAGGCAACAAAAAAGCAGCTACCGCTAAAACACGATAACTGCTTGATTGAGATTACTTAATATGGCGCGCCCGACACGATTCGAACGTGTGACCGCCTGGTTCGTAGCCAGGTACTCTATCCAGCTGAGCTACGGGCGCTTGGTTTCGGCGGTATTTCTTCAGGGGAAGGTGTCCCGATTACCGAAAGAAGCGGCATTATACTGATTAGCCCCTGATATGTCGAGAAATTCAGGGGCCTTGATCGGGGCTATTTACTCAAATCCGGCGATGGTAAAGCGGTAGGTGCCTATAATGACGAAGTCGCCGGCCCGCAGTATATGTTGGTGAACTCGTTTTCCGTTGACATACGTTCCATTGGTGCTATCGAGATCCTGGATATAGGCCGTTTGGTTAAAGGCGATAATTTTTGCGTGAAACAGGCTGATGACCTTTTCAGGGATGACCAAGGTGTTGCTTTTACCCCTGCCGATCGTTGTTGTGCCCTGAGCGATATATATGCCATGGCTGCCTGATTCTTGGTAATTCACTGCATTCATGTTTTTCCCCTGGAACGATTAACTAACGCCCTGATTATAGGTCAGTATTTCAGAACAATTTGTGAATAATTGTGCCATGAATATTGGCATGAAAAATAGTATTTGCTTATATTTCAATAAATTAACTCTGAAAAACCGGAAAGTCCACATGGTTCACAATGTTAACAATTGTTAATGCAGTGTGCGCCGGCTTGCTTTAGTGATTAGCATTCGGTGAAAACGATATGGGCCCGTCCCTGGGCTCATGCGTCACCACCCTATAGGCTTGGGTAGTCGGTATAACCGTGCTCATCGCCACCATAGAAGGTAGTTTGGTCCGGGGTGTTGAGCTCGGCATCAGCCTTGAAGCGTTTGACCAGATCCGGGTTGGCTATGTAGAGCGAACCGAACGCGACCATGTCGGCATTGCTCTGTGCCAGTGACGCCTGCGCCTTGTCTTGGGTGTAGCCACAGTTGGCCATGTACGGGCCATCGAAATGGTCGCGTATCTGGCGGTAGTCGATACCGCGTTCGCCAGTCATCATGTCGCCTTCGACCACATGCAGATAAGCGAGGCCTTTACCGCTGAGGGTCTTGGCAACGTAGTTGAAGGTCGCCTGGGGTTGGGAGTCACGGATGTCGTTGAAGCCGTTCTCGGGCGAGATGCGTACACCGACCTGGCCCGGTTCCCAGACCTCGGTCACGGCTGCGATGATGTCCTGTAACAGGCGCACTCTGTTTTCCAGTGAGCCGCCGTATTCGTCATCACGTTGGTTGGTGCCATCACGCAGGAACTGGTCGATCAGATAACCATTGGCGGCATGCACTTCAATGCCATCAAAGCCGGCGGCCTTGGCATTGCTGGCGGCCTGACGGTACTGGTCGACGAGGCCGGGCATCTCCTCCAGGTTCAGTGCACGCGGTACAACATAGGGCTGCATACCGGTGTAGGTAATCGCCTCGCCTTCGGGTTTGATTGCCGACGCGGATACCGGAGTCTGGCCTTCGGGTAGCAAGCTCGGGTGCGAGATGCGTCCGACGTACCATAACTGCAGGAAGATATGGCCTCCCTGTTCATGTACGGCCTTGGTGACGTTCTTCCAGCCGTCGATCTGTTCCTGGCTATGAATGCCAGGGGTGGCCGGGTAACCGACACCTTGCGGTGATACCTGGGTGGCCTCGGTGATGATCAGCCCGGCACTGGCGCGTTGCTGGTAATAGGTCACATTCATGGCTTGCGGTACATTACCCTCGCCGGCGCGGTTACGCGTCAGTGGTGCCATAATGATGCGGTTAGATAGCTCCAGTTTACCGATCGTGATGGGTGTGAACAGGTCCGGTTTATCAGTACTGCTTTGCTTTGCTTGCATCTTTGTTCCTTTTTATGATGAATGGATTGTTGTCAGTGATGTCAGCGCCTGGAGTATTGCCTCGGGTTCCATGCGCTGGGTGTAATCTTTATTGATATAGGCCGTGTGAATGCAACCCTCCCTATCGATGACATAGGTGGCAGGTATGGGCAGTAAATAATTTTCATCGCCATTGACTTCAGGCAGATTAAAGCCCCATTGCAGGTAATAGTTGCGCAAGGTCGGATGCACATACATCAGTAATCCATATTGCCAGGCCACTTGGTTGCCGATATCACTGAGCACCTCAAATTGCAGTTGATGGCGTTCAACGGTTTGCAGGCTATGATCCGGTTTTTCCGGTGAGATGCCGATTAGCTGCGCACCATAGGATTTAATTTGCGGCAGGATGTCGTGCAACGCCTTGAACTCCAGGTTACAAAATGGACACCAGCCACCGCGATAAAAGCTGAGCACCACCGGTCCTTTTTCCAGCAGTGCGTATAATGAGGCGTCCTCTCCGTTGGCGTTTTGCAGTGTGAAGTCGATGGCCTTGTCACCGGTGTTCAGCGCCTGCTCTCCGAGGCAGGACTGCATCAATTCGTCGAATGCTTTTGCCATCACAGCCTGAGCATGGTCCGGCTTGCTGCTGATGAATGCATCAGCGGCTTGTCTGATTTGCTTTGACAGCGTCGACATGAAAATTTCCCTTTATTTAGTTAGCTAACTTACTATTTAATATGAAAATAAAAAACCGTCTATAGCGATTTGATCCACTTTTTCATACGCGTCGCCTCTTCCTTGATAATGGAAGGTTTGTTGAAGGTATTGGTCAACAAACTGGCGCCATGCATCGTCGCCATCAGGTGCTGGGCCAATTTGGCAGCATCTTTATGCCCCATGCATTTGAATTGTTTCGTGGACCATGTCAGTGCCTGTTGTAACAGTGCATCGGCCTTATCGGCCAGCGCCGTATCATTCTTGTTCAGCTCCTGACACAGACTACCAATCGGACAGCCGTATTTGGCGACATCACCGCTGAGGTCGGTCAGCACATCAAGGAAGCAAAGCAAGCTTGCCTGCGGTTCATTACCCTGCTCGCAATAGGCAAACATATCATTCTGATGATGGGTACGTTCGGTGATCACGGCATTGGCCAAATCATCTTTGGTTTTGAAGTAGTAATATACATTACCAAGCGGCACCCCAGACTGTTCGGCAATATCAGACAGTGAGGTCTGACCATAGCCGCGGTGATAGAACAGAGTGACGGCTGCATCGACGAGGCGTTCACGTTTATCGCTGGTTCTGGGCATGCCTACTCTTAGTTAGTTGGTTGACTGACTTTTATTCTAGCAGGCTTTGAGGGCGTGTCAATGGGTGGGTGTGGAGAATTTTACTATACGCCCCCTTGAAAGAGGGGCGCTACTACTTGCCACCGGCAGCTATGGCATCGGCTTTACTTTTTTCCAGGTTCGCTTGTTGCGCGTCGGCTTTATCCTGATCCAGTTCAGGCCAACCGCCTGCATTGTTGATGATCATGTCTGTCATCAATGACACATGCTCGGGCGAGGCATTGAGTGCAGGTACGTATTCGAATTGTTCGCCACCGGCTTTGATAAATTCCTCACGGCCTTCCATCGCAATCTCATCCAGGGTCTCCAGGCAATCAACTGCAAAGCCGGGGCAGACCACGGTCAGGTGTTTCACCCCTTCACCGGGGAGTTGCACCAGACGTTTTGCTATATAGGGCTTTAACCATTCGGCTTTACCAAAACGTGACTGAAAGGCCATTTCCCATTGCCCTTCCTGCAAGCCGAGCTCGGCGGCGATCAGGCGCGCGCTTTTATGGCATTGACAGAAGTATGGATCGCCGGCCTTCAGTGTGGCCTTTGGCATACCATGAAAGGACATTAATAATTTATCGCCCTGCCCCTTCTCCGCCCAGTGAGTGCGTATCGAATCGGCAACGGCCTTAATGTAGGCAGGATCATCGTGATACGCACCGAGTAATCTTAGTTCGGGTACCCAACGCCACTTTGACAGGTTGGTAAACACGGCATCGGCAACGGTGCCGGTGGACGCTCCCGAATATTGAGGGTACAAGGGCAGTACCATGATGCGTTCCGCGCCTTCGGACTGCAATTGCAGCAGCCCGTGTTGTATCGACGGTTGGCCATAACGCATAGCCAGTACCACATGGCTTTTACCCGGAATACGGGCCTGGATTTCCTTGTCGATTTGCATGGTCAGGCCGGCGGATTCCACCATTAACGGCGAGCCTTTATCAGTCCAGACGCGCTGATAGGCCTGCGCCGATTTGGCCGGGCGGGTACGCAGGATAATGCCATGCAATATAATCTTCCATAACAGCTTGGGTATCTCGATAACGCGCGGATCAGACAGGAACTCGGCCAGATAAGTCCTGACGGCTTCTTTGGTCGGCTCATCGGGCGTACCGAGATTGACGACCAGCACTCCCATGCCGGGCAGTTGCCCATGCTTGAAATGATCCTGGCCCTTGAATCGACGCCTGAATAATTTACCCATACTTTATTGCTCTCATTGACGACACAGTGCTTTGTAGAGTTTAAGGCCCTGTAAAGACCTACATATTACCCCGGTATTCTGCACACATACCAGTGCTCATGTAACATTGATACAGTCTACAACCCGGGATTGCTTCATTCAAGCAATGCCGGGGCCAGCGCTGCTTTGAATATCATGCGCTGATAGCAATGATGCACTTGCATTGCGTAGTTTTGCCATGCTTGTTTTGGCATAATCATGTACATCTCATCCTGAATCATCCAGGCCGGGTTCTACTCACAGGGAATAATGATGTCTGATACGCATACAGAGTTCATAAATACAGGAATACGACACTAATGGCAGTCATCATGCTCTGTGATAATGGCTCGGTGCGCGCCAATGCGACACTGCAACTGCGCCGCTTAGCGAAAGACCTCGGTGAACAAAGCGGACATGAAATTCATGCGGTTTCGTTCAAACATGCCGACCGTATTGCCGCCGAAGATCTGCACGGCATGCCAGCGCAGGTCTTTCGTCATTTTATGACGCAACAACTGACACAAGGACAACGCGATTTCATACTTCTGCCGCTGTTCTTTGGCAATAGCAAGGCATTAACATCCTTCGTGCCAGATGAAGTCGCCGCATTGAAAGAAAAATTCGGTGATTTCACGGTACAGGTCGCCGAGGTCATTTATCCACTCCCGCAGGGTGAGCCGATACTGACGGCTATCATTGATCAACACATCCATGACACTGCCAGCAAACATAACCTACCACTGCAAAATCTGGTGTTGGTTGATCATGGCTCGCCGATACCACGGGTGACCGAGGTACGTAAACACCTCGCAAAAACCGTGCAGGAAAAACTACCGGCGGGCTGTCAGTTGGAACAAGCGGTGATGGAACGCCGTGAAGGCAAGGAATATGATTTCAACGGCGCGCTACTGCAAGACTGGCTGACAGAAAAAGCACAGGCCGGTGAAAGCAGTGCCATTGTCATCCTGATGTTCTTTCTGGCCGGACGCCATGCAGGGGACGGTGGCGATATTGTCGAGATATGCAATACGGTGATGGAGCAAAACCCCGGCTTCAAGGTGGCGATCAGTCCGCTGATTACCGAGCACCTGGATTTTGTCGCTATTTTGCAGAAGCGTTTGCGGGGCGTGTTGGAAGGATAAGTGTTTAGTCACTTATTTGATGGAGGCTTTCTTGTGTAAGCCTGTTTTGATCACCACCCCCTAGCCCCCTCCTTGAAGGAGGGGGAATTGAAGGCATTTTGTCGAACCGTCTTAATATAATCGAGGTCGCTCTCGCACTTCCGTGTGCTTCGCGACACCAGTCCTTCCTTGGGCAATGGGTTCTAATCCCTCGCGTTATATTTACTCGTCTTTTCCTAGCAACTAGCTACTCGCCACTAGCTACTATTTTATATGGCGGAGAAGAATTATAAAGATCGATGAATATGACTTTCTGGAAGTGATATATCCCAACCAACGCGAGGGATTCACTCGTTCCATCGTGGAACTCGCCCCTTCGGGGCAGCGCTAGCGCGCTGTGAAAAATGCCTTCCGTGGCATTTTTTCGAACCGGCTTAATATAATCGAGGGTTCAAATCCCTCGCAATTAATTTACTAGTCTTTTCCTAGCAACTAACAACTCGCCACTAGCTACTATTTTGTATGGCGGAGAGCGAGGGATTCGAACCCTCGATCGGGATTAACCGATACTCCCTTAGCAGGGGAGCGCCTTCAGCCGCTCGGCCAGCTCTCCGAAACTCATTACAGCGTGAGTTTCCGGTTAAACGACTGTTTGCCGTCAGACCGGGCGCTAGAATAGCAAAATGTGAGGCATAAAAAAATGCCCATGACCCGATTAATTGGGGTTACATGGACATTTTTTAATTCGAGAAGGTTTTAAACAGTGAAAACCGGAAAATTATTCGTTGCCCGCAGCGTCGGAATCATTTTCCTTCTGGATTCTGTCATAGATTTCTTCACGATGAACAGCCACTTCTTTCGGTGCATTGACACCAATTCGAACCTGGTTGCCTTTAACACCTAGTACGGTCACTGTTACTTCGTCACCGATCATGAGGGTCTCGCCCACACGTCGCGTTAAAATTAACATTGCATATCTCCTTGCTTTACTTCAATCACCAAAATACTACAGTGAAACATTATCCCGTCAGCCAAAATTATCGGCCATTCCCAAGGAAACTGTAGCGCCATATTTTTATTATTACAAAACTATATTATTGATTTTTTTAATTTTACCTATTAACCACACACTAAACAGGCTGTTTGCATTACCTCATGCAGCTGGCTTTTTATCCAGCTCAAATGCTTCATGCAAGGCTCGAACGCCTAATTCGAGATACTTTTCATCAACAACGACCGACACCTTGATTTCGGATGTCGAGATCATTCTGATATTAATGCCTTCATCAGCCAGGGCCTTGAACATGGTGCTGGCGATACCGGCATGCGAGCGCATGCCGACGCCGACCAGTGAGATCTTGATGATCTTATTGTCGCCTGCCACTTCGCGGGCACCCAGTTCTTCTGCTGTTTCATTCAGCACATACATGGCGCGATCATAGTCGTTGCGATGCACGGTGAAGGTGAAATCAGTGGTCGCGTCCTCGGCAATATTCTGGATAATCATATCCACTTCAATATTGGCGTTGGCAATCGGTCCCAGTATTTTCGAGGCGACACCGGGCTGATCCGGCACACCGAGAATGGTGAGCTTGGCTTCATCGCGGTTAAAAGCTATGCCTGAAATGACTGCCTGTTCCATTCCTTCTTCCTCTAACGTTATCAACGTGCCTTCGCCGGGTTCAAACGACGACAATACGCGCAAGGGTACAGCATATTTACCGGCAAATTCTACCGAACGTATCTGTAATACCTTGGAGCCGAGGCTGGCCATTTCCAGCATCTCTTCAAAAGTGATGCGCTCCAGCTTGCGCGCCTTTGGCACCAATCTTGGGTCGGTGGTGTAGACACCATCGACATCGGTGTAGATCTGGCACTCATCAGCATTCAGTGCCGCAGCCAGCGCCACGGCAGTGGTATCGGAACCGCCACGACCCAGGGTGGTGATATTACCGTGCTCATCCACACCCTGAAAACCGGCGACGACGACAACCCGTCCCAGCTGCAGGTCTTCATGCATGCGGGCGCCATCGATATCCTTGATGCGGGCCTTGTTATGCGCGCTATCGGTCAGGATATGGACCTGGGAGCCGGTATAGGAGCGTGCCGGACAACCGAGCTTCTCCAGGGCCATGCTGAGCAGGGCAATAGTTACCTGCTCACCTGTTGATAATAGTACATCCAGCTCACGCGGGGCCGGATTGTCAGTAATCTCACTGGCCAGGCCCACCAGGCGGTTGGTCTCACCGCTCATCGCCGATACGACGACCACAATATCGTCGCCCGCGTCGCGTGCAGCCTTTACCTTTTTGGCAACAATTTCAATACGTTCGATACTACCGACCGATGTGCCACCGTACTTTTGGACCAATAATGCCATTTTCGCCGGGTTCCAGCCACCAAAAAGCGGTGATTAAACACTAAAATGCGTTATAAATAAAGGATTTTGGCACATTTTACGCCAATCAGGTGCTTTCTTACATGCACATAACCCGGGCATAATGACAAATATAGCATAGATATGTTAAGTATCAACTAACATTTATCATTGCTAGGCCAATTGCTGTCCGACCCAGGCGGCGACATCGGCCAGGGCCTTGTCCAGTCCACTGGGATCATTGCCGCCGGCCTGAGCCATATCCGGGCGCCCGCCGCCCTTGCCACCGACCTGCTGGGCGACCACGTTGACCAGCTCACCGGCCTTGATACGATTGGTCTGGTCCTTGGTAACCCCGGCAATCAGACTGACCTTGTTGCCGTTGACGGCGGCCAGGACGACGGCGGCCGAGCCGAGTTTGTTCTTTAACTGATCGACGGTATCGCGCAGTGATTTAGGGTCGGCGTCGTCCAGACGCGCGGCCAGGACCTTGATGCCATCGACGTCCACAGCGGATTCGCTGAGTTCACTACCGGCCGAGCTGGCCAGTTTTGATTTAAGTTGTTCTAGCTCCTTTTCGAGCTTACGGTTTTTATCCAGAACCTGCTGCACCTTGTTGCCGACATCGTCCTGACTGGCCTTCAATAGCTGTGCAATATTGCGCAGCTTGGCCTCGGTCTGGGCGACATAGTCAATCGCTGCCTGTCCGGTCACTGCCTCGACCCGGCGCACGCCGGAGGCGATGCCGGTTTCGTTGATGATCTTGAACAGGCCTATGTCACCGGCATGGCTGACATGGGTGCCGCCACACAATTCAGTGGAGAAATCACCAATGCGCAACATGCGCACTTCATCGCCGTATTTTTCGCCGAATAGGGCCATCGCCCCGGCGGCTACGGCGCTATCATAATCGGTCACACGGGTTTCCACTTCGGCATTCAGCCGCACTTGTTCGTTAACCATGGCCTCGATATGTTGCAATTGTTCGCTGCTTATCGGTTCGAAATGCGAGAAGTCAAAACGCAGGCGTTCGGCATCGACCAGCGAGCCTTTCTGGGTAACATGATCACCGAGCTCGGTGCGCAGCGCGGCATGCAATAAATGCGTAGCCGAATGGTTCAGGGCCGTGGCCTGACGTTTGTCCTGGTCCACCTGCGCCTTGACCTTGTCACCAACGCGCAGCTCGCCCTGTTCGAGTATGCCGATATGCGTGAACACTCCACTGGCCTGCTTCTGCGTGTCCTGCACGGTGAATACGGCTTGCTCACTTTGAATGCGGCCGCTATCACCAACCTGGCCACCCGACTCTGCATAAAACGGCGTGCGATCCAACACCAGCATGCCCTGCTCGCCGGCTGCCAGTACATCGACCTGCTCGCCATCCTTGACCAGCGCCGTGATCTCGGCCTGGTCATCGATGTGATCATAGCCGGTAAAGTCAGTGCTGCCCTGCAGTTCAACGCTGTCATTGTAATCAACAGCAAAGGCGCTGGCCGAACGCGCCATGTCACGTTGATGTTGCATGGCTGACTCATAACCCTGCATATCCAGGCTTAGATTTTTTTCACGAGCGATGTCGGCGGTCAGATCGACCGGGAAACCATAGGTATCGTATAAACGGAACACCGTTTCACCGGCAATCTCGGTGCCCTGCATGTCCTTGATGTCGGCCTCGAGTATTTTCATGCCCTGCTCGAGAGTCTCGGCAAACTTTTCCTCTTCCATGCGCAGGCTGCGTTTGACCTGCTCCTGCGCCTGGGTCAGTTCCGGATAGGCATCACCCATTTCCGTAACCAGGGCATCGACCAGCTTATAGAAGAAGGTCTGCTGCTGTCCGAGTTGATAACCGTGACGAATGGCGCGGCGGATAATACGGCGCAGTACATAACCACGGCCTTCATTGGAAGGCAGCACGCCGTCGGTAATCAAAAAGGCGCAGGCACGGATATGATCGGCAATGACCTTGAGTGAATTGTCTTGCAGGTCTTTGCAGCCGGTCTCTGTGGCCGCTGCCTTGATCAGGTTCTGGAACAGGTCGATATCATAATTGCTGTGACCCTGCTGCAGGATCGCGGCCAGGCGCTCCAGGCCCATGCCAGTATCGACCGATGGCTTTGGCAGTGGATTCAATACTCCGTCGCTGTCGCGGTTGTATTGCATGAACACCAGGTTCCAGATCTCGATGTAACGGTCACCGTCTTCATCCGGGGTGCCGGGAGGGCCACCGAAAATGCCTTCCCCATGATCGTAGAATATTTCCGAGCAGGGTCCGCAGGGACCTGTATCACCCATCGACCAGAAGTTATCGCTCTCATATTGTTTGCCGCCGGGCTTATCGCCGATGCGGCTGAAACGGGCCGGGTCGACCTTGATTTCCTTCAGCCAGATATCCGCGGCCTCATCGTCATCCTGGTAGATGGTTACCCATAATTTCTCTGCCGGGACGTGCGGTATAGCCGACGTTCTCCAGGTCGTTATGTTTACCACCGGCGCGGACACATCGCTGTGATGAACAGGCACGGCTGTATACGCGCTGTTCACGACCGAGAAAGACATCCTTGAACTGCACCATACCGGCATTGGTAAACAGCAAGGTCGGGTCATTGGCAGGCACCAGCGGGCTACTAGGCACGACCTGATGGCCCTGCTCGGCAAAATAGTCCAGGAATTTTTTTCTTATGTCTGCGCTGCTAATCATTAATCCGCTTTCCCGCCTGACTGCTCTGGTCAATTCTGTGCTTTTATTTTGATGGTAAATCCCGACACGCCTGTTATTTGAGCAGGCGCGTTCTAAGACCGACCCTTCGCTTTCGCTGCAAGGATAGATCCAATAAGGTAGGCATTTTACCTGCACACTTCCGGAAACAGAAGTAAAAATACAATAACATCATGAAATCGTGTTTATCTGGAAGTAAAAGTCGGCCGACGAATACAATCCAGCCCAAGATTAGGTAGGAGCGGCCCTTGACCGCGATAAAACAGTAGCGAGTGGCTAGTGGCGAGTAGCGAGGTAAAACAGAGCCTAAATCTTGGTCTTTTTCTAGCTACTAGCTACTCGTCCCTAGCTACTCGAAAATCGCGGCCAAGGGCCGCTCCCACAAAAAATTTAGACTATTGTACCCATATCAGTCGGGTGGGAGCCTGCGCTATCCCTACTAACTTCTAACTTCCCCCTACCTTCAAACATCCTTCTGTGGGAGCTACCCTTGGCTGCGATAAAACAGTAGCGAGTGGCTAGGGACGAGTAGCGAGATAAAACAGAGCCTAAATCTTGGTCTTTTTCTAGCTACTAGCTACTCGTTACTAGCTACTTGAATATCGCGGCCAAGGGCCGCTCCCACAAAACCACAATCCCATAAAGCTGCACTCCATTAATCAAAATCCAAACCCAGACAGGACTCGATCTGCTCCGTGGTGAAGCCGCGGTAATCGAGAAAGCGTGTCTGCCGGGCCTTCTCTTCCCAGTTGTCGGCCACCTGGCCCTTGAATTTCTTTTGACAGACCTCGGCCACGCGCGCATACCAATCGACATCGGATTGTTCAAAACCGCTGTCAATCACATCGGCATCGACACCTTTCTGCTGCAACTCCAGGCGAATACGCTTGGGTCCATAGCCCTTGCTGGCACGAAAACGGGTGAAATGCATGGCAAAACGCGCATCACTCTGGTAGCCATTGGCCAATAACTGATCCAGCACGCTATCGATAATGTCCTCGGCAAATCCGCGTTGGGCCAATTTTAGCCGGATTTCCTTGCGTGCATATTCGCGCCGGCTCAGCAGGCGTACTGAGATGTTAAATGCCTCTTTTTCATTTTCGTCCATCGATCAGCTATTTACCTTATTTATATAATGGTGTATATTTTTTTGCATTAATTAAATGAATGACTTACCTTATCGCCCATGTTAAATAATAATCACATGTCAGCCTGTCTCAATCTAACTGAACCCTGCCTGTTAATGATGAGAGTCTCGCAATAATTATGAAAGATAATGGCGACCAAAGCTACAATCAACTGCGTTCACATCTGAGCGCAGAAGACGCCGAACTGATCATCAAAAACATGGAAGATACCCTGTACCGGGTCGATACTAAAGGGAATCTGATTTATGCCAGTCCGGCAGCGGAATCACTCACCGGCTACACACTTAAAGAACTCATTGGCAGCAAGGTCAGTGACCTTTATATGCAACCGCAAAAACGTAGCGAGCTACTAAAACAATTATCTCAGGCCAACGGCCATCTAACCAACTTTGAACTCGAACTCAAACACAAACAGGGCCATGGCGTCTGGGTCTTGATTAATGTCAGCTACATCCATGACGAAGAAAATAATGTTGCCGGTATTGAAGGATTAATTCGCAACGTTAGCCATTACAAACAGGCACTAAATAATGAGCGTGAAAAAGCACTGGTCACGCTACACTCGATTGCTGATGGTGTCATCACCACGGATATCAACGGTAAAATAGAATATCTTAATCCTATGGCACAGACCCTGTGCGGTTGTTCACTGGATGAAGCCAGGGGCAAAGATATTCGCGAGGTGTTCAACCCTGTGTCAGATAGTGACGATGAGGACATCGAGCACCCTGTTCTGACTTGCCTGGCACAAGGCGAAAATCTCACTGTACCCATGATTCGAATGTTGACTCGCCACGATCAGCAGGAGTTTGCTATCCGCGAATCTGTTTCACCTATCTGCGACAGTCAAGGTAATGTAGTCGGTGCAGTGCTGGCTATCCATGACATCACCCAGATCAGGGAGATGTCTCGTCGCCTGTCCTATCAGGCCACACACGACTCACATACCGGACTGATCAATCGCCGCGAATTTGAAAAACGCCTGGACAAGGCCATCCAGCAATCACAACAGCAGGGTACGGAACATATTCTGTGCTATCTCGATCTTGATCAGTTCAAGATCATCAATGATACCTCCGGGCATATTGCCGGCGATGCGTTATTAAAACGTCTTGCCAACACCATGAACAGCCTGGTACGTGAACATGATACTATCGCCCGCCTCGGTGGCGATGAATTCGGCATCCTGATTGAAAACTGCCCACTTAATCAGGGCCTTCGTGTCGCCGAAACCATTCGCAATACCATCAATAATTTCCGCTTCTCATGGAATAACAAACTATTTGAAATTGGCGCCAGTATTGGCCTGGTATGCGTGGACGAACAATCGAAAGGTGTCACTGAGGTATTGAGTATGGCCGATGCCGCCTGCTTCATAGCCAAGGACCAGGGTCGTAACCGTATCCATGTTTATCAATCGGACGACGCCGCGCAGAACAAGCAACACGACGAGATGCATTGGTCTTACAAGATCAAGCATGCGCTGGAAGAAAACGAGTTTACCCTGCATTGTCAGCCGATCCAGTGTGTCCAGCAGGCGCATGCCGATTTTCCGGCCTATACGGAAATCCTGCTACGCATGCAACAACAGGGCAATACCATTGCACCGATGAGTTTCATCCCGGCCGCAGAACGCTATAACCTGATGCAACAAATCGATCGCTGGGTTATTAAAAATTTCTTTGCCGAATTACAAAAATGCGCGAGACAAACTAACACCCAGCAGATTTTTGCCATCAACCTATCCGGCTCTTCGTTTAATAACGAGGAACTTCTCGACTTTATCCTCGAAGAACTGGAACAAAGCAAAGTGAGCCCACAGTGCATCTGTTTTGAAATAACCGAAACAACAGCCATTTCCAATCTTGAATTTGCCAAGCGTTTTATTGAGGTACTAAAAGCCAAGGGCTGCTATTTTGCCCTGGACGATTTCGGCAGTGGTATCAGCTCATTCAATTATCTTAAATTCCTGCCGGTCGACTTTCTCAAAATTGATGGCAGCTTCGTACGCGAACTGATCAATGACAACATCAGCCAGGCCATGGTCGAATCCATCAATAAGGTTGGACATATCATGGGCCTGAAAACCATCGCTGAATATGCAGAGGATCAGGCTACCGTCGACATGCTGAAGAAAATTGGCGTCGATTATGTACAGGGCTTTAGCATTTCCAGGCCGGAACCATGGCATATAGAACAAACCGTTGCCTAGCAAAAACCCACGGCGCGACACATCTACTCTTATTATCTGACCATCATAAAATAACCCACGCCCCAAAACAGGGGCGTGGGTATTTCAACATTAGGCCTCGACTTCCTGCTCCTGATCTGTCTCAGGTTTGGCGTTCTCATCGACACCCAGCAATGCACCTCTGATCTTTTCCTCGATTTCATCGGCAATGGCCGGATTGTCCTTGAGGAAGTTACGCACGTTGTCCTTACCCTGGCCGATGCGATCACCATTGTAGCTGTACCAGGCGCCGGATTTATCGACAAAGCCATGTTGCACGCCCAGTGAGATCAATTCGGCTTCATGCGAGATGCCTTCACCATACAGGATTTCAAACTCGGCCTGCTTGAATGGAGGCGCGACCTTGTTCTTGACGACCTTGACGCGGGTTTCATTACCGAGGATCTCATCACCCTTCTTGATCGCGCCGGTACGACGGATATCGAGACGTACGGATGAATAGAATTTCAGTGCATTACCACCGGTAGTTGTTTCCGGGTTGCCAAACATCACACCGATCTTCATACGGATCTGGTTAATAAAGATCACCAGCGTATTCGAGCGTTTGATATTGCCGGTCAGTTTACGCAGCGCTTGTGACATCAGACGTGCCTGCAGGCCGACATGATGATCACCCATGTCACCCTCAATCTCCGCTTTCGGCGTCAGGGCCGCAACCGAGTCAACAACGACAATATCCACTGCGCCCGAGCGTACCAGCATATCGGTAATTTCCAATGCCTGTTCGCCGGTGTCCGGCTGCGACACCAACAGGTCATCGACATCCACACCCAGCTTGCCGGCATAGACGGGATCCAGCGCATGCTCGGCATCGACGAATGCGGCCGTGCCACCGAGCTTTTGCGCCTCGGCAATCACTTGCAGGGTCAACGTGGTTTTACCGGAGGATTCAGGACCGTAGATCTCGACGACACGGCCCTTCGGCAGACCGCCGACACCCAGGGCGATATCCAGGCTCAGCGAGCCGGTGGAGATGGCTTCGATATCACGGCTGGCCGTTGAATCGCCCATGCGCATGACCGAACCTTTACCAAACTGCTTTTCTATCTGACCCAGGGCTGCACCCAGCGCCTTTTTCTTGTTTTCGTCCATTTCTCTCTCCAAAGATGATCAATTTTAAGTAGTGCCAATCAACCGGATGGCTACGGTATGAGGTATACTCTAGTCTATACTTTTCACTATGTCAATATTTTTTATCACCTTGGTATTTTTTATCATGTCACTATATTTTATAACTAAGTTACTCTATAATGCGTTATTATTACTCAGGTTTTTAACAGGAGCACTCAATGGCATCGGCCGAGAAAACCGCTGAAGATATAAAATGGAACACCCGTCAACGCTTTCAATACATTGAACTGATGGCCTTTTATACCGGCGTGGTCACCCGCAGCGACATCGCCAGGACCTTTGGCATTTCTGATGCCGCCGCGACCAAGGACCTGAAACTGTATGGTCAGATTGCCGTCGATAACCTGATCTACCGCCATAATGTATTCGGCTTTGTGCCGGCCGCCGGCTTCCAGGCGGTCTTCACCGACCTGTCGCCAGCCGCGGTGTTACCACTGATTGCCGATAACCTGCCGAGCCCCGGCGGCCCGGCCGAAAACTCGCTGGTCTATGGTGTGGCGGTTGAATCCCTGCCACTGCCGTCCAGACTCCCGGACAAGCAGGTGCTGGCACAGATTATCCAGGCGATTAAAAATCATAAAAAATTGCTGGCCAATTATCGTTCTCTGTCTGACGACGATGCGCAACAACAACGCATCATTGAACCGCATTCACTGGTCAACAATGGACTGCGTTGGCACGTACGCGCCTACAATGAACAGAGCTTTGATTTTCGCGATTTTGTGCTATCGCGTTTTGTTGATGCCCGCGTACTAGAAGACGAGGCCGAATCCAGCCAGGTCTATGACGATGACTGGATGGAAACCGTCACCCTTAAGCTCGCACCGCATACCGGCATGAGTGAGCGCAAGCAACGCAACCTGATGATCGATTATGGCGTCAGCGATACCCATATTGAGATAGAAGTGCGCCGTGCCCTGCTCGGCTATGTATTGCAACGATTGTCGGTCGATACCACGGCCGATCATTCACTGGATCCGAATGCCTATCAATTGATTGTGATCAACCGGGATGAGATAGAGCCGTATGCGGGCTGGGCGTTTTTGTAGGATCAGGGAAAAGGGAAAAGATACGAGGGGAAAGGGTTAAGTCTTAACTGGATTTATTATCTACATGACAAAATCATGTGATGATGAAGGTCGCAAGCAATTTTTAGCGGACCCTCAGAAATATCAGTTTAGTGGACGACTTCCGACCAGAAACAGTCCTACATTAACCTTGTCATTGCGAACGCAGTGAAGCAATCTGTCAAATCACATATCCCACTTATATGCAGCCTAGATAGTTAAGTTAACAAATCGCCGCGGTAAAAACGCCTCGCGATGACTGGCTGTGTGTTTTTACTCTGACCCCAAATAGCTGGCGACGGTATTTTTCTTGATAAATTTCTCGATGTTTTCGGCAGGCACTGCGCCGCCCTGGGCTGCACGGATCTTGCCTTCCGGCGTAAAGATGAGAAAGGTCGGCGTGCCGAGGAAGTAATCACCGATCAGGTCATAGTATATGCCGGAAATACCCTCGAGTGTCCCGGTCAGGTTCGGAAAATTCAGTTGATGCTCGTTGATATAGGCCAGGGCGGCTTCCTTGTTGGCCAGTCCGTCGGTCGTGATGCCAAGTACCTGGATATTTCCGTCTTCCTTGTGGCGCGCCTGCATGGCAACGTACTGGTGCGCTTCCTCGTTACAGATATGACAGCCAGACGCCCAGAACATCACAACAAGCCATTTACCCTTGCCGGCATAATCCTCAATACTGGCCGGGTTACCGTCTAGGTCAGTGAGCGTGCTGGCATGGGCAACGGCCGCACCGAGATACAACAGCAGGGCTGTGAACAGGTTGATATACAAACGCTTCGATCGGTTCGCCATAGTGACTCCCTCGTATAAAGATACTAACAATACGACATTTTCTGTATTGCGTGGTTCAATGTAATTTCAGGCGATTCATGTCCCCAGACCAACCAACACCCTGTCGAGTAACACGGACCGGCGATTGCGCCTCTATGTGGACCAGTATCATCTTAATGACTACAGGATCTTCGATACAGGCAATCACCTTGAATACATACACCCATACTTTCCCTTATTCGATTACATCCAACGGCCATGACTGCAACACCGGATACTCCACCCCATTCGGCGTCGACCGGGATTCAACTAAACAAAAATCATGCACGGACCATGGGATGTTGATCGCAATATCCTGCGGCACTTGCTTGCGGTATTTACGGGCCACGGTCAGGTGCGGCACATAGGGCTTGTTGTCCGGTGTGTAAGCACATGGTTGCAGCGCGCTATTCAGCCGCTGCACCAGCAACTGTAATTCCGCAGGCACCCGTGAACAACCCAGCCACAGCACCTGGGCGCGTGAAAAAGTACCCACCTGATCCGCGTGAAAAAGTACCCACCTGATCCAGGGTGAGATCAAATGCCGAGGCCTGCACGGTTTCTGCCGCCTGCCGGTAGTCCTTCAATCTTGCTATTTCTATGTTACCGATAAAGGCCAGGGTCAGATGCAGGTTAGCACGAGGCACTACTTTTTTATGGGATTGTAACAGTGGCCCGACTTGTTGAATAATGGCACGCCGGACAGAATCCCGCGGCCATAGCGCAAAAAAGATGCGTACGTTGTCAGCCATCGGCGGCAATGATATCGATAATGCCCTGCAAGGCCGTCTGCACCGCCTGCTCTCTGACCTGTTCACGATCACCGCTGAACAATGCCTTTTGGGTTTGTAGCTGTTCGCCACTGGCCCAGGCCAGCCAGACAGTGCCGACCGGTTTCTCGGCACTACCACCATCCGGCCCGGCGATACCACTGATCGCTACGGCGACTTGGGCATGACTATGTTGGAGTGCGCCACGGGCCATTTCACCGACGGTCTGTTCACTGACCGCGCCGAATTGATCGAGTGTTGCCGCCGCTACACCCAGCATTTCCTGTTTGGACGTATTCGTGTAGGTTACAAAACCGCGTTCAAACCACTCTGAACTTCCGGCGACCGCAGTCACTGCACAGGCAACCCAACCGCCGGTACAGGACTCCGCTGTGACCATGCGCATGTTCGCCTGCACCAGGTCATGGCCGACACGCTCTGCCAGATGATGAATATCCTGCACTGACATCAGACGGACGACTCCTCAATATTCTCAGGATAAAAATTCTGTTATCTTACAACCGGCGCGATACTGCTGTGACTGTTCGTTGTCAACACGCAGGACTTTAAGCTTGGCATGCAATGGCGGTACCACCGCCTTCTCTGGAACGACCTGGATCTCGAGTTCATCGCCATCCGCGAGTGGAATTTGTGTACTCAGTAAAAGCCCGCCTGCACTTAGATCGGCGACGGTGCCTTGATGGTATTCATTATGACCATTGATTTTGAAACGTGCGCCGATCTCGACATGCATACGCATAAAATCGCGCTTATCGGAAGAATCCACCATTATCTTCAACCTCTAGATTGCTGAATGCGTCTAAGTATCCATATTTCATTAAACAGGGAAAAGGCAAAAGGTACAAGAGGTCAGGGGAAAGGTACAAGATAAAAGGGGAAAGGGTGAGTAAGTTATAGGTTTTTCGCAAGGTTTACCTTTGTATTGGCAGATAGTTTATTAAGCACTGTTGCAGCTGTAGGAGCGGCCCTTGGCCGCGAAAAAACGGTGTCGAGGGACGAGTAGCTTGTAGCAAGGTAAAAACAGAGCCCAAATCTCAGTCTTTTTCTAGCCACTAGCGACTCGTCCCTAGCTACTCGATTTTTCGCGGCCAAGGGCCGCTCCCACAGATGAAAAAAGATCCGGGGACGACGGCGCAAGGAAAGCAGTCTTATAGTCGAGGCCATGCTTTGCCCTTGTATCTTCACCCTTTCCCCTGCCTTCAACATAGACCTGAATCGCTGATTTATATACACTGACAGGCTTATGAGCACCGCGACGAAAAACAATAAATCACACACACCGATGATGCAGCAATACTTGCGCATCAAGGCACAACACCCTGATATTCTTTTATTTTACCGGATGGGTGATTTCTACGAATTGTTTTTTGATGATGCCCGCAAGGCCGCCAGGATTCTCGACATCACCCTGACCGCGCGCGGCCAGTCGGCCGGGGAACCGATCCCGATGGCCGGCATTCCCTACCATGCCGCCGATAATTATTTGTCAAAACTGGTCAAACGTGGCGAATCGGTGGCCATATGCGAACAGACCGGCGATCCCGCCGCGAGCAAGGGCCCGGTGGAACGCGAGGTGGTACGCATTATCACCCCGGGTACGATTACCGAGGAATCGCTGCTGGAGGAACGCCGTGACAACCTGTTATGCGCACTGCAACAAGACAATGAGCAATTCGGCATCGCCTCACTGGACATCACCAATGGTCGCTTTATTGTCCTGCAAGTCAGCGGCGAAGAGGCGCTGCTGAGTGAACTGGAACGAATCCAGCCGGCCGAGTTACTGGTCAATGAAGAATGCGCTATTGCTTCCACACTAACGCACTGCCGCGGCTTCAAATATAGCCCACCATGGAACTTTGAACTGAAAACAGCAACACGCCTGTTAACAGAACAGTTTGGCACGCATGATTTAGCCGGCTTTGGTTGCGATGAGCTGCCACTCGCACTGAGCGCTGCCGGTTGCCTGCTGCATTATGTCAGCGAAACGCAACGCTCCAGTCTGCCACATATTAATCGTCTCACGGTCGAACAACGGGACCAATCAGTGATCCTGGATGCGGCCACACGTAGAAACCTGGAGCTGGACCGCAGCCTGTCCGACCAACACGACTATACCCTGGCAGGAATACTGGATCGCTGCACTACCAGTATGGGTAATCGACTGATGCGGCGCTGGATTAACCGGCCACTGCGCGATACCGTCACGCTCAACCTGCGCTATGACTGTATCGAGGAGTTATACCTGCAACAGACCTATGACCCCATTCAACAACTATTGAATGGCATGGGTGATATCGAACGCATTCTGACGCGCATCATCATGGGCAGCGCACGCCCACGTGACCTGACCACGCTGCGCCATTCACTGTCGCAATTACCCGAGCTGCAGAAACATCTGGACTCGTTGAGCAATAGCATGGCGCAAACGCTGGCCAAGGATATAGGTCAACATCCGGACATCGTCACACTGTTAACACGCGCCGTGATCGAACAACCACCGATGCTAATCCGTGATGGCGGCGTTATCGCCGAAGGCTTCGATGCGGAACTCGATGAACTGCGTGCCTTAAGCCAACACGCCGATCAATTCCTGATCGACCTCGAAGAGAATGAGAAAAAGCGCACCGGCATCAACACCCTGAAGGTTAGCTATAACCGTGTGCATGGCTACTATATCGAGATATCCAAGGCCCAGGCGGCCAATATCCCGGATGACTATATTCGCAGACAAACCCTGAAAAATGTCGAGCGCTATATCACTCCTGATTTGAAGGCCTTCGAAGACAAGGTTCTTAGTGCGCGCGAAAAGGCACTGGCACGAGAAAAGTTTTTGTATGAGGAATTACTGAAAACCCTGGCAACATCGCACCAGCCATTGTCCGCTTGCGCCACGGCGCTGGCCGAACTCGATGTGATCTGCAATCTGGCAGAACGTGCGCAAACCCTTAATTATGTGCGCCCGACACTGACCGACCGAGCCGGACTCAGTATTCACGGTGGTCGCCATCCGGTGGTCGAAATGGTGTCGGAACAGGTGTTTGTACCGAATGATACCGTGCTCAATGATAGCCGCCGTATGCTGATGATCACCGGGCCTAATATGGGCGGTAAGTCCACCTATATGCGACAGACCGCGCTGATCTGCGTAATGGCCTACATCGGTAGCTTTGTACCGGCCGAGCGTGCCGAGATCGGCATGCTCGACCGCATTTTTACCCGTATCGGCGCCTCGGACGATCTCGCCAGCGGACGTTCGACCTTCATGGTGGAGATGACTGAGACGGCCAATATCCTCAACAATGCCAGCGCCAACAGCCTGGTGCTGATGGATGAAATCGGCCGCGGCACCAGTACCTATGATGGCCTGTCGCTGGCCTGGGCCTGCGCCGAATACCTGGCCGACAAGATCAAGGCATTCACATTGTTCGCAACACACTACTTTGAACTCACTGATCTTGAGAATAGCCACGCCAACATTTGCAATGTCCATCTCGATGCCGTTGAACATGAGGAAAGCATTATTTTCCTGCATGCGGTCAAAGACGGCCCGGCCGACCGCAGTTATGGCCTGCATGTCGCCGCCCTCGCCGGCGTCCCGCGCGATGTCATTCGCTTTGCCAATGAACGCTTGCTCGAGCTGGAAAATAACCACGCTCAGCAGCCGACACAGGCTGACAGCTCCCTCCAATATTCCCTGTTTAACCAGCCACAACCGAACCCCATTCAGGAACAGCTCGATGCCATCGATGCGGACGATTTGACCCCAAAACGCGCTCTGGAACTCATTTATCAGTTAAAAAAACAACCCTAAAATTAATATAATTATATTAATCATATAGTTATAGCTTTTCCGTACCCGAATAAACACCCTAGCATTCTAAAGTTTTTCCCTATTTAAGCCGATGATGCCTATGTAAAACCCATATATTGGGTCGTTGATTAATTTACATACGCCGTTCGTGCGCCTGCCATGCAGACCAGTCACGACGCTCACTTTAAGGAAAAAATAATGTCATTGCTTGGCAAAATCAGTGCTTTGGGGATTAAACAGAAAATGCTGTTCGGCTTTGGTGCGATGTTCATCGTACTAGTATTAATTGCCGCACAAACATTCTACAGCTTGCATGGCATTAAGGAATCGGTCAGGGATGTGGTCGAGGAACGTCAGGATTCAGTGATTACCGCGATGACCTTGTCAAAAACCATCGAAAAAACACTGGCTGGTTTGGGCCTGTACCTGCTCAGTAAGGAGGCGGCTTACAAAGAAAACTTTAACACCGGCATCAATGAAGCCGACAAACTGATCAAGACACTGAAAGACCAGCATACAATCAGTTCCAACGCCGATAGTGCCAGCCTGCTTGATCAAATTGAAACTGACTTCAATACTTTCAAGTCTTACCAACAAACATTGCTCGTACTGGCTACTGATAGCCAGAAAAACTATCCCGGCATGAGTAACTCAACCCAGAATATCAACCCAATAAGCCAGAGTATGCTACATAATCTCGAGGCCATGATCCAGTCGGAGGAAGACCGCGGCAAGCAGGAACACGGCATCAAGATGCTCAATGAATTGCAGAATATGCGTTACTCATGGACGCGGATAATGAATGGCATCCGTGCCTACCTGGGTTTCCGTAATGCTACGGCACTGGATGAAATCAATAACTACCGGCAAAGTTTTACAGAACAGTTTGTAGCGTTTAAAAACAAATATTCCAATGCATTGACGCTGGAGCAGGAAGAGGCAATGGAAAATATCGATAACAATCTCAGCCTGTACCCGGAGATACTGGATAAGGTCATCCAACTACATGGCAGTGATGAATGGCGTCAGGATGCCTACCTGATACGCAGTAAGCTAGGCCCGATTCTAGCGCGCCTGAATAATAATTTGAATAAACTGACCCAGGGTGAGATCGCCGATATCAGTGGTATTAGTGCCGACCTGGTTAAAAATGCTGACACTACCAATACTTCCGTACTGCTCTACTCCTCTCTTGCAGTCTTGGGCATCGTACTACTCGCCTATCTATTGATAAGCGGCATTATTAATCCAATGTCAAAAGCCGTGAACAGCGGCATCACTTCACTTCAAAAAGTCATGGAAAGCTTTTCATCAGATGACGCCAAAGATTTCGAGACCACGTTTTCGAAAGATGATGATGCCATTAATAATGTTGAGAAAGCACTTGGCATTATGAGTACCGCACTTGAAAATACCATCGTCCGTGAACAACAAATCAACGAAGACTTGAAGGGAAGAATTGAGATCATTCACGATGTGGTCAGACGTGCTACAGAAGGCGACTTGACCGGACAGATTATGAAATTTTCTGGTAAAGAACCGATTGATAAGCTCGCCAACGATACGCAAAAGATGGTCGACAGCCTATGTGAGTTGGTTTCGAAAGTACAACGTTCTGGCATCCAGGTTAACTCCAGCGCCACAGAAATTGCCGCCACGTCGAAACAACAAGAAGCTACCGTTACTGAACAAGCCGCCAGTACCAACGAGATCATGGCTACTGTCACTGAAATTTCAGCGACATCAAAGGACCTACTGCATACCATGGAAGAAGTCACCACTGTTGCAGAGAGTACTGCCACATCGGCTACCGACGGCCAGGAATCGATGGTACGCATGGAAAATGCTATGCAGAAAATGCGCAAGTCTACAGACTCAATCGCCGCCAAACTGGCCGTACTGAATGATAAAGCTGCCAATATCAATACTGTGGTAACGACCATCAACAGAGTTGCGGACCAAACTAACCTGCTGTCGTTAAACGCTGCAATAGAGGCGGAAAAAGCTGGAGAATATGGCAAGGGCTTTGCCGTGGTCGCTAATGAAATCAGACGCCTCGCAGATCAGACTGCCGTGGCCACCTGGGACATTGAGCAAATGATCAAAGAAATGCAATCGGCAGTCTCGGCCGGAGTCATGGGCATGGACAAATTCTCCGACGATGTCAGCCGTGGCGTTGACGAGATAGGATTAATAGGTGGACAGTTGGGCAATATCATTGATGAAGTGCAAGCCTTGACGCCACGCATAGAAACAGTGACTGAAGGTATGCAGTCACAATCCCTAGGTGGCGAGCAAATCAGCGATAGTATGATTCAGCTCAATGAAACTGCCCAACAGACCGCCGATTCACTGAAACAATCGAATCAGTCAATCCAACAGCTAAAAGATGCTGCTAATGGCCTGCAAACTGCCGTCTCTATCTTTAAAGTACGAAGAAATGACTGAAAAATTATTCATGTTGTTCAGCCTGGATGACAGTCGATTTGCTGTGAGCACAGAGATGATCAAAGAAGTCATGCCTTTGTCGACATTAACCACGGTACCGAAGACAGAGCCCTACATTGCAGGCTTGATACACTACAATGGGAAATCAATACCTGTCATCGATAGCGTCATGTTACTTTATAAAAAACCACATAAACGTAAAATCTGTACTCGCATTATCATTCTTAATTACAAACACAGCGATGTAATTCCACATGTCGGATTAATCGTTGAGAGTGCAAACAAAACCATAAAATATGATGCCGATAATATTGACGAACATAATCTGACAAAACAACATACAAGTTATCTTGGTAAAATAATTAACGTCAATAACGAAGAGATTCAATTGATTGATGTAGATGCGCTGATACCTCAGGAAGCCGCTCATTTACAGTCAGCAGCGTCTTGCTCATGAGTATAGACAAAATAATTCATATGCTTCACACCGAAACGGGCATGGATGTCAGTATCACGGGCGAGTTCACCTATCGTAGTTCGATACGAACACGCATGCAGGATCTTAACATTGAATCCACAGATGCCTATCTGAAATTATTAGAAAAATCTGCAGAAGAAATGGGTCTGCTAATAGATGAGGTCATTGTACCTGAGACCTGGTTTTTCAGGGAAAAGCATGCATTCGATGCCATGCTGAAAAACCTGCGAAACAATAACAGTGAAACCTCGCAACATAAGAGAATACTGTGCCTACCGTCTTCTAGCGGTGAAGAAGCGTACTCGATAGCCATTAAACTACTTGAATCGGGCTATAAAACGGATGAATTCATTATAGATGCTCATGACATCAGTCAACGGAATATACTGACAGCGAAACATGGTATTTACAGAAAACACTCATTCCGCAAGGCGGTCCCCAGCAGGATAGTCAATAAATATTTTACAAAATACGATAATGAGTATCAGATTGCTGATGAAATAAAACATTCGATAAACTTCAGTCAAGCGAATCTTTTCGACGCTACGACACTAACACGAAAACAACATTATGATGCTGTTTTTTGCAGAAACCTGCTGATTTACTTCAATAGAGAAGAGAAAAAAATAGCCGTTGAAAAACTTGATGCCACATTAAAAAATAACGGCATATTGTTATTAGGGCATTCAGAGTCCTCCATTATCCCAACAGATGCATACACGCCATGCAACACAGCTCATTCATTTGGCTTCATAAAGGCGAAGAACGAAAAATCAAAAAGAAAACGTAGCATTATTAAAAATGCATTCATTAATACCATGCCAAAGGCAGATATAGCTAAAAACAAAAATAAGAAACAGAGCAAGATTGTTCGCACTCCTCAAGTCGATACACGCCCACCTATACCTCATGCAATAGAGGTACGGCCGACTAAGGACAGCCTTAAGCACGCTAACCAACTGGCTAACTCGGGTGATCTAGATCAAGCCCTCGACACACTACTCACTACACCCGAGGACCTGCATAACTGCGAATATTTTACCCTGGCAGGAACGATTTATAGCGCTCTACATAATCCCGAAGAAGCAGAAAAGTACTTTAGAAAGGCACTTTTCCTTGAACCCGATTATTATGATGCGCTTATGCAACTTTCCCTGCTACTACAGAACAAGGGTGATGATAAAAACGCACGACTTCTTCGTAAGCGTGCCGAGCGAAATCATAATACAAAAATAAATAGCGGACTGATAAATGAGTAGCAGTATCGACAAAATTACGAATTGTTGGAGCCGAATTGGCGTATGGCGCCAGGATGAAGAAGTTTGCCCGAAGCTCGCTGAGGTCATACATTGCCGTAACTGTACTACCTATATCGATGCAGGTTTAATCTTACTTGATCGTGAGCTGCCTGATAATTACGCTGAAGACTACCTGAAAACATCCCAGATAAACACTCAGCAGGATGATGACAACGCCACTTCATGCCTTATATTTCGCGTTAACAATGAATGGTATGCACTAAAAGCAAGCGTGCTATCTGAAATCAGTGAAATAACCGTCAGACATTCTATTCCACACAATCGAAATTCGATTATGGATGGATTGGTGAATATACGTGGCGAAATGGAGATCTGTATCTCTTTCCCTAATCTAACTGGCAACGCAAAAAATGACATCAGTGCAAAGGGTAGTAACAAAGCACGCATCATCATCATAAAACTTGTTTCCGGGAAATATGCATTTCAGGTTGATGAGGTCATGGGGATAATGAAAATCAATGATCATACTATCAAGCAGCCACCAGCATCATTAAGCAAATCTAATTCAGTCTTATGCCAAGGTATATTTGATTACAACCAGGAAAACATAGGTCTTGTCGATGAGCTCCGCATGGACAATATCTTAGTAGAGTCACTCTCATGAACGAATTAGCCCTGGATATAGACAACGGCATGTACGCTATTTATGTCAGTGATGCAGACAATCATATTAGTGTACTGACATCCATATTGGCGAATATATCGAGCAATGAAGCTACAGATGACATGATCAATGAGGCAGTCAGTGCCGCAAAATCATTAAGTAGCGGAGCCAAGCTATCCAAAATTCCGCGCATACCTGAAGTAGCAGATAATATTGCACAGGCATTAACCATGCTTGTCAGTAAAAAAATTAATTCAGACACTTCTCTGCACGACACGCTGTCACAAGCGATCGACTTGATTGGCGATTTAAATAAAACATCAGCCAATGATATTCCGCCATGGCTAACGGTCAATGACGCCGATCTCAGTCAAGTTCTTGAAGACTTAAACTTATTATCCAGCAAAGAGAATATAGAAAACGCTAGCGCCTCAGCCGTTAAAGCTAAAGAGGATAACAAAGCAAAATCCGCCAGGAAAGTCAGCAATATCGATATGAGCATGCTCGAGCTGTTCATGGTTGAGGCGGAAGCACAAGCCAAGAGCATTGATGAAAACCTGTTAGCGCTTGAAATTGAGCCTGACAATAATGCATTGATTGAGCCACTCATGCGTGCTTCACACTCTATTAAAGGCGCAGCACGCATGATTGGGTTTGAGGAAATTGTTGCTGTATCTCATCGCATGGAAGATTGCTTTGTGTATACACAAAAAGGCAAGCTTGATCTTGATAAGCAAGCCATCGATCTGCTCTTGTACTGCAATGATATCCTTAAAACCGTATCCATTATGGCCAAGGAGCAGTTATCAACATGGCTGCAGCTTAACCAGTCAGCATTTGATGCTTGTCTAATCATGCTTGAAGCCTTAGCTAACAACAGTGACTATGACGTCTCTACGCTGCCAGCCCTTGTGACTACCGATCAAAATACTACGAATGATACCGATGACCAGCAGCCATCATGTCCTACACCTAAGACTAGCCAGGCGCAAACAGACAATACTGTCCGCATACAATCTGAACATCTAAACAAAATGCTCGCTGTTTCTAATGAATTATTAGTCTCTCAAAACTGGATACAGGAACATCATGATTCGTTGCAGATCCTTAAAAAACGACAAACGGAACTTGCCACCAGCACGACGAAACTACGCCATGTACTCGAGCAATTGGACCTGCCAGAAGAGGTATTTGCAGCCCTACTTGAAACTGAAAATCGTATTGATACCTGCAGACAGTCACTACATCAGGATATAAGCAAAGTCGATGATTATGACAGGAAAACTTATGTACTTTCATCACGATTGAATCAACAGGTAATAGCCAGTCGTATGCGCCATTTTTCCGAGGGTACCCATGGATTCAAGAGAATGGTGCGTGACGTATCGCAATCACTAAATAAGGAAATAAAACTGGACATTGAAGGTCTCGATACTCTCGTTGATAGTGATATTCTTGATAAAATTGAAGCGCCATTGACCCATCTCATTCGTAATGCGATTGATCATGGAATTGAAGATCCGAGTACACGTCTACAGAAAGGAAAATCCAAGCATGGTCACATCACGGTTTCTGCATTCCATAAATCTGGTCTACTCAACATATCTGTGTCAGATGACGGTAAGGGTGTCGATTTAAATGCATTAAAAGAAAAGATCATAAACAAAGGAATGGTCAATCAGAAAATGGCTGAGCGCCTGTCTGATTCTGAACTACTCGAATTCCTGTTCCTACCCGGTTTTTCGACAAGGGATAACGTAACCGAATATTCCGGGCGTGGTGTCGGCCTTGATGTCGTACATAGTGTCGTTACGACTATGCGCGGGCAATTACGCAGTAGCACTAAAGTTGACCAAGGACTAAAAGTGCAATTACAGTTGCCGCTAACATTGTCTGTACTGCATAGTCTGCTAACTGATATTGGCAACGAATATTACGCGTTCCCACTAACCAGAATACATGCAGTCATTAAAAAACAACCGAGTGATATCTTTACCCTGGAAAACAAACAATTAGTAAAATATGAAGGCCATGATGTCAGTCTTATTAATGGTCGCGAAATACTTGAAACCAGACACTCAGATCCCAGCGATAACGACATCGTAGATATTGTTATCCTCAATGAACGTAATGACTACTATGGTATTGTGGTCGATAGCATCGTTGGTAAAGCCAATCTGGCCCTGCACCCCATTGATCCGCGTCTGGGCAAAATAAAAGACATTAGCGCTGCCGCAATTGCCGATGATAGCAAGCCAGTCCTGGTTATAGACGTGGATGACCTCCTAATTAACATCCAGGAGCGTATCGGCATTAATAATCTTGGCACTATCGAGCGCCACGTTAGCCAAAAAAGTGAACAAAAGCTAAAGAAAATACTCGTTATTGACGATTCATTAACAGTAAGGGAGGTTGAGAAAAATCTCCTCGAGTCTAGGGGCTACTCTGTCGATATTGCTGTTGATGGCATTGATGGCTGGAACAGCGTCAAACAGCAGGATTACGATCTGGTTATTACAGATATCGACATGCCTAGAATGAATGGTATAGAGCTTGTTAGCCAATTGAAAATGGATAAAAGACTCAGCAGTATTCCCGTCATGATTGTCTCCTACAAAGATAACCCTGATGACCGAAAAAAAGGCCTTGATGCGGGTGCAGATTACTACCTGACCAAAGGCAGCTTTCACGATGAAGGCCTGATCACAGGCGTTATAGACCTAATTGGAGAACCTGGAGAATGAATATAGCGATAGTCAATGACGTGTCCATGATATGCATGCTCATGACCAAAATCATTCATGAAAACAGTCCGCACCAGGTTATCTGGACTGCTGAAAATGGCGCTGTGGCAATCGAGAAGGCCAAGCAGGATACACCCGATCTGATATTAATGGATCTGATCATGCCTATTATGGATGGTATAACTGCCACGCAGAGGATCATGGAGGACTCTCCTTGTGCCATCGTCATCGTCACCGCCAGTGTCGATCAAAATGCAGATATGGTCTTTTCAGCTATGGCACATGGCGCACTGGATGCTATCTCAACTCCGACACTGGCAAGCGATGACAACAATGACGGCATCACGCCATTGATCAATAAATTGAATGTTATCGATAGGCTTATTCTTCCGAACAAAACAAAGGATAATCCCGTCAAAGCACCCTTACGTCAAAGCAGTCATAACCATCGAAAGCATCCACTGATCAGTATCGGCGCCTCTACCGGTGGTCCGGGCGCCCTGGCGACTGTCTTATCCGCACTACCTGATAATTTGGATAGCAGTATCGTTATTATCCAACATGTCGATGAGAATTTTACGGCAGGACTCGCCGACTGGCTCGATGGCCAGTGTAAGCTAGACGTCTCTGTTGCCATGAATGGTCAACCTATAGAAATTGGTAAAGTATATATAGCAGGCGGCTCAAGACATCTGAGACTCAACTCAATATTGAATTTTGAATATACCCCTGAACCCATCGATTACCCCTATCGACCATCCATTAATATCTTTTTTCAAACTGTGAACCAGTTCTGGACTGGACCTAAGACCGGCGTATTATTAACGGGCATGGGGAGTGATGGAGCACAAGGCCTACTAGCTCTTAAAAATAGCAATAATCCTACCATTGCACAAGATGAAAAGAGCTGCGCCGTATATGGTATGCCGCAAGCTGCAGTAAAACTGGATGCAGCCTCCATGGTATTACCAATAGAAGGTATTTCGACTGCTCTTCTTAAGATATTATCTGATCAACAACAATCTGTTCTCTCCAGTACGGCACAAAGGCTATAGATAGGGATGCCATGAGCGAACAATTTAACTATGACGAAGATCCACTTAATCAACAACGCATAAAAGTGCTGCTAGTTGATGATCAACCCATGATCGCCGAAGGCATCAAGCGCATGCTCACTGAAGAAGAAGATATCGATCTGCATTACTGCCAGGACCCCGTCAAGGCCGTCAATCTTGCCAGTGAGCTGGAACCCACTATTATTCTGCAAGATCTGGTCTTACCTGATATTGATGGTATGACCCTGGTGCGTTTTTATCGTGGTAATGATACGACCAAGGACATTCCGATTATTGTACTTTCAAGCAAGGAAGACCCTGCCGTCAAGAAAGAGGCCTTCCAGTATGGCGCGAATGATTACCTGGTAAAATTGCCAGATCAAATTGAACTAATCGCTCGTATCCGCTCACATGCCAAACATTATTTGTTACAGCTGGAACGCAATGCGGCTTTTTTTGCACTGCGTGAAATGCAACGACAATTACAGAAAACCAATGCCGAACTGGAACGCTTATCATCACTGGATGGTCTCACCGGCATTGCCAATAGGCGCTCATTCGACAAGGCCATTGAAAAAGAATGGAAACGGGCAATACGCGACCAGACTTCACTCAGTCTGATTCTAATCGATATCGATTATTTCAAACCCTACAACGATACCTATGGTCACCTTCAAGGCGATGAGTGCCTATTAACTGTTGCCCAGACCCTGAAAGAACACGCCACACGGCCGGCTGATTTGTTGGCCCGTTATGGCGGTGAGGAATTTGTACTGATCGCACCATTAACATGCAAAGACGGTGCGATGAAACTGGCTGACAACCTACAGAACAGCATCAATAAACTGGCCCTGGAGCATCAATCCTCGAAAGTAGCTGACAATGTGACTATCAGCCAGGGGATTTCCACGTTCATCCCGACTGACGACATGGATATAGAAGATATAATTAAGTTTGCAGACAAGGCCCTATATCAGGCCAAGGAACTTGGCAGAAATCGCTATATTTTTTATAGCTCATGATCACGATTCTCTATCCGTCCAGACATCTCAGCAACAACATACCCTCCCAGGATGGCATCCAACAAACACTTAAGCTGTAGCTCCGAATCCTATCTAAATAGGGCTATCATCATATTTGGCATTCCAAAAACTGCTCAGAACGAGTAACATAAACATTTATTTATTTCAGATATAGGGTCGAGCAACAAATGACATACGTGGTTACTGAAAACTGCATTCGATGCAAATACACCGATTGTGTAGAGGTCTGCCCGGTAGACTGCTTTCATGAAGGCCCCAATTTCCTGACGATTGACCCTGAAGAATGCATTGATTGCAGCCTATGTGAACCGGAGTGTCCGGCCGAGGCTATTTTCGCCGAGGATGACCTACCTGAAGACCAAGTCCATTTTCTGGAACTGAATCGTGAGCTCGCCGAAAACTGGCCGGTGATTACCGAACAAAAAGACCCGCCTGCGGATGCTGAGGACTGGGACGGTAAGCCGGATAAATTACAGTATTTGGAGAAGTAGAGTGCTTGCCCTTGCGCGAGTGATGAATACTCTTAATGGATCACTCTAAGAACTAAAAAAGCCGCTTTCGCGGCTTTTTGTTTTATATGTCAGAGGCAAGGAGATAGTTGAGCTGAGACGCCGTTCCTGCGCTTCCGTGCGCCCGCGGCATAAGGCCAGTCCTCGGTGTGTTCAGGGCTATCCATTATTGGCATCAGATATGAGCTGTGAGAGCCGCTACGCACTTCCCTGTGCTCTCGCGGCATAAGGCTAGTTCCTTGGCATGTTTAGGGCTTTCCAATATTTGCATCAGATATGTGCTGTGAGAGCCGCTACGCACTTCCGTGTGCTCTCGCGGCATGTGCGGCTTTAATCTGCTAGTCCTTTTGGGGTGAGATACTAGCGTTGAGACGCCGCTCCTGCGCTTCCGTGCGCCCGCGGCATAAGGCCATCCATGGCCAAAAAAAAAGGCGGTCGAGTTATCGACCGCCTTTATCCATCTAGGAAATCCATATCCTCACAAGTCCTTTTGACATTTCCCTGGGTCACTCCCTCGCCACCCTGCTATGAACTTATTGTGAACTTTATCTAAAAGAATACAAGACCAAGCCATGGCCACGCGACTATAATGCTTTTCTAATATAATGATTTTTAACTATATTAATTATATATAAATCATATGCTTTCATTGATTATTATACATAATATAAATCCGTGTAGGAATATTCCTACACGGATTTCAGACTTTTCCCCTTAAAAAATTGTCGGAAAAAACAGATCTGATCGGCCTGGCTACGATATCAGCAGCACCAATCACTATTTTGATGCGCGTGAACGCAATAATTTCTGCAATTCGGCAGCCGGGATATAGCTTTCTATCAATTCTCCAGAAGGTAAAATCAGGGCTGGCGTCCCTCTTAAGCCCAACTGTTTCACCAGTTGCATATGATCCTCTAACGGATTCTTACAATCCTTCGATTCTATCTTTTTACCCGCCTTGGCATCTGTAAGGGCCTTCTTTTGATCCTTTTGACACCATACCGATCTGGCAGTCTTAAAGCTCGCTGAACCGATACCGGCACGTGGGTAGAACAGGTAACGTATACCAATGCCGAGTTTATTATATTCACCCATCTCGTTATGCATTTTACGACAGTAGCCGCAATCGATATCGGTAAAGGCCGTAACGATGAACTCGGGTTTCTCGGGATAGAACGTGATCATATTGGCCTCACCAATACCATCAAGCGCATCCTGACGCGCCTTGTATACTTTCGGCATGGTCAGATTCTTTCCCGCCTTCAAATCAATAATGCTGGCGGTCATAAGATAGCGTGCATCCGGACTTATATAATAAACCTTGGGCCCAACAATCACCTCATACAACCCGCTGACCGGGCTTAGCTTGACGCTATCCGGCTTGATGCTCGGAACATACTGCTGGAGGTTCTGGGTGAACTTGAAAATATCAGGCTGTTGCTGCGCTTCCTCCGCCATCGAGGTGCTTGCTACAGACAGAAACCATAATGCAAAGATATTGGATAAAATTCTCATATAAATTTATTTGACCTGAGACGTGAAAATAGTTCAAAAGGATGTCTAACTCATTAAAACCAAGGGGATTATAACACTCGCCTGACTTCCGTCGCTAGTTATCGTTCCCTTTTAATCATTTATTACATTCAGCGAACTATTAACCCTGATTGAGCTGCGTGATAACAAAATTCGCCCAATGTCGGTGACTGCGTCAAGCGCGCTAACCGCGCGGGTGATGTTCAGTATGCAGGTCTTTCAGACGCTCGCGGGCGACGTGGGTATAAATTTGTGTGGTCGATAGATCAGAGTGACCCAGCAGTAATTGCACAACCCTCAAATCGGCACCATGATTCAATAAGTGTGATGCAAAGGCGTGTCGTAGGGTATGCGGTGACAGGTCGCCGCTAATTTGGGCCACGCTGGCATAGCGTTTTAGCAGGTACCAGAAGGCTTGCCGGGTCATCGCTGAAGCACGTCGGGTCGGAAATAAGGCATCACAGGTCCGCCCTTTCAATAATGATTTACGCGCACCTTGTTGGTAACGAACCATCCAGTCCAATGCATCCTCTCCCAGTGGTACCAGGCGTTCCTTGTTACCTTTTCCGCTCAGACGCACAACACCCTGCCTGATATTAACTTGCCCTACCGTTAGCCCGACCAACTCGGAAACACGTAAGCCAGTAGCATATAGAACTTCCAACATGACCCTGTCCCGACAACCTTCAAGACTTTCTACATCCGGCGCAAGTAATAATTTTTCCACTTCTTTTTCGGTCAGGGTTTTCGGCAGGGGTCGGCCCAAACGTGGCGAGTCTATTTGCGCACTCGGGTCGGTCTGAATTAGTTTTTCACGGACTAGATAACGATAGAAACGCCGCATACTGGATAACAGACGTGCCGTCGTTCTTGGGCTGTTTCCCTGCTTGACCCGAAGAGCCAGATATCCCAAAAGCCGATCACGACCGGCATCCGCTATACCCGTTTGTGATGGACTGAGCCATTCCGAGAGGCCGGATAAATCACTAATGTAGGAAGTCAGTGTATTTTTGCTAAGGCCGCTTTCCATCCACAAACTATCACAGAATCGTTCAATCAGCTCGCGATCATATTGCGGAATACGGTTTAATCTGGATTGAGCCATGCGTGCATCTTGCTAATATCCGGGCAAGCAATCAAGCTGACAGCCCTTTTAACACCATATCTGTAAAACTGACAATACCGATTACTTTGCCGTTGTCAATAACTGGCGCACGCGACAGCTGAAAACGCTCAAATAACCTGGCGCAGTATTTAATATCCATATCAGGGTCTACCTGGATGACGGGTTTGGCCATGATTTCATAGACGTTGACCCGTTGCGTTGACCTATTTTGTGCCAGCACCAATCGGGCAATATCTGAAATCAACAACATACCATACTCGTCATCATTATGCCGTTTGTTGACGATGAGGCATTTAGTTTCGACATGCTTCATGGTATTGAGCGCATCAGATACAGTTGCCATACCATCGACAACATCATATTTTTGTTTCATGACTTCACGCACTCGAACTATTTTACGTTCACTCATATTTCCTCCTCGACGGCCTCAGACAATTTCTTTATCTGGTGTGCCACACCAACAGCATCCTCCACATCAATTTGAATAGCGATACCTGTTCCTGGACGTTGCTCGAATTCACCCACCTCATTGATCAATTCAAGTATATTTCGACAGAGATGCTCTTCCACCAGAAACAAAACCACATCACGTTGGGTTTCCAGGCTCAAGCCAAAGAATGTCTTCGACTTCTTCAAGCCTTCACCACGCGCATGATTGATAACGGTCGCTCCCGTCGCCCCTCCTTCTCTGGCAGCCTCCATGATTTTATTGGTCGTGTCATCTTCGACAAAAGCGATTATTAACTTAAAGTGCATCATTCATCTCCATTATCTTGATTATCTGATTTCTTGGATGCCTTATGCGCTCGCCACTCACTAATTTGAGCATAGAGCATTACCGACATAATAGGAAACAGACTGGCAAATGCGATCAGGCCAAAACCATCGATCAACGGATTTCTGCCCGGTATTGTTGAAGCAAGCCCCAAACCCAGGGCGGCCACCAGGGGAACCGTAACAGTGGATGTTGTTACGCCGCCAGAATCATAGGCCAGACCAATAATGATACGTGGTGCGAAAAATGTCTGGATGACCACAATGATATAGCCCACAATAATATAATAGTGCAACGGTGTACCTGTCACTATCCTGAAAGAACCCAATGCAATGCCGATAGCAACACCTATTGCGACTGACACCCTTAAGCCATTCGCCTTAATGCTACCACCGGAAACATCATTGGCCATGATGGCCACCGCTATCAGTGACGGTTCGGCGATGGTAGTTGAAAAGCCGATCGCTGCGGCGAAAATATACACCCATGCATAGTCATCCCACTGCAGTACCTGGCCAACAGAGTCCAGCCCTGCCCGGATAAAGGCCGGGTCTGTGAGTTGCTGCGCCATGAGCCGCCCCAATGGGAATAAGGCCTCTTCCAGACCCAGCAGGAAGAACGACAGGCCAAGAATGACGTACACCATTCCAATAAACACTTTCTTCAGGTTAGGCAAAGGCTTTTTTATGACGAATAGCTGAAAGCCAAATATAATTACGACGATTGGCAAAACATCCCCGATCGTTGCCAGCGTAATAGAAAAGATATTTTGAAGAAATTCCATCATATGATCATGCCGTAAGCCATCACGAAGATCATAGGCGTTAAGGATGCAAAGGCAATCAGACCGAAGCCATCCACCATTGGGTTTCTACCGCTGATACTGGAAGCCAGGCCGACACCAAGTGCTGTCACCAGGGGCACCGTTATCGTCGAGGTAGTAACGCCACCGGAATCATAAGCAATGCCGATAATCTCTTTCGGTGCAAACGCCGTCATGATCACGACGCCAACGTAACCCGTGCTAATAAGATAATGAATGGGCCAGCCTTTCAGGATCCTGATCACACCCACAAGAATGGCAAAACCGACCGACATCGCCACTGTTAATCGTAAACCGAGGGCATACTCATCCCTGGATGCCTCCGTCGCTTCAATCATACCGCCATTGGCGGCCACGGTAGCCGCTTCATCGGCCACCGCAATCAGCGCCGGCTCAGCAATCGTGGTTCCAAAGCCAAGCAAGAATGAAAATATCAACAACCATAACAGACTGCCTTTTTTTGCAAACGCATAGGCCATCGATTCACCAACTGGGAACAGACCCATTTCAAGACCACGAATAAACAGGGCCATGCCCAGCAAAACAAACAGCATACCGGTGACCATTTTGCCGAGATCAGGAAACGGTTGCTGCAATACAAATAATTGAAAAAAACTCACCACTAACACGATCGGTAGCAAGTCTCTGGCGCTGCTCAACAAGGGTGCTAATAGTCGCTTGATGGTTTGTATCAAAGTGCTATAGGCCCTGCTTGCTATGGGAAAGCACTGGCTTTCATAGAGAGATGCGGCCAGCAGGATAGCTGGCCATGATATGATTGCTCGTTCTTAATAAAAACTGGGGCAGAATACGAATCGCCTGGATAACTAGAATGCTTTACAACTGCATCAAGTTGCAGTTCTCTAACAGTAAGACAGCGTTGCAGATATTGCAGCCGAATGCTATTGCTGTTCGAGGCATCCCACATTGTCTTGTCCAGCTCCTAGTCGAGTTGTTATACACTACCAAGGCATGAAGGAATTCATGAAATTCATCGGTCTTGAAACATTGTTATTGAGCACCGACATATCCCGGCGCATCTGATTAACAGCCACCGTCATAATATGAACTGAACGGTTCATTTCGACGAAATTACCATTCATATTCCGCATCTCAGCCAACTGCAAACCCAACTCGCCATCCATCGATGCAACGGAAGCCGACATATTCTTTACATGACCGGACATTGTAACGACACTGCTGGACATTCGATTGATGTTTTCTGATATCTGCACCATATTGGTGGAGATAGTCTTCATTTCACCAGTCACCTTATCAACATCCCTGGTCAAACTGAAAATCAGATAAAAGCCATAGACCGCCAGAAGTATAAAGGCAAACATCGAAGGATAAACTATTGCTTCCCAACGCTTGGCGCTTGCAGCAAAAACTTCGTATATTTTTTCGAGACTATTAACTGAAGCCTCGTCATCTAATAATAAATGACCTTCTTCAACTTCTTTTACATCATCGCTGGCTTTCTTTTCTGTCATACTTCCACCCATCATGGGTTAAATATCAATACTCAATTTTAATGCACTGGCAATAATTAAGCTATTGATATATTCATTACTTCAACAACATAAAAGGATTGCCTAGAAATCCCCTGATGCTCCACGTTTCATAATATCAGTTATAATCATTTTCACTTGTTCTGCATCTTTTTTCACTTCTTCTGGTAAGGGTTTGCCACCATGAATCATCAAGTCCATATTCATGGTGTATATCCACAATCGCCCTGTTTTATCTTCTATCAGACTGACTCGACAGGGTAAATAGGCTGAAAATGCATCATTATAATCCATCATTCTTGATGCTGTCAGCGCGTCGCAAAACATAAATATCTTAGCGTAACGGTATGGCTTTCCGCTCATTGACTCTACTTGCTGATACAAGGGCAGCTCACCGACATTCTTGATATTATGCTCACTGGCGACTGATTTCATAACATCCTCAACATCATCGGCCGACATCCCTTCCTGCACTGATGATCGCCAGACAGTTGCTTCGACTGCACTGCCAGTCGCTGCCAGATTATTCGCAAGCTGCAGATAGACTTCTCCAGCCATAGGGTCCAAATCCGTTGTTAACCTCATCAGAGCTGAATAGCGTGTAATCAGCACGATGGCCAGTATAATCACTGCCAAACCGATAAGTGCCAGTAAATTCCTTATTAGAGACATACAGTTCTCCTGGTTTCAAATTAATTTAGTTGCTACCTGAATCAGTAAAATATCCACAAGCGTATCCGCTCATCATAACCCACAGTTACATTACCGGGCAGATCGCTGCCCTTGCAGTCGTTTCTCCAACTCATCAGCGCGTTTATGTTTTAAGCCGCGTATTATCGACAACATAGTAAAGGCCTTATCACTACGCCCATTTTCAATTAAACGTATAGCGGCCTGATACAGACTTTCACCCGCCTTATCCCACTCACCTTGATCGTAATATAGATTCCCAAGCTCTCCATGCGCATCAGGAGATTCCGGTAATAAATCAATCGCCTGCTGATAGTACTTTGCAGATTGGGGATACTGACCTTGCCAATAGGCCTGACGGGCCTTATTGATGATCTGTTGATATTCTTGACGCGAAGATTGCTCAGGTGTTTGCGCGGGCGCAGTTGCAGTAGGGGCTGGCCGTTGCTGACCGTATGCTCCTGGCCATCCAGGATAAACCCGACCTTGACCAGGGGATACGCCCGGTGTTGTCGGTTGTGGTTGTGGTTGTGGTTGTGGTTGTGACTGTGGTTGTTGCATGCCAGCAGTAGGGGCTGGCCGTTGCTGACCGTACGCACCCGGCCACCCCGGATAAGCCCGACCTTGACCAGGGGATACGCCCGGTGTTGTCGGTTGTGGTTGTTGCATGCCACCAGTGGGGGCTGGTCGTTGCTGACCATACGCACCCGGCCCAGGATAAGCTTGGTCTTGATCTGGTGATACGCCCGGTGCTGTCGATTGTGGCTGTGGCTGTTGCATGCCAGCGGCAGGGGCTGGCCGTTGCTGACCGTATGCTCCTGGCCATCCAGGATAAACCCGATCTTGACCTGGAGTTACGCCCGTTGCTGTCGACTGTGGCTGTTGCATGCCACCAGTGGGGGCTGGTCGTTGCTGACCATACGCACCCGGCCCAGGATAAGCTTGGCCTTGATCTGGTGAAGCTCCCGGCGTTGCCGTTTGAGTTTTTGTTTGCGCAGGGCTCTGCGCAGCAGCACTACTGTCGGGAGCCGACGGGTTGATCATACCTGACATTGCCTGTGATGGATTCTGCATCATGCCTGACATGCTCTTGATTGGATCTTTCATCATCCCTGAAGCCATTTTCGCCGGATCTATGCTGCCTTTGTTGGGCGCTGCAGCGTCAGCTTGCTCTGAACCCGATGCTGCCACAGCCTTGTCCTGCTCTGGTTGTGCCGTTTTTACGTTTGCCTCCAGGCTACCTTGATCAGACATAGCCACACCAGAAGCTGGCTTGTCTATGGCAATACCGGCTTCGGTAGGAGTGGCTTTGATAACTGCTTGCGGCGGTGTCTCGGCAATATCGGCTACTTGCTGTTGAGGAGCTACTGTAGACGGAGGCATGGTTGCAGTCGACTCTACATGGGTCTGCTCAATTGGCGCTGTAACTACTGGTTGACGATCTGCAACTGGAGCTGGTGAAGCGGGCTCTGCGTGGCCGACTACAGGCAGGTCTTTGCTGTCAGATGTAACACCAGCATCAGGCGTAACAACATCCTTATCGGAAGTAGTTGACGGAGCTTCGTCGGCTTTTTGAGCCACCGATATTTCCTCTGTTCCCGACTCGAAAAATTTCGGAAACAACTGTTGCCGGTATACATATACAATAGCGATACCAACAACGACTGCGACCACTAGCCCATGACGTAACAGAAACTTAAACCATTTCATGACACTTTCTCCAACAATCTATTTTCTTCCTGTGTTTATTTTAGCTAATTCCGGAAACAGGCTACTTGCAAAAGCATCAAATTCCCTAGCGGCCTTACAATTCGGCCAGATCTCGAATACTGCCATACCCTCACTCAGGGATCGGCGATAAATAGTCCTTTGGTACAAACGATGCGGCAGCACGGTTACGCCTGGCAGCATCCCTAAAGCCTCTTCTGCCTCGTCAGACTCACGTACAGCATGATGCGTATCGGCACGATTGATAAATGCCAATATTTCAGGATGATTATCCTTGCTCGCCGCATCCTTGATCATCGCCATGAAGCGTTGTGTAGCCCAGACATCTGGCTGACTCGGTGGTACCGGTATAATCACGCGATGGGCAACACTAATCGCTTCTTTCATTCGCGGCATATTCGCTACACCCACATCGACAATAACCTCACCCGGGTGATAACGCAGATGATCGGCCAGTGCCTCTTGCGCCAGATATACCTGCAAAGGTGGTGAGTAGCCTTCTTCACGCCTTACGGTTGCTATATCAGACAAGGTTAATTGCGGGTCTAGGTCATAAGCGGCCACCGGATGACCTTTTTTTAATAACCATACCCCCAGGTTAAACGCTACTGTACTCTTGCCTGAACCTCCCTTTAAATTTGCGATGACTGTTATCATTGTTATTTAGCTTCTCATATTATGGCCATTCAGTTAAAGCGGCCATTGGTCATTATTAAAAATACCTTGGTCGGGAATGACAGGCTGTGCGTTATCCAGCTGCATTTGCATGTTAGTAGACATCTGCATTAGGCCCATCAAGTATTGCAGGTCTCTGTAGTTACCACCCAAACGAACATTAACCCAGAAATTACCGTTCGCAGACACCCTACCATGGATACTACCCCACGGTCGCTGATAGTTAAAAGTCCGATACATGGGTGAATTAAAATACGGTCTTGGCTGATTATACATCGGCCAATGAGGTGCATAGGCCTGCCCATAGCCAGGCATGTATCCAGGATAGGGGGCTGCCGGAAATGGCTGGCCCCATGGATTGTATGGGTAAAACGCCAAGGCATCTGCGCCGGCAGTTAATAACAGCGACATAACGATCAGGCACTTTACAATGCCTGATCGTTTACGACTGTCCGCTGTGATTCTCTGCATTCATATAGTCCACTACCGCAGGTAATTGGCTCCCCTGACCGGTAGTTTTGTTGATGAGTAAGGCCTCTGCATTCGCAGACGATTTTTTGTTTGCCATGGAGATACTTGCAGCGGGCGTTTTGCAGCTGAAAGCCTTGTCATTGCCTGATGCTGTGTCGATGGTCTGTATTGTGCTCCAGGCTGATAAGGATTCCCCTGTGGCCATCTGTACATTTTTTGCGGTACCTGTGCCTGACGTGGCATACCTTGCTGGTATGGCCTGTTTTGCATCGGTGGGCGCATGGTCTGACGGGCCGGGTAATGTTGCTGGTTCCACTGTTGAGCCTGAGCCTGACGCGGCATCGGTGGGCGCATGGCCTGGCTGGCTGGATAGCGTTGCTGATTCCACTGCGGTGCCTGGGCCTGACGCGGCATCGGTGGGCGCATGGCCTGGCGGGCTGGATAGCGTTGCTGGTTCCATTGTTGAGCCCGGGCCTGTCGTGGCATTTGTGGTCGCTGCTGCATGTTCGGCATCGGTGGGCGCATGGCCTGACGAGCCGGGTAACGCTGCTGGTTCCACTGCGGTGCCCGGGCCTGTCGCGGCATTTGTGGTCGCTGCTGTATGTTCGGCATCGGTGGGCGCATGGCCTGACGGGCCGGGTAACGCTGCTGGTTCCACTGCGGTGCCTGCGCCTGACGTGGCTGTGAGCGTGGCGGCATCATATTGCCGCGCCACATCGGAGCAACACGCTTACCGATTGGCCCATGGTTTAAACTGTTGTATCCCGGTGCCTTGGGTTTGAAACTGTTATCGGCCTGTGTCAGACCTGTAACAGCAATAAGTACAGTTACAGCAAGTGCAATGGTCTTTTTCATTCCCTATTCTCCGGTTTGCGTATTATTTGGTCTTTATTCAATGCATCGATACTTTATTTCTCCGGCGTGGCCGATTTTACCTTTTTATAATCCGATGGCACCTGGAAAATGCTCTCAGATTGTTTACCCAACTTGATATCCTTAAGTTCTCGAATATAGCCGCCCGGCATCACTTCCTTGATGATAATACCTATTTCCGGATCATACCATTGAAAAGTTTTTTCGGTATGGCCATCGGGCCTGCTCATTTGAATAACCCATTTTTCCGTATTGCGATTATCTATCTTTTCATTACCGGTTTGCAAAAGCTCGACAGCACTGCCATCAGGAAAAAACTGACGTAAGGCCTGTCCCCTGTCAACATCGACCCATATCAACGCTTTTAGCGTTTTGCCTTGAACAACACGGCTTATTTCCCATTTATCAGCAAGACGTCCATTAATCTTTTCCTTAGCCAGTAATTTACAGCTCTCTTTAAGCTTACTTGTACAAGGATTAGTGGATTTAGGCCGTGATTTGCCCAAGCCAGTATCGACGGGCTGGTTTTTTGCGACTTCATAGATTTTTCGTTGCGGTAGGACCAGATATTGCAGGCCTTTACTTGGACGATAAATCTCTATGACGGTTTGTTGATTATGAATATATTCTCGACGAATGCCGTCGTTGCCAACATTCATTTTAGCGATTTTTGACTGCCCTTGTGGAAACGTTTGAACGGCAGTGGCAGAAAATTCTACGGTGGCTGCAAAACCTTTATGGCTAAATAATAACAGAAAAAAAAGTTTAGCTATCAAGCGCAATCTTGCAGTCAACATATAGGATAAAACACCTTTATTGCTTGTCTCATTAATAGCACATCCCTGTGCTAGCATTATACAGATATTACTTGTCTGCTTTTGGTGCTGCTTGTGGTGCTGGTGGAGGTGGTGCGCCATAACCAGGATAGCCGCCACCATAACCAGGATAACCGCCATAACCACCAGGATAGCCACCGTAACCGCCAGGATAACCACCGTAACCGCCAGGATAGCCACCGTAACCATAGCCAGGATAGCCGCCGTAACCATAGCCAGGATAGCCACCGTAACCATAGTGACGACCATCGCCATAACCGCTACCACGACCGCTCATATTGAATGACATACTACCATCACCAAAGCCATCGCCCCAGCCACTGTTATTCCACGGACCACCGCCGCCCCATGGACCACCGCCCCACCAGGCCTGGGCAGAACCCATCGGTGCTGCTGCAAAACCCAGAGCAGCAACAACAGACAATACTTTCAGAGTTTTCTTCATTTTAAGTACCTCCAATCATTTATGGTTTTTATCCACAGTCTGATACCAGGCCATGAATACCTTAGCTCCTTGCGGCGCATCAAACATATAACCGCCGGAGCCAGCCAGTTACATTGCACCTTTCCCAAACGCATAACCCGCTTATGTCTAGCAGCTAGCTGTTAAGCACAAATCCGGTTAGTACATATAAGAATTCTTATCTTCTGATTTAGTATAATCCTAATACTTCTATTCAATTATTGACCCATATCAGCAAAAATCAATAAATCACCACCCCGGATATAGAAACATTGTCTCGGGCGCTGTTGGTCCGCCATGTAATCCAGGGTAAATGCCATTCATACCACCATACCCTGGCATTTGATAAGGATTATAGGGATCCCCGTAACCGTAATATGGTGTTGTATAGGGTGGACTTCTATAACCAGAATACGGGTAGCCTGACTGAGGATACGGCTGGCCAACGGTAGGTTCACGCCATCCATTATATTGTCTGGGTGCCGCCCCTGGTGGCATATTGGCCCAGGGGCGGTTACCCGCGTCTAGCTGGCCATTAGTGCCTGGATAGGCCCAAGGATTATAGCGTTGCCCATCAGCCAGTAATAAGCCCGGCAGCATTAACAAGGAAATAATAAACAACTGAGCACACCGGAACCTGCTTAGCATGTTGGCCGACGTTTTTTCCGGCATGGAGAAAAAAACCATATACACCCCTTAACGTTGAGATCCATAAGAAGAATCGTAGGGTGATTGCCGATAAGGTGGATGGGCATCACGATAAGGCTCTGCATATTGCGGGGCGTAGCCCCTTGGGGCTTGTGTCGGCGATGGATAGTATTGCTGCGCACCGGGATGAGGCTGTCCGCCAGGATGCGCCTGGTAAGGATCCATATACTGCTGATAGGGCGTAGGTATTTGCATATCATCAATATTAGCTGACTCCCACCCGGGTTCAAGCCAAAAGGGCCCCGGGGGCGGCGGAGCCATCTCAAATCCTGACTGAAAAGCCTCCTGCTCTGCGGCCCCTTGCATTTGTTGCGCTGGTAAATCACGTCCTTGCGCTACGACATTAGTAGATATTACGCAAACAAATAAATAAATCCATGGCCTGCAGGCTTTAAACATCGAAACCATCTCTGTTAATACTCATTCAAACCCAATCGTCATCTATTAATTATCTAAATCTGTTTTAAGACGGATACCGCGACGCTTACGTCCACCCGACTTTGCTGCTGCCTTAGTCGCAGCGTTTGCGGTCGCGGTAACCGCCTCATTTTTCGCTGTGGCCTTCTTCACCGTTGTTTTCTTCGGCTCAGTTTTTTTGGCAGCCGCCTTTTTCGCTGCAGCCTTCTTCACTGCTGCTTTCGGTGCAGCCTTTTTCCCTGCTGTTTTCGGTGCAGCCTTCTTCGCTGTTGCTTTCGGTGCAGCCTTCTCCTCTGCTGCTTTCGGTGCAGCCTTCTTCGCTGTTGCTTTCGGTGCGGCCTTCTTCGCTGTTGTTTTCGGTTCGGCCTTCTCCTCTGCTGCTTTCGGTGCAGCCTTCTTCACTGCTGCTTTCGGTGCGGCCTTCTTCACTGCTGCTTTCGGCGCCGCTTTCTTTGCTACTGGCTTTTTGCTAACGACTACGTCAGCTCCTGGCTCTGATGTTACATCAGTCGTTACCGTAGAAACCTTGCTGCCATCAGTGGACGCAGCCGCCTGTTTTAAATGACTTGCCTGGCCACCTCCGCCCGGATTGGATGGTGGCGTCCCCGCTGGGTTGTTACCCGGTGCATCCGGCCCAGGCTCATCAGTATGGCGACGAGAACGTACAAAAGCGATAAGCTTGTCCAGCAACATGCGTAGCACAAAATATATGGCACGCAAGACATAGAATATCCAGGTAACTACAGATACTGTACCTGACCAGATTGTCAGCCATAACGGGTTTTTAGGTTCACAGACTTCTGCAGTTTCTTCCGGCATTTCCCGTCCGGTCAGCAGGAAAAATTGTTTTTTAGCTGTAATGCAGCCGAGCGGGATAACAACCAGTGTCAACATAGTTGATACCGCAGTTCCAAATAACAGACTGACCGCCATCCCCTGGAAAATAGGGTCGGTAATGATTGCAAACGCACCCGCCATCAACGTCAATGCAGTAATGAAGATAGGGCGCATACGGATCTGGCCGGCTCGGATTACCGCCTCCTTGATTTCGACACCACTACGTACCTCATTCATCACAAATTCTACTAGCAGAATGGAATTACGAACGATAATACCAGCCAGGGCAATAAACCCGATCATCGACGTCGCGGTAAACTCGGCATTCATAATCCAATGACCCGGAATAATACCGATCAAGGTGAGTGGAATGGGCGCCATAATCAATCCACCCAGTTTAAAATTCTTGAACTCCCAAACAATCAGTCCGTAAATCAACAGCAATGCCGCCATAAACGCCAGGCCCATGTCACGGAAGGTCTCGTAGGTGACCGTCCATTCTCCGGTCCATTCCATACCGGATTGATTGGTGGCCTCGGGTGGTCCGATCAGACCCATCGGCATGCCGCTTATCGTGACACCGTCCGGTGTCTCGTAATTTTCCAATAGATCCTCGATATTAAACATGCCATAGATGGGTGCGCCGAGACGTCCTTCCATCTCGCCGGTCACATACTCAATACTGCGCAGGTCCTTGTGATAGATAATGTGCTCGGCCTGCGCCTTAACAAATCGTCCCAACTCGCCTAGCGGAATCGGTTCGCCACCACCCTGCCCCAGTATCGGCAGGGTTTCCAGCCTTTCAATCTCGGAACGCGCGGCCAGAGGCACCTGGATAACAATGAAAGTTGGCTCCAGTACCACACCCCTTTTCACATCGCCCAATTTGTAGCCACCCAAGGCCATTTCCAGGTTACGGTTGATCGTATCGACCGAGACACCGCGTCTAACTGCCTTTTCAGTGTCCACTTCGAAACGCCAGTACTGATGAGGTTCGATCATGTAGTTGTCAACATCGACCACGCCCTCGGCATCTTTAAACATCTGGGTCATATCGCGTGCGACCTGACGGCGGGTTTCTGCATCAGGTCCATACACTTCTGCAACGACCGTTTGCAGTACCGGTGGCCCCGGCGGCATCTCAACCACCTGGATACGGATACCGGAACGAATCAATTCCTGGTTCTGACTGATGAATTCATTCAACTGAGTGCGGGCATCAACTGCAATATCATGACTGGGTCGCTCCCTGGCATCCTTGTCCAGCAACATGACCTGGATATCGGCTTCCCAGGGCTGCTGACGCATATAATAATGGCGCACCATACCATTGAAATTAAACGGAGAGGCTGTACCGACATAGGTCTGTAATGCGGTAACCTCGGGTATTTTTTTCAATACCTCGGCCAACTGCGCCGTCACATTGGCCGTTTGTGGCATCGCTGTACCCTCGGGCATATTGATAACGACATTAAATTCCGGCTTGTTATCGAAAGGCAACATCTTGACCGTGACTGTCTTGGTATAGAACAACGCGCAGGCCAGGAAAGTCAAAATAATCAAGGTATACAGAAAGATTTTGGGTGTGCGCCCACCAGAACAGAGCGGATCCATACAGGGATTATAGAAGCGCCCGATCATTTCGTTGGTTCTGGCTTCCCTTCTCTCAGCATGCTCAAGTGCCTTTAGCTGCGGACGAACACGCATCGCCAGCCACGGCGCAAAAACAAACGCGGCAATCAGTGAGAAAAACATGGCCGAAGAGCCAAGTACCGGAATCGGGCGCATATAGGGACCCATCAGCCCACTGACAACACCCATCGGTAACATGGCGGCGATAATGGCCAGTGTTGCCAGCACGGTCGGATTACCGACCTCACGTACGGCATCAATGGCGATATCAACCGATGTCCGACCCGCCTTTAACCAGCGCCTGAAAATATTTTCAACCACCACCGTGGCATCATCCACCAGGATACCAATCGAAAATACCAATGCGAATAAACTAACACGATCAATCGTATAATCCAGCACCCACGCCGACCACACGGTGATCAGGATAACAATCGGAATGATGGTAATGACGACCGAGGCTGCGCGCACACCCAAACCGATCAAACAAAGCAAACTGACCGCGACTGCCGCTTCAAACAGCGCCATCAACAGTTCATTAACTTTATCATCGGCAGTTTTACCGTAGTCACGGGTAATACTGACCTGCACATCTGGTGAAATCAGCTCACCTTTCAGACTTTCTAGCCGCTTGAGTAAGGCGTGCGCAACAGTAACACCATTACTACCGATCTTTTTTGCGACAGCAATGGTAACAGCCGCGGCAGCATCTGTTTTTGGTGCCGTACTGTCATCATGCGCACTACCTGTATAATAGGTGACCATACGACCCGTTTCTTCCGGGGCTTCGATAACCGTAGCCACATCGCGGACATAGACAGGCATATTATTACGTATACCAACGACCAGGCGTGACACCTCCTCTGCCGAATACAGAAAAGCGCCAGTATAGACATTCATTGCTGTATTACCGCCCTCGACACTTCCGGCATGGCGCTCGGCATTGGCGGTACGAATGGTATTGGCGACCTGGTCAATGCTGACGCCGAAACCAGCCAGGCGCTCGGGTGAGACTTCAACACGAATCTGTTCCGCACGGCCGCCAACTACAAAGCCTTTGCCGGTATCCGGGACTTCTTTCAGTCGTTGCAGAACATCCAGCGCCAGGGTGCGCAACAAAGCATCATCCTGAGTTTCAGACCATAAGGTCATCGTCACCACAGGGACATCATCTATACCCACTGGTTTGACCAGCGGTTGCTTGACACCTGGAGGCATCTTATCCAGGTTCGACTGCAGCTTGTCATGGACCTTGACGATTGAATCCTCAAGATCTTCACCTACTTTGAAACGCACCGTGACGATGGCATCGCCGCGTCGACTCGCAGAGTATACGTGACGCACTCCCGGTATTTCGCTCATGATACGTTCTAATGGATCCGTCACCAGACTGGCAACTTGTTCGCTGGAGGCCCCTGGGTACTGCACAAAAATATCTACCATCGGCACAGATATTTTAGGGTCTTCCTGACGTGGCGTAAAAAAGAGTCCGAGCAAGCCAATGGCCAGCGCCGCCATCATCAACAATGGCGTGACAGGTGAATTAATAAAGGCACGCGCCAGACGTCCAGCTAGCCCAAGGTGGGCCGTATCAAATACTTCCTGCTCGGGCGGATTCCCGGAAGATGCTTTTTTTTCTGATTGTTCGCTCATCGAAACCTATGCCTAATAATGATTACTGTCCGGGCTCTTTTGATAAACAGCCACACAGCTTTCCAACTGCAAGGACATGTAATGCTAATGCTATTTGTCTTTATCTTTTTGCAGGATCCTGTGTAGACGAACCCGGGTTTCGACCCTGTTTTATGTTACTGGCCGGATTCACCAAAATACTGTCGTTATTATGCAGGCCAGATAACACAGTAACCATATTACCGCTTATCTTTTCGCCTAGCCGCACATATCGGATATTTGGCTTATTTTGTTCATTCAGGCGATAGACGACAAACAGGCTGCCACGCTGACGCACTGCAGAGGACGGGATAATAATAACGTTTCTTGACGGTGCACTGACATTGGGTATCTTCACTTCGGCATACATACCAGGGCCGCCAGGCACACCTTTAGGCAAATCAAACTTCACGGTGACTGTATGGCGTTGCACATCTGCCATCGGGAAAATTTGCGCCACCTTGGCCTTAATATGCTTATCACCCACATCCAGTTTCGCATCGACAATCATGCCAGGCTGAATGCCGGGCATCAGACGTGCCGGTATATCCACCTGCAATTGTAGTGCCTGGGTATCAGCAAACTTTAATAACTGCTGTCCCGGCTGTACCGTATCACCGACCTCGACCAGCTTTTTAACGATCAAGCCAGAGAAAGGCGCAATGGCACGTGTATCCCTGAGCTTGGCATCAACCTCTTCCAGTTTCGAACGTGCTCGTAACATACGTGACTGCGCCGTATTAACAGCCGTACCCCGCGAATACAGATCTGCATGACGATCCATACCGGGATTACCGTAACCCATTTGATTACCCATACCACGGGTAAAAAACTGGTCAAACATGGATGGCATGCCCATCCCCGGGCTACGATTAATGTTTCTCGATTGTGGGGAAATCAATTCACGTGAATATTGAACCTGCGCATTTCTGATCGCAGACTCTGCATTACTCAGTTCGGCTACAGCCGCACGACGCGCTGCTAGCAGATCATCATCGTCAATTGAAACCAGGACCTCCCCTTCCTCGTGATAATCACCCTCGCTACCAGCGATGAACTCAATTCTTCCGGGGATTTGCGCCGACAAGGTGACGTCCTTAAATGGTATCACTGTGCCCCCTAGTTTTACCGTGCTGCTCATCGGTAGAGCACGCACTATAAACACGGGGTTAGCAGGGCTATTCGGGTTGTTGCCGTAGCCTTGCTGCGGCTGGTGCATCATACCCTGCTGAAATACAGGAGCAGGTTGGTAAGGCATCAATGGTGCGCTACCCATGCCTGCCGGCGGATAGCCGGCAGGCGGCTGAGCAACTACTGGATAGCCGGTATTCCCCTGCGTGTAGATTTGGCGGCTGTCCTGGTAATTAGGCGCAGCTTGCGCAACTGTGGTGACCAACATAGTCGTAAAAAGTGTTACAGCTGTAGACAAGGTTTTTATTAGCATTGTATTTTTAACTCGAAACTCTCTAACATCGGCTGATATCCGCCAGCTATCGGCATGTAATCGGCATATGAAAAAAAACAAATTTTCAAGCCCGACCCATCACACCAAAGCTTTTGATAAATGGACCAGCCATGCGCGGATCTTTTACCATCGCGGAATAATCGCCAACATTGAATTTCAGCTTACGTGAAGTATAAGCTATACCCAAGCCCATCATGCCCGGTGGCTTTTTCATCCATTTTTGCCAGTTCTCGGCAGTAGCCCTGAGGTCCCAGTTAAGCTCCTGATCCTGATAGCTGCCAGCACCGACCGCATGCCCATTCTCGATGACAAGCACCGCACGAGGATTTTCCTCACCATCAAACCCATAACCTATAACAGAGTTAAAATCGATGGCCGCCAGTTTTTCCGCCAATTCCGGTTCAGCATTCCATTGTCCCATGTAGGAGTTCATCCATTCATCTGAAAAAAGATCCGCCATTATTTTCTCCTTTAATTATTGATATATTTAAAGAAAGTAATCAGTCTGGAATTTCTATACGTATTACATTTATATTATGTGCAGAAACTTCATCTATATATTTGATTCAAATCAGTGTTTATTCAAGTATTAAGCAAATGCATTTTCTCCAACTAATCCCTTTGTGCCAGGACAAAGGCATTATGCCAAGAGTCACTTATTTGAGTGTTGCACAAGACCCCGTATACCGCAAATATTGGCGTTCATCAGGGCCAGATTCATCGTTTCTATATATTAGCAATAGGTGAATGATCAGCAATTAGTGCAGTACAAGTGGTTCAACATATCCATCATATTCAGGATTCTGCGGTCTCGTAATTTATAATAGACGTTTTTCGCTTCCTTACTGGAAACAAGCACGCCCTTGTCACGCAAGGTAGATAAATGGTGCGAAACATTACTTTGTGAACTGCCCACTGTCGTTGCCAGATCCCTGACCGAAAGTGCCTCATGACTCAATACATACAGTATTTTAAGTCGTATAGGATGTGACAGGGCCTTGATGGTCGTTGCCGCACAGTCAAATTCATTATCTTGCATTATCTGCCTCCCTATCCATTAAATTAATTGTACTTATTGACCATCACCCATTGGTATGGTTCTGGCTCAACGTCATACTGGCCAAAACCTTTCTGTGCCTCTTTTCAGGTAAAATGATGGCCGTTTGTGAAACCCAGATCAGGCTTGCTATACCGCCCTAATGAAATCGAATTTGTATTTGCGATTGCTATTGGATTGCGCAACCAGACAGTGGACTGTTCTGGGAAAAATACATCAGCCCCCTCAGCTTCAGTAAAAGTGTCGTCAGCGACTGGAGAGGCATTTGAAAAATTCTTAAGGTCAGTTTGAAAATCTTTTGTTAAAGGCATAGGCCTAAAATAATACTCATTCAGTAAACATTATAAAATGCATCTGCAAGCTATGTGACACATCCCTGTGTACACATAATAGATGCAGTGATCTATTTACTTTGCAGCCGGAGCAGCGGGTGCCGCAGGAGCACCGTAAGGAGCAGCACCATAAGGAGCGCCGTAAGGAGCAGCACCATAAGGAGCAGCGCCATAAGGGGCACCATAACCGTAAGGAGCGCCATAACCACCGTAGTAAGGGTTGCCATAACCATAACCATTACCATACATACCGGTATTTGCACGTGAATTCATATTGAATGACATATTGCCATCACCAAAACCATTACCATTGCCCCAACCATTGTTACCATAGCCATTGTTCCAAGGATTCCAGCCCCAGGCACTGGCGGAACCAGCTGCGGCCAGCATTACAGTTGCGGCTACGAAAGTAGTTAGCTTTTTCATTCTCTTTCTCCAGTTATATTTATCGTATAAGGGTAGGCCCGAATCTGAACCTGAAATGATGATAATTCATAAATATCAATATATCAATATATCAATATCTTTTAATATATTAATTTATCAATAATTGACATTTATCAAGAAATAATCATATCTACTTGTTTTTTTTATAAATATTAGACAATTTTTTGTTGTTTTGTGCGCTGGTTAACAATCTTGCGCCAGATAAAAGCTTGAATTAAATCAATATAATACTATTATTATATTAGATATTACTTATTTTTAAATTGAGGTGGCTGTATGTTTATCATTGACAAAATTACACTGATCGGTATTGCATTTTTCTTTATCGTCGGTTACTTCGTAATCAAATTATGTCAAAAGGATGATTGCATATTCAAGAGATAATCTGTGAACGATGCTGCCCTGCATAACCTGGTCTGTATGTAACTGCTCTCTGTAGACCTCATTGATCATAAAAAAGGCCTCACATTTCTGTGAGGCCTTTTTGCTTGTAACGACTGTTACTTTTTTCACTGTTGATCATATTCGAACAAGCCGTGTTTATTTTACTTCATATCGCTTGTTCATCATCGCCATGTGCTCTTCATGGGCCTGCTTTTGCGCTTCGATTGCTGCCTTGCGTCGTTCCTGCATGCGCTCCATCATTGCAGTGCGGGCTTTTTGATGCGCCTCGAAAGCAGCCTTTTGCTGTTCTTCCATCTGCTTGAAGTAATCTGCTGATGCTTGCGGAGCCTGCATTGGAGCCTGACGTCGTTCCTGCATGCGGGCCATCATTTCCTTTTCAGCTTTTTGTCGCGCTTCAAAAGCCGCTTTTTGCTGTTCTTCCATCTTTTTCTGGTAATCCGCTGCTGCTTTCTGCTGCTCTGCCTGTTGTTCAGCAGTCGGAGCCGCTGCAGGTGCATAAGCGTAAGGGGCATAGCCGTAGTAAGGATTGTTATAGCCGTAACCATTACCTTGAACGTTAGAACGTGCATTCATATTGAAACTGAAATTTCCGTCACCATAACCATTTCCATTACCGTTACCAAAACCCGGTCCACCAAACCATGCACTCGAAACTGTACTGACACCCATAAGCGCTGCTGCAATTACAACTTTATTGAATTTCATCTCTCTTCTCCTCAAAGCTCGAAAAATACTTATTTCATTTGAAAGTTATTAAAAATAAAAAATGGAAAACTGGCTCATTCATATATTTCACTCTATTAGAATATGCTAACATGTTTATTGATTCAAGCTTTTTTTGGGGAAATTAGTATAATTTTCCATGCTTATGATTTTTTTGATATTTTCACCAGGCCTTCAACTCACTCGTCCACGGTACGCAATTGAAACATAACCCTGAATTAGATATTTATGCAGTGATTCTCGCCGGCGGCAGGGCGCGGCGGATGCACGGCCAGGATAAAGGACTGGTCATGGCCCAGGGTCGTAAACTGATCGAGTATGCTATCGACGCGGCATCAGCAAAGGCCAAGGATATTTTTATTAGCGCGAATCGTAACATTGCCGAATATGAGCACTACGGATACCTGGTAGTTAAAGACAGCTTCGGCGATTATGCCGGCCCCCTGGCAGGTATTTTGACTGCACTGGATATGATTGAGGAACCTGCCCTGCTGCTGGTACTACCCTGTGATATGCCGCTACTGTCAAACGACATAATAGATCAACTGCTTGCAGGCTTGCAGACTAATGATGCCGATATTTGTTGTATCAGAAGTCAGGGCAGGATGCAGCCTCTGATCTCGATCATGCATACACGGGTAAAACAGAACCTGAACAACTTTCTGCATGACGGCAGGCATAAGGTACAGGACTGGATAGAACAGTTACAATGGGTCGCTGTCGATATCAGTGATACAGAGTATTCCCTGGTAAACATTAATACCGCTGAAAATTTAAGCGCATTCGAACAACAAGCAGATAAATGAGTGATATACCCACCAATATGACAGTACCTGTTATCGGCTTTGCCGCTTTCAGCGGTACGGGCAAAACCAGCTTGTTGAAAAAACTGATCCCGCTGCTGTGCTCACGACAGCTTAGGGTCGGTCTGATCAAGCAGTCTCACCATGACGTTGAAGTCGATACACCGGGTAAGGACAGTTATGAACTGCGTAAGGCCGGGGCAGCGCAAACCCTGCTCGCCTCACCTTTTCGTAGCGTCGTGATTCATGAGCATACAAGGCCAGGAGAACAGGATCTGGCAAGCTGCCTGGGCACACTGGATACCACTAAACTGGATGTCATATTAGTGGAAGGCTTCAAACATGCCTGCTTTACGAAAATAGAAATTCAACGTCAGGATCTGAACAAACCGCTACTATATACTGACGACAAGAATATAGTCGCCATTATTACAGACGATGTCAGTGCCGAGCATACCTTGCCCGTGCTGAACCTGAATGACCCTGATGAAATTTGCGACTACATTTGTCAGCATCTATTATAAGTGTGCAAATAACAGCGCCAACGAACAAGTGAAAAAACAACATGTCTGATAAAAAAGTGAAGCAGAACTGCGACAGCATGAGCACCGGGCTCCTGAGCGTGGATGAAGCTAAAAAACGAATACTGGAAACAGTTGCTCCTGTCAGCGGGCAGGAAAAACTAAGCATACGCGCCGCATTAAATCGCGTCCTGGCCGACGATGTCCTGTCGACGATCAATGTTCCCCCGTACGATAACTCAGCGATGGATGGCTATGCCGTCAGCAGTGAGGATTTGCCTGATAACAATGAACGCCAGTTGCAAGTAGTGGGTGAATCCTTTGCCGGCAGTCCCTATGGCGGCCAGCTATGCAGTGGTCAGGCAGTGCGTATCATGACCGGTGCGATGATCCCTGCAGGTGCGGATACGGTCATCATGCAGGAACAGGTGCGGCGTGAAGATGACAACATTTTCATCGGTCCCGGACATAAAAAAAATGCCAATGTCCGTTATATCGGTGAAGACATGCGCATCGGCCAGACCATCTTGACCCGTGGCAAATTAATAACACCGGCTGAACTGGGTATACTGGCCTCGTTGGGTATTCCCGAGGTCAAGGTCATGCGCAAACTGCGCGTGGCTTTTTTCTCCACCGGTGATGAATTACGCAGTGTCGGCGAGCCACTCGATGAAGGCCAAATATATGACAGTAATCGCTATACCTTATACGGCATGTTGCAACGGCTGCATGTCGATATCGTTGATATGGGTGTCATTGCCGATCGTCGCGACGATGTGCGCGAGGCCTTCAAGACTGCTGCTGACATAGCCGATGCCGTGATCACCTCCGGTGGTGTCTCTGTCGGCGAGGCCGACTACGTCAAGGAAACCCTGGAGCAACTCGGCAAAGTCACTTTCTGGCGTGTGGCGATGAAGCCCGGCAAGCCGATGGCGATTGGCAGCATCGACAAGGCGGCATTCTTCGGGGTTCCGGGCAATCCGGTCTCGGCGATGGCCGTCTTTTATCAATTTGTGCAACCGGCATTGAAAAAAATGATGGGCATGCAAACGTCATTCACTACCATACTGAAAGTACCTTGCATGACGGCCTTGAAGAAGGCACCCGGCAGGCTTGAGTATCAACGCGGTATTCTTGATTATGACGAGAACGGAGAGCTGGTCGTGAAGACGACCGGGGTACAGGGTTCGCATATCCTGACATCGATGAGCCAGGCCAACTGCTTTATCATCCTACCCGCTGAAAATGACGGTGTCATCGCGGGTGATGTTGTCGAGGTACAACCCTTTACTGACCTGGTCTAGATTATCAGAGATCAACCATGGCGCATGCCTGCTCGGCATATGCCATGGTATTAAAACTCGATCAGGCGTTTTGGGTTTCGTTTTCCGCTTCGATCTGCTTACGAACTGTATCCATATCGAGCTCACCCGCTTTTTCAATCAGTTCGGCAAAGGCCTCTTCCGGGAGCATACCTGGCTGGGAAAAGATCACGATTTGTTCACGGAAAATCATCAGCGTGGGAATAGAGCGAATTTGAAAATGGCCGGCTAGATCAGTCTCGTCCTCGGTATTGATCTTGGCAAAAACAATATTCTCGTGTGCTTCGGAAACCTTTTCATAAATCGGTGCAAAGCTCTTGCAGGGTCCGCACCAGGGCGCCCAGAAATCCACAATCACAAAATCATTCTCGCCAACGACCTGATCAAAATTTTCACTAGTAAGTTCTATAGTAGCCACTATCCGCTCCTGTTCGGTTAACGCCAGATCGGCATTATACATCAATATTAGAATATGATTAAGTATTCAGCAATACCATTATATTTCAATAGGATAACAGCAATACTACTGATTAAAAAAAAGGGGGTGGTGGAAATGAGTGACGGCCAGACGCGCTTAGCCGCTGGCTACCTCGATGCGGTTGCGGCCGTGTGATTTGGCCTGATAGAGGGCCTGGTCAGCACGTTGCAGGAAGGATTCCATATGCTCTCCCTCACGATAAATGGCAACCCCGGCCGAAAACGATGGCACCACGATCGAGTCACCATTGTGTTCACAGCGCAGGTTCTTGACCCTGTCCATGGCCTTGCTCAGCGCACAGATCGCACCATCCATATCGGTGTTTGGCGATAGCACGGCAAACTCCTCACCGCCGTAACGCGCGACCATGTCATACTGACGAAACAAACTGAACACCTCATTGGAATAGGTCTGCAACACACGATCACCGACAGCATGACCATAGGTGTCATTGACGTTCTTGAAATAATCGAGGTCCAGCAAAATCAATGACAGCGGTTCGTGATGGCGTTTGACCCGGCCAATCTCTTTTTCTATGCGGTCCATAAAGGCTCGGCGATTTGGCAGCCCGGTCAGTTCATCGGTCATACTCAATCGGCGTACCCGACGTAATTCCTCATCAAGCTTGTCGCGATCGCCAACGGTACTGTTAAGATAATCGATGGTAGTTTGTAATTGCCCGACCATATCACCCTGGCTGCTTTTTAATTTATGCACAAGGTCTTTCATCCTGTCGCGCAGCGGCTCAATGCCCTCTTTATGCTCCATTTCAATCAGCTCGCTCGACAACAGATCGAGAACAACACCAATCTCCTCATTCTGCGTAATTGAGTTCTGCAGGCCCTTATCAATCTTCATGGCTCGATTGGATAAGTCCTCATCGCTCAAGTCCGCTATCTGCTCGTCAGTCGTCTGTGCAGCACTCGGGATCTCGGTCAGATACTCATCGGCATCAGTGGGGACCGGTGCTTGTTCGGTTTCTTCTATTGCCGGCGCTTCCATCAACGGCGTCAACTCAATATCGCCACTGTCAGGCTCAGATTCAAGTTCGGGCTCAGTAATGACAATGTTCTCTACTGACTCTGTTGTGGCTGCGGCTTCGGCTGCTGTTGGGGCAGCTACTGGTTCTGATTCCACATCGGCCTTTTCACTGGCTGCTGCAGCTTGACTAGAAGTGTTCAGCAGCAGCGCCAGGCTATCCTGTAGCTTTTGCTGATCCAGATCGTGCATGGATAGGATATGGTCGGCATAGAGATCAACCTGGGTGCGCATGGCATTGAGATCAGATAGTAGGATAGGTGGCTGCAATCTTCTTTGCAGCATACTTACCTGTATATACAACGGGGTCGAGGGATTGAGGTGCTTCAGGTAGGCATCCAACAACGAGTGGGCAATAACATGATAGGTACGCTCGACCTGAGCCTGACTTTCCTGAATATCAGACAGGATTAACTCTACCTGGTGATAGAGAACATCACCCGCAGGAAGTCCCTTCAGTACCTCAAGTACATACAGCGCCTTTTGCACGCCTGTATTGCTCGATGTTAATGGATTACCCAATCCTGTCCGTCCCCTAAGCTATTTTTATGATGATGGAAAATCAGTGCGTCATATTGTCGCAATCAGATTGCAACCGTAACAGTACTAAAAACTACCTACAATCATTTAGCTACGCCCTATCCATGTTACATAGTTAATTATTATTTAACAAGCAGCACATTACAAGCACTATTTGCTTATTGATTGTTAGCAGTGTCAATTATTATCATATCTGACCTATGAATAGTACTAGATTATCAATTTTTTTGGCCGTTTTTGTAGGAATATTCCTACAATAACTTATTAATTATATTGTATATTTTATAAGCTCCACTATCAGACTGTGCCATCCCTATGATTTATCACATGAAATACCCTTAATTGATCCTTTGCTGATAGCACCGAGACCAAGAACCACTGAATATGCAAATCTAGTCTGCCCTTAGTCAGTCTGTGCTATACAACAATCAGCCATGTCACCGGCAGGCACTACCAGCTGTTACCCATCGCTCTATACCATTTATTTTTTGCAGGATTATAGTCGCTGTGAGCGGTATCGTCACGCTAACAGTTCACATAAATCAAAAGTCGTCTGCTGCGCTAGTATTATGGAGTGTCTGTTAGCACGAAAAAAAGGTACTGACCCAGATCAATTCAACTGGATACGTTGCCCCCAAGGGACAGCGGCCTTACCCTTGACCAGCCAAATGACCGGGAAATCAGGTTGCAGCGACGGGAAGGCGCCCTCGGCATCGGTAAAATAGACCAACAAATCAATCTGACGTAGATCGGCAACCAACCAGTCGAATACCGGAATGAAACTGGTACCGCCACCGCCATGGAATTTCTTCGGCGCCTCAAAGCTGTCCCAACTTTCGTACTCCCACGGGGCATCTTTGTCCAGCGCCTGATCACAGGCCAGCAGGGTAATACGTGCCTTCACCTGGCCCTTGATCGCATCGATCTCGGCCATGAACTCTTCTATCTCAGTAGGCGAGATGGAACCGCTGGTATCCAGCGCAACAACAATGTTCACTTGCGAACTACGCAGGCTCGGCAAAATAGCCGCGCCCTCACGTCGTGATGGACGCGAGTAGTTATAATCGTCGCGGGCAATCGCGGTCATATAACGCGCCAGCAACATGCGCCATGGTAATTGCGGCTGTAACAAATGATCGACCAGGCGCGCCATCGCGCCACTCATTTTACCGGCCTGCATGGCCTGTTGTGCGGCACCGGCCATACGCTGGCGCCACTGCACTGAGAGCTGTTCTTTCTCTTCGCCATCCAGGGGTGGTGGTTGTTTGGCACCGCCGCCCAGGTTTTCATCCAGCTCCGCTTCCTGTCCTGTGCCTTCACCTGTTTGGGTTTGTTGCGACTGGTTGTTACCGCTCTGTGGTTCCTGCTGATCCTGGTTACTGTCATTATCATCATCGTAGATATGCTGATCTTCGGTCTGCTTATCATCCATTTCATCCAGCAATGGATAGATCTCCTCGGCCGTCATATCATTAAACACATCCATGTATAAGGCATCCGGCGTCGGTACCAGACCATCATTGATCAGCATCGGATTGATAGCAAAATCACAGGCCAGGTCCCAGCGATGTTTGATCCGATGTTGCCTGCGTGAGAAATGCGACAAGGCACAGTGTAGGGCCTCATGAGCAAGAATAAACTGCGTTTGTTCGAGGCTCAGATCGCGAATGAAATCCTCATTGTAATAGAATGTTTTTGCATCTGTGGCCGTGGTCTTGCACCAACTGGCGTTGGCCTTGAGCATCGGCAATCTCAGCACCAGCGCACCCAGGAAAGGTTTGTCAAGGATCAGGCGCGTACGCGCGGCACTCAGTTTGGTTTCTATCTCTTCGCTCATTAGGTAAACAGCATGACATCCGCAACGGCTTTGGCCCAGTTGGAGAATTGCGGCACACTAAACAGGTCCTGACCAATCGCGCGATGCATATCGGAAACCAGCATGACGCCCATTTCACGCTGACGAAAACGTCCAGCATAATCGAGTATGTGACCCATCACGATTTGCGCATCGCCTTCGCCATTAGCCTTAATCGCACGACCGACCAATGCCGAAGCCACCGCATACTGCAGGTCCACTTCGCTTGGCACCTCGACCTCTTCACCACGTACAATGGCATCGATGTCCGGCAGTTTATCCAGGTTCTCGACAAACGCCGACAATTCGATACCGGCTGCAGGGCCGACGCAGGCCTGCAAGGTACCGATCAGTGCCTTTGGTGTATCGCCAAACTTATGTAGGGCGCGATGGGCAAACTCCCATGAGCGTGGCGACGGAAAGGCCACCGGGTTATGTGCAGGATCGAAATCGAACAACAACTCCGGGCGAAAACGTAAAAATGCTATAACACGTTCATCGATGCCGTGTTGATAGGCCCAGGCCACCCAGTCATCGAGATTAACATCGACTTCAAAATGCGAGAAACGATTAGCCAGTGGCGCCGGCATACTATAGGTAACGCCACGATCACCCTGACGATTACCGGCAGCAAAAATAGCCCAGCCCGCTGGCACCTCGTAGGCGCCCAGCTTGCGATCGAGAATCAACTGATAGGCCGCCGCAGACACACTCGGTGGTGCCGAGGTAATCTCATCCAGAAACAATATACCCTCGGTGCCATGACGCTCGGTGTCCGGTAGCATGGCTGGCACGGCCCACTCGACCTGGCCATCGGTACGGAACGGAATACCGCGCAGGTCGCTGGGTTCCATTTGTGACAGCCTGATATCAACGACTGGCACTTCATGCTTTTCTGCCACCTGGGCGATCAACTGTGACTTGCCCACCCCTGGCGGGCCCCACAGCATGACCGGTGTATGGTGGCCGCTATGGGTACTTAAAAACTCTTTTTCCAATATGGAAAATAACTGTGCTGGGCGCATGTAACCTCCATGCAAAAACAATTCGTAACAGTCACGGCAGCCAGTTTAATTGGACACTGGTTCGTGGATAGCCCGCTATCATAGCAAAAAGCTAGGATATCAGGCGATGTTAATTTATCTGAATTGGTCAGTTTTCGCTGGTTTTTCAGCAGAATTATTCAATTATCTGCATAAATGGCCGATAACAGGAATGTAAGATAAACATAATATCATGGTTATTTGTCCGGAATTAATTTTGAAACATTACAGTACAAGGCACAGACAATGAGTGGAAATAGCAAACCAAATTTACTGCATATAGAGGACAGCGCCGATATCTATCAGGTTGTATCCGCGTTATTATCAGACCTTGTCGATATTACCCTGGCGACCAGCCTCAATGATGCAAGACAGAATCTGCTTGAACAGGATTTCGATCTGGTGCTGCTGGACCTGACCCTGCCAGACGGTTCTGGACTGGATCTGCTTGCCGAATTGAAGGCAAAAAATCCGCCTATGTCTATCATTATTCATTCTTCACATGATGTATCGGAAACGACTTATAACGTCGATGCGGTCTTTGCAAAATCGCACACTCAACTTGAAGATCTACGCAACATGGTAATGACCCTAACTGGCCAGACAGCGGTCAGGACGTCCGCACAATAAATCTGCTGCTACATCGGCCGCACCTGCCCGCTATGCAAATAATGTCTGTAGTCAGCCAGGATCTTGGCATGATCAAAGGCTAGTTCGGGTAAGGCATCCAGCGTAAACACAGCAACATTCGCGGCATCATCCATGGCCACCGGCTGGCCCGCTGCACGGGCGATGTAGACCGCACTGACCGTGTGTCCCCTGCTGTCACGGGATGGATCTGAATACATGCCTAGCAGCACCTGTAAACGGACCTGCAGACCGGTTTCCTCCTGTGCCTCACGTATCGCGGCCTGCTCCAGGGTTTCACCGACATCGACAAAACCACCTGGCAATGCCCAACCATATGGCGGGTATTTTCGTTCGATCAGGACAATGCCCTGATCGTCACGATCCTCAAGCTCAATAATCGTATCGACAGTGAGTGCAGGGGTTACGGGTCGGTTCATAAACAATATCTGCCAGGTTGGATTAGTTACTTTTTCGTGTAAAGCGAATGATATGGCGGCGATCACGTTTACCCGGCCTGCGTTCTTGTCGCGGATACATTTGCGCATTCAACTTGCGCTGCAGAGCTTGCTCCTCGCGATGGCTGCGACTGTCTTCGGTTTCGGTGTACAACTGGCAGGCCTCTTTCGCCGGGCCACGTTTGTCATGGATACCTTGTACTATCACGACCATTGATTCCTGTGCACGCTGCACCTCGACCTGGTCGCCTGCATGGATACTGCGCGATGGCTTGACCCGTTGTCCATTGACATGCACCTTACCGCCACTCACGGCCTCGGTCGCCAGACTGCGGGTCTTGAAAAATCGTGCTGCCCATAGCCATTTATCTATGCGCAGGCCTGTTTGTTGCATTTCATTCATGTTGTCGCCAATTTAGCATGAACAGCGTTATCAATAGGCCTTAAAGCTACAAACAGGGCTATATACACTTTCATTGTCTCCAGCTGCATCCTGAAGCGGTAAGGCCAAAATTAACTATCCTTTTGAATAATATGATATTTATCTCAATAAGCATAGATTTATGATAGACATATAGAAATTTTATGTGTTGCCGAAGTCGACCTAATTATATACATTTACGGGCCTTAGTCTTCCCACTTCCAACATAAGAGAGAATATCGATGAAACTGATACTACTGGGTGCACCTGGTGCAGGTAAGGGCACGGTGGCAAAACTGCTCACCAAGATTGATGGTTCCGTACAAATTTCAACGGGCGATATTTTGCGCGCTGCTGTTGCTGCCGGTACTGAGTTAGGTAAAAAGGCCCAGGCCGCGATGAAGGCCGGTGAACTGGTATCAGATGACTTGATCATGGGTATCATGGGCGAACGTCTGAAAGAAGACGATTGCAAGAATGGTTACCTGCTCGACGGTTTCCCGCGCACCATCCCGCAGGCCGAAGCCCTCAAGGTCTTGCTGTCTGATATGGGTGAAGAACTGGATGCCGTGGTCAACATCGATGTACCACGTGATGTTATTTTAGATCGCCTGACCACACGTCGTACCTGTGAAGACTGTGGCGAAATCTATAACGTTAAGTCCAAGCCACCTAAAGCTGAGGGCAAGTGTGACAAGTGCGGCGGCGCCGTTGTCCAGCGTGATGACGAAACCGAAGAAGCCATCAGCAACCGTCTTGATGTCTACAATGAACAGACCGCACCACTGGCCGGCTTCTATGAAAAAGAAGGCAACTTGCTGACCATTAAGGCCACAGATAGTGATAAGGTAATCGATGCCATCAAGAAGAAGGTAGGCATCTGATTTTACAAAATCATTTATTATCTTGAGAAAAGCCCGGTATTAACCGGGCTTTTTTATGACTAACTTAAAACCAACTTAAGTTGATAACAATCATCATGCCTCTAGAATAACCGAACATATCAGAATCACTTTGGATTCACCTTTCCCCACAAACGCTCATATACTGATACCTGGACATACTTCCGCAATCGGCCAACTGCAACCAGTCAGAATTTTAACATGAGTAGCAACTTTCACTCTGAAACAGCTATTCATGTATATTCATATTCAGTAAAAGCAGGCTTTGCATAGCCTAACTGGAACTTCATTCTTCAGGCAATGTTGCAATGCAAGACCTGACCCCGCACTTTGCTTGACCCCGCACTTTGCTTCGGCTTGTTCTTTAAATACCGTTGTTGCACGGCTTGGGTAGTTCGCTAAACTTTTTTCTACCCATACTTGTTTTCGATATTGGTGGTTAACAAAATCAATTTTTAGTTACATACTCCAAAATTCTGAAGATTAAAGGGTGGCGTGACGGAAAACTTTGATGCGCCTACCAAGACCGTGTCACCCGGGATGTCGACACAGACATTCGATCCCGCCGGGAATCGGAAATCGAAGCCGTCCTGCCAGGGGCTGCTCATCTGTAGATTAAAATCGATCAGCAGCGGATTACTGGTATCGAGGATATCACTAGACTCGAGACTGAAGGGCGTTACACTGGTGAAGGCCTGGCTCGAGGTCAGATTGCCGATGTAGCTCGTAAAACCCGCGGTGCCGGCTGTGGCACGCAAATGCCATAAGCCCGTGCCGCAATCCTGCCATAGGAAGACGGCGCTTTATTCATATTAGTATTATTCATCGTAAGTTCAAAACCCACTAAAAATTAGAGTTACTTAGTTTGTAGTAACATTAGTTGACGCAAACTCCCAGGGTTTCCAGGTTGAATGGCGTGCTGACGGCTGTACGGCTGGCGCCGACCAGTACCGTAGCGCCAGCGGGGGCCTGTACACTCAGGCAGGTATTGGTAGCAGCGGGGAGCTGGAAATCAAAACCATCTTCCCAGGGGCTTGACATCTGCAGGGCAAAGCTTATTTGTCCAGGATCCGAGGTATCGAAAATATCATTGCCTTCCAGACTAACAGGCGTGACGTTGGTGAATCCCAGCTCGGAAGTCAGCATGCCGATATAGTTGACAAAACCCGCCGTACCGGCAGTAGCACGCAGGAACCATTGCCCGGTGCTACAGTTTT
>CAMYJO010000019.1:0-2373 GCA_947258755.1 uncultured Gammaproteobacteria bacterium
TCTGAGCCAGGATCAAACTCTTCAGTTCAATCTTCTGTGACTGTTTAATCTAACAGTCAAATCTTGGCTCGTTACTGATGATTTTGAAATTGACATTTCAAGGTCACTTGTAACGAATGTTGCTTAGTATTTCAGAACATTCATCGCAAGTGCCCACACAAATTATCTAATCTAAATTGTTAAAGATGCGGGGCTGAGAGCTTGCTCAACCGGGCCGACAATTATACATCGAAAAGGGTGTCAGTCAACAGACCTGGGTCATATAACTGCGTAACTTGTCGATGTAACAGAAGCAAAATTTTGGCTTCCGTCATGTCTGGAGGCGCGCATTATACGGGGTTGAGACCGGCCGTCAACCACTAAAATGAATTAATTCATAAAAATGTAAAAAATAATTCAGAAAGGCCTCATTTCTACGCAATAACGAGCATGAATCTATCGCCATTATGCATACTATTTAACAGATAAGCTATTGATATACAAACGATATATTTGGTTTTCGCGATAAATAGCGTCTTTTTTTCATGAACTATCATCGATTCCAACAAAACAATAGTCAGTGTGTCAGGTTCAAGCGGGAGCAAGCCTACGATGGCTGAATCACTACAATATAATAAAGGGGAAAAGTCGCCATGGTCATTCGCCAGAAAGCATGCGCCGGCATATTCTAGGCTAAATGAGCAATGCAGTCGCACTCAGCCGTCGTTTAGAGCGGAATTTATTAAACGACCTTAATACGCGCAAACCGACGTTTGCCGACCTGATAAATATGACAACTACCCTGCACCGCCTCGTGCTTCGGGTCAGACAGCTTTTCGCTATCGATCTTGACGGCGCCCTGCTTGATCATACGCAAGGCCTCGGAGGTGCTTTTTACCAGCCCCGCCTCCTTCAACAGGTTGGCGACCGGTATTACCGCACCATCCGTATTCACATCTACTTCCGGTATGTCATCGGGCATCGCGCCTTTCTGGAAGCGAGCAATAAAATTATCGCGTGCCTTGTTTGCGTCATCCGCGCTATGAAAGCGGGTAATGATTTCTTCGCACAACAAAAATTTAATATCTCGAGGATTTTTTCCCGCCTCGATATCCTGGCGGAATTGATCAATATCGGCGATTGGACGAAAGCTCAACAGCTCAAAATAACGCCACATCAAATCGTCCGAAATCGACATTAATTTGCCAAACATCTCATCCGGGACCTCATTGATGCCAATATAGTTACCCAGCGACTTGGACATTTTCTGCACACCATCCAGGCCTTCAAGGATAGGCATGGTGATCACCACCTGCGGTTTTTGCCCATAGGATTCCTGCAACTGACGACCGACCAGCAGGTTGAATTTCTGGTCGGTACCGCCGAGTTCGACATCTGCCTTCATGGCCACGGAATCATAACCCTGAATCAGCGGATACAGAAACTCGTGAATAGAGATTGACTGACCAGACTTGTAGCGTTTACTGAAATCATCGCGCTCCAACATTCTGGCAACGGTGTGCTGGCCGGCAAGTTGCACCAGATCGGCCGACGACATCGCGTTCATCCAGCTGGAATTAAACATGACCAGCGTTTTGGCGGGATCGAGGATCTTGAAAATCTGTTGTTCATAGCTACGCGCATTCTCGATGACCTCATCGCGGGTCAACGGCGGACGCGTGGCGCTTTTACCGGTAGGGTCGCCGATCATGCCGGTGAAATCGCCGATCAGGAACATGACTTCGTGCCCCAGGTCCTGAAACTGTCTGAGCTTGTTGATCAATACGGTATGGCCCAGATGCAGGTCCGGCGCTGTAGGATCGAAACCCGCCTTGATGCGCAGTGGCTTGCCGCTGCTTAATTTTTCCTGCAGATCCTTTTCCAGCAGGATCTCATCGGTCCCACGCTGAATGATGTCCATGGCCTGTGGCTGATTTGTCATGTCTAACCTTGTTTAATTATATTAACGTATAGTGATCAGGGCACAAAAGATACTGTATATAGGTCAACAATACCAATAAATTGCCGATAACCTATATAAGAACCAGACTATTTTAGCTGCGCATCCATACGGCAGCGACGAAATTCGAGACAATATGAGGCGATCACGGCAACTAATTGATACTATCGACATGCTGAAATTATCAGCTCAGGCATTGACCATGCCAGTAAAGACCGTTAAAGTTATAGACAAAATCAAATAAATTCCGTGCATTAGAAGATATTCATGCGACACGACTATAAGAATCTATCCAATCTGGACAGCGACAAGCAGGGTAAATACCGCCCTGAAAAATCGCATTTACTATTGGTATCTGCCATTGCCGCTGGCCTGATCCTGGGCTTCAGCCTGATGCCAAAACCGGCCGATGCTAATAAAAACGACATCATTAG
>CAMYJO010000019.1:2495-46258 GCA_947258755.1 uncultured Gammaproteobacteria bacterium
ACAAACGGCAATGAACAGCAAACATCACTGCAATGGAAAACAGTCAAGGTTAAGAACGGCGACACCATGGCGGAAATTTTTTCCAAGCTGGGTATCAGCGCCAGTGTATTACACAAGATTGTCAATCTGGATAAATCTACACGCAGACTGGCTGCTATTCGACCCGGACACAGCATCCGTTTTCAACTCGACGATCAAGGCAACTTATATCAACTGAATTACCCGTATGACATTGCCAACAGCCTGCACATCAGTAAGGTCGGCACGGGTTATAATGCCGACACGCTAACCAAAAGCCTGGAAACACGTATTGCCCATACGTCTGCAAAAATAGAACACTCACTGTTTCTCGCCGGACAAGCCGCGGGACTGTCCGATAACATGACCATGAAACTGGCCAACATATTCGGCTGGGATGTTGATTTCGCATTAGACATACGCAAAGGTGATCACTTCACCGTTATCTATGAAGAAATCTTTCTTGATGACAAAAAAATCAAGGACGGCAATATTCTCGCCGCCGAATTCCATAATAGCGGCAAGACCCACCAAGCCATTCGTTACCAGGACAGCAAGGGACAGAGTCAATATTATTCTCCAGATGGCATGAGCATGCGCAAGGCCTTTCTTCGTTCACCGGTCTCGTTTTCACGCATCAGTTCACGCTTTAGTTTGGGTAGAAAACATCCTATCCTGAACAAGATCAGGGCACACAAAGGGGTCGACTATGCGGCCAGCCGCGGCACCCCGATCAAGTCTACCGGTGATGGCAAGATTGTATTCAAAGGTAAAAAAGGCGGTTACGGTAAAACCATTATCATCAAACATGGCAGTGCCTACAGCACGCTGTATGCACACATGCGTAGCTATAACAAAAAATCGCGCATTGGCAGCCGTGTCAAGCAGGGACAGGTCATTGGCTACATAGGTAGCTCCGGTCTGGCAACTGGCCCGCATCTGCACTTTGAATTCCGTGTCAATGGTGTGCACCGCAATCCACTCACGGTACGCTTGCCCAAGGCATCACCGTTACCCAAGAAATACCGCGATGACTTCAAAACCAAAGCCAAGAGCCTGGTCGCCCAACTCAACCTGATCAAAACCAACACCCTGGCATCCCTGCAGTAACAGCGGTCAACAACAGACGCCACTGCCAACATGCCCGAATCCTATATTGGCCTGATGTCCGGCACCAGTATCGATGCGATCGATGCCGTGCTGGTCGACTTCACGGAACAAGGCGCACAGCTTAAAGCCAGTCTTAGCTACCCGATCGACGCAGGGCTGAAAGCGCGTCTGCATCGTTTATGCCGCGCAGGCGCACATGCCAGCGTGGATGAATACAGCCAACTCGATGTCAACATGGGTAGATTGTTTGCAGATGCCGTTAAGCAACTACTGCAGCAGGCCGTTGTTGATGCCAAACAGATCGCCGCCATCGGCAGTCATGGGCAGACTGTTTACCACAATCCAGAAGGCGACACGCCGACCAGCCTGCAAATCGGTGACCCCAATATTATCGCCGAACAAACCGGCATTACGACCGTGGCCGATTTCCGACGTCGTGATATCGCCGCCGGCGGTCAGGGTGCACCATTGGTTCCCGCCTTTCATCAAGCACTCTTGCAGCAGGACGATGAAGCCCGCGCCATTGTAAATATCGGCGGCATCGCCAATGTAACCCTGTTACCTGCTAAAACAGATCAAGCCGTACTCGGTTTTGATACCGGACCGGGTAATACCCTACTCGACCAATGGGCGCTGCGCCACATCAAACAAAACATGGATAAAGACGCTCAGTTCTGCCGTCAGGGCAACAGCAATACGACGCTGCTGCAAACCCTGCTGGCCGACCCGTACTTCTCGCGGCCGCTGCCTAAAAGCACCGGCAGGGAATACTTTAACCTCGACTGGCTTGATGGCTACCTCAACGATACGTCACTGAGTCCGGCCGATGTCCAGGCCAGCCTGTGTGAACTGACAGCGACTACGATTATGGATGCCATCAACACTTACGCGCCCTCGTCACGCCGACTGATTGTCTGCGGTGGTGGCGTGCACAATCCGGCATTGATGGATTTACTGAAAAATAATAAATCAGCAATTGCGGTTGATTCGAGTGCGCAATATGGCGTCGACCCGGACTATCTCGAGGGCATGGCCTTTGCGTGGCTGGCATACCAGACGCTGCATGGTAAAAATGGCAATCTTAACAGCGTGACCGGTGCACACTCGGATCGCATCCTCGGCGGTATTTATCCGGGAGAACGTGGCTTGTGATACCTATAGTGCTGTCGTTCAAACCTGGGCCGACAGAATACTGAATACATCTCGTTTTTCTCTGCCATTAAACTGCAAACTAAATGTCTTTAAACTCACGAACAGCCATTCACGATGATTGAATGTGAGGCAGCCATCGGCCACAAGCGACCGCTCCTTCCAACCGTCATCCCCGAGCGCCTTTATCGGGGATCCATGGATCACTCGATGGCAGTAAGCGCTCTGATTCCTTTAAGGCGATGGACCCCGACTAAACATTCGGGGATGACGATCAGGGGCGGCTCTTTCCGGCCGTCATACCCGCGCAGCCTGTCCCCGAGAGATTTAAGCGGGGAGCGGGAATCCATGCGAAAAAACGTGCTCTGATCACATTAATGCTATGGATCTCCGACTAAAACATTCGGGGATGACGACTAGTGTTCGCTTTTTGGGTCGACTCCGGATGGTTACCCTATAATCCTCGCAGGTCTGCTCAGAGCTGATTCGAGACCTGGCCTATTGTCAGATCAAGTCCAGGCCAGTACAGCTCAGGCTTTCATCAGGATTAGCGCTGTTCCATCGGCACATACGGCCTGCGATCAACACCGGTATAGACCTGGGTCGGACGGAAGATACGATTATCGGCGAGCTGTTCTCGCCAGTGTGCCAACCAGCCGACGGTGCGGGAGATGGCAAAAATGGTCGTGAACTGGTCAGCGGGTATACCCATTTCGGCGTACAGGATACCGGAATAAAAATCGACATTGGCGTATACACCCTTGCTACCGAGCCGGTCTTCACAGACCTCTTCGACCACTTTGGCCAGTTCAAACATCGGGTTCACATTACCACCGCGGTCTTCGATGAATTGATTTACCAAACCCTGTAGTATGGTCGCTCGCGGATCCTTGGTCTTGTATTCACGATGACCCATACCCCAGATCACTTCCTTGTTGGCCAGTTTGGTATCGATATATTCCTCAACCTTGTCTACATGACCGATTTCCTGCAGCATCTCCAGCACTCGCTGGTTGGCACCACCGTGCAAGGGGCCGGACAGGGCACCTATGGCTGCGGCAATGACACTGAAAGGACTGGCCAGCGTGGACGCATTAACCAGCGTGGCAAAGGTAGATGCATTAATGGTGTGCTCGGCATGCAGGATAAGACAGACATCCATGATGCGCGCCAGCATCGGATCGGGTTCCTTACCGGTAAACATATACAGGAAGTTTTCGGCATAAGACAAGTCATCACGCGGTCCCACCGGATCATAGCCATTGCGAATATGCTGCCACATGGCAACGATGCTGGATACGCGCGCCATTATTTTTACTGTCGTGTTGTGAATGTAATTGATGTCATTACAGGCTGAACCGCCAATCAGACAATCGATATTCGGGTTATACATACCCAGACTGGCCACCACCGTCTGCAACATATCCATCGGATGACCGTTCGGTGGCAGGTTCTTCATCATACCGCGGGTGGTGAATTTCAGGCGTCGGTTGTCTACCAGTTGCTGTTTGAATTCATCCAGCTCTGCCGGTTTTGGCAGACAGCCGTCCAGCAACAACAAGGTCGTTTCTTCAAAACTACTGTTGGCGGCCAGCTCTTCGATGGCATAGCCACGATAAGACAGGAGTCCATTGTCACCGTCAATCTCAGAGATATTCGACTGCGTGGCAGGAACACCCGCCAGGCCAGGTAAATATTCACTCATGAAAAACTCCCATTCTGTATTGGTAGCGGGTATACATAAGCCGGCCCATCATGGCCGACGTCTACAGGTAATTAATTCAGCCTCTGCTCAATGATCAATGGCGCCGGCGGACAACAGGACTACGTGGCCGCGCACTGCGCCCTGAAAAGACCTTATTGTTGTGTTGGATTATACTGAAAAGGAGGCGCCGCAACCACAGGTAGTCGATGCATTCGGGTTGCGAATAACAAAACGGGCACCTTCAAGATCATCAATAAAGTCGACCTCGGAGCCGGCCAGGTACTGGAAACTCATCGGATCAACAACAACGGTAACACCATTCTTTTCAACGTCAGTATCGCCTTCAAGGGTCTCTTCATCAAATTTGAAACCGTACTGAAAGCCGGAGCAGCCACCGCCGGTCACGTACACACGCAGCTTCAGATTCGGATTATCTTCCTCGATCAATAATTGCTTGACCTTTTCTGACGCAGAGTCCGTCACATCCAAAGGGGCTGTTGCAAGTTGTACTTCAATACTCATACCTTGTTTACTCCTGATAGGATCTGTCGCTAGCGACAGAATACCATCGCGTTATTCCAGAAAAACTGTAGTTAATCATACACAAAGAGCGGCTCTGTATCAGCCTTTACTAATACTATCTTACAATCTTGAGTGAAATAGTCAAGTATTAGCCCCGGCCTGCTGCCAGAATAGCCTATTTAATCATTATTAATCAGCGGGTTGCAATTTTCCCTCAACATCCGGCTTAGGAGCAGTCACAGCACCTGTCTTGGACGTGAAGTCTTCCTGATGCACCAGGCTGCCATTGACCGCCGCACCCGTGGCCATCTCAAGCAGATTATAATAGACATTACCCTCTATTTTCGCCCGTTCTGCTAGCTCTATTTTTTCCGAGGCATAGACATCGCCATGCACCTCGCCATTGAGGATGATATAGGGTACACGGACATCACCATCTACCCGACCATTATCACTGAGGGTCAGGACCGAGTCCGAGCCGTCGGCGGCAACGACATTACCCTTCACACAACCATCAACATGCAGTCCACCGCTAAAAGACACATCGCCTTTTAATTCAGTGTTCTGGCCGACCAGGGTATCTATCCTGCCTGAACGAGGTTTTTTCTTCTTTCCCAGCATAAGTCCTCCTTAGCCGGCTGCCGCTGGCCATTTGATTTTCCGTGTATCCCCCTTGATGTTCTTCTGCCGGGGAACGACCTGGATCTCGATTGACGTTGGCTTGAAATTCTTAGGCAACTTCAGCCCACCTTCGAAACGTGCGAAATATTTAAAACGATAGCGTATTCTGGACTTTTTTTCAGGGCTGATTGCCGCAAATCGCAATTTTTTATTAACCCCGCCCTGCTGACCTTCAATGGATATACGCACGTCACCGTCTGATTCACGGTGGTGTTTCTTCGACCCCTGGATATGAATCAGCATCAATCGGTACTGGTACTGGCCATTGCTGCCCTGACTCAGATTGAAATCATGGATATGCATGCCCTGCCGGCCCTTGCCCGGCGATACAATCTGGCGGTAAAACTGGAGCTCTTCTCTTAGCACCTGGTTTTCCGATTCCTGCTCGGCAAGCGTATCCTTCACCGCCTGATTGGCATAGGTATCGACCTTTTTGGCGCTTTCCAGGCGAACCGCCTGGGCCCTGAATTCTGCAACCTGCGTTTCCAGCTCTGTTATTCTTTGTTCGTACTGGGTCTGGCGTTGACTAACTTCGACGCGATCAAATCCCGCCCGGTATCGGCCATAATCAAAGATCGTCCAGGCAACGAAGGCCACTATCAACAAAAAAGCCAAAGGTAAAACGATAATCTTCCAGTTGAATTTTTCTGTCATCGGCATCGCATCAGGGCATCAGGGCCACGGCATCAATGCCCTGAGTTTCATCCAGACCAAACATCAGGTTCATATTATGCACGGCCTGTCCGGCCGCTCCCTTGACCAGGTTATCGATGACCGACAAGATCACGATCGTGTCGCGTCCCTGAGGTTTATGTAGTGCAATGCGGCAATAATTACTGCCCTTCACTGAACGGGTCTCGGGATGTGAACCGCTATCGAGTACATCCACAAATGGCTCATCGGCATAACGCTCTTGATAGAGTGCCTGCAAGTCCTGTGGCTTAACCTGGTTGGCATAAAGGGTCGCGTGGATACCACGAATCATCGGTACCAAGTGCGGCACGAAGGTCAGGCCGACCGGCATGCCGACGGCGGTCTCCAGTCCTTGTCTAATCTCGGGCAAATGGCGGTGGCCGGGCACCGCATAGGCCTTGAAACTCTCACTGGTTTCGCACAACAGGGCGCCGACATTGGCCGAACGACCGGCACCGCTGACCCCTGATTTACAATCAGCAATCAAGTTATCGCTATCCACCAGCCCGGTTTCTATCAATGGTAAAAAGCCCAGCAATACAGCGGTAGGATAACAACCCGGGTTGGCCAACAGGCGTGCGTTCCTGATCAGCTCGCGGTTTACTTCAGGCAAGCCGTAGACGGCCTCATCCAGCAGGTCCGGACAGGCATGAGTCATGCCATACCACTGCTCCCATTCAGCCACATCCTTGATACGAAAATCGGCCGCCAGGTCGATCACGCGAACACCGGCGTCGAGCAAGGCCGGCGTGGTCTGCATGGCGGTGCCATTGGGCGTGGCAAAGAAAACCACATCACAGGAAGACAGGCTGACCAGATCCGGCTCGGTGAACACCAGGTCTACCTTGCCACGCAGGTTGGGATACAGGTCAGCAACCGCCTTACCCGCTTCACCACGCGAGGTAATCACGCTCAGTTCCACCTGCGGATGCATGCATAGCAATCGCAGTAATTCCACTCCGGTATAACCCGTTCCGCCGACAATACCTGCCTTGATCATTGATAAACACCTGAAAATTTAGAATAAAACATATTGTCAGCCCTTGGCTGCAATAAAGACACCTATGATAATGCGGCGGCGACCACATTGCACGTCTGTAATTAATTCAAGGTATTTATTCAAGGCAATAAAAAAGCGGCATAAGCCGCTTAACATGGTGGTGAAACGTATTGTTATAGTTATGAAAACTGTATGGAACGCTTTATCAAGATTGAAACCGAGGTTAACGGGGATGGCATGTCACGTCAAGTTTTTTTATATATTTCAGCATATTAGAGTATTATTAAATAAAAGCAACAATCGTTAAGTTTATCTATCCAGCCCCTGACCTGACCACGTATCTACCTAATAATGTTGCAAAAAAATAAGAATTAGTGAATCCTAATAGCAATTTGAATCCTTTACCGCCATTGAGGTGAATTTGCCCAACAATATACAGCAGTGGTTTAGCCGACATCTTGATAAGCTTCGTCTGCGCCTTGCGCACGCCGATGCCATACCGCAACTGGCTATTATGGGCATCATCAGTGGACTACTGGCCGGCCTGGTGATCATTGCATTTCGATTGCTGATTGAATCCGTGCAAACTGCCTACATGCCCGGTGGCGGAGGCGAAAACTTTGAGGCGCTGGACACTGTGTGGGTTGTTCTGCTGCCGCTACTGGGTGGCTTGGTCATCGGCCTGTTGTTTCAATGGGCATCGAAGGACGATACCCAGGTAGGCATTGTGCATGTCATGGAACGCCTGGCCTATCATCAGGGATATCTGCCCCTACGCAATGCCGTTCTGCAATTTGTCGGTGCGGCACTGAGTATCATGAGCGGACACTCCGTTGGGCGCGAGGGACCGAATGTGCATCTGGGCGCCGCGACGGGTAGCTTGTTAGGGCAATACATGACACTGCCCAATAACAGCATTCGCACCCTGGTGGCCTGTGGTACGGCTGCGGCCATCGCCGCTTCCTTCAACACCCCTCTGGCTGGCGTAATATTTGCCATGGAAGTGGTCATGATGGAATACACGATCACCGGTTTTATACCGGTCATTCTGGCCGCAGTCAGTGCAACCACGATCACTCGCATGGTATTTGGATCGGCACCAGCATTTGCCGTGCCTAGCATGCAACTCGGTTCGCTAGCAGAGTTACCGTACATACTGGTGTTGGGCCTGGTCATGGGTGCATTGGCCGCCCTGTTTATACAACTACTGCAAATCTTCTCGCGCACACTCACCAGTCAGGCAATCTGGATACGCATGACCCTGGCCGGATTGGCCACCGGCTTGTGCGCCTTGATTGCGCCCGAGATTATGGGCATTGGTTATGACACCGTGAATGCCGCCTTACTCGGGGAACTGAGTATAAAAGTCCTGGTACTGGTGGTGATATTCAAGGTACTCGCGACCACCATCGGACTTGGCCTGGGTCTGCCTGGGGGGCTGATTGGACCCACCATCGTCATCGGTGCAGCTGCCGGTGGCCTGATGGGTGCTTTTGGCTCGAGCTTATACCTGGGTGATGATTTTTCCGCCGCCTTTTACGCCTTGCTCGGTATGGGCGCCTTGATGAGTGCCACTTTGCAGGCGCCTCTTGCGGCCCTGACTGCCATGCTCGAACTGACCGCCAATCCGGACATTATCCTGCCGGGCATGCTCGCGGTGATCAGTGCCAACCTCGCCAGTAGCCAGCTATTCGGTAAACAATCCGTCTATCTGGCGCTGATGCAGGCACGTGGACTGGATTACAACAATAATCCCGTATCCCAATCCTTACGCCGCACCGGTGTTGCCAGTACCATGGATCGTGATTTCATCACTTTACAGGAAACGATCAATTTGGACGAAGCCCGAACAGCCCTCGAAAGCAAACCACGCTGGATCATCATACGTAACCAACAGCTGAAAATCCTGATGCCTGCGGCCGACCTGGCACGTACATTACAGGAGCTGCAAACCGAAAATAAAGATGAAGCGACCGATATCGATCTGCTGGAGATTCCGGCACAGCGTTTACAACTGGCCTCTGTTCATATGCAGGCCAGTTTGCAGGAAGCGCATGAAATACTGAATAACAATCCCGCCGAAGCGCTTTATGTACAACGGCCGAATGCGCCGGGAATTGAACATATCTACGGTATTCTGACCCGGCAGAAGATTGAGTCCAGTTATCAATAAAGATATTATGCCAATACTGATATCCTGACTTGATTTGAGATAGTTCGTGAGATGTAAAAATATATTTATTGCAGCACTGGTCATCGGCATTCTGTCAATGCTCGCTACTGTCTGGCTAAGCCCTGACGGAACAGACACTGCACCTGATATTAGCGTTGAAACGACTACGGGCCAGATAATAAATTTTTCAACATTATCTGCTGAAAAACCTGTACTGGTGGCCTTCTGGGCAACCACCTGCAAGAGCTGCCTCAAGGAAATGCCACATTTAATCGAACTCTATCAGGAGCTCCATGGTAAAGGCCTGGAGCTGATCAGTGTTACCATGGATTATGATCTACCGATCATGGTCGTGGACATGATCAAGAAACGCGGTATACCCTACCCGGTCGTTATGGATCTTGATAAACAAATCGTGCGCGCATTCGGAATGACTCGCAGCATCACGCCAACCACATTCCTGATTGCACCCGGCGGCAAGATTGTCATGCAAAAATTCGGACTGCTGGATATACAACAGCTTAAACAACAGATTGTCGGGTACCTGTAGTAGAATTTATAATCAGGAAGGCAGGATTTAATTATAAGAAAGCTCTGATTAATAAAAAAATGATTGTCATTGCGAACACAGTGGGGAAACTATTATGCTCTGGGTAAAAGCCTTTCATATCATTTTCATGGTGACCTGGTTCGCAGGCCTGTTTTATCTGCCCAGGCTATTTGTCTACCACGCCATGTCGGATGACCAAATCAGTAATGAGCGTTTCAAGATCATGGAGCGTAAGTTGTTTTACGGCATCATGACGCCTGGCGCCATTATCACTATTGCCCTGGGCCTGTGGATGTTGTTCGACTACGCCTGGAGTGCATATCAGCATAGCCACTGGTTGACAGTCAAACTAGTACTGACCGCCATTATCATTATCTATCACATCTATTGTGGTAAATTACTGATCGATTTTCGTCATGATCGCAACACTCATGGACATGTCTTTTATCGCTGGCTAAATGAATTCCCGGTACTGTTATTGATCGCCATTATTATTCTGGTCATTGTAAAACCCTTTTAGTCGCCGATATGTCCATTGTGCCGGTATGATTTGCCTTTATTACTGGCAAAAACATGGTAAAATCGAACATATATCGATTATGTAATTGTTCAGGTACTGCGCTATGGCTAAAATCATCGAATGCATTATTTTAAAACGCGAGGCCGAGGCCATGGAGTCCGCTCCACACCCGGGCGATTTGGGCGCTAGGATCCTCGAATCGGTTTCCGCAGATGGCTGGAACAAATGGCTCGAACATCTAACCATGATCATCAATGAAAACGGCCTCAATACCGCCGACCCTCGCAGCTTGGAGTTCATTGAAAAGCACATGATTGGCTTCCTGTTCGACGAAGGCGAGTTTGCCGGAACCGCTGGCTTCACACCGCCAAAAGCTAAGAAATAAATACTCTCCCAACCTCAGACAATCTGCCCAGCTAACAGTGTCAGGTTACACGGCCCGACACTGTGAATCGCTCATATAAAATCGACACGCCTTTAGAAAATCTGCTTAAAGAAATCCTGCATACTTTGCCATGACTTTTTATCGGCAACAGGGTCGTAGGCCAAAGGCATATTGAATTTTTTCGCATAACCGTCTGCAGCAGGGCTGGTAAAACTGTGCTTGGCCCCAGGGTGGTTAATCAACTCGTATTGCACACCAGCGGCCTTCATTTCCTTTTCGAAATTTACGATATCCTCGGCTTTAACAAAAGGATCATCTGCGCCATTGTGCACCAACACCCTAGGCTTGACCTGACCCTTGACCGCCGGGTTACCCGTTTTCAGACTGCCATGAAAGCTGACCACGCCATCCAGGTCTACTCCCAGACGCGCCATTTGCAATACGATGCCGCCACCAAAACAATAACCAATCGCTGCCGTGTGCTTAGCATCGACGCTCGCATGTTTGTGCAACAAGTCTAATGCTGCGATAAAACGAGACTTTGCCAATTCAAGGTTACCGCCAACGGCACTGGAAAAGGTTTTTGCATCCTTCGGATGTTCAGCACGCTTACCATCGCCGTACATATCGACTGCCAAGGCCGTATACCCAAGCCCGGCCAACATACGTGCGCGCTTGCGTGCGTAATCATTATGACCCCACCATTCATGCACCACCAATATACCGGGACGTTTACCTTGCAAAGCATCATCATAAGCCAGGTAACCTTTTAATAGTGTTTCTCCTTGCCGGTATTCCACATCCTTACCAACAACGGCCGCATTAACCGCGACATTAAATGCCAGCAGAGAAAATATCAGTATTAATTTAGTCTTCATGCCCCTCTCCTTATTAAGCTGTTAATTTGGACAAACCTACTCACTAACGTTAAAAAGATACGTTATGAGTAATTTTATTTACATCATTTAGTGGTAGACAATTCCTGCACCCACATCTTTGTCGCCCCGGCCACAGCCGCAGGTATCACCAGCAGGTTCAGTAGTGGCACCAGCAAGGCCAGGGTCACAGCGGCACCGAACCCAAGTGACAGAAACCGCCGCCGCTTCAGAATAGCCTTTTGTGATTTAAAGTCTAGCTCATGATTTCCCATCGGGTAATCAGCATACTCCATGGTCAACATCCACGCGCTGAACATGACCCACAAAAAAGGGGCGGCAATATTGATCACCGGTATTAAAAATAACAACAACAACGGCAGCGCCCGCAACAGAATATAGAATAATTTGACTAACTCACTGGTCACGGACTTTAACGCCGACCTGATAAATGTGGTACTAACACCTGGCGTAGACACCTTCCCCAGACGAAGCTCAACGGCATTCGCCAATGGTGCATTGAACGGTGCAGCCAGCAGGTTACCAACCAGGGTAAATGTGAAGAAAAAAACGAATGTGATCGCCAGCACGAATATCGGCCACAACAGGTAACGTAACCATTCCAGCCACCCCGGCACCGATGACAATAGCCAGTCCATCAAACTCCCGAACTGGAAATAGGCGACAATGCCTACGATAGTAAACAGCAAGACATTAATAAAGAGTGGCCATATTGCATAACGAAATATGCCTGGCTTGAACATCAATCCGATACCACTGAAGAAAAAATAAAAGCCCTTAATGAAACTGGACATAGCTTACTCCCGAAACAATGAACGGGATTGTAAACGTTGACACTGGCCCTGACAATCGATAATCAATGCCAGGCTGCCCCACTACTCTTTTGCCACACCCAGCTCGATATTAATGACAACTGACTCTGACAAGACAAAGGACGCATTTTTGTATGAAGGCGGGCCAAACAGGCCTTTAGCATTGTTGGAAAAACCCACCAGCTCGCTTGGGATGCCTAAAAACCCGGTATTGAGTTTGCCATTGCCATCCTCATCATAAACGATGCTAACGGCATATGTTCCCGGCTCTAATTGCTCTATATCAAATTCAGCCTGACCGCTGCTATTGATTGCTTTCTTTTGACTAAGCTTAGGCTTTTTGAGTTAGGTTTCGGCAGAACTAAAAAGTGATAATATCGCCTGGCCTTTCCCTGGCACCACGCCAGTCACGCTAACGATTAATGATATTTTTTCCTGATCAGGATAAGACGGAAAGCCTATAAATAATAGCAACAGGGAAAATATATAATAAAATGATTTATGCTTTTTCATTCAGCTTGCTTCTGATATCAACAAGGCAAATGTAGGTTTGGTATCTAAGAATAAAACCTTCAAAAATTAAACGTGTCAATAGCAGCCCAAATATAAGCGCCATGATCCATGGCCCAATTATCATTTGTATACAGCCACCAGGTGGCCATATAAGGTGCCTGCAATACCCGCCCAGAACAACAACTGCAATGCGAAAGGCATTATGAATTTCTTGAAAAGAAGATAGTCGATCAGTTTACTCATGACTATTCCACTAATTCAACCAACAGGAGCTAGCAGTAAATTGCGCCTTTATCTGAGTACCTTATTTCTGTTGCGGCTATGACTAATACCCCATCATCTTTCTTCTTTCCGTATTTCTTTTAAGACGGTTCTGCTTATCGATTTTACTGTATTTGATATTAACCATGCGGTTTTGTTTTGATATTTCCGCCATTTTTGCTGACAACTCCTGCTGCTTTAATCGCATATTACCGCCGGCAGCTATAAACGAATTATAATAGGCCTGCTCATTTTGCAGCGCGTGTATTTCGCTTTTCTTTTGCCATTTTAATTTAAAATCTTCACGCTTATTATTAATTTCCCACTCGCGCAACTTTGCGCCCTTGGTATATTCGCGCAATTGTCGCTGGTTATTGCTATACATCCGTTCGACTTCCTTTTGTTCCCGCTTATTCCAACGCTCTTCCTGACTTGTTAGGGCGCCGCCTATCGGCTTGGCCAAGATTGGCTGCTGCTTTGTCAGCAGCCCGAGCGCCTTGGCCTTGTCCAGCGCTTGCTGGTCACGTTCACTCATTACTTTATGTTTGTTTTTTTCAACTCCGATATATTCGTTGTGTTCATCTGTAGCCGCCTGTTTTTTGATCGCAAACACTTTATCCTGATGCGACTTCATATCGACCTTGAATTTCTCCATCGCTTTCAGGTTATCCATACTTTGGGGATTCAGATATAGCTGACTGATATTCTGGTGCATTTCAGACTCGGCCTCTGCGATTTTCATATCACGCTGCGCCTTAAGCTCTATCTTCTGCATGCGGTAATCGGTATCCATACCACGCGTTTTTTCTTGATATTCCTGATTTAAATCACGGGTGAAATCGCGAAAATCAGCCATTGCAGCGTGATTTTTTTTGTTACGCTCATTGACCTGCTGCTGTCGCTTTTTTTGCGCTTCGTTGCGTTCGGCTCTGAGTGCCCTATCGTCTTTCGCGAATGCAGTGGAATAAGGCAAGCTCATCATCAGCAGCAGCAATCCTGTTATCATTAATCTCATATCTACCTCTCCTGATCTTGAAAAAATCACAATTGATAAGACACTACAATTAGCAAACAGCATGTAAAAACGGGGATAAATATTAGTATAGAATATTAGAGCGCATTGTTCTGTGCAGATATTTCAAGCTTTGCCATCTTTGGCTAATACCTTGTAATCCTTCACTTATTTTTTCGCAAGCGACTCAAACCTCGAACCAACAAGGTCCATCCTAGCATTATCCCGATTACACCCAGGAACAGCACCGGGAGGTACCAGAAAATCAACGACTGATCAGGCTCGCCTATCCTGGCAAAGATTGCCTCCCACACATACATAACAACAAACCCGGCCCCCACCAGGGCCAGCAGACCGCCGAACAGAATGGATAAATAATTTAGAATTTTCTTCAAATCCAAAATAAGTCGTCCTTTTATTAATCTTGTGATTTTAGGCGCTATTTGGAAATTAATTAAATAGCGTGCTCTGACCTCACTTATTAATTATCATTATTATGCACTACCCTTCTTTTCATTAACCTAGGAATCAAATTTTTCTTTATTGATAACAAAGCGCTCATGCCGACCTTTTGAAATGAGACCAATTCAATCGTGAGCCTCGACTGTGAATACCAACCTCCTTCCCTCAACTTCGATTAATTCAACTGAAGCTGTTCGATTCGATAGACAAGTTACAGGGATCATTACCCGGCATAATCATTTATTAAACTGGCCGGTGTTGTTTTTTACGCCGACGTTGTCTTTTGCGGATAATCTGCTTGCCCCATAACCAGACACCAGACATGGCCAGAAATATCAACAGCACCGCCGCCGCATCCATGATCAATGGTCCGCGACTACCGAACAGGCGGCCGCTGTGAAGGTCCAGCATTACTCTTTCAACGGGTAATTCATTGCTACGATATAACTGCGCAACACGCTGTTTTAATGCTTCAGGGGCGGAGGTTTGCTCTGACCAGGTCACACCCGTTACCTGATCCTGTTCCTGCCATTTGAGAAAATCGCGATCGGTCAGGTAATAACCATGTGCTGCTTGAATGACTATGCGACCATCCTGCAGCTGTCCAATTCTTTTCATACCGGAGGGAACGCCTTGTATGCCACCGAGTTGCTCGATCACCTCGGCATCAAAGGTCAGCATCAAGATCTTGCCAGTCGTGGCGACAGCGATAAAATGCGGGAACGACAACGCGCCAACGGGCTGCGTATAGTTTCCATTCAGTCGCTGCTTGTCCAGGTACAGACTATCGCCCACATGCAGCAGCCATTTATTACCGACCTGGTAGGAGTGCTGTTCTGTCGGCGACTGGATGCCATACCAATCCAGCAACCAGTCGGATTCCACATAGTTACTGTCCAGCTTTAAGCGCTCGGTATGATTGAGTGCGATACCGGTTATTGCCAGAATCAAGATAAACAGGGCGGCAACGATACCGACATACCGATGCCAGATATACAGGGACCTGAGTTTTCTGTGTTTGTGACGGACGGTCATGGCTCGCTGTTTATATGCTGATCAAAATACAGTGCGAGGCGGGCTAGTTTACGCAAGGCACGTACCGACAAGGTCGCCCCGGAAATACCGTCAATAGATTTATTTAGTTGCTGCTCTTTATCTATCGCTGCATCCTTGAACTGGTCGGTGAAAAAGGCATGACGTACCTCCCAACCCCTGCTTTCCCTGAACACGAGCACCTTGACGCGCTCTATCCTGCCATTATTGACGACGATACCGGTCGTAATCGGTTTTTCCTTGCCGATCTCTTCCAGTATCCAGACCGTCCTGGCGTCCTTGCGCCAGTAACGAATGCGCAGGGCATTGGGTTTGTGTCCCAGGATATTTTCAACTGTAGGCCGTATTGATCGCGTCACCCATAGCATGCCCGGTTCGGGCACACCGTCGGCAAAGCTATCCTGCAGGAAGGCCTCGGGCTCCTGATAGACACCACGGGCATGAACGGCTGTGGATGCCAGTATCAAAAACAGTGGTAAAAGCAAGCATGATGCACGCATCACAGACCTCATATAAAAAAAGGGGGAAGCGGCCTGCTTCCCCCGGCTATCACCAGCGTATTCTATCAGAATTGATAGCCCACACCCAGATTGAAGCCGTCATCCGTGCCTGCTCCGCTTTGGTTCTGCACATCAAACTTGAATACGACATTTTCATGCGGCCAGTAATTTACACCAAAATCACTTTGCTTGACCTCGGTGTCCGCGGCGTCACCTGCATTATTATCCCAGGCACTGTAGCGTGCAAACACACCCCATTTGGAGTTGATCTTATAGGAAGGCTCGATATACCAACCACTCTGCTCGTCTCGACCAACTGCTGCAGCAGCAGCACCATCGATGTCCCACTGCGCATACAGGGCACGCACGCCGAATGGACCTTTCTGATAGACCGCATGGGCCTCGATCATGTTTGCGCTGGCATCGGTACCTGCCACACCCTGGCCCTGGGTCAGGTCTGACTGATGCTGAACAGTTGCAGCCAACTCCAGTCCAGGAACCCCCGTGTACTTGAGACGTCCAAGAACAGCCGGATCGTTCGCGACCGCTTCGGATACTTTCTGTCGACCACTACGAATCAGGAACGCCTTACTACCAGTGGTCGGTGTTGCCAGACCAGATGTTAGGGCCAGGTCATAGCTGAAGCCGCTACCAAACTGTCCGCTCATCGCGACACCCGCTTCCCACCAGGTAGTCGGGATGATGTTTTTCTCTACTGAATTTCGTTCCACACCGTAGAATGTATCCGGCTCATGAGTTTCATTGAGGATACCAACAGGCAGCAGAAAAAGCCCGGCCTTAGTTGACAGCCTGTCATTCAGATCCATTTCGATATAGGCCTGTTCGAGTTCAACCTCACCTTCCTTACCTTCGCCGGCCAGTGAATGTTCGAGCTCCAATTCAGAGAAGAAGCGGATCTTGTCGGTAAACTCATGACCGAAGAACAAAACAAAACGGTGGAAATCAATCTCATCGTCCTTGTCCTTGATATTGTTGTAATGCAACTCACCATAGCCTCCAATGGACGTGGAACCCTTGGCTCCATGTCCGTGCCCCATTTTGTCATCCTTCTTTTCTGCAACTTCCATACTGACTTCCAGCTGCTCTGAAAGCTGCTTGTTTTCTTTCTTTAGTTTTTCGATCTGTTGCTGTTGTTGCTGCTGGTTCTTCCACATTTCATCCAGCGATGGTGTCTCGGCGGCGTTCGCACTCATGGATATCGCCGCACTAAATAATGTAGCTGTCGTCAGTAATTTCATCTTGCCAGTCTCCAATTCTAAAAATAAATAAATGCCCAAAATCAACTGCGGAGAATTATTCCACAATATTATTACAAATGCAAATCATTATCATTTAGATTAACTAGTAGATTAGCATTATTTGTAAAATGCCGTGAATTCGACTCCAGCAGCAGCCTGAAATTTCATTTATTTCATTATTAATCAATAATCTATTGTATTTTTGAGAACTCCGTGATGAGCTCAGGGAGGGAACAAAATTACTGCTATGCTTGGGAAAATCAGCAAGTTAGCACCGAATCTAGTCAGGTGTTATCATTACTCTTATATAGTATGTACAGGAGGCGGGTATGTCCCAGTCAGCATTAGCAGAAAACCTATTTAACACCGAATTGAGCGAAGCCGAAGTCAGCCTATCAACGTTGGCACAGGAAAAAATGGCCGCATTAATTGCGGATGCCGAGGATGATATCGAAGCCATCCGTATCTATGTATCCGGCGGTGGCTGTGGCGGCATGACCTACGGCATGACCTTCACCGATAGCAAGTCCGATTTCGATACGATCAGGGACTTTGGTTCCTTCAAGATCTACGTTGATTCAGTTGCCCTATCCTACCTGAAGGGTGTTGAGGTCGATTATGTAGAAAAGCCGACAGGTGCCAGCTTTGTGTTCAATAATGTATTTGCCGCGACAGGTGGCAGTGGTGCCTGCGGAGCCTGTGGTTCCAGTGGCGGAGGTTGCGCCTAATCGCAACAATATCCGTTCCCGTTCTTGAACGATACTGAACTTACACGGGCGGCAACAATGCGCCCGTGTATTATTTTAATCGCCCCGCCTAGCAGTTACCGACTCGGCCCCTATATCCGCACGGCTGAAAAACTCAACATTGATGTTATCGTCATCTCCGAGGGCAAGTACTCCCTGGTCAGCGCCATTGCCAGTGGTATGCATGTTGATTTCAGCGATCCAGATGTAAGCCAACAGATCGTCAGTAGGCTTGAGGGTAGAGAAATCAAGGCCGTCGTCGGTACCGATGATCGGACCGTGGTGCAGGCGGCGCAGGTTTCAAAGGCATTGAAGCTTGCCCATAATGATCCGGCCGCCACCCGTTATACGCGACGCAAAGATCTCGCTCGCGCCTGCCTGGCAGAATCCAGCGTTAACATACCCGCCTTCGAAGTACACCCGCTGCAGGCATTGATCGACAAGGCTACAACCTCCCTGGACTATCCCTGTGTGATCAAGCCATTGGCCATGTCCGGTAGTCGCGGCGTTATACGCGTGAATAACCCGGACGAACTGCAACAGGCCGCCCGACGTTTGCAAGGCATACTGGCGAACGCCGGTGGCGAGGATATAGAACGCTCATCTGTTTTACTTGAGACGTATATCCCCGGCCTGGAGTATGCCTATGAAGGTTTGCTCAACCAGGGCCAACTGCAGACCCTGGCCCTGTTTGACAAACCCGAGCCAATGGAAGGACCATTTTTTGAAGAGACTTATTATATAACCCCCTCCAGGCTGGACCACACCACACAGAAAAAAATCCAACAGGCTGTGCAACAGGCCTGCGAAGCCTATGGCCTGGTTAATGGCCCGGTGCATGCCGAGGTGCGCATACACAACGGCCAGGTATGGTTTATGGAAATGGCGGCGCGAACCATTGGCGGACAATGTGCGCAGCTGGTTAATTACGTCACCGGTGTGGAGCTTGAAGAAATTGTACTCAGACAGGCTGCTGGTATGGCGCTGGCATTGAAGCAAACACAACAGGCAGCGGGCGTTCTTATGATACCGACGACAGAACAGGGTCTTTTACGTCGTGTCGAAGGCATTTTGCAAGCCAGTCAGCTGGAGGGTATTGAAGACATCGAAATCAGTATTCACGAAGGTTATGAAATCGTCCCACTACCTGAAGGCGACAGCTACCTGGGATTTATTTTTGCCAAAGCGGCGACAGCCGAACAGGTTGAAAAGGCATTACGACAGGCACATGCCAAATTGAAAATTGTCACTTCGCCTTTATTACACCAAACAACACAAAGATCTTCATTTGATCAAATATAATAGCGGGTTTATTGCAAAGCATTTGCAGCATCTTTCGTAACATAGATATTCTTTTTATACTTAAATGCTAAATAAAAGGGTGATGACAAACAATGTTGTCATCACCCCTTATTTAAGCTTTACAACGCAGATTGTATCCTGCGCAAAACCTATAAACTCTTCATTAATTGTGTAACCACATTTTCCGATATTTTTTCAAAACGCTTTGACATATTCTCTGGATCCTTGAAATAATCATCAAATGGAAGTGCCTCTACTCCATCGTTCATCGCGGTTAAAAACTCATACTCTTCCCAGAGCACCGTTCCATCAGTTGATACCAACTTGGCTGCCATTCCTAACGTAGGCCTGTACACACTCGAAAAACCATGCGTTTGCGAAATGCCGTAAAGACGTACTTCTACGACAAATTTTGCATCATGATCGATATTTTCATCACTGTTTATTTTATTCGCGAACTTTGGATTGAGTTTGATTTGTCTCTCGAATTCCTTGAGCGCTATCTTGCCAATATCAATATTATTCTTCTTCATGTAATCAACAATCAATTCATCTTTGGTGGTCGATGCTTCAGCTACAATAGCACCTATTACACCGAAAACAGCGCCGGCTCCTTGCTCTGGGCCATAGTAATATGCCTTTGCTGGAACCGTTACATCTTTACTCAAGGCAATCTTATTTAACTTATTTTCACTTTCCTTCGTTAATTGTGTTGTAGATGCACAGGCACCCAAACCCATAAAAATGATTGAAACAACAATATTTCTTATTTTCATGCTATTAGTTCCTATTTAGATATGATTTGAAGCTCCGATATCCAGCTTCAGCCCCATGTTTTTAATTCATATATTTCAGTCTGTTAACTGTAATTGAGAACAACTTTATCTACTCGCTATCGCGTTGATAAATAATACCCACAATCGTATCCCCATATATTTCGGCCATTTTTCTGCTTTCTTTATACAAAAGCAGGCCGATGGACCTCAGACTCGTCTGGCCCGTCATTTTTTGTGATTTTAATTTATTGAGATTGTTTCGTTGCCGTCTATTGATCTTTCCAACGAATAGCACTTTGATTGAGAGGTTTATTTACCTGCGCGTAACAGACCACCCAGACCAGCCCCTTCGAGGGCGGAGTTTAGATATTTACGAATGGCGTCTGCACTGGTGAATTGCAACGCGCGCGTCAACATAATGCGTGCATCGCGTTGACTGAAACTACGAATAACCCATTTTATGCGCGGCAGTCCGGCAACAGTCATGCTCAAATTGTCCGCGCCCATGCCCAGCAACAGGATAGCGGCCGCCGGGTCTCCGGCAATCTCGCCACAGACACCGACCGGGCAGCCGTATTTATGTCCGGCATCAACGACCTGATTGATGGCGCGCAATACCGCCGGGTGCAATGAATCATACAGTTTGGCCACACGACTATTATTACGATCAACCGCCAACAGGTACTGGGTCAGGTCATTGGTACCAATTGACAGGAAATCAACACGCTGGGCCATCTCCTCAGCTTGATAAACAGCGGATGGTACCTCGATCATGGCGCCAATCTTGGGCCAACTGACCTTCTCCCCGTCTTCTTTCATTTCGGTGAACACTTGATCGATCAGGAAAATGGCCTCTTCCAGTTCACTCAGATCACTGATCATCGGCAACAGAATACTCAGGTTTTCCAGACCACTTGCAGCCCTTAACATAGCGCGAATCTGGGTCAGAAATATATCACGATGATCCAGTGTCACCCTGATACCACGCCAACCGAGAAAGGGATTTTCTTCCTGGATAGGAAAATATGGCAATGCCTTATCACCGCCGATGTCCAGTGTACGCAGGGTCACCGGGCGTGGCGCGAAGGCCTTCAATGTCTCTCGATAAATCTTGCGTTGTTCTTCTTCTCCGGGGAAACGATCACGGATCATGAACGGAAATTCAGTTCGATACAAACCAACACCTTCAGCGCCACTTTTCTTTGACGGCGTTATATCTGCCATCAGGCCGGTGTTGACATACAGAGGGACCGTGACGCCGTCAGGGGTTTGTGCTAGCTCCTTACGCAGACCATTCAACTCCTTACCCAGCTGCGTATCCTCACGCGCCAGACGTGAATATTCCTTGCGCACGCCGGCAGATGACTCGATATATATCCGACCCTGGTAGCCATCGACTATATATTCGAGGCCATCACTTTCGGACAGGTCCAGATCCACAGCACCCATGACCGTAGGGATGCCCATGCCACGTGCCAGTATCGCCATATGCGATGAACTTGAACCACGCGTGGAGACGACGGCAACAATATTTTTTATCGGCGCCTCTGCCAGGTCGGTGGCGCTGATGTTTTCACCCACCAGCACTGTTTTTTTAGGATAGCTACGTTCGACCTTGTCTTTATCGGTCAATTTTTGCAGGATACGGTGACCGATATCCTTGATGTCATCGGCGCGTTCACGCAGGTAAAGGTCATCCATACCGGCAAATTTTTCCACAGTATCCTGTATGACATCGCGCAAGCTACCCTGCGCCCAGTTCCCGCCCCTGATTTTTTCGATGACGCTGTCGACAATCGTATCGCTGTTGACCAGCAAGGCATAGGCATCAAACAACACTCGACTTTCTTCATCGAGATCCTCACCCAAGCGCTCTTTCATGTCGTCAATTTCTTTAACGACTATGGCCAATGCATCCTGGTACTTGAACACTTCTTCATCAATATCTTCAACTGACCGATCCGGGACCAGACTAATGTCGGCATCCGGCGACAACACCATAGCGGTACCGATGCCGACACCAGGCGCCGCCGGCACACCATTAATAAACAACTCCGTAGACGCGGACTTTATTTTCTCGATGCTGCTGCCCTGGCCACGGGCCTCGGCATGCGCAATTGCACCGGCCAGTTGCGCCGCCAGGGTCACCATAAAGGCGACATCACCTTCGCTAAAGGCCGAATCACGACAACATTGAACAACGAGTACACCGAGTACATCACGTTGGTAAATAACCGGCACGCCGAGGAAGGCATGCAAATCTTCCGCACCGATGCCTTTGAATAATTTATAGCGGGGATGTTTGTGCGCCTCGGCCAGATTGACCGGTTCTGCACGTCTGGCCACAAGACCGATCAGCCCCTCACCTTCATCAATGCGAATGGAATCCATGTCGTCGATATCGAGCCCCTCGGTCAACATCAGAACATGTTGCTTACGTTCAAAGTCAGTCAGGTAAACAGAGGCCACATCGACCTCCATCGCCAGCCTGACTTCATTGACGATGATGGCCAACACGTCATCGAGGTTTCGTGCGCGATTAACTTTCTGGACGATCAGTTGCAGGGTCTCAATCACCGGAGACCCCCTGTTCTTTTTTCAGGTTTTGTGTAACTAGCAGGAAAAGCATTAACGCCTGAACCCGTGAGGGCCTCGACGATTCTTTAGCTCGGGTAGTTGTTGATCAGGAAACAGTAGTGGGTAAAATTCCTTCAATGCCTGTAAATAGACTTTGCGCTTGAATGAGACTACATCACGGGCGGGCTTCCAGTATTCGACCCAACGCCAATGGTCGAACTCCGGTTTTTCGCTAGAATCCAGGCGCACCTTATGATCTGGTGTTATCAGGCGTAATAAATACCAGACCTGCTTCTGGCCGATGCATAATGGTAATGAGTCATGCCGAATCAGATGTTTAGGCAGATGGTATTTGAGCCAGCCCTTGGTATAACTTATGACTTCGACATCCGCAGAGCACAGACCCACCTCTTCCTCAAGTTCACGATACAGGGCCTGCTCGTGGGTTTCACCTTGTTGAATACCACCTTGTGGGAACTGCCATGCATCTTGGCCAATGCGGCGCGCCCAGAAGACACGGCCGTCATCCTGGCACAGAATAATGCCCACATTAGCTCTGTATCCCTCGGTATCAATCACAATAAATCCCGGTCTATTTAACTTCTATGCTCTAATTTGCCACACTTGGTATAATATCAGCAAATTAGCGTTTCCACGTATTAGCAAGCACTTATGCCTGTTCGTTGTTATCAACGCTAATTTACTTTACCCTGTGAGCCCTAATAAATCCAATTAATAGAAAATAATCATGAGCTTATCTATCTTTGATCTAGACAATACCTTGCTGAATGGCGACAGCGACTATCTGTGGGGGCAGTTCCTGGCTGAACAGGGGATTGTCGACGGTGAGCACTATGAGCAGCAGAATTTGGCCTTTTATGAACAATACAAACAAGGCTCGCTGGATATCTACGAATTCCTGAGCTTCTCACTGAAGCCACTCAGTGAGCATTCGTTGGACAAATTGCATCAATGGCGTGAGCAATTCATGCAGGAAAAGATCTTGCCGATTATTCTCGACAAGGCGCGCCAACTGGTGGAACAACATCGCCAACAAGGCAATACCTTGATGATCATTACGGCCACGAATCGTTTCGTGACCCAACCCATTGCCGATAATTTTGGCATACCACATCTGCTGGCAACAGACCCGGAAATGAAAGATGAACATTATACCGGCCGGGTCCAGGGTACACCCTGCTTTCAACAGGGCAAGGTCACACGACTGCAGTACTGGCTGAACGAGCACAATGACAACCTGGACGATAGCTGGTTTTACAGTGACTCACATAATGATATCCCACTGCTGGACATCGTCACCCATCCGGTCGCGGTTGACCCGGATGATGCATTGCGGCAGCATGCCAGTTCCAATCAATGGGATATTATCAGTCTACGCGAATGAGCAAGAACCTACCTGCCCTGCTGTTGTTATTATTGGCTTGCCTGGGCAGTGTAATCCTTGCATTAAAGCTCGGCTCTGTGCCAGTGACATTTAGTGACCTGCTGTCCAGCCTGAGTAACCGACAGGGTCTTCATCAAGGGCTCATTTTTGAACTACGGCTGCCGCGCGCACTGGCGGCCTTCGTCTGCGGCGGCATGCTCGGTCTGGCCGGCCTGTTGATGCAGGCGCTGTTAAGAAACCCGTTAGCAGATCCCTATATCCTCGGCGTCTCCGGTGGTGCAGCCAGTGGCGCGCTGTTGGCGATGCTGGCCGGCCTCGGTAGCTTGATGATTCAAGCTGCCGCATTCAGTGGTGCATTGCTGTCCATCGTCCTGGTCTTTGCCCTTGCCCATGGCAGTAGTAGCTGGACCTCGAATCGCCTGTTATTGACTGGCGTGGTGCTGGCGGCCGGCTGGAACGCCTTGATCAGCTTTCTACTGGTCATCAGCCCGAACCAACAAATCCATGGCATGTTGTTCTGGCTCATGGGCGACCTGAGCTATACACAGGCCGAAGTATGGGTTTTTGTGCTACTCGCCGTCATTACCCTCCTGAGCTTTATGCTTGCACGCCCGCTCAACCTGATCAGCCGCGGTGAATTACAGGCGACCGCGCTCGGCGTCAACACCCGACAATTGCGTCTGCTATTGTTCTTTACCGCCTCATTACTAACCGCTGTCGCCATCAGCCTCGCCGGCAGCATCGGCTTTATTGGTCTGATGGCGCCACACATGCTCAGACTGGTCATCGGCTCCGACCACCGCAGCCTGGTACCGGCCGTAGTCCTGCTCGGCGGCACCCTGTTGATACTCGCCGATACTTTTGCCAGAACAGTACTGGCACCGACACAGTTACCGGTCGGCATTTTGACGGCCATCCTCGGCGTACCCACTTTTCTATACCTACTGTATCGGAATAATTCATGAGTACATTGCGCTGCAAAAAATTAGGCGTAGTTATCGGTGATACTCGCGTTTGCGAGGACCTCAACCTCGAACTTGGTGATGGGCAAAGCTGGGCAGTCCTCGGACGCAACGGCAGCGGCAAGACCACACTGTTGCATACATTGGCAGGCCTGCGTCCGGCACAGCAGGGCAGCATCCTACTCAATGGGCAGAGCCTGGCAGAACAGTCGAAAAAACAGATCGCCCGCCACCTCGGCGTTTTATTTCAAACGGAGATCGATCACTTTCCAACCACGGTACTCGAATACACGTTGATGGGCAGACACCCACATCTCGGTTGGTTGCAATGGGAGTCTGAAGCGGATATCGCTATAGCCGAACAGGCCCTGCAACAGGTCGACCTACTGGATCTGAAACAACGAGATATCTCCACGCTGTCGGGTGGCGAACGCCGACGCATGAATATAGCCTGCCTACTGACCCAGGCACCTGACATCGCCCTGCTTGATGAGCCCAGTAATCATCTCGATCTGCAACACCAGATCGAGACACTGAGCCTGGTCAGGGAGCAATACCGACAACGCCTGTTGCTGATGTCGGCACACGACATTAACCTGGCGACCCGTTTTTGCAGTCATGCCATACTGTTATTTGGTGATGGAAAGCTAACACACGGTACATTCAATGATGTCGTTACAACAGCAAGCCTGCAACATTTGTATGGCGTAGCGATCAATAGTGTCCAGGCAGACGGACATACCTTGTACTACCCTGCATAGCCCTAAACCTTCCTGACCACATACTTCGACAATAGCATCATCATGATAATGGCTGCGGCGAATAAATAAATGCCATAATGCACAGTCACATCGGCCATCGGCCCCAGCTTGATTGACACCAGCAAGATCGCCACAACAAACACATCCAACATCGACCACTTGCCGACAACATCCAGACCGTGAATCAGCTTTTCATGTTGTGACTGCCACAGTCTGGTGGAAAATTGCAGATAAAAAAGCAAGCCGATCTTGATCAATGGAAATAACACACTAAAAATGGCAATAATTGCAAACAAGGCATACTGCCCTTCGCGCCACAAGTCGGCAAGCGCGGACATCAAGGATACCGTGTTATCGAAAATATAAAATTTACTCAACGTAAACAATGGCGCAAAACAAGCGAAGGCAAATAGCAACAACACCATCAATAACAAAGAATTTAACAGCCATTTATTCACAAAAATTACCTTATAAAAAACCAGACCGGACTCGCGGGTTTATATTACTTCAATTCAACAATGAAATCGCCTGCCCTGAAAAGATAAACATTGCAAAATCTAGGTATCAGTAGTGGTTCTTTTCTATAATATATCCTAAGCTATACTTTATAGCCGAGCCCACTATCAATTAAATGGCTTAGGGTAAATTATCCAACTGGCACGACGTTATGCCAAGAATTTAAATATATGCGCTTCATTATATTGATCACATTGATATGGCCTACATCATTAATTGCAGACCCGGCAATCAACACGACCTATAAATATTACCTGATCAATACCAAGACATCAGCACAACTCATGTCTGATTTGAATCATGCCAGCCCGATAAAAGAAAATGGCGAGATTTTCCACGGACACACTGATTCAAATATCCGCTGGAAGTTTTCATGGCAAAGCAAGCATGGTAAATGCCGAATCAGCAAGGTCAATACATACGTCGACATCACCTATACCTTGCCAAAGCGTATTCACAAAACGACGGACCGTGATCTTCAGAAAATCTGGGATGAATGGTTTCCGGCTTTACTGGCACATGAAAAAAACCATGCCACACATGCCATCAATACCGCCACCAAGATTGAACAGACGATAAAAAACCTCACACCCTACTCCAACTGCAAGGACCTGGAATTGGCAGCTAACAAAAAGGGCAACATACTAATTAAAGCACTAAATAAACTCGACAAAGAGTATGATAAGAAAACTGATCATGGTCAAACGGAAGGCGCCAAGCTGACATCTTACTTCTGAGAATTTTTTGCCACTACAAAACAAGCAACTTGACAAAATTTATTTACTGAGCCTTCTCCCTGGATCGTTTATATTCAAGCCAGCAACACAAGCCCTGTGCATTCAAATGCAAATCCAGATCCATAATGGCAAGCACGTCTTGCTCTGTCATTTCATTGCCGAAATCTGTCAACGCAGACAACAACATATTCTTCAGGGCCAGAAAGAGCTGTGATTCGCAATCATCGGTATCGGTATAGCTTATATTTTCCGTGATACCGACATGCGCATCTATCAATTGATGCAACATCTGTGCGGCACTACCAGGGTCTGACAAACAGCCGAAATGAGTCAGAAATATTTTTTCTGGCTGGTAGCTTATGATTCTGTCAATCGATGCATGCAAGGCATCCGGATCAAATTGTACTGGCGTTGTGGTCGGAAACATAAAGGGCCTGCCGTTCACAAAAAGCGGTGGATAGGCCAGACCAAAGGTATCGCCGGTAAAGAAACTCTTGCTTTGCTGATCATAGACACAGTAATGGTGCCTGGCATGGCCCGGGGTGTCGATAAATAACAGTTCACGTCCATTCAGTACCAGGGTCATTTCATCTGTTGCCTCGATAACCCGATCTGCGGCTACTGGCTGAATGTCGCCAAAGGTCTTGCGTAATTTATCCTCACCATAAACTGCGGCTGCACCAGCAATCAGTTTCGCTGGATCGATCATATGCCTGGAGCCACGCGGGTGAACAACGAGTTTCGCCGCAGGCAATTCCTGCATCAAACTACCGGCAGCACCGGCATGATCCAGATGCACATGTGTCACCATTACATAGTCGACCTGTTCGGGCTGAATATCCATGTCGGCCATGGCCGCGCGTATAACCGGCAGGCAACTGCTGGTGCCGACATCCACAAAGGCATATCGATCTCCCTGTCGAAGCAGATGACTGGCGACCAGCCCCGGGCGCTGAAAGCCGGTATCAATCGTGAAGATACCGTGCCCCTGATCAGTAACAATATCGTTAATCATGACAGCACTGCTTTCCTCGCCAGGATCTGCACCACAGCGGCGCGGCCATGATGATACTTACCTTAGATAACATCGCGCTCGATCTCATGCGTCAGCTCCAGTTCAAGGCCTGGTAACTCCCGCTGCAGTGACCTGACTGGCAGCATCAACTCCGCTGTGCCGGGATACTTTTGGGAAACTCCCTCAAATAATAGGCATTAAGGTTTTGGTGTCGCCTTAACCATGCTGCTTAACTCAGGAAACGGACTTGTTATAAACCAACTCTTTTGCTTTTCATCATATTCCCATTTGAGATTAAACGTCACAGACTTTACGATCTGGTAAGCTTCAACATAGTATTTAAGTTCAATAATCTGCCGTGCATTTTTTTCATCGGGATCGATGATGTTGTTTATTGCTTCAAACTCCGAAACACGAATGTTCTTTAATCGTGCCCGCTCTTTCTCGGTTAAAGGCTTTTCGTTCTTATGAAAAGAGTAGGCACTATAGAAATCACCCCAACGTAATGCTTTTTCATAGGCGCTCGATGACATTTTATAGCTATCGAATTTATCGCTGGGAAGAACCCCGCAAGCAGAGAGCATCAAACCTAGCACAAGAACTGTGATTAAACGCATTGCGAGAATCTCCATCGTTATTATTGTTATCATGTTATCAAGCTCGTCAGAAAAAACCAGTTTTTCTTAAACCTCGTGAACATGCCGTGCCCCTGATCAGTAGTAATTTCGCTTATCATGACGATGCTGTTTTCCTCGCCAAAATCTGCACCACAGCGGCACGACCATGATGATACTTGCCTTCGATCACATCGCGCTCGATCTCGTGTGCCAACTCCAGCTGCAGGCCCTGCAATTCCTGCTGCAACGCCTGCAGCGACATCATCAATTCAGCACTACCGGGTCCACCCGTAGCAAATTCGAGTTGACGCGGGATATAGGCCTCAAGTATCAATACCCCGCCCGGCTTCAATGCCTGCACGACCCGGGCGTGCAGCTCAGCGCGTTGAGCTGGCGGTAGATGACAGAAAATGGATACCACCGCATCCCATTGCTCGACACCAGGATCATAGTCATTCAGATCCATGACTACGGTATTTATGCTGAGATTTTTTGACAGTGCGAGCGACTGCGCCTTTTGCAAACCCACAGCTGAAGAGTCCACTGCGGTGACATCACATCCCTGTGCGGCCAGAAACACGGCGTTGCGGCCTTCGCCCTCCGCCAAAGACAAGACTTTTCCGGACCGGATCCGATCGGCCATTGCCACCAGAAAATCATTCGGTTCGGTCCCATAGGCATACCCCGATTCGCTATAGCGCTGATCCCACATCTATATAATCTCCCATGTTAATACCTGCATCATAGGGATCCGGCCTTGAAGGTACAATAGCCATTCGCCATTAGACTGACTACCTTGCTGTTTCCACAGTAGTTTCCTTTATAGCAATGATTTACTGAACCGATTCATGTATGATATGCCCATGATTAGGGTGCTCCTGACGGAGTGAAACGTGAAGCTCGGTGAGCCTGCATAACAGGTAAGGCCGACACTGCCCCCGCAACGGTAATCAGGTGATTATCGGACATTGGCCACTGTGTACAACTACATGGGAAGGCGTCCGATAAGTTAGCCCTGTAAGTCCGGAGACCGGCCCGAATTCATGGAATGCGTTGCGGCGGGCAACCTGACACCAGTACCTATCCTGCCTGCATGCATTTCACCTAAATAACAGATGTTTGGCTGATGCCATGGTGATTTGACTTGAATAGAAACATACTGAATCCTGCCGTATTTTTGCTGCTGTCGATCGGCCTGCATGTGCTGCTGATCGCGGCCTGGCAATCCGACAGCAACACCGACATTTCTATTCACGGAGTCAACGAACCTCTGCTGCTAAGCCTGTCTGCAAACAAACCCCAGCAGGCTGCCAAACAAACAACAAAAACCGACGAAGCAGTACGCAAACCAGCTCGACAGCGCGTTACAATACCAAGCGCGAACAATACGCCAGCAAAAATAGCCCCGAAAACAACATCGCAGGCACAGGCTTTGTCAGCAGCGCCTGCGCCCAAGACACAGGCAAGCAAAAGCGCAGATCAGCAGGCAGCAAGCACAACCGATGGTCATCGGCAACGACAGCAAGTGGGTGCGCGCATACAAAAGCAACTACGCGTAAAAATTGCATTTAATAAACACTACCCAGGTATCGCCATCCGCAATGCCTGGCAAGGCCGGGTCAAACTTGGCATCCGCGTGCAGGCCAATGGCAACCTGACCCATATCCATGTCATCAATAGTTCTGGATACCGCATGCTCGACAAGGCCGCAGTAAAAAGTGTGCACCATATCGCCGCATTACCCGAAGCGTCTGCATGGCTTCAGGGCCAGCCTATTGATGTTATACTACCGGTCATCTATCAACTCACTGACAGTTAAGCAAACCTTATGGGTAACAGACTTTCAAAAATATACACACGTACTGGCGATGATGGCAGCACCGGCCTTGCTGACGGCAGCCGCATCGACAAAGACAGTCCACGACTGGAAGCGATAGGCAGTGTTGACGAACTGAACAGCATTGTTGGTATGGTTCTCAGCCATGACATCGCAGAATCAATCAGGCACTATCTAACCACTGTCCAGCATGACCTGTTTGACCTGGGTGGTGAACTTGCCATCCCGGACCACAGCATCATGAACGCCGGACACACGCTCACACTCGAACAGTGGCTCGATAAGCTCAATGAAGATCTGCCCTACCTGAAAGAATTTATCTTGCCGGCAGGCGGCAAGGCGACATCAAGCTGTCATCTTGCGCGTAGTGTATGCCGACGCGTAGAAAGACGTTGTGTCACCCTTAACCGACAAGAAAAAATCAACAGCGCGATTATTACCTATCTTAATAGGCTTTCCGACCTACTGTTCGTTATCGCCCGCACCCTGGCCAGGGCTGAAGGCGGCACCGAGGTCTATTGGGATCGCGACAACAATACAAGCGGAACACCATCATGAAAAAGGCTATCGTCGTAATTGGTATCGGTGAAATGGGCAGTGTGTTTGCGCGTGCTTTTTTGCGCATCGGACACCCCGTCTATCCAGTCACCCGTGATGCTGATATGCAACGCGCGGCCAAGGAAATCAACGACCCGGAAATGATCGTTGTCGCTGTAGCCGAAGGCGATCTACAGAATGTACTGGAAAAACTGCCTGACAACTGGCGACAGCACACCGTACTACTACAAAACGAATTACTACCTCGCGACTGGAGTGCACACAATCTTATAGACCCCACCATTATCTCGGTCTGGTTTGAAAAGAAAAAAGGACAGGATTACAAGGTATTGATCCCATCGCCGGCATTCGGAGCAAAAGCGGCAATATTAAAAGAGGCCCTGGGTGCCATCGACATACCCTGCAAGGTACTCAACAATAGTGACGAGCTGCTGCATGAGCTGGTACTTAAAAATCTGTATATCGTTACCACTAATGTCGCCGGTCTGGTCAGTGGCGGCACGGTCAGTGAACTGTGGCGAGACCATCAAGATCTGGCGCGTAATATCGCCGCTGAAGTCATGGATATACAGGAATGGTTGACGGCCAAGTCGTTCGATCGCGAGACCTTAATCAAAGACATGCTGGTCGCCTTCGACGGCGATCCGGAACACAAGTGCATGGGACGCAGCGCACCTGCACGCTTGCAACGAGCGATCAAGCTCGCAGACGAAGCCGGTCTTGCCGTAGCCAATATGCGCTCAATACAAAACGGTCTTTAACATCAGACAGGCCGAATAACTGCGGTCATTGCCGCTCCTGAATTTTCGAACACCTTAAGCTTGTCCTGATAAACCGATAAGACCTGCTGCACCTGCGGCAATTCCTTGCGCTCATAGCGATGATTCCAGACCAGCAGACGCAATAACTCCATAAAGGTCTCACGCTTACCGGTATAAGATTTTCGTCGATGTTGAAAATAACGCCGTATGAGTCGCCAGTGACGTAACCACACCCGGGTCTTCAGCATGACGATAACATCTGCCTGTTCAAAACACGGCGTTGTCCAATCATGGTATATACCTTCCATGATCCAGGCCGGTTCGGCCAGAATGTCGTCCAGCATTTTTGTTCGGGTAAGGACATCGGTCGCAATGCCATAGCGGTTTACATTCGGATCCCAATACAGGTGGTCCAATTCATGCGCTTGGACATTAAGCGATAATGATAGCAGTCGGGCAATATAGGATTTACCGCTACCCGGCGCGCCGATAATGTAAATCTTGTGATACATGTACTGACCTGGTTCTTAGCGTTTTTGTTGTGCGTCCAGTATATCAAGCCCACAGCCAGGCCGCACCACGCACACCACTGGAATCACCATGCATAGCCGGCAGTAAACGTGTGTCGACACGATCACTGAAAACGTATTGCCCCCATAGTGACGGCACGTTGTCGTACAGGCGCGAAATATTGGACAAGCCGCCGCCGAGGACAATGACCTCCGGGTCGATCACATTAATTATGCTGGCCAAGGCGCGCGCCAGGCGATGTTCATAACGCGCCAGACTGTGCTCGGCCTGCTCGTCTCCCACTAGCGCCTGTTGCAGGATTTCGACAGGGCTCAGCTGCTGTTGAGTGCGCTCGGCATGCTGTCTGCTCAGTGCCGGACCGGACAAGAAGGTTTCAATACAACCCTGTAGGCCACAATAACAGGCATGCCCCGGCAGCTCGTCACCGTGCGGCCATGGCAATGGGTTATGACCCCATTCGCCGGCAATCGCATTAGGGCCGGCCAGCAAACGACCATTGATGACAATACCTGCCCCGGTACCGGTACCGATAATAACGCCGAATATACTGGCCGCTCCTTTAGCTGCACCATCGACGGCCTCGGACAATGCAAAACAATCGGCATCATTGGCCAGACGTATTGGCCGCCCGAGCGCGTTAGTGAGATCCTGATCGAGAGCCTGACCATTGAGGCATACTGAATTCGCGTTTTTTATCAGACCCGTTGCCGGCGAAATAGCTCCGGGTGTAGCAATACCGATACTGCCTTGCATGCCCAGTTCATGTTCAACACCCTGTACCAGGGCCTGGATAGCTTCAAGCGTTGCGGAGTAGTCACCGGCGGGGGTGGACGCCCGCCGTCGCAGTAAGATCTGGCCATCATCGGCCAGGGCGATAATCTCGGTTTTGGTGCCGCCCAGATCGATGCCAATGCGCATAAGTCTCTATGCACCCGTATTCAGGATGCCCAACCGGCCACTGTCAATATCGCAATGACAAAACCCCAGGCCAACAAGGCCCTGAATACCAGGCCATGGCTTGCATGGATAGTCTCGACCTCAAATGCCAACATGCCGGCCTCAGTATCAGGCGGACCAAGATCGATTTGCAGTGCATGAAATCCGGCGCCCGCAAGGACAGCCTGATTCAGCTCTTCCAGGTCTTCCGGCGGGTTCTTATAGACCTTCCGCCAACCAGTGATCGCATCGTCAAAGCTACCAACTACCGCATACGCAATAATCAACAACCTGGCCGGCAACCAGTTCAAGATCGCATGCAGTTGATGACTGGCGGCCTTGAAGACGGTGTCAGTCATGTTGGATTGCTCACTGTAATACCAGCTCAATCGATACATCAAGGCACCCACGGGTCCCAATAATGCGAACCAGACGATTACCGCAAACAGGCGTTCATTGACATTGACCAACAAAGCGGTACAAACCTGTTCAACCATATCCCGTTCTGTATCAGGCTGCTCGTCCAATATGTTGCCTGATTGTTCACACGCCAATTCATGGTCGCCGTTTTTCAGGGCCGTAGAAACGGCTTCGACATCCTCTTCCAGGTGTTGGAAACGCAAACAGTAAAACAGAATCAGGACGCTGAATACAAGTTCAAACAATCCTAACCAGATACCGTTTAAAAAAGATAGTAACAATGCGACCAACAACAACGGCAACAGCAGAACCGCCAGCAGACCCCAGGGCCCATCCCATAACGGGCTGCCGCGGAAAAGTTTTTTGATCTTTGATGCATAGGCATCGGCCCATTGATAACGGCGAAACCGATCAAGATGGGTTGTCAGTAATTCCAGGGCTAAGCTGAATAAGATACTTATCAATAACATAATGAGTTAAGTGTTATCGACATCACCTGAAGATGCAAGCCTTATCGCCAGTTTTTTGCGCAGATAGGGCCAGTCAAAGGCAAGTCCGGGATCGGTTTTACGTCCCGGTGCAATATCGGCATGGCCGACAATGCTCTCGGCTGTGATAGTCGGGTAGGCCTGCATCAACACTTCTATCAATTCGAGCAAGCGCTCATATTGTCTGGCGTCGTAAGGGATCGTATCTTCGCCTTCGAGTTCTATACCCACAGAAAAATCATTACACGCGTTACGGCCATTAAAACAGGACTCACCCGCATGCCAGGCACGCATATGCACGGGCACATACTGCGTGATCTCCCCTTCTCTACTGATCAGGAAATGACTGGATACCTGCAGTGCGGCGATATCGGAAAAATAGGGGTGCGCATCAGCATCAAGGCGATTGACAAACAGGTCCTCTATCCAGTGGCCACCGAATTCACCCGGTGGCAAGCTGATGCCATGGACCACAATCATATTGATCTGCTCCATTGGCGGACGCTCATCAAAATTAGGGGATGGAACATAGCGAACGTCTTGTAACAAACCAGTCGACTTATCCAGCTTCATGGCAACTCCCCGGCTGGCACCAGCAATAAACCATTGATGGTCTGCTCAAGGACCTTGAGGCTGGCTTCACATTCTATTGGCGCATGGTATTGGCCGTTGTGGTATAGAAACATTGCCGGCAAATGAAATATTTCAAATTCATTGGTGAGCGCCATCTCGGTTTCGGCATCAATCTCAAAGACCTTGACCCCTGAGTGGTCTTGCATGTAATTTTGCAGCAACATTTTCCATGCACGACAGGAACTACACAAGGTGTGAGTGAAAAAGACCAGGCTTATCCCACGCTGCTCTTCCAATACATGATGAAATTCATGTGCATTTAATGATATAAGTTTGGACATAAAAAAACGCATATTCTTTCGAAGATGCGTTCCAGTGTACCTCAAAGATCACGATCAGAAAATCAGGCAGCCATTTGCATAGCCATATAATCCAGGCCTTCCCTGTTTTCAATGATCATATCGAATATCTCCATAACACTATCGCTTGTCAGTCCCAGCCCTTGCAATATGTCATCAGGTAATGAATCAGTTATCTCATCACCCATTCCCAACGACTTCAGCAGTCGGTTACTGATCAAGATCAGATTTGAGTAGACTGCATGGGTATCATGAAAATCGGGATTATGATGTTCGCGGGTGGCGACAATTAATTCACTCGGCAGATTCCAGGCCTCCATCAGCCACACACCAAGCTCCATATGTGTCACGCCGAGAACCTGCATTTCCAGTTCTACTAACTCGACACCGGGGTTATCCTTAATCGCCTTGGTCAGCATATTGAACTCTTTCCTGAACAGGTGCCCCAACAACAGGATCCCTATATTGTGTAGCAAGCCGGCCAGGTAGGCCATGCCCGGTCGCGGGCGATGCTGTGCTGAAACAGCATTACCCAGTCTCTGCACCAGGGCTGCGGAATATGTGGCATGACGCCAGAAGGCATTCAGGCCAAGCGGGCCATCGGCAGGGTTCTTGAAGGCCTTACCCATGGATATGCCCAGGGCCATATCCATGACCATATCAAAACCGAGCACGCGGGAAATAGCGTCGGTCACTGACTGAATTTCACCACGGTAACCATAGAAAGGCGAGCGCGCATAACGCAACAACTGTGCAGACAAGCCTGGATCCTGCTCAATGATGGCCGACAGATCAGTCGTATTCGCGTACGGGTTACCGGCCAGTTGCAACACTTCCTGCGCAATCCGCGGCATTGCCGGAATATCGGTTAGGTTCATGACGCGGGATTTTATATACTCGCGCCGGTTGGCGACCTCCTCCACATCGACGATCGGTTGTACCCGCTTCATGATCAATGAGTCTGTAGCCGTGGCGGATTCTTTATGCTGGAACACACTTTTATACCAGATGGCCGTGCCCTGCAGAATCTGAAAATCGGAGCCTGGCACCCGGCACAAGGTCTGCTCATCAAAGACCATATACACCGGCTCATGCCCGAGCAAGTTCTCATCGACGATGGCATCGATGTGATACACAGCCGCCAACGGCACATAGATCCCCTTGGCATTCAAAATGGTAAAGCGACGTTTCAAACGTGCATTCAATTCATCCAGCTTCAGCTTGCGGCTGACAGGGTAGATCACCATCAGCATCCCTTCGGGATCTCTGAGGATGGTCGCACGCACAACGCGATCGGCGGGTATAGCCAGATCCAACGCCGCTTCAAAGGCCGTCCGCTCTGGTGAATACGAGATAAATTCATATTTAACGCCTTTATCACGCAGAAAACGCTTCAATATGGGTGGATATGCCATCTATACCTCTAATTTATTATAATTCAATGAGTTAAAAATTCCCCAAAATACCCTACTGCCTTCTGCCTGGGCCCATATCATCGACCAAGATTGCACCGTCATCTCGCTGGGCACTAAACACCGAACCTATTACCATTCTAGAACAGATTTGAGCAGTTCCTAGTCATACAGCCCCTAAATATGATATCTGGCCCAACTAAACCGACAATCGGCCTACTTCAGGACAAGATTCTAGCAAATACCAACACATTTTATGTGAGGTAATCGAGACTTTGGACAGCCTGCAAGAGCAGCTGGCCTGGCCAGGTACTGCCCGGTGTCAAACTCTATTTATTGTCCTGACACATTCCCTAGCAACAACAAGCATGGCACAATAGCCGATCTGGAAAGCAGGCACTTGCTCTCTGCTATCAATTTGTGTGATAAGCATTCAACGGGGATGACTAGACTGACATCCTTTAAAAAGCAACAAAACAGGATCCCAAGACGTGAAATATCTAATTAGTATCAGTGCGGTCATCTTTCTATCCATCAATATTGCCCATGCAAAAACACGTTATGTGACAGATATTTTCCAGGTCACGCTGAGATCCGGCAAAAGCACCCAGAATGAGATCGTCCGCATGCTCCCTAGTGGCACCGCCCTTGAGGTGATGGAGTCAGATAAAAAGACAGGCTATACACGTGTACGCACTCCGTCAGGCAAGGAAGGTTGGGTGCTGACTCGCTACCTGATGGACCTACCCTCAGCCCGCGCCCGTCTTTCCCGTGCCGAAACCAAACTGGCACAAGCCGAGCAGCAACTAAGCAAGATAAAACAAGAATCGAATGTACTCGGCAAACAACAAAATACACTTGAATCGGAACGTAAAAAACTCAGCGACCAAAATAGAAAGCTGTCCCGGGAACTGGCACGCATCAAGCAGATATCGGCGAATGCCATCCAGATGTCCAGTGAGAATCAACGCCTGAAAAAACAAATGGCCGAAAATGATCGCGAGATCCAGTTCCTGCAACAAGAGAACGCCAGCCTGCAAGACCGCAGTAGCCGCGACTGGTTTATCGTCGGCGCACTGGTAGTGGTCGCCAGCATGATCTTCGGTATCCTGCTGACCCGCATCCGCTGGAAAAAGAAATCCAGCTGGGGGGACTTGTGATAAAGGCAGCGGAAAGGGGAAAGATACAAGGGTAAAGCTGAGGAGACAGGCGGTGGCCTGTCTTTTTTTGGAAGTCTCTTATCGCTAAATATAAAGGAATGCATGGATCCTACCTGGCTGAGCCAGCCTCATAAGCCAACTGATATAGATTGGCAATACCAAAGAAACACCGATTTGTCTGCACACATTAAGACAAGCAACACCAAAACCATGTAATTTATATGTTTTAGGGCATGCTTAATATCGAGGGCTTTGAACAGGACTAAATAAGCCTGTATATCTCCCTTGCGATTATGACAATAAAGTAATAAAAAAATTTAGCCTTCATTTCAAAATTCAATGACTTACAGCGGTCGCTGTAGTAAAACTGTAACATTCTATGTCCACTATAGTCACCGTGAGCACGGAGGGACCCACTCCCGGGTATGCAGTCTGTTTCCGGGCATCAATTTAGGATGGATTACCGCTCACACAAAATCAATTGTTCGAGCTATGAGTTCGCCTGAAGCGACTCTTTAGGCCGAGCTTATTAAATGACTAAAAATATTTTTGGAGGCACATATGTCAACACGCCAGATTCTTGCATCGATAGGATTAGCGGGAGCACTTTCGGCGGCTGTGATTACAGGAGCTCATGCAGCATCTGCACGTGATCACATATCCATCGTCGGTTCTTCAACTGTTTACCCGTTCGCCACGGTTGTGGTTGAGCAGTTCGGTAAAACCACCAGCTTCAAAACCCCCAAGGTTGAGTCTACTGGCTCCGGCGGTGGTCTGAAACTGTTCTGTGCCGGTGTTGGTGTTCAACATCCGGATATCACCAATGCATCACGTCGCATCAAATCTTCAGAAGTTGCTAAATGCGACAAGAACGGCGTTAAAGACATCATTGAAATCAAGATCGGTTACGACGGCATTGCTGTCGCCAATTCCAAGAAAGCCGGTCAATTCAAGTTGTCACGTAAGGATATCTACCTTGCCCTGGCCCACAAGATCCAGGGTCCTGACGGTAAATTAATGGATAACCCGCACAAGACTTGGAAGGATGTCAATGCAAGCCTGCCTGACAGCAAGATTGAAGTACTCGGTCCTCCTCCAACATCCGGTACTCGTGACGCATTCAACGAGCTGGCCATGGGCGGTGGTGCCAAGAAAATTGATGACCTGAAAAAACTGCGTAAAATGAAACGCGGCTCACAGGAACTCAAGGATATGATGGCCAAGCTGGGCGTTCCGATGAGTGTCTGGACTGCCTACGAGAAGAAAAAAGGCAAAGCACCTAAGGGTAAGGATATCTTTAAGCAGGTCGCCTATGCGATTCGTGAAGATGGCGCGTTCATCGAAGCCGGCGAGAACGACAACCTGATCGTGCAGAAACTCGATGCCAACCCCAATGCCCTGGGTGTCTTCGGCTTCAGCTTCCTCGATCAGAACCTCGACAAGGTACAGGGCTCCATCATCGACGGTGTTGAAGCAACATTCGAAACGATCGCAGACAATAGCTATCCGATCTCTCGTCCGCTGTACTTCTATGCCAAGAAGGCTCACGTAGGTGTGATCCCCGGCATGAAGGAATACCTGATGGAATTCACCAGTGACAAGGCTTGGGGCGACGAAGGTTACCTGTCTGAGCGTGGCTTGATTCCGATGCCAAAAGCTGAGCGTGCCAAATTCGCTTCAGCCGCCAAGAATTTGACTCCATTAAGCTTGAAGTAGATTCTTATTGAGCATCCAGGTAAATATGATTAAAGTACAACGGTCGGTTCTCCGGCCGTTGTGCTCTAATAATGACTAAAAAACTACAAAAAAACTTTCTAACTAACCAATTAATAATCGCGGTGCGGGCATGCAATTTTCCATTCTGATGATCGTCCTACTGGCCCTGTCCTCCCTGGCTTTTTATATGGGGAAGAAACGCGCATTCCAGGTTGCCCAGGGCAAGATCAGAAAGCTGCATTCACTACCAACCTATTATGGGCTGTACACGGCGATCTGGTGCGGTATACCGGCACTGATTATTTTCGCTTTGTGGATCGCATTTGAACCCGCCATTATTACCAATCTTGTGGTGGCTAACCTGCCACAGGAAATAGTGAGCGTTGGCCCGGATCGTTTGAATCTGGTCATCAACGACATCAAGAATCTCGTCGACGGCAATATCACCACGGGTGATGTGAGCCCAGAATTACAGGCTGCTGCCAATCATTATCAGGAATTGAAAAGAACCAGCCACATTGCCCTGAGCATAGTCGTTTTATGCCTGGCCATTGGCGCCGCCGCCTTTACCTTGACCCGTATCAAGGCTCACCAGCGCGCGCGCAATGCTGTTGAGGGCTTCCTCACCGGCCTGCTGATTTTCTGCTCCAGTATCGCCATACTGACAACCCTCGGCATTGTGCTGTCGGTACTGTTCGAGTCCATTCGTTTTTTCCAGGACATCCCGGTCACCGATTTCCTGTTTGGCCTGGAATGGAGCCCGCAAACCGCCATCCGTGAAGATCAGGTCGGGTCTTCCGGGGCCTTTGGCGCGGTACCATTGTTTGCCGGCACCATGCTGATATCACTAATTGCGATGATCGTCGCCGTCCCGATTGGCCTATTGTCCGCTATTTACCTGTCAGAATTTGCCGGATCCGGATTCAGGTCCGTAGCCAAGCCATTACTGGAAATACTGGCCGGCATACCGACCGTGGTATACGGTTTTTTTGCGGCACTGATTGTCGCCCCCGCTATCCGCGATGCCGGCGGTATAATCGGACTGGATGTGGCTTCAGAAAGTGCGCTGGCCGCCGGGCTGGTCATGGGCATCATGATTATTCCGTTTGTGTCGTCATTATCCGACGATGTCATCAATGCCGTACCGCAGTCCTTACGCGATGGCGCCTACGGACTCGGTGCGACCCAGGCCGAAACCATCCGCAAGGTCATTTTTCCAGCGGCCCTGCCGGGTATCGTCGGCGGTGTCTTACTGGCCGTTTCACGTGCCATCGGTGAAACCATGATCGTGGTCATGGCTGCCGGCCTGTCCGCCAACCTGACCGCCAACCCGCTCGAGGCCGTGACTACGGTAACCGTACAGATCGTCACGCTGCTGACCGGGGATCAGGAATTCGACAGTACCAAAACACTGGCCGCATTTGCACTGGGCCTGATGTTGTTTGTCACCACACTGGTGCTAAACGTCATTGCACTGCATGTCGTACGCAAGTATCGAGAACAATATGAGTAAAGCCAACAATATGAACACCGCGTCCGGCAACAAGCCACGCACGATAGACATCGTGCGTGCAGGACTGGCCAAACGCAAGGCCTCTGAACGCCGCTTCAAGCTTTATGGAAAAATAGCGATTGGACTGGGACTATTATTTTTGCTTTTGCTTTTCGGCAGTATCGCCGGCAACGGTTATACCGCTTTTGTGCAGACCTATGTCAAGCTCGATGTACATATCGACGCTGACAGGATTGATCCCGCTGGTAACAGAGATCCAAAAGAACTATCGCGCGCCGATTATGGCGGCCTGGTCAAGGCCTCCTTGCGTGAGATGTTTCCCGAGGTCAATTCCCGCCGTGAGAAGCGGCAACTGTATCGCCTGGCTAGTACCGGCGCCAGCTATCAAATTCGTGAAATGGTTCTCGCAGACCCCGATCTGATCGGACAAAAATTGTCGCTGTGGGTGCCCGCGGATGACGAAATCGACATGTTGATGAAGGGGCACATCGATCGCAAATCAGCTGAGGACGATCGCCGCGTCAAGGACAACCAGATCGCCTGGGTGGATCGACTGGTCAGCGAGGAGCGCATCGAAAAACGTTTCAATACCATCTTTTTCACCGCCGGTGATTCGCGTGACCCTGAACTGTCTGGTATCTGGGGCGCCGCTGCCGGCTCATTCTTCACCCTGATCGTAACCCTGCTGTTGTCATTCCCGATCGGGGTCGCAGCGGCGGTCTATCTGGAAGAATTTGCACCGCGTAACAAGTTTACCGACATTATCGAGGTCAATATCAATAACCTGGCAGCGGTACCCTCGATTGTCTTTGGTTTGCTGGGCCTGGCCGTATTCATCAACTTCTTCGGTATGCCACGCTCGGCACCGATTGTCGGCGGACTGGTACTAACTCTGATGACCCTGCCTACCATTATTATCGCCAGTCGCGCGGCGCTGAAATCGGTACCGCCATCGATCCGCGAGGCTGCCCTGGGCATTGGTGCCTCACCGATGCAGGCCATGATTTACCATGTCCTGCCACTGGCCATGCCCGGTATGCTGACCGGTACCATTATCGGCATGGCCCAGGCCCTCGGGGAAAGTGCGCCGTTGCTGATGATCGGCATGGTCGCCTTTATTGTCGATATCCCGCAGGGGGCATTTGACCCGTCAACGGTATTACCAGTACAAATCTACCTGTGGGCAGACAGCCCCGAAAGGGCATTTGTGGAGCGTACATCCGCAGCAATTATGGTATTATTGGCCTTTCTGATCACCATGAATGCCCTGGCGGTCATGTTGCGCAAACGGTTCGAGAGGCGCTGGTAACCAGACGTGATTACTTATTCAAACACGGCATCAGAAAAGCGAGTGTTACTATGGAAACAATAGACGAATCAAATATTACTGAGATGGATAAACCGATGGTGGAAAAACCGGAATTACCGTCAGCTAGCAGCAAGGTCGATCGCGAGGACCGTGCGACCGTGGGTGAGACAATGGTCGATGATCCGCGCATGAGCTGCCGTGATGTCAACGTCTATTATGGTGAAAACCATGCCATTCATGACGTCAATCTTGATATTGGTCGCAATGAAGTCATCGCCATGATTGGTCCGTCAGGATGCGGAAAATCCACGTTCCTGCGCTGCCTGAATCGAATGAATGACACCATTGATATTTGCAGGGTCACCGGCAGCATTACCCTCGACGATGAAGATATAAATCATAAAAAAATAGATGTTGTACCGCTACGCGCACAAGTCAGTATGGTTTTCCAGAAACCCAATCCATTCCCGAAATCCATCTATGAGAATGTTGCCTTTGGTCCCCGCATTCACGGTCTGGCTGACAAAAAGGCTGATCTGGAAGAGATTGTTGTCACCAGCCTGAAAAAGGCCGGTTTATGGGATGAAGTCAAGGACCGCCTGGACCAGCCCGGGACGGGTCTGTCCGGTGGCCAGCAACAACGATTGTGTATCGCGCGTACGATTGCGGTCGGTCCAGAGGTCATCCTGATGGATGAGCCCTGCTCTGCACTGGATCCCATTGCGACTGCAAAAATTGAAGACCTGATTGATGAGCTGCGTCAACAATACACTATCTGCATCGTTACGCATTCGATGCAACAGGCTGCCCGTGTTTCACAACGCACGGCCTACTTTCACCTCGGCGACCTGATTGAGGTCGGTGACACCGACAGAATATTCACCAACCCGAGACACAAACTGACCGAGGACTATATAACCGGCCGCTTTGGTTAACACGCCAGAACCTGGACAGGAGTCAAGCATGCAGCAACCCACTGAAGGCCATACCGTCGTTAGATATGATGGCGAATTGAACAGCCTGCATATTATGATGCTGGAGATGGGTAGCCTGGTTCTGGACCAGGTGCGCACGGCCCTGAAAGCACTCAAGGAAGTGGACCTGGTGGCTGCCCGACAGGTTCTGATACGGGAACATAAGGTCGATGAACTGGAAATCAAGGCAGATGACGAAGTCATCTCGGTCATCGCCCGACGTGGACCGGTGGCGCGGGATCTACGTATCATTATGGCTTTCTCCAAGACCATTACCGACCTTGAACGTGTCGGTGATGAGGCTGCGCGTATCGCCGGCATCATCGAAGAAATGTATGAAACAGACCGTAGTCACCCTAGTGGACACCTGTTACGTGATGTACATGTCATGGGTGCCCTGGTTTCCCAAATGCTGCAGAGGGCTCTCGGAATAATCGATGGACTCAAGGCCGCTGATGCCGAGGAATTGGCTAAAGGCCACCAGGAACTGGATGCCGAGTTTCGTTCCAGCATGCGTCGACTAACCAC
>CAMYJO010000020.1 GCA_947258755.1 uncultured Gammaproteobacteria bacterium
TAACATCGGGTTAAATTAGAAATAAACATAAAATTATTATTTGATAATTTGCCAGCTGCATAGGGCTAAATTAACAATTTCTGAAACACATAACGTTTGAGTTAAAAGGCGCGACGCTTTTTCGCGTCCTTTTTGAACGACTTGTTATGCGCTTACCATGCCGGACTTTCTTTGCTGACTTCAAACTCAGCAACTGCCTGCTGAATGAAAGTATTATTTTGCATTCGTATATTACCACCACCGGAAATATGAATACCTGAGCCTTGACTGCCAACCAAGCTTCGATAGTAACCTTCGGTGGCCTGCCTAAATGCCTCATAATTAAATGGGCCGTTATAACCAACAGGCTTAGAAACTTCTAGGGGAGTTGTTTCAAAGTCAGAACCTACAGGCTGCTTTATATCAACATAAGCATCTTCTGTGACATTACCTTCAATATTTACGGTGAAGAATGCCCTTGAAACCATATGTTGATCATCACTTCCGTAATCCTGTGAGTCCTGGATTAGTTTCTGAAAGATTACTTTTGCTTTAGCCATTACTCTCTCCTTTGAATGGATTTATTATTTTTGCGCATAACGATTGAGTTAACGGGCTCGAAAAAGCAAGCGCGAGCGCCGCTTTTGAGAGTCCGGCAGGTTTGAAAAACCTGCGTAGTTTAACGACTTGTTATGTGTTTTACTCATTTTACTGACATTGCTAATAATAAAATCATTACAATACCAATTGATGATATTAAACTAATGCTATCAATATATAATGATGCAATATTTTTATGTTTTGCAATAAAAATAGCTACAACAAGGCAACATGCCCCATAAACTAAAAATAATGGTGATAAAGTGTTTACTAAGTTAGATAAACTATTTTCTGCGCAATTAACTTCAATGCAAGCTACAAATTTCACAAAATAAAAAGCAACTAAAGTTGTACATGCAATTCCAGCTTGCACGGTTATATTTATTTTGCGACTAATAGAACCGCTAGGCGTTAAAAATAGTTGGCTTAATTTTTCTTTAATACTCATTCTTTAATTTTTACACATAACGTTTTAATAACCGGTAATTATTTCAGTGGACGGTTTTGGTCCACTGAAATAATTGTCCGAGTTTATTTTATTGTTAGGCATTTACTTGGCAGGTTCAAGTAATAACCTTTCACAGTTTTTTAATGTGTTTTCACTAACGCTTATTTTCTTGAAAAATTGAGCAGAAACACAATTACCAAATAAATAACCCTCTTTTTTCAATTCTTTAATCTGTATCTTTTCGTCATTGTTTCCCAAGATTGTAGTTTTGTAAAAGTTATCTGCTGGGCATTTTAATGTAGCGGCCTTTACAGAATTGATACAGTCAATTTTGTTTTTACTTAAACATGCCAAGAATTCTGGCTCACATAAATATGTAGTATATCTTTGTGTAAGGCCACTAATGAATTTATTTTTATCAGATGCAGCATAAGCTGATGTCATCAATAGTGTTAAAAATAAATAGATAATTAGTGTTCTCATTCTTAAATGTGCCTAACAGTGTATTAGACAGAATATAAACTTATTAATAGTTTATAGATATGTAAACTTGTTTATACATTTATAAACATAAACACCCAATACTCAGGAGCATGGCTATTGATGAAATTCCAGGCACGTCTCTGTCCGTTTTTATATTCTTACAGGCTTTATAAACGAGACGCCTGATCTTGTTATAGCATTATATGTATAAATAAAGCTATAAAATAACGGGTAAAGGGGGAAATTTATAAGGATGGAATTAAATGAGAGGCAGGGAGCTTAGCCAGACCCTTCAAAAATGCAAAAAAAGCCCGGGATTGCCCGGGCTTTTTTTTATCTTTTTGCTGTCGCTCTATGCAGCTGACTCAGCATCATCGCGAAGATGATAGTCAATTGCACGTTGGACTTCATTGCGTGAACCAAGGATGACCGGTACACGTTGATGCAGATCACTTGGCTCGATGTCCATGATACGTTCACGGCCTGTGCTACTCATGCCACCAGCCTGTTCGATGATCATCGACATCGGGTTGGCTTCGTACAGTAGGCGCAGTTTACCTTCCAGGCCCTTGGCCTTCATCTTACTGTCGACCGGATACATAAAGACACCGCCGCGAGTCAGGATACGATGTACTTCTGCGACCATGGAGGCGATCCAGCGCATGTTGAAATCACGACCACGTGGGCCTTCGCTACCGGCCAGGCATTCTTCAATGTAACGTTTTAACGGTGCTTCCCAGAAACGCATATTGGATGCGTTAACGGCAAATTCCTGTGTGTCTTCCGGAATACTCATGGCGCCGTGCGTGAGGATGAATTCACCGATATTCTGGTCGAGGGTGAAACCATTGACGCCATTGCCGGTGGTCAGGACCATCATTGAAGACGGTCCATATAAGGCGTAACCGGCACAGACCTGTTTGCTACCAGGTTGCAGGAAGTCTTCAGCAGTTGGGTTTTCGATACCTTCCGGGCAACGCAGAATCGAAAAGATCGTACCAACCGAGACATTGACGTCGATGTTGGAAGAGCCATCCAGTGGATCAAACACCAGCAGGTATTTACCCCGTGGGTACTGGCTGGGAATCTGGTATACATCTTCCATTTCCTCAGAGGCCATGGCGGCGACATGGCCGGACCATTCATTCGACTTCAGGAAGATGTCATTACTGATGATATCCAGTTTTTTCTGGGTTTCGCCCTGGATGTTTTCACTCTCGGCACTGCCGAGGACATCGATCAAGGCGCCATGATTAACGGCATTGGAGATGACCTTGCATGCAGTAACGACATCGTTCAAGAGAGAGGTAAAGTCACCGGTCGCATTATCGATATGGCGTTGTTCTTCGATAATAAACTGGGTGATCGTTGTTCCGTTATGCATAGTGAGCAGCTCCGCTGATTCTGTAAACTAATTAAGTAATTGATATAATGGTATTTATATCAACCCCCTGTCATTGATATTAGCATATAATAATACACGGATATAAGCTGACAGGCAACCGTAGATGTATAGTTATATTTAACAGACTTAAGCTGGGTAGAAATTACCGAGTCGCTTCAGCACCAGGGCAGGGATTAGCGGCCGCCAATCTCGAGTATCTTGGTCTCAATCCAGGCCTCGACTTCCTTGATGATTTCGCTGGAGCTCTTGCCCGCTGGATCAATGGGCTCGCCGATGGCGACGGTGATGGTGCCCGGATGCTTGAAAAACTGGCCTTTGGGCCAGAAGTAACCGGCATTATGGGCAATGGGGATAATCTTGTGACCGCTCTTCGCGGCGAGTAAGGCACCGCCCGGACGGTATTGGGTTTTATCACCGGCCTGAGTGCGAGTCCCCTCTGGAAAAATCATGACACTGATACCATCATCGAGGCGCTTTTTTCCCTGGTCGATCAACTGCCGCAAGGCCTGTTTTCCGAGCTTGCGGTTGATCGCTATCGGATTGAGCATGGCAACGCCCCAACCGAATATGGGTATCCACAACAGTTCACGCTTTAACACCCAAACCATCGGTGGCATGAATAATTGATAGGTGATCGTTTCCCAGGTCGACTGATGTTTACTCATGAATATAACCGATTCATTCGGTATGTTGTCCATACCCTGCACTTTGTAACTCAGTCCACAGGTGACTTTTAGCCACCACAAGTTGTACAGTGGCCAACCCTTGGAGATGATGTATCGAACTCGGAACGGAAACACGAAAGAAATGGTCAGTATCGATGTAACGACAATGGTGGATACATAAAAGCCGAGCCAGAATAGAATGGTTCTCAAGGTAGGCATGCTAGTTTATTGTTCCTGTAACAAATGCTCGGTGAACGCTGCAAGGCTACTGTATACCGGCACAGCGGTTTCGGCTTCTATGTCTTCTACGGTCTCCATAGTATCCCGGATCAGCACGACTGCGGCATTGACTGCAAGCGCGGCCTGGTATTCGGCATCGGTCGAGACGACCATGGGGACGTCAGCCAGTGATTTATTCATTCGTTGTTGCAGGTCTAGTAACAGACCCGGCCGTGGCATACGGCAATCACAATGTTCATCTTCAGCATGTGGACAGAACATGACTGCCTCTAGTTGTGCGCCTAATAACGACAGCTGCTGTTCCAATTTGTCATGGATGTCATTTAATGCCTGAATAGTTAGCAGACCAGCAGCGATGCCGGGTTGGTTGGAGACAACGATGATACGGTAACCATGGCGATACAGTTGGGCGATGGCTTCAAGACTGTCCGGAAAGGGCAAGCATTGCTGTGCAGTTGTAATAGCGCTATCAGTACGCTGATTGATGACGCCGTCTATAGCAAGAATGATGAGCTTCATAGTGCGAGGATTTAATCTCTGAATTCAGAGACCCGTATCCGGCCATTGACCATTTTTGATTCACGCTTCATTATTTTGTCCATTTTATGCCAGAAGGCCTGTTGCAGATCAAAATCAGCGGAGATGGCGGTACCGAGTAGTAATATCAGCAGGTCAGCGGTCTCCTCTGCCAGGTCATCCTTACTCTTGCCCTTGGTGACACAGGCGGACATTTCGCCGAGTTCTTCTGCCATCAAGGCAATGCGATAGGTTAGTTCCTCGCCACCGGTGTTTTTAAAATCATGCTTGTCGTGGAAGGCCTGTACATAACTGAGCATGTCCTGATAGGAGTCCGGATTTAAATCACGAGTGCTCATAGTCTCTCCTATTGTAAGCGCGACAGATCTGCAACGCGTAAAAAGTGATTGCGAAGCACGTTTAACATGGCAAGCCTGTTTGTACGCAATCCTTCATCTTCTGCCATGACCATTATCTGATCGAAGAATGCATCAACAGGTTCACGTAGTCCGGCCAGTTCCTTCATTGCCATCTCATATTCCTGATTATTGAATAAGGGTTCGAGTAAGGGCTCAAGTTCATCAATCTTATTCGCCAGGGTTTTTTCTTCCTCATCCGCGAGAATAAATATATTCCACTTCTCTGGTAGTTCCTGATCGGATTTTTTGAGGATATTGGAAATACGTTTATTAGCGGCTGCCAGACTTTCCGCCTCAGGTAATTTACGGAATTCTGCTAATGCTTGTAGGCGCATTTCTGCATCCTGTAAGTTATCCGGCTTCAGGCACAGGACGGCATCAACTGCGTCACGTGCATAGCCTAAATTGATAAAATAGACCTTTAATCGGGCCAGTATGAAATCGTATACCAGTGCCGATGTGTCCTCGATGTGGATGGGAACACGCTGATAGCTATAATTTTTGATTGCATTCTTGATGACCATATCAAGATCAAGCTCAAGGTCCTTCTCTATAATGATTCGCAGCACGCCCAGGGCAGCACGTCGTAATGCAAACGGGTCTTTATCGCCAGTCGGTTTGTGGCCAATAGCAAAGATGCCAACCAGGGTATCGACCTTATCCGCCAAAGAGACACAAAGCCCGGCTTCTGTAGCCGGTAGCTGGTCACCGGAAAAGCGCGGCATGTAATGTTCATCGATCGCCTGGGCAACCTCGTCATCTTCACCATCGAGTTGGGCGTAATAGCGCCCCATGATGCCTTGTAAGTCTGGAAATTCGTCAACCATGTTTGTCATCAGGTCGGCCTTGCACAAGCCGGCTGCCCGTTTTGATTTTTTCACATCCCAGCCAATACTGCTGGCGATGTAGACGGCTAATTCCGAGACGCGCTGCACCTTGTTGAAAACACTGCCCAGCTTTTTTTGAAAAACCACGGCCTTAAGGCGTTCGTTGCGATCAAACAGTTTTATTTTTTTGTCCTGTTCCCAGAAAAATTCTGCATCGGATAAACGTGGGCGTATGACGCGCTCATTACCTTCACGGACCTTGTCCGGGTCCTTGCTGACAATATTGCTGATGGTAATAAAGTGCGGCATCAGTTTGCCTTTAGTATCGACTACATGAAAATATTTTTGGTGGCCCTTCATCGCCGAGATCAAGGCCTCGGATGGAACGTCGAGGAAACGCGGATCAAAATCGCCGAGCACGGCCTGCGGCCACTCAACCATTGATGTGACTTCATCCAGTAATGCCTCATCGATAACCGCCTGGCCTGATACCTTCTTGGCTATCTCCAGTACCTGACCGCGAATGGCCTCATGTCGTGCCTCGAAGTCGGCAATAACATAGGCCTTGGATTCCAGTAGTGGTGCGTAGCTAGCCGGTTCACCTATATAAATAGTGTCCGGTGCATGAAAGCGGTGTCCGCGTGTTTCCCGACCTGTTTTGACACCGAGGATTTCGGTTTCAATGACCTCATCGCCGAACAGTAGTACGGCCCAGTGCACCGGGCGTACAAACTGTTCACTGAGGTCTCCCCAACGCATGCGTTTCGGGATCGGTAAGGCTTCCAGGGCTTTGTGGATGATATCCGGAATCAGTGTGCTGGCTTGTTCGCCTTTTTGCTCAGAACTATAAGCCAGCCAGCTGCCCTTGTCGGTTTCGATTTTGTCGAGTTCATCAACTTCAATGCCGCAACTGCGGGCGAAACCTGTGGCCGCCTTGGTCGGACAACCTTCGTCATCAAAGGCTGCGGTGAGTGCCGGGCCGCGGCGTTCCACTTGTTTGTCTTCTTGTTTTTCCTGTAGTCCCCACACCAGTAATGCCAGCCGACGCGGTGTCGCATATTGCTGAATACCGGCATGGCTGAGCTCGGCGTTTTTGAGTCCCAAGAGGACACCATCATGAAAGGCACGGGACAATTTTTTCAATGCCTTCGGTGGTAATTCTTCGGTACCAATTTCTATCAGGAGATCGCGCGTCGTCATCAGGCGGCTCCCTCCTTGTCTTTCAGCATCGGGAAGCCCAGGGCCTCGCGGCTGTTGTAATATTTTTCTGCAACGGCACGCGACAAGGCACGTATCCGGCCGATGAAGCGGGCACGCTCGGTGACCGAGATGGCATGACGTGCATCCAGCAGGTTGAAGGTATGTGAGGCCTTCATCATCATCTCGTAGGCGGGTAAAGGAAGATCATTGTCGATCAATTTCTGGCTTTCACTTTCGCAACTGTCAAACCAGGTAAACAGGCTATCGATATCGGCATGCTCAAAGTTGTAAGCCGACATCTCGACTTCGTTCTGATGAAACACATCACCATAGGTGACATCGCCGTCCGGGCCATGGGTCCAGACCAGGTCAAACACACTTTTTACGCCCTGCAGATACATCGCAATACGTTCCAGGCCGTAGGTGATCTCACCCGTGACCGGAGAACAATCGAGCGAGCCGACTTGTTGGAAATACGTGAACTGGGTAACTTCCATGCCGTTCAGCCACACCTCCCAACCCAGCCCCCAAGCTCCCAGGGTCGGTGACTCCCAATTATCTTCGACAAAACGAATGTCATGCACGAGCGGGTCAATGCCAAGCATTTTCAATGAATCCAGGTACAGTTCCTGTATGTTCAGCGGTGAAGGCTTGATGACGACCTGAAACTGGTAATAGTGTTGCAAGCGATTCGGATTTTCACCATAGCGGCCGTCGGTAGGCCGTCGCGATGGTTGCACATAGGCGGCACTCCAGGGCTCTGGTCCGATCGAACGTAAAAAGGTGGCGGTATGGAAGGTACCCGCGCCGACCTCCATATCATAGGGTTGCAACAGAATGCAGCCCTGCTCGGCCCAGTAATTTTGTAAGGCCAGTATCAGCCCCTGAAATGTGGAGACATCGACAGATGAATCATTTGCCATGTTAAATCCCGTTACGACTATTATATAAAGGAATGGATTATAGCCCGGCCGGTACCGGCCATTAAACAGGCATTGGACAAGTATTTGCCATTTATTGGTAGAAATTGCCCGTTTGGTGATGATTTTCTCAAGTCGATGAGGATTTCTGTCGACAACATGGATAGAGGCGAGTGTTATGGGTGTGATTCTTACAGAAAACTCGACCACGGCTTTATGGGTCAAGCTGGTCCAGAATGCCGGTGAAAGCTGCCAGCAGCCACTGGATGTGGAGCTCGAAAGCTACCTGGTGTTTATGCTCATGCGCCATCAGGGTGATATCGGCCTGGCCGATACAGTCATCGCGCCGCGATACCTGCAGGGCATGCAGGCCCAGGGCCAGTCGGGTATCCAGCAATTACAGACCGTCGCCGATCAATGCCTACTGTATTCCGGCCTGTTTCCGCAACATGCAAGTCGTCGCCTGGTCAAGGCGCGCTATTATGTCGACCTCGGCCGTTCGGCCTATATGCTGGTGGCAGAGCGGGTGAAATCGATTTCCGCGGTGTTGTACGAAAATCTTTCCAGACAATTTGTCGACCTGATGGATATCCTGCAGGCGCTGCGTTTCAGCGCCAACACCGCTGAGCTGGACTCATTATTGTTGATTGATTATTGCCGGGAATGCGATAGCCAGTATGCACGCCGGTTGCTGCAGGAACGCTATGGGAACGCCCTTCTAACACTACCAGACAAGCATAAAAACTAATCCTTGATCTATTTTTTTAGCCGACCTGATCAAGAACACGCCGTCGGAATTTGACCCCATAGGTATCGGCAATGTCACGACAGGCCTTGATATCTACTCCCACCAGGCCGTCGATTGCTGTCACGGTGATGTCATCGATCTGTTTTTTTGCGCTGCTGATAAAATCGAGCAATGCCGGATAAGTACCCTGTTGAGGTGGGCGGCAATGATGGTTATACACGGTTTCCGATTGCGCATTCAATGAGATGGAAATAGCATCGACTTTGCCGGCCAGCTCAGGTGTGATGTCCATGCCTTGGACCAGGTTGCCGAGTCCATCGGTATTCAGGCGTACCCATGTGCGCCCATGGATTGCTTGTGCCACTTCCAGTAATACCGACAGGCGCATGGTCGGTTCGCCAAGGCCACAAAACACGACCTCGTGATAGCGGCCGGGATCACCAATGGCCTGTATTATATCGGCCGCCGTCGGCTCAGCAGACAACCTCAGATTGTAGCCCTGGACATCCCATTGCTTGTTAAATTTCGGGCAAAAGGAACATTTGAGCGTGCACTGGTTGGTTATGTTGACATAGCAATTGCCATGTAATTCATATGCCAGTGTATCGTTCCCTGTGGAATTACCCTTTTCGCCCTGTCCCTTGATGTGCGACGTGCTGCCCAATAGCTGCTCCATAAAACTTTTACGGAAAGTATGGTTTATACCTCTTTTTGCATGAAACAGTGATGATTTGGATCAAAATTGCTGTTATTGGCCTTATTACAAATAAAATTACACGCCCAGATCGAAAAGAGCGAAAAGGGGTCAGCGTGGTTTCACGAATCAAGTGCAACACGCACAATGCCGTGTTGCAAATCCCTTGGCAGACTAAAATTTGAGGAACCCCGAGCACCTCGGCCGGGTGTTTACAGGACCATGAGTTGACGACAAACAGCGCCTATTTTTCATTATAATGTCGCTATAATCCTCTAAAATACGCTAATTGCCTTTAAAGAGTCCAACTCAGCAGGATATGAAAAATATGCTGTTATATAAAGTATGTATAACTAAGATATTCGCAGTGCAGTCCGCAGATACCATGAATTAATGTATTTAATCAGTGTATTAGGATGGTATCGACACTGGGCGACGGCATCTATTAGAGAAACACAGCGATTAAAATAAATATTAGTATTTTCTTATAAAGATTTTACTAATGCCGCCGTTACAGTAGTAATCGGAATTTAACAGCCGCTAGTCGGCTTGAGAATCTATTTGTGTAAATTTTGTGGAGGCAGAAATGGCTTATACGGTAAAACGACCCTTTATTAATCTGGGACTGATGGTGGCACTGGCGTTGCCTGGCGTGGCATCAGCCGACTATGTGTTTACCGCCCCACCGTGAAACAGCGGAGGCAGGTCAGAAACTTTATGGGCCGTTGGCAGATCATTTGTCCGGTTTACTAAATGAGAAGGTGGTTTATCAGCATCCGGGTAACTGGCGTAAATATAAAAAAGAAATGCAGAAAGGCTCGTATGACATCGTTTTTGATGGTTCGCACTTTGCCGCCTGGCGAATGGAGAACAAACAGGCCAAAGCCGCGGTAAAATTACCAGGCGGATTAAGTTTTGTACTGGTTGCGCGCAAAGAGCTGAAACTCACCGATAAAAAGCAGCTCATTGGTAGAAAGGTATGTACATTACCATCGCCTAACCTGGGTGCCATGACCGTCTATTCTATGTATCCGAACCAGATGAGTCAGCCTGTTTTTACGTTTAATAAAGGCGGATTCAAGAAAGTAGCGAAAAAGCTGCTAGCAGGAAAATGTGATGCGGCCATTATGCGTAAATCCTTTTTTGCGAAGAAAATGCCACAGGATCAACGCGACAAACTGAACGTGCTCGAGACCAGCAAGCCATACGTAAACCAGGGTGTGACCCTGAATGCACGTATACCTGCGGCAAAACGTAAGCTGATTATCAAGTCACTGACCAAGGGTGAGGGCAAGAATGCAGCACTGCCATTGCTCAAACGCTTCAGCGGTAAGGCCAAGGCCTTTGTCGTTGCTGACACCAAGGAGTATGGCGAGTTAAACCTGCTGAAAAAGAACAATATGTTTGGTTGGTAATAACCCAATCAGTGTAAAGAAAAGGCCCGCATCAGCGGGCCTTTTTTGTGGCTGTCAACACGCATAGAACTAAAGTGGAACAAACACGATGGATAGATTCAGACACCGACGCGGGGATTTGTTATTATCATCATTCATTCCCTCTCAGTTTGTGTAAACAAGGCAGACTGCATCGACATAAGGCATAACAATTGGAAAAGCTGCAAGTACCACAAGGCGAATTTTATCTGGCGCGCTATCCTAAGCGTAAAAAAGAGCAGCTGCGCGCCTGGGATGCCGCCGATGAATTGGTATTGAATCATATACATGAGCAAAGCTGGTTGGATACAGAAACTCGCTTGCTGATCATCAATGACAGCTTTGGTGCACTGAGTATCGCATTGGCGGACTATACACCTGAAATGAGCAGTGATTCATACCTGGCCATACAGGGCAGCCGTGCTAATCTCAATGCCAATGGTATGGATGTATCGACAGTCAGTTTTCATAGCAGCATGGATAAACTGCAGGGTAGTTATGATCGCGTCGTGATAAAAATACCAAAGAGCCTGGCGCAGTTAGAGGTACAGTTGCATGACATCCGCCCGCATCTGCATGCCGGCAGCCAGGTCATCGCCGCCGGCATGGTCAAGACCATTCATAAGTCGACGTTGGCGTTATTTGAAAAAATAATAGGGCCGACACATACTTCACTGGCACGCAAGAAAGCACGACTGGTGTTTTGTGAGTTTGATGCAGAGTTGAACCCAGGGGAGAATCCGTACCCCAGTGTGTACACGCTCGAAAACACAGATTATAAGATCACCAATCATGCCAGTGTCTTTTCGCGACAAGGATTGGATATCGGTACGCGGTTTCTATTACAGCATATACCCGCTTCTACATTGCCATTGACGATTGTTGACCTCGGTTGTGGTAATGGCGTTGTTGGTTTGATAGCAGCAGAGCGGAATCCCGAGGCAGAATTAATTTTTACGGACGAATCGTATATGGCCGTGGCCTCGGCCAAAGCGACGTTTACAGCGGCTTTTGCCGAGCAACGTCAAGCGACATTCCAAGTAGCAGACGGTCTTGAGGGTATTGATGATAACAGTGTTGATCTGATTCTAAATAATCCGCCTTTCCACCAACATAACGCCATCGGTGATGCCGTTGCCGGACAGATGTTTAGCGCCGCGAAAAAGGCATTGAAACAAGGGGGTGAGTTGTGGATCGTCGGCAACCGCCACCTTGCCTACCATACAAAATTAAAACAATTGTTCGGTAACTACCAAAATATCGCCAGTAATAAAAAGTTTGTCATACTCAAGGCTATTAAGCGTTGATGCCCTGTTTGTCTATCTCTATCTGCTTAAGCTAATAGGCTATACTGAAACGCATATGGACTAACAACAAACCAGGGGTGATTATGGCCGCAGATAAAAAACGTTGCGAATGGGCGGGTAGTGACCGCGACTATATCAAGTACCACGACAAGGAATGGGGCATGCCGGTCTATAATGATCGTAAATTGTTTGAGATGCTGATACTGGAAGGCGCACAAGCGGGCCTGAGCTGGATTACGGTGCTGAAAAAACGCCCGCATTACCGCAAAGTGTTCGAGCGTTTCGACCCGAAAAAGATTGCCCTATACAACAAACGCAAGGTCAACAGCCTGCTAAAAGACCCCGGCATTATTCGTAACCGTCTCAAAGTGGAATCAACCGTAAAGAATGCGCAACTGTTTCTGGAACTCAAGGCCGAGCATGGCAAGTTCAGTAATTTTATCTGGCAGTTTGTCGATGGCCGCCCGATACAGAATAATTGGAAGCACATGAAACAGGTACCCGCTACATCCACCGAATCGGATGTTATGAGCAAGGAACTGAAACGACTTGGGTTCAAGTTTGTTGGCTCAACCATCTGTTATGCCTATATGCAGGCCGTTGGCATGGTCAACGACCACACGACCGACTGCTTCTGTTATAACGATATCAAAGCAATGGGAGACAATAAATGAATGCCGCCAGTAAACCCGAAAGCTGCCAGTGGTTGATGCCGATTTTGACCGTCAAGGATGTGAATGCAAGCCTGGACTTCTACGAAAAGGCGTTTGGATTCAAGCCAGGCCTGGCCATGCCCGATGATAATGGCACGATCGCCTATGCCGACATGCAGTACAAGGGTACACAAGTCCTGATGATGATGTATGAAGGTGCCTTTGGTAGTACATCACGTACGCCACTGAACACAGCCGTTGAATCACCGGTGGGCCTGTATGTGTACTGCGATAATGTCGATGCATTGTATACGCAAGCCGTTAACGCACAGGCACAAGTCATCAATGCACCTGAAGACATGTTCTGGGGCGATCGCACCACCTGCATTAAAGACCCGGATGGACATACATGGACCTTTGCGACACATATTGCCGATGTCGATCTTGAGAATGATGCAAAGAAATAAAATAGGTAGTCCGTTAAGGTGTATCGTCATTGCGAGAGAAGCGAAGCAATCTCATACTACGAAGTAGAATACTCAAAGCAGGTGGTGCTTTAAAGGGCTCTGACCCCTTAAATTGCCTTAAATTCTTTATTTATCAGTCACATTCATGAAATGTGACGCTGCTACTCCATGGCCTGTGAATGGGCATCCGCACTCAAGTTTATACTTATATATGCCGTTAAAATAGGTATTACTCACAACGCGTAACTCACCCATCGATGTTTTTCTTTAAAAACAACTCGAGCAAGCAGGATAGCGGCCCAGGCAAAGAGGACGAGCCAAGGTCCGTGAACCGGCAACAATTCCGGAAACTCCAGCAAAAATTACTACATGCACAGTTACAGAATGAGTTATTTTTGGGCCTGGCGATTATTGTCATTACTTGTTTCATGTACTGGAATACGACGCCGACTTTCTTACTCATTGGCTGGACCTGTTCGGTCCTGATCATGTACGCCTGGCGCGCACTATTTGTTGCTGAAAAATTTTCGGACAATGATCACTTTCACGCAAGTTTATGGGGCACGCAATACATCATAGCTGTCATTCTATCAGCCTGCGCCTGGGGTTCACTTAGTTTAATCGCCTATTATTACGGCAACGACATAACACATTTGTTCACGCTGTTTGCATTGGTGGCCGTTACCTTGTCCGCCTATACATCGATGCAGTCTTCTCCATTGACCTTCATCATATTCGCAATCATCACGTTGTCACCGAGTATCACATTAGTCATTTCAAAAGGTAATTTCAACCGCATAGCCTATGGCACAATCACTGTCTTACTGACGATGGTGTTACTATCGTCTTCAAGAAAGATGCGCAACTTGTTATCGCACTCTATTCGTCTCAGCTCGCATAACAAAGAGCTTATCCAGAAGCTTGTAACCGCAAGAGAATCAACAGAAGTGATCAATGACAAGCTGGGTAAAACAAACGATAAATTACAGGTTGAAATTGGCGAGAGAAGAAATGCAGAAATTGTAATCAGGGAATCCAAGGAGCGCATTCAGGCTATTTTCGAAGGCATGCAGGATACGATTTACAAAGCAGATTTAGAGGGAGTTATCACCTGGATCAGTCCAGCTGCCAGAATCATGTTCGGTTATGACCCGGATGAATTAATCGGTGAACATCTGCGAATCCTATATGCTGACCCTGAGGACTTCGAAAAACATAATCAGGCGATGAACCGGGAATTCGGGCATTTACAACACTATGAAATACAGATGCGCTATAAAGATGGCCGAGACGTGTGGGTGTCGGAGAATGCCTTCTATCGATATGATGAGCTTGGCATCATCGGGCATGAGGCGACGCTGCGAGACATCACAGAACTGAAGTTGACCAGGAATGAATTGCAACTTGAGCAGGAACGCGCCTTTGTTACACTCGGTTCAATCGGAGATGGTGTCATTGCGCTTTCTCTGTATAGTGAAATCGAGTACATGAATGTCGTCGCAGAACAGGGCACGGGCTGGCATATTGAAGAGGCCCGAGGACTTCCATTAAAAGACGTATTCAAAATAGTTGATGAGAAAAGCCTGAAGTCGATGCCGGACCCTGCGCAATTATGCCTGGATGAAGGTGAAACGATTATGCTACCGGGTTATCTATTGCTGATGCATCGTAACTCGAACCAGCGGCTGTCAATTGAAGTTAATGCCTCGCCGATACGTAATGCTGTCGGTGAAATCATTGGTGTAGTATTGGTTTACCATGATGTTTCTGAACTGCGTAGTCTTGCGCAGATGACCTATCAGGCAAGCCATGACGCCTTGACCGACCTTATAAATCGTCGAGAATTTGAGAAGCGTGTTCATTATGCTTTTGAGAATGCACGTGACAAAGATATTCGATATGCGCTCTGTTTTCTTGACCTGGATAATTTCAAAATAGTCAACGACACCTGTGGTCATGCAGCCGGCGATGAATTACTTAAGCAATTGACTGGTAACATACAACAAAGTATCAGGGAGGGTGATACCCTTGCCAGGCTAGGTGGGGATGAATTTGGGATACTGTTTGCGGGTTGCTCTATAGAGAAAGCTGAGAAGCTTGCGGAAAAAATGCGTGAACAGATCAGTCAATTCCGCTTTATATGGGAATCAAATTCATTTCGAGTTGGCGCCAGCATGGGACTTGTGCCTATTACAGCAGAGAGCAGCAGCATGAGTGAAATTTTGAGTGCGGCTGACTCTGCCTGTTATGTTGCGAAGGAGAACGGCCGTAATCGTGTTCATGTATATGAGCTGAATGACACAGAACTGATGGAACAGCAAGGGCAGATGCGCTGGGTGAACCGGCTCCAGGAAGTGTTGGAAAACGACCGCTTCCGATTGTACCGATTGATCCACAAAAAAAGAGTGAAGAAAAACTTCACGGCGAAGTATTGCTGCGTATCCGGGAAGAAAATGGCGACATAATCAGCCCGGGAAGCTTCATCCCCGCAGCAGAGCGTTATTCACTCATGCCTGCTATAGATCGGTGGGTCATCGAAAACACGCTCGCTACATTAGCCATCGATATCGATCATATCAATGAGCTTGTCGGTGTGATCAGCATCAATCTGTCAGGACAGTCCTTGTCTGATGAACGCCTGATGCAATACCTGATCGAACAGATTATAGAATCTGGTGTGCCACCGGAAATCCTCTGCTTTGAAATTACTGAAACCGCTGTTATATCCAATCTGAGCAATGCCACGGGCCTGATTGCTGAATTACGTACAATGGGATGTGAGTTCGCACTGGATGATTTTGGTGTGGGTTTGAGTTCATTTGGCTATCTAAAGAACCTTGCAGTTGACTACCTGAAACTGGATGGTTGCTTCATCAAAAACATGACCAAAGATAAAATTGATCTGGCCATGGTGCAGTCTATCAATCATATCGGTCAGACCATGAATATTAAAACAATTGCTGAATATGTAGAAAACGAAGATATTCTACAGGCACTGGCTGAACTCAAAGTCGACTATGCTCAAGGTTACCATGTTGGAAAACCTGAGTCGCTGGAAAGAACGCTATATGGAGAGCAACAGTCGCTGATCACATCGGAAGCCGATTTAGTAACTGGGCAGCTATTAAGTAAGTACCGATCATAATAAAGCAAATTTTGTGAATATGGGCGGGCCATACTATACCCATTATTAGCCCTTGCGCTTATCAGTCAAATCCTTCCCTTTAAATAAGCAATCCTGCGTGGCTGGTTGAATTTTTCAATCGCGTATCTAAGCATAGTACGTGGCATCTGTTTGTAATAAAGACGCAGGAACATTTCTTCAACGTCAATATCGCGGTTACCGATTTCACGGATCATCCAGCCAACTGCCTTATGGATCAGGTCTTCCTGATCGTTTAGTAATAATTTTGAGAGTTTAAGTGCATCGGTATATTGCTCGTTTTTTATAAAATGGAAGCAGGACATGATGGCAATGCGGCGGTCCCATATACGCTCTGATTGTGCTAACTCATACAGTATGGAACGGTCCTTATCGAACAAAAAGACGCCGACAATATGCGGTGCCGAACTATCGACCAGATCCCAGTTATTGATGTATTGCGTGTTATCCAGATAAAGATTGAAAATTTTCTCGCGTCTTGCTTCATTAGCATTAGTGAACTGGTGCACCAGGAGCAGTAAGGAAAATAATCTGATTTCATGAAATTCGGACTTAAGCAGGGACTTTATTTTTGTCAGCGAGGCGTCCTCAAATAAAGGGACTGTTTTTCTTAACACCGGGACCCGGATGCCAAGAAACTTATCACCGTATCCATATTCACCTTCGCCTGTTTTAAAAAATCGCGCGGAATGGGCAGCTATTTTGGCATTTCCCCGTTTTTTTAAATAGGCGCTGATATTTTTTTGAGCCACGTTTAATCCGTTATTTGTTATCTTTGAGTCTTTATTAAATCTAGATGATATTGCTCTTTATAGTGTAGTCATATTTGAGCAGCCTATATCCAGCGTCTGACACGGGCGCAGTATTCACTGTAATACTCGCCAAACTTGTTGCTGAGCGCATGCTCCTCAGCTCTGATATTGAGAATGCTGAGGGTATATATAAAACAAGGCACGAATAGGATGTTTAGCAGGTTACCGAGATAAATACACCAGGCAGATAAAATAAGCAGGAATCCAAGATACATGGGGTTGCGTGTATAACGATAGATGCCGGCGACAACCAGCTTGCTGGCGTTATCAGGTTTGAGCGGGTTAACCGTTGTATTGTGTGTTCGGAACAATGCGCCGCCAGCGATAATCAGAGTTAGGCCGGAGGCAGTTAGCAGTATGGCGATAATTGGCAAACTGCCATGTGTGAAATTGACGAATGGAGCTTGTGTCTTAACGACAAACATCAACGAAGAAAAAAATAATAGTTGTAAAGCAGGCGGTATTCTTATCGGCATACAAGACAGTCCTTGTAGTAATGATAGAGCATACTTATCGATAAATCGCCAGCTCAGTATTATGTCTGTCGCTATCGGGGTCGTGGATAGCGCTGACGGTTTCGATCATGCGAATATAATCCGACGGCAGTTGATGTTCACATGCACCCTTTAGAACATGTGTTTTATACCAATGAAATGGTGATAAGGACCCATCGATATCCGTGGCATAATAGGTATTGGCCGTATAGCTATTGCCACGACTGCTGTGGACGATGACTTGTTTATGTTCATAACCGCAACCAAGCCCCTCTATGCGATCAAGCGTTTGCTTGTCGGCTGCTAGCAATTTGAACAAGACACCAAGGACAACATGACCGGCCTCGCCGGTGTGTTCAATATCACATTTCCCTGAGCCGTCTCTGCCCACTTTATGAAAACCGAGTTGATGTCCCTGCAGTCGTGCAGTATCAATAAAAGCGGCGGACGGTATTCTGCTGATTATGCGTTTAACGGACATATTCGAGCCGTAGGCAAAATATAAAATGTCGGTGCCTGCTATTTTCATGCTGGCCTTCAGGATTTTCCAGGACCGGAGAGAAAGGCAATCAATGCAGCGGCTACTGTGCCGATGGCAATCACGGTAATCAACGTGACCAGGTAGTCGTTAAAGGTCTCTTTTGAAATGTTGCCAGTGACCAGCAGGATGGCTAATCCTGCGACCAACATAACGGCTATCGCAAAAGAAAATTTGAGGATGCCAGGCAGTCCGCTTTTAGAATCATTTGTTTGTTGAGAATCATCGGACATGTTTTTTTCCAGTGTTGATTCAGGCCACCTGTTGCCAAGGGCCGCTTCGCCCACCTGGGGTATTGCCCAGATGGGGTTGGCTGTCGCTATTTATTGCGAATCTCCTGCAAGGCCTCGTCATCCTGAATAATACGATCAGGAGTTCACACCAGATGCGCGCAAAGATACTGCCGGCAACGATCAGGAAGATACCCGAGATAAAATTCATAAAGGTGGTGCCGCCAGGATTACCGAAAATTGCCCCTAGCCCCATGAAAACGGCAACGACCAGCAATAACCAGAAAACAAAGGTAATGATTTTAGGGGTTACCATTTTGTCGAAAAAAAACAGTTCTTTCATCGTATTCTCCTTGTTATTGGTATGATTCAAGGCACTTTGAGATATACCACAGTCGGCATACAACCACCCTCGCCCTGCAAGCACAGTATATAACAGGAATTTCGTTGTCGGCACCCTAAACCTATATTTATGTATGGTTATAGGCTAGCGAGCAGAATGGACTTAATCGCGCTTAAATTACTCATTTAAGGGCGGTGTTTGCTATAATTGGCGCCCAGCTTTTACTCCCGGACCAAGATGACAAGACAAATCAAAGCCGTATCCCTGATATCCGGCGGCCTCGACTCCTTACTGGCGACACGCGTGGTCATGGGTCAGGGTGTGCATGTGGAAGGAATCAATTTCTTTACCGGTTTCTGTGTCGAAGGCCATACCCATGCCATTCGTAAAAAAGACCGGGCGAAACCAAAACGCAATAATGCTCTGTGGGTAGCAGAACAGTTGGGAATAAAATTACATATTATCGATGTCATTGAAGAGTATAAGGACGTTCTGATCAATCCCAAGCACGGCTATGGCGCGAACATGAATCCCTGCCATGATTGTAAGACCTTCATGGTCAGCAAGGCGCTGGAATGGATAGAAAAGAATGATTTCGATTTCATTATCACCGGCGAAGTTGTCGGCCAGCGGCCGATGTCACAGCGCAAGGACACCATGCCGGTGATTGCACGCGAGTCGGGTGCCGGTGAGCGTTTGTTACGCCCATTGTGTGCGCAGCATCTTCCGGAAACCTTGCCGGAACAGAAAGGCTGGGTAAAGCGTGAACAATTGCATGACTTTCACGGGCGTTCACGTAAACCGCAAATGGCATTGGCAAAAGAATATGGTTTTGAGGATTATGCACAACCCGCTGGTGGTTGTTGTTTCCTGACGGATGCGAACTATTCCAAAAAACTAGTCGACCTATGGGATGCGCGCGGTAACAGGGAATATGAAATGGACGACATTATGTTGTTAAAGGTTGGACGGCATATTCGTCCGGCGCAAAATTTTAAACTGATCATCGCACGCGAAGAAGGCGAAGTTAATTTCATGCAAGGCTACCGCAACCGGTTTATTTCGATGAAAACCACCAGTCATAGCGGTCCATTGGTTTTAGTTGATGGTCAGCCCAGCGAGCAGGACCTGCAATTGGCGGCACGCATTACAGCCCGCTATAGCAAGGGTAAAGAGGCCAGTGAGGTTGAACTGGAAGTCTGCCGCCCTGTCGAAGATGCCGTGCAAATGAAAGTGAAACCACTACCGGTTTCAGAGATGCCCGAAGCATGGTTTGTCTAAGCTGTGAATACAAGAAACTTTAAAGTGAAAATGTATGGCCCATTTTGAACTCGATGCCAGTGGTTTGCTTTGTCCGATGCCAGTCATCCGGACCCAGGACCGTGTCGAAGAACTCGATTCAGGCGATACTCTGGAGGTCGTGTGCTCTGACCCGGGCGCACTGAATGATGTCAGTGCATGGTGTCGTATAAACGGCCATAAACTCATCGATGCCAGGCAGGAAGACGAGCAAGTCATCATTAAATTACAAGTTCTGCGTTAAAGCTATCTATCGATATGGAAAAAGAACAACGCTATAACGAAATTAAAAAGGTCACTCTGATCGGGTCTGTACTTGATCTTGTTCTCGGTATTGGCAAGATCCTGGCCGGCTATGCAGGCAATTCACAGGCCTTGATTGCTGACGGTGTGCATTCATTGTCAGACCTGGTCACGGATGTGTTGGTATTGTTCGCCGCCAAGCACGGCAGTCGCGCCGCCGATGAAGACCACCCCTACGGCCATGCCCGAATCGAAACCATGATGACCGTCGCCCTGGGCCTGGCACTGATTGCGGTTGCCCTGGGTCTCGGTTATGACGCCGTACGCAGGTTATTTACACCTGAACTGTTATTACATCCGGGCTGGCTGGCCCTGGTCGTTGCCGCGTTCTCGATTTTTTCCAAGGAAGCCATTTATCATTATACGATGCGCGCAGCGACCAAATTGCGCTCCAATCTGCTGCGTGCCAATGCCTGGCATAGTCGCTCGGATGCGATCTCGTCCATTATCGTTTTTATCGGTGTCCTCGGTTCGATGGCCGGCCTCACCTACCTGGATGCGATTGCGACCATAGGCGTGGTCTATATGATTGCCAAGATCGGTTGGGACCTGGCCTGGCATAGCATGCGCGAGCTCGTTGATACCGCCCTGGATGCCGAGCGCGTCAATAAAATACGTGAATTTATCAAGGACATAGATGGGGTCGAGGATCTGCATCTGCTAAAAACCCGACGCATGGGCGCGGATGCCCTGGTCGATGTCCATATCCAGGTCAGTTCACACCTGAGTGTGTCGGAAGGCCATCATATCAGTGAAATGGTGCGCGAGCGCCTGATTGACGAGATGGAAGAGATTGCTGATGTCATGGTGCATATCGACCCTGAAAATGATGAGGAAGTACCATCCTGCCGCAGCCTGCCGTTACGCCGTGAGATCGAGAAAAAGCTGCGTCAGGCCTGGAAGGATATTCCCATTGCTGAAAAAATCGAATATATTACCTTGCACTACCTGGATGGCAAGATACACATCGATCTACTGCTGCCACTGGCAGCATGCTCTGACCGGGATAGCGCCAAACAGATAAGAGATACCCTGATCACGGCCAGTCAATCGGTTCAGAATATCGGAGAAGTCAGTGTTTGCTTTCATTGATGCACCTAAAAAATGCATAATGGATCCAGATGTTCAATAATAGTGCAATCGAAAGATTGCCTGAATAATGAAGTTTAGATAACACATTGAGTTTATAGGTTTTATTGATGTGGCATATTTTATGCTTCAGGTTGAGCCTATTGCTTTATAGTGCCGCAACGTCCGAATTAGATGGGCGTGGCGTTTATATATTTTTTTGTAATCTTGGAGGAGTGGCGAATGTCCGCAAAAGTCTTGAAAATGATAAAGGACAACGAAGTCAAATTCGTTGATCTACGATTTACTGATACCCGAGGTCAGGAACAGCATGTAACCCTGCCTGCACATGAAGTCGATGCCGGCATGTTCAAGGAAGGCAAGATGTTTGATGGTTCCAGTATCTCTGGCTGGAAAGGTATCAATGAGTCAGACATGATTCTGATGCCGGATGCGTCGACTGCCGTGCTCGATCCGTTCTTTGATGACATGACGCTGAACTTATCTTGTGACATTCTCGAGCCCACGACCATGAAGGGTTATGAGCGTGATCCACGTTCCGTTGCCAAGCGCGCCGAGGCCTACCTGAAATCTACCAAGATTGCTGACAAGGCCTTCTTCGGACCTGAAAACGAATTTTTCGTGTTCGATGACGTACGTTATGGTGCCGACCTGTCCGGTTGTTTCGTCAAGGTCGATTCCGAAGAGGCCAGCTGGAACTCGGAAAAGGTTTATCCGGATGGCAACATGGGTCATCGTCCTGGCCTGAAGGGCGGTTACTTCCCGGTCCCTCCTGTAGATTCCCTGCACGATATCCGTTCTGCCATGTGTCTGGCCCTGAATGATATGGGCGTGCACACCGAGGTACACCATCATGAGGTGGCGACAGCCGGTCAATGTGAAATCGGCGCCGGATTCGATACCCTGGTGCGTAAGGGCGATGAAGTCCAGATCCTCAAATACGTTGTCCAGAACGTTGCTCATGCCTATGGCAAGACGGCTACGTTCATGCCTAAACCAATTGTAGGTGATAACGGTAATGGTATGCACGTACATATGTCACTGTCCAAAGGTGGCAAGAACCTGTTCACCGGTAACAAGTATGGCGGCCTGTCCGATATGGCGCTGTATTATATTGGTGGAATTATCAAGCATGCCCAGGCGCTGAATGCCTTTGCCAATGCCTCCACCAACAGTTACAAACGCTTGGTACCCGGCTTTGAAGCACCGGTTATGCTGGCCTATTCTGCACGTAACCGCTCTGCGTCCATCCGTATACCGTTCTCCAGTCCTAAGGGACGTCGTGTCGAAGTCCGTTTTGGTGATTCAACCGCCAATCCGTACTTGTGTTTTGCCGCCTACCTGATGGCCGGCCTGGATGGAATCAAGAACAAGATCAAACCAGGTGATGCCATGGATAAGGACCTGTATGACCTGCCACCGGAAGAAGAAGCGAAGATCCCACAGGTCTGCTATTCCTTTGACCAGGCACTGGACGCGTTGGATGCCGATCGCAAGTTCCTGACCCAGGGTGGTGTGTTCACAGACGATATGATCGATGGCTATATCGCGCTGAAGATGGAAGAAGTAACGCGTCTGCGCATGACAACTCACCCGGTTGAGTTTGATATGTACTACAGCTTGTAATCAATCATTGATCGCAATCAGTAAAAACGCCCCAATTTTGGGGCGTTTTTTTTATTTATGGCTTATACTTTCAGATAAAGGTAAAGACATGGAATCCGTATGAACAAAAAACGACTGCTGCTATTACTACCCCTATTCGGCTTTTGTCTGCCAGCCACGGGCGAGATCTATCGCTGGACCGATGAAAACGGTGAGGTTATTTATTCTGACCAACCCCGTCAGGGTGCCGAAACCGTCAAGCTTCCCGGTATCACCTCTTATCGCGGCCCATCGACACCGAAAAGCAGCAGGCCAGTGACGAGTAACGATAAAGGGAAAGCTTCCTATAACCGATACAAGACATTCAATATTGCTAGCCCGGTCAATGATTCTACCATCAGAGAGAATTCCGGGCGTGTCGATGTCAGTCTGGTTCTGGACCCACCGATGTTCGAAGGCGATAGTGTTGTCTATGAGCTCAGTGGGCAACGGTTCAAGGTTGTCGGTAGCTCACATTCCCTGAGTAATGTCGATCGCGGCACGCACACCCTAAAGGCGCACATTGTCGACTCAAAGGGCCAGCAAGTGAGCCCGGTGGTCAGTACCACATTCCACTTGAAGCGGATTTCCACGCTGAATAAATCCAAAGCCAAGCCCAAGGCACCCTAAAAAATATTCTCCAGGCTGCTCTGCACTACTATAGTGCATTAGTGTATAATATCGTGCACATTATAGGGGCTTTAGCCCTGTTCTCGCTCGGCAGACAATAGGTCATCATCCGATAAAAACCTTATATTACTGTTTTATATGTATTTATTATTGGCAGATCGATCTAATTGGAATTATGTTTGCCAATCCCTGTTTTGGGTTTGTTTTTTGCAAGTAGGTTTCCTATGAATAGTATACCGAGCTCTACACCTATCGATTTAATGCAAAGGCGCATCATGGAGAACATGAGTGCATCGATCATGGTACTGGACGCCGAATTTTCGGTGCGCTACATCAATCCGGCCTGCGAGATGTTGTTTGGTATCAGCCGTAAAAAGGCCTGCGGTAAAAAATGGGAACAATTAGTGATCGATAATGAGGCCTTAACCGAGCGTATGCAGGGTGTGATTACGCAGGGCCATCCGTTTACCGAACGCGAGTTAAAGCTGGAGGTATATGGTCATCGATTTTTAACGGTGGATTGTAGTGTGACCCCACTGTATGAGCCAGCGACCGAACCCAGCCTGCTGGTTGAATTACAGTATATGGAACGACAGCTACAGATCAACCGTGAGGAAAACCTGATAGCGCAAAGCCACGTCGCTCGCGAGCTGGTGCGCGGGCTTGCGCACGAAGTTAAAAACCCGTTGGGTGGCCTGCGCGGCGCCGCACAGTTACTCGAACGTGAACTCGATAGCGAGGAGCTACAGGAATACACACAGATCATTATCGCCGAGGCCGACCGCTTGCAGTCACTGGTCGACCGTATGCTCGGACCGACGGCACTGCCACATAAAGAACGAATCAATATTCATCAGGTTCTGGAAAGGGTCTATGCCTTGATCAAAGTTGAGGCCGGTAGTGATATTGAAATTGTCCGTAATTACGACCCGAGTATGCCGGAATTGATAGCCGATCCGGACCAGCTTATCCAGGCGGTATTGAACCTGGTCAGGAATGCTATCCAGGCCATGGGTACTGACGGCAGGCTCGAATTACGCACTCGCAGCAAACGTCAATTTACCATTGGGCAACAACGCTACAAGCTGGTGGCCATGATCGAGATTATTGATAACGGTCCCGGCATACCGGCCGACAAGGTCGACAGGATATTCCTGCCGATGATAACCGGCAAGGCGGAGGGTTCCGGGCTGGGCCTGTCGATTGCACAGTCATTGATTAACCGCCATAACGGCTTGATTGAATGCAGTAGTAAGCCGGGTAAAACTATTTTTAGAATTTTACTTCCGTTGGAGAATTTAAATGGAAACGAATGATCAGATATGGGTCATAGATGATGACAGGTCGATACGCTGGGTGCTGGAGAAGGCACTCGACAAGGCCAATATGGATGTCAGTAGCTTTGCCGATGGTAGTCGTATACTAGAAAAACTGGAAGTTGCTACACCCAAAGTCATTATCAGTGATATCCGTATGCCGGGTGTCGATGGCATTACCTTACTGGAGCGAATCAACAAACAATATCCGCAGATCCCGGTCATTATCATGACTGCACACTCGGACCTCGACAGTGCCTTGTCTGCCTACCAGGGTGGTGCCTTTGAATATCTGCCAAAACCCTTTGATATCGACGATGCTATAGATTTGATCAAACGCGCAGTGCAGCATTATGACGAGCAACAACAATCTATCGTCGTCGATGAAACAGAAAGGGAGGCCGGCATTATCGGCAAGGCACCGGCAATGCAGGAAGTTTTCAGGGCCATCGGTCGCTTGTCCAGTTCCAACATAACCGTATTGATTAATGGTGAATCCGGTACCGGTAAGGAGCTGGTGGCCAAGGCTTTGCATACCCATAGCCCACGGGCTCATAAACCCTTTATTGCGATTAACACGGCGGCGATACCACGTGACCTACTCGAATCAGAATTGTTCGGTCATGAAAAAGGCGCCTTTACCGGCGCGCAAAGCTCACGCAAGGGTCGTTTTGAACAGGCCGATGGCGGTACTTTGTTTCTAGATGAAATCGGTGACATGCCGGCCGAACTACAAACACGCCTGCTGCGCGTTCTTGCTGACGGTGAGTTCTATCGCGTTGGTGGCCATGTGCCGATAAAAGTCGATGTGCGTATTATCGCGGCGACACACCAGAATCTGGAAGACAGAGTCAGGAAAGGTGATTTTCGTGATGACCTGTTTCACCGTTTGAATGTTATCCGCATTCATATTCCGTCACTAAAAGACCGCCGTGAAGACATTCCATTGTTGAGTGAATTTTTTCTGAAGGATATAGCGCAGGAATTAGCAGTAGAACCAAAGCTTATCAGACCGGAAGTTTACGACTATCTGAAAACATTAGAGTGGCCTGGTAATGTGCGTCAATTGGAGAACACTTGTCGCTGGCTCACGGTGATGGCATCCGGCCGAGAAATCCATATGGAGGATCTTCCTCCTGAGCTAAACATTTCGCAGAGCGAAACATCGGTGGCTGGTGATGACTGGCAGTCGGCGTTGCGTAGCTGGGCCGATAAAACCCTCGATGGAGGTGAGAATGATTTGCTCAGTGTGGCGACACCATCCTTTGAACGTATCTTGATAGAAACCGCGCTAAAGCATACCAGCGGCAGAAAACAGGATGCGGCCAAGTTATTGGGCTGGGGTAGGAATACGTTGACACGTAAAATTAAGGAGCTGGAGATATAGCTATTATGAGCATGTCTGGACGATTGCTTGAGGCTTAGTATTAGAAAATATAATTAGATGGAGAATAATAAAGCCTCATTCTTTTTCTGTAGGGGCTAGTTTCAATAGTTCATCAACCGCATTGATTAGATCCGTGATTTGTATTGGTTTGGTCAGGTATTGTCGAAATCCTGCCGATAGACCTCTGTCAATATCACTCGGCATGGCGGCAGCACTAATGGCGATCACCGGAATTTCAGAGGTCTCCGGGGAAGCCTTTAATCGAGACATAGCTTCAAAGCCATCCATCCCGGGTAAACCGATATCGAGTAAAATAAGATCCGGACGGTTGTGTCGTGCGTGTGTCAGACCCTCTTCCGCTGTTATGGCAGACTGGAATTTAACTTGTTTGCGCTGTAAAAGAGCAGTTTCGACCAGGCGTATATTGGCTGCATTGTCTTCAATATACAATACTGAAAAAGGGCTGTTCAGTGGCTGAAAGGTTTGCTCACCAAACGTATCTGAAGATGATGAGGTTTGTGCTGGAGACTCACTGATAGCTAATTCTACCCAGAATGTACTGCCAGTTTCAGGATTACTGGTGACACCTATCGTGCCTTTCATCATGTCGATCAAGCGTTTACATATTGAAAGGCCAATACCAGTACCTTCAATATCACTGTATTCAGCACCGAGTCGATTAAATGGTTCAAACAGTTTAACTTGGTCGTCAATGGAAATGCCCGGTCCGTTATCAATGACGTTAATTCGCAGAAGCTGTGAAGGCAACACCTCACAGCTGATGGTGACATCTGCTGTCCCACTATTGTATTTAATTGCATTGGAGATTAGGTTGATCAGCACTTCTTTAATGCGCGTGTGGTCAGCCCACACATGAATATCTTTACATAACCCTAGCTGTGTATTGACCTTGATGCCAGTAGATGTTGAGAGAGGTTGAAGTAATGATATGCAGTCCGAAATTGTATTGCTTATGTTGACATCCGAAAAATGTAACTCGATATGGCCATTCTCAATGATTGACAAGTCCAGTACGTCGTTGATCAGGCTTAAAAGATGGTGACCCGCTTGCATAATTTCATGTAGATTCACAGACTGTTCAACAGTCAGGTCCTCTCCCTCAAGTAATTGACCAAAACCCAAAATGGCATTCATGGGCGTACGTAACTCATGACTCATACGGCCGATAAATTCTGTTTTCAGCTGGTCGGCATTCTCTGCTACTTCTTTGGCTCTGACTAATTCATATGTGCGCTCAGTAACCAATGATTCAAGGTCCTTTCGTTGGACCTCAAGATCATTCTCAATGTTTTTACGTTTATTGATATTACTAAAAACGACAACCGATCCATGTACCTTATCTTGATAATCAATGGGCGTGGTTGTGTATTCTACAAAAAAAGAACTGCCGTCAGCATGAATAAATACTTCGTTATCACAAACAAACTGTTTATTTTCATGCATGCTTTGGTAAATATTTGAATCCTTTTCCGAAATATTCTCGCCACCCTGGTAATGGGGCTGCAATAGTGAATGCATGCGCTTTCCCAGTAATTGATCGGCAGATTGATAGCCGAGCAAGGCGAGACAAGCAGGATTGGCGAAAGTGCATATCCCGTCCAGATCCACCCCGAATATACCCTCGCCGGTTGATTGTAATAGCAGATAATTTTGTTCACGACTGTCTTCCAGGGCATTTAGAGTATTTTCATAGTTATATGTGATACTTTTTATTTTTTTCAAAAAGACTGAAATAACCCATATGCTTACCATGATAAAGGGTATAAAAATAGAGATAAACGCTATATTGACATTGTGCCGTAGATTAGTGATAGCCTGCAGTACCTCATCTGATGCAACCTTGTGCAGCTTATTTAACTGCTGGGTCGGGACCAAGAGAGCATCTAGTGAAATTTCTAAATTCTTTAAACGGCTAGATGATACCTTCTGGCTCAATGTGGCACTGGCGAACTCTTGGCTCCTGAGTACGCTTGCAATTAATTCACTGAAATCGGGGTCATTGTACTGCTGTTGCACAGAGATAATAGCTTCAATATTTTCTTCAGCAATATCCGTCAAATCATTAACTACACTCGTCAGGTGGACATTAAAGTCTTCGCTAATCGTAGTAATCAATTTATCTTTATAATAATTACCCTTATGCAGCTCAAGCCTGGTCGTAGCGATTGCGTCCAAAATCTCATGTGTATGAGAGATAGTAGTATTGTGATAGTTAGATAATTTTGATTCGAGTGAGTAACTACTGAGCTGCTGCATTACGATTAACGCAATAATAATGGCGAACATGGTGACAGTATAGGCTACTAACCAGTATACTCGATTGATTAGTTTCTTACGCAGATCTGTAATATTAATTTTGTCTGATGTCAATTATTGTTCCTGAATGTTCATCTTGTCGATAATGGATTTCAGTTTGGTGAAATCCTTTTGACTGACAGGAGTGAAATAAGCGGCATCTAGTCTATTCAGTATGTCTTGATGCTGATGGTCAATCTGTGTCAGTCCCATAAATGCATTTCGTAGGGACCTTTTAATGTCCTGGCTCAATGTATCCTGTGTAGCCCAGACATAATTCTGATAACCAGGTGACTCCCATATAATTTTGACTTGATCCTTGGCAATGCGCCCGCTGCCAAGCAGTTGCTTGAATATGGCCGCATTGATAACCCCGGCACCGATCTTTTTATCGCGTACAAGCGATATGGTTTCATCATGATTGTCGGAATAAATAACCTCACTGAAATATTTTTCCACATCAATATTTTGTTTTTCGAAATAATATCGTGGCATCAAGTGGCCAGAGGTTGATAATCTGGATCCGAATGCAAAGCGCATATCTTTAAGGTCTTGTAGATTATCTGCCGGGCTATCTGCAGGCACAATAATGATACTGGTAAAGTGGCTGTCTATATCGCGACTGACCAGTGGCTGAGCATTCACTTTCATCCAGGCCCGTAAATATGTATAGGCACCGAAATTGGCGAGATCGATATCATTTTGAATAAATTTTTCCAACAGATCAGCGTATGAATCCGGGATGATCAACTCGACACGTTGACCGGTACGCTCAGCCAAATAGTTTATTAGTGGATTGTATTTTTTTACCAGTACTTCCTTGTTTTGATCAGGAAGTACTCCTATTTTGATTATTTCCGTACGACGATCCTGGAGCCCCTCTTGCGAGCAGGCGCTGAGCAAGATTAATAAAAGTAAAATCAGCCTGTTGACCATTATCCTGGACCTTTGATCTGTTATTCTTGTAAATGGTGTCTGTTGATTATTATCATTAATATAGTACACCTTATCGGCGATAAAACTAAAAACTAAGCGATAAATGGTGAGAAAATGTTATTTAATGCTGTTTATAAAAAGTCACATGTAGTGACAAACTCAGGAAGGCATCAAATCCACTATTATTGCAGGTATTTTAGGCGTGTAAGAAAAGCGCAGTTGATTACAGACATGCTGGTTGCCCAAAGCTTATGGTGTGCTATCTAACTGAACCGGTGGGCATTAAAAAACCACCAATAGAGCGTGACGAAAGATATATTCGGTGCCTACGCATTAGCTATAGTGAGGCAAATAGTTTTTTGTTAAACACTTTCTTGGCTGATCAGATGAATAATATTGTAGGGACTGGAGATCCAGAAACCCCTGAAGCCTTCAGCAAACGGTTCGATTTCATCTTTTCTCGTACATTGTTTGTTATTGAGGTATTGCGTAGCCTTTTCGAGATCATCGGTGATGATTTCTAGCCATATCTCGGCCTGGCTGGCGCTTTGTTCAAGACACAGTCTATCGCGATAAAATACGACCGTATCATCATACTCGTGAGTCGGAAACTTGATGGCGATGTTGTTGCAAGGTAAAAATCGCGGTTTCATCTAACTAGGTTTAATGTAATCGCGGTGATCCATTGCGTGCCTGCAAGCGTCGGTGGTTATTTTACAATCCGAACATTTCAGCATGACCCGCCAATTCACGCACGGTTGTCAGCATATGCGTAGCGGTAGTGACATCGGGGTTATATCCACCACCACTAAATGCGTTTCATTAACGGGCATATGTACACTGACCACGCCATTGAGTCTGCGTAATGCAGCATCGATTTTGTTACGTGTGTCAGTATCAGTAGACTTATCAATATAAATTAGATTCCGATAACTGATTGGATAATAATAAATTGCTTATTTTTAAAGTATAGTTGAGACTGTATAAAATTCAGTAAGGCGATACCAATACCACAGCCGTTAATCGTTGATAAATTCGCCGGACGCGTTAAAGTCGAGCAAATTACTAAGAGATCAAGCGCCGCATGCAGGTGTGGCAGTATTCATTCGCAAGGTGCCGATAAGTTGTGACAGTTCGGTAATTTCATGGCGGTTCATATAGTTGAGTATGCCCTGGTTGATCTTGTGGCAGACCAATGGATCATAAAACAACGCGGTGCCGATACCGATGGCCGATGCCCCGGCAATCAGGAATTCCAATGCGTCGCTTGCTGTAGTAATTCCGCCCTGGCCGATAATCGGAATATTATGCTCGCGACAAACCTGATAGACCTGATGTACCTTCAGCAGTGCGACCGGCTTGATCGCAGGTCCGGACAGGCCACCCTGGTTATTACCGATGACGGGTGCCCGCTCCTCGATATCGATGGCCATACCCATCAAGGTATTGATAACGGCAAAGGCATCACTACCGGCATCGATACAGCGACGCGCATTATCGGCAATGTCGGTTTGATTGGGTGACAGTTTGGTGATCAGCGGCTTGTTGGTGACTGTGCGGCAGGCGGCGACGACACGCGCTGACATTTCCGGGTCATTACCGAACGCAACACCCCCTTCCTTGACGTTTGGACAGGAGATATTGATCTCGATGGCATCGATTGGCGAATCATCAAACTTACGCGTGACTTCGATATACTCTTCAATCGTTGAGCCGGATACATTGGCTATGAAGCGGGTTTCATTAAAGTCCAGTTCCGGCAAAATGGAGTTGATCACATGATCGACACCAGGGTTTTGCAGGCCGATGGCATTGAGCATACCGTCGGGTGTTTCGTAGACACGGTGCGGTGCATTGCCCAGGCGTGCTTCACCGGTTGTGCCCTTCAAGCACACGGCACCAACATCACGGTTGCTAAATCCCTGGATACGAGTATATTCCTCACCGAAACCGACGCAGCCGGATAGCAGTACCAGCGGCGTACTGAAGGACATGCCACAAAATTCGCTGTGCAATGGTTTTTGTTTATTCTTGCTCAAAAGTCCGCCTGTCATATAATTGAGTTCAGTATTCAGCGTTGCATTTTCGCACAAGCATGCGCTCGCAGCCAGGGAGTTTCGATGTTTAATATTGTATTGTTTGAGCCGGAGATACCACCCAATACCGGTAATATCATACGTTTATGTGCCAATACTGGCAGTAGATTACACTTGATCAAACCGCTCGGATTTGACCTGGATGACAAGCGCCTGCGCCGGGCAGGGCTCGATTATCATGAATTTGCCAGTATCAAGCAATATGAACATTATCAGGATTTCCTACGTCAGCAGCAACCGCACGGCCTGTATGCCTGTACGACCAAAGGTAAGCAGGACTATTCGCAGGTACAATACCAGCCAGGCGACACACTCATGTTTGGGCCAGAGACCCGCGGGCTGCCGGCTGAGTTACGTGATAGTCTCAAGCCAGAGCAGAATATTCGCATACCGATGCTGCCCGAGAGCCGAAGCCTGAACCTGTCGAATGCCGTTGCGGTCATACTCTTTGAGGCCTGGCGACAGCAGGGGTTTTCAGGCGCAGTCTAGGCGCTTGTTGGCGACTATTATTAGGCCCGGATGCGTTCAACGCTCAGACCAGGGTCATGGAGAAACATCATGAATATTATCGACGAACCGGAAAACAGACTGGAAAGCCTGCTGCGACTGGCTGCTACCGAGCCGGCACATCGTCCCGAGTTCAACAAGCTGTTGTTGCAGTCACCGCTGTTTGTGCTGGGCGAGGCCGAGCAGGAGGCCAACGATGATGGGCTGGTACCGGAAGGCAGCAATCTAGGCCTGTTGCACTGGGAAAAAGAAGATGGGTCGACGGTGATCCCGGTATTCACATCATTACAGGCGATGCAGGACTCGATCGAGGCCGATGAAAGCTACCTGGAGATCCCGGCGCGGGCCTTATTTGAGATGACCCTCGGCGAAGATTTGGTGCTCAACCCGGGCTCGGAATACGGCAAGGATCTGATGCCAGCCGAGCTTGAATCCTTATTATCGGGCAGCAGCGATCATGCCGTTGAACGGGTGTTGGCGCAATCGTCTGAAATAAGCATAGGGCAACCCGAGCACTATCCAGCCAAACTGGTCGATTCATTGACTACATTGTTCAGTAAGCATGACAATATTGCGGCCGCCTATCTGGGCCTAATCCATGACCCTGAGCATGATGAGCAACCTAATCTTATTATTGGCCTGCAAGGCGAAGGTGACTTACAGGCCGTGATCCAGGAGGCCGGTGCCGTTGCCTGGGACACCACTGATGATGAAGAGGTGGTCGATTTTATTATTATCGAAAAGGGCGATGAAGGCATTGCCGAATATTTTCTGAATGAAACCGAAGCCTTCTACGACCGCCATTGGGGCGCCAGGATCGAGCCTTATAGCGATCCGACCAAGGTATAAGTTTAGCATTTATGGTGACGATAATCGTGTGCACAAGTTTGCGATTGCAATTGCACTACAAGTTAAGATACGTACATTGGAGTGAACAGTCAGAACCAGCAGAAAACGGTACGGTTTTATGAGCGCTTGTAGTGGTGACGATTGTGGACTGGAGCAATTGCAGCAAAGGCAGCGCGGCACCTTACGCGCGGTGTTATTTATTAATGTACTCATGTTTGTCATCATTGCAGTGGCCGCGCTGTATGGTGATTCGTCGGCCTTGTTATCCGATAGCCTTGATAATTTTGGTGATGCACTGACCTACGCACTGAGTCTGTATGCCGTCAGCAGGGGTGCCGTTATCAAGGCTCGAGTAGCCTTGTTTAAAGGGATGATGATATTCCTTGGCGCCAGTGTCGTCGGCGCTCAGATCATCTATAAACTGTTTGTGCCTACTATGCCAGTGTTTGAAGTCATGGGCATATTCAGTATTGTCGGCTTGCTCGGTAACACACTGTGCCTGTATTTACTTTGGCGGCACCGTCATGAAGATGTCAATATGAGTTCGGTGTGGGAGTGCTCACGCAATGATATTGCCAGCAACCTCGCTGTGCTGGTCGCCGCCGGCGCGGTTTGGTTCACTTCCTCGGGCTGGCCAGACATAGTCATCGCAGGCTGTCTGGTGGTGTTGCTGATGCGCTCGGCACTGCGTGTAATCAAGGCGGCGAAAACGGAATTGCAGCAACATGCAGGCTAGCGCATAGTATGTATAAGTGGTGGAGCAATCTATGAGCTGGAAAAAATAACGGAATTTAGAAAATAAAAAGAAGGCTTACAACTCCGGGCTTATGCATAAGCCACTGATAACACTGAATAATAATAATTTTATTGGGCATCTTGAGACAAATTTGTCTTGTCCGCCCTTGCTGTTGCAATATAGAATCTTGAATGATCAGCGAGATAATGAATTTAGAGTAAACTCAATATAATGAATATATTTCCAATCATATTGGCCGCCTTGTTGGTCATCAGTCCTGTAGTTTTGGGCGCCAATCAATTGCAACTGGTGGGCCAGTTCGGGCAACAGGCCGTGTTGTTGATCAATGGTGTCCAACGTATCGTTAAATTAAATAAAGTGTCCCCCGAAGGGATTAAATTAATACGCGTAGAGTCTGACTATGTCGTGGTACTGGATAATGGCCGCAAAAGAAAAGTCACATTTAGCACACAGCTCAATACTGATTACACAGAACGTGAAGCCAAGAAAGTCAATATATGGGCTGATAAGCGAGGTAGTTATTTTACCAGCGGAGCGATTAACGGGCAGGTGGTCGATTTTCTGGTAGACACAGGAGCAACGTCGATTGCCATGAATGAGTTACTTGCAAGAAACCTGGGTATCGATTTTCGTTATGTAGGTGAACCTATACAAGTTTCCACAGCATCGGGTTATGCCAGGGGCTATAGAGTCATGCTGGATTCTGTCAAGGTCGGTAGCATACAGATTAGAAATGTGGAGGCGACCGTGCTTGAGGGTGGCTTTCCCAGTAAAGTACTATTGGGCATGTCTTTTCTGAAACATGTCAATCTTGAACGCAGTGAAAATTTAATGATTCTGGAATATAAAGAATAAGGCTATGGACAGGAAGTACGTATTATTACTATTTGCCTGTTTATCAGCTACGACCCATGCACAGGTTTATAAGTGGGTCGATGCCGATGGTAAAGTACATTATGGCGATCGCCCAAAGACGACAGGTGTAGAAGAAATCAAGATTAAACCTGCACCGCCTGCAGTTAGTGGACCGGACGTGACGAAAAAAAATCAACGCGACATCGATAACTGGCTTAAGGCCCGAGATGTTGAAAGAGAGCAGGATAAACGCAAACAGGCTGCGGCAAAAATAGAAAGGGACAAGCTCATGCGCAAATGCGCACACGTGAGAAATGAATTGAGAGACATGGAACGAGGTGGCGTGGTCTGGTATGACCTCGATGATACTGGTAAGCGTCGTTACTATTCCGACAAGGAAATAGCGCAGGAAATAGTCGATCTTAAAAAGACCATCGCCGACAACTGTCCCTCCTGATTCAAGCAGGCCGTTCCAGCCTGTACTTACTGCTGGAATTCCGCCTTCTGCTGACGCGCAAACAAGTCATGCACGGCCTTGTGCGGATCATAGTTATTATATAAAACCTGATAGACCTGATGAGTGATCGGCATATCCACTTGCATACGTTCGGCAAGATTGTGCACTTCTTCGGTGGTCTTGATGCCTTCGACAACCTGACCGATCGAAGCCAATGCCTGTTGTTGTGACATGCCCTGTGCCAGGGCAATGCCAAAGCGCCGGTTGCGTGACTGGTCATCGGTACAGGTCAGGACCAGATCACCGAGACCGGCCAGACCCATGAAGGTCTCTGCATCGCCACCCAGTTTGATACCCAGACGCATGATCTCGGCCAGGCCGCGGGTGATCAGTGCGGCGCGCGTGTTGGCGCCAAAACCGAGGCCATCGGCAATGCCGGCGGCAATGGCGAGCACGTTCTTGGCCGAGCCGCCGAGCTCGACACCGGTGATGTCCGTGCTGGTATAGGCCCTAAAGGTTTCATTGTGCAGGGTGGCGGCGAGAGTCTGTGCAAATTCTGTATTGTTAGAGGCAACGGTGACCGCCGTTGGCAGACCCTTGGCCACCTCTTTCGCAAAGGTCGGCCCGGATATGACCGCCAGCGGTATATCCGGGCCCAGTATTTCAGCGGCACTTTCATGCAATAATCTGGCGCGTCCGCTCTCCAATCCTTTGGTGGCCCAGGCGACACGGCTGTCCGCTTGCAGGTAAGGCTTGATTTGTTCCAGGACCAGGCCGAAGACGTGGCTGGGCACCACAATCAGTATATCCTTGCTGACCGAGATGGCTTGTTGCAGCTCGATGCAAGGTTCAAGTTTGTCCGGAAATTTGACGTTGGGTAGAAATTCTTCGTTACTGCGATCATTACACAATGCCTGCATGTGATCGGGTAGGTGACCCCACATGCTGGTGTGCACACCGTTGCGTGCTAGCAGAATGGATAAGGCAGTACCCCAGGAACCGGCACCAATGACGGCAAGTGATTTCAGGGATGTTTCAGGCATATCATTCTGCTTACAGCGTTCGCAGGTTACTGCACGCTGCCTTGTTGTTCCTGCACATGTTGGGAATATAAAGATTCGAAATTAACAGGCTCAAGTAATAGCTGTGGGAAGCCACCTTTGCTAACCAGGCTGGCAACAGACTCGCGTGCATACGGAAACAATACATTAGGGCAATAGATGCCGAGCATGGGACCGAGGTTTTCATCATTGAATCCACGCAGGGTAAACACGCCAGCCTGTTGTAGTTCGACCAGGAATGCTGATTTGTCATTGGCCTTGGCGGTTACTGTAACTGACAACACGACTTCATAGACATTATCTTCAAGCACATGTGTCTCGAGGTTCAGGTTCATCTCGATCTCGGGCTGAAACTGGGTTTTGAATATCTCCGGTGAGTTCGGCGCCTCAAAGGATACGTCCTTGAGATAGATGGAATGTATGCCGAACTCCTGTTCGTTCTGATCAGTCATGATGATGCTCTCTTGAAAAATTTAATAGGCAATGGGATTGGCAGTCAGGATTTTTTTACCAATGGCAGTCCATCCTTGACCCACGCAACTACGCCGCCACGCAAATTATACACCTGCGTGAATTCGTTTTTGCGCAAGGTCTTGCAGACACTAGCCGAGCGTAAGCCGGAGCGACAGGAAACAATAACTGCTTTCTGTTTGTATTTCTCCAGTTTCTTTAACTGGTTCGACAACTCGGTAAAAGGCACATGAATGGAATTGATAATTTGACCGTCGGTCATTTCCTTTGGTTCACGTACGTCGATAACGACGGCATTATTATGGTTGATCAGTTGCGTGGCATCCATGGGCGAGACGGAGCCAACGCCACTGCCGCGACTCTTGATTTCGCCGATGATCCAATAAGTCAGAAGACCCAGGAATGATAGCGATAAAAACAGATGGTTGCCGACAAATTCTGTATATTGACTCATAGTGATATATTAAATGAATTTATAGAGGATAGGGAGCGGGCCGTGTCACGGCCGCATTCTATAGCACAAAGCAGTTAGATCTAAATTGCCTGGCTACAAAAGACTTCCCGCATCATGCTAATGAGTCGCAAGGTACGCGGATCACCGACACGATAGTAAACACGGTTGGCATCTTTGCGTGAAGCGAGAATGCCCTTGTCACGTAGTATCGCCAGATGCTGCGAGATGTTGCTTTGTGAGGTGCCCACATTTTCAACTATATCCTGGACGCTCACTTCTCTGTCACCCAAGGTACAAAGGATCTTCAGGCGTAATGGGTGCGACATGGCCTTCAGGGATCGTGAGGCGCGATCGATATCCTCATCCTGTGTGATCAGTGGTTCGTGGCTTTCAATCATATTTACCATACCATCAGAAAGTTGATCAGAACTTTTTCCTATAACTGAGTTCATAGTCGTATTTAGTACTGCCTTTTATAAGTGGAACATTATACAATAATACAGTGTTTGTAAAATCCGTGAAACAATTGATTGCGTTTATTAGACATTTATAACCAGATTAATTACAAGGACTTCGACTTGTCATCAATACAGGTTAGACTATGTCTAGATTGATATTTGTCATTTACACGCGAATTGTAAGAAAAAAACATGTCTATTAGACCAAGACCTATGGCCCTGATTGTCCTCGACGGTTGGGGATACAGCGAAAAAATCGAGAATAATGCGATACTTGCAGCCGATACCCCAAACTGGGACAAGCTCTGGTCGCGCTATCCCCATACTTTGATCCGCACCTCCGGCGCAGCCGTCGGCCTGCCTGCCGACCAAATGGGTAATTCCGAGGTCGGCCACCTGAATCTGGGTTCGGGGCGGGTGGTATATCAGGAATTTACCCGCGTCAGTCGCGCGATTCGCACCGGCTCATTCTTTACTAACGGTACATTGACCCATGCGGTCGACCATGCGGTCGAAAACAACAAGGCCGTGCATGTCCTTGGCCTGCTGTCTGCGGGTGGTGTACACAGCCATGAACAGCAGATCCATGCGATGTTGAAACTGGCCGTGGAGCGTGGTGCCGAACGCGTGTATATGCATGCCTTCCTCGACGGCCGTGATACGCCGCCGCAAAGTGCCGATGATTCGTTACAAAAACTGGACCAGGTGTTCAATGAGCTCGGCAAAGGTCGTCTGGCCTCAATCATCGGTCGCTTCTATGCGATGGACCGTGATCATCGTTGGCCGCGCATCGAGATGGCCTATAATTTGATCGCCCATGGCGATGCCGAGTTTACCGCCGCGAGCGGTTCCGCAGGCCTGCAAATGGCCTATGAGCGTGACGAGACCGATGAGTTTGTCAAGGCAACCGCCATTGTAGCGCCAGGCGAAAAGCCGGTGACGGTCGAAGATGGCGACGTTGTCGTGTTTATGAATTATCGCTCGGACCGCGCACGCCAGATCACACGGCCGTTTATTGAGCCTGATTTTGACAGCTTTAATACCGGTAATGCGCCGCAGCTGGGTCAGTTTGTCAGCCTGACCGAGTACAATGCCGAGTTCAAGATCCCGGTGGCCTTTCCGGCAGACAAAATGCGCAATGTCTTTGGTGAATACTTGTCTCACCTGGGCATGCGTCAATTACGCATTGCTGAAACTGAAAAATATGCACATGTCACCTTCTTCTTCAATGGCGGTGTCGAGACGCCGTTTGAAGGTGAAGATCGTATTCTGATTAACTCACCACAGGTGCCGACCTACGATATGCAGCCAGAGATGAGCGCACCCGAACTGACCGACAAGCTCGTCGCGGCGATTCAGTCTGGTGATTACGATGTCATTATCTGTAATTATGCAAACCCGGATATGGTTGGCCATAGTGGTAATTTTGATGCCGCAGTCAAGGCCATTGAGGCCCTGGACAACTGTATAGGACGGGTCTACGAGGCCATGCAGCATGTTGGCGGTGAAGTGATCTTTACGGCCGATCATGGCAATGCAGAAAAGATGCGCGACGAAGATACCGATCAGCCACATACCGCACATACCACTAACCTGGTGCCTTTCCTTTATATAGGACGTCAGGCGCAGACTGCCAATAACGGTTCACTCGCCGATGTTGTGCCAAGCATGATCTATTGCATGGGTATCGATAAGCCGTCGGAAATGACGGGCCACAGCTTGCTGGAATTTGTCGAGGAATGATCTTGCCTGGCAAGTTTTCGGTTAGGCCGAAGCCAGGTGTCATACTAACAGCATCACTCTGCATCACCCTCTTCTTTATGCCATTGGCTATACTCGCCGAAAAACCGGTCGATGCCGATAGTCAGCGTCTTGAGCAATTACGCAAACGCATCAGTAAGCTTCGTCAGGTCCTGAAAAAGGCGCGCACTGAAAAGAGCGAGGTGCAAAACGAGCTGCAAAAACTGGAAACCTCCATTGGCCGTATGAACCGTAAATTGCGCAAATTGCGGCGCGAGACTGGCGAGCAGAAAAAGCGTCTGAATGGACTGTACAAACAACAAAAGGCATTGCGTAAGAGCTTGTCACAATTGCGTGTGCAGTTGGCCGGGCAAGTGCGATCAAGCTATATCATGGGTCGTCAGGAACAGCTCAAGATCGTACTCAATCAGGGTGACCCATCAACCGTGCAACGCGCGCTGGTTTATTTTGATTACCTCAACCGTTCACGTTCGGAACAAATCCAGCAGGTGCTGGCGCGCTTGCAGGAATTGCAACAGCTTGAGGATATCATCAAGACTGAAAAGCAGGCACTGGATATATTAGTGAAGCGTCAATCCGAGCGTAGGACGGCCCTGAAAAAAACGCGTAATAAACGCAAGAAAATATTACGCAGCCTGTCCCGTGATATCGTTAGCAAAGACAAGCAATTAGGTAATATGCTGCAGAATGAAAAGGAATTGCAGCGCATCCTGCGCGCAGTAGAATCGCTAGGCGATATTCACGTCAGTGCGCTCGAGGCCAAACCCTTCGCCAAGCGCAAGGGCAAGCTGCGTTGGCCTGCCAGTGGTCGTATTCGTGAGAAGTTCGGCGATGTCCGGGCCGCAGGCGGCCTGCGCTGGACGGGTGTGTTGATTAGTGCCAAATCCGGCCAGGATGTACAGGCCATCGCGCGTGGCCGTGTGGCCTTTGCCGACTGGCTGCGGGGCTACGGCCTGATGGTGATTATCGACCATGGTGATGGCTATATGAGTCTGTACGGTCATAATCAGAGTTTATTCAAGGAAATCGGTGAATGGGCCGAAGAAGGGGAGACAATAGCAACGGTTGGTAGCAGCGGCGGCAAGGCGCATAGTCAGTTGTATTTTGAACTGCGTCACAAAGGAAAGCCGGTTAACCCGGCTCGCTGGTGTCATCGAACTCGGGGCGGGATTATCAGTCTAAAATGATAGTGTTAACAATATCATGTAGTTATTTGGTAAATATGACTAAAAAGTGAATGCTTAATGTATCGGTTTCGATGCGAGTATGCTATTTTGAAACTAGTCATTATCTAAAATCAGTCGTCAGTACGGGATATGCTGACAGGAGTACAGAATGAAATTCAGGTCACAACATCTCATAGTATTAATTAGTGGCGTCGCCGTCGGCATCATGCTGTCGATCGGTTCCGGTGCCATGGCGACCAAAGAATCGATGGATTCCGCGATTCCGCTGGAAGAACTGCGCGCCTTTACCGACGCCTATGCCCGTATCAAGAATGATTACGTCGAAGAGGTTGATGACAAGTCATTGCTGGAAAATGCTATTCGTGGCATGTTGACCGGCCTCGACCCGCATTCGAGTTACCTCAATGCAGAAGAATTCAAGGATCTGCAAATCGGCACCAGCGGTGAGTTTGGTGGCCTCGGTATCGAGGTTGGCATGGAGTCCGGTTTCGTCAAGGTCATATCCCCAATCGATGACACGCCGGCAGAACGTGCAGGTATCCAGGCCGGCGACCTGATTATTCGTCTGGATGAAAAACCGGTCAAGGGCATGTCCCTGAATGATGCGGTTAAAGTTATGCGCGGCAAACCCGGTACGGTACTGACCCTGACCATTATCCGTGAAGGTGAAGAGAAACCGTTGAATATCGCCATTACCCGTGCTGTTATCCAGGTCAAGAGCGTCAAGAGCAGAATGCTGGATGAACGTTTCGGCTATGTCAGGATTACCCAGTTCCAGACCCATACCGCTGAGGCATTGGGCAAATCCATAGCCAAATTGAAAAAAGAGTCAAAGGGTACGATGAAAGGACTGGTACTTGACCTACGCAATAACCCCGGTGGTGTACTGGGTGCTTCAGTTGATGTTTCTGATGCTTTCCTGGAGAGCGGTTTGGTTGTTTATACCGAAGGCCGCGTACAGGATTCGCGCCTGCGTTTCAGTGCCAAGCCCGGTGATTTGATAGATGGTGCACCGATGGTGGTGCTGATCAACGGCGGTTCTGCCTCGGCATCCGAGATTGTATCCGGCGCCCTGCAGGATCATCGTCGCGCTATTATCATGGGCACCAAGAGTTTTGGTAAAGGTTCGGTGCAAACTATCATGCCTGCGCGTGGCGGTAGTGCTGTTAAATTAACCACCGCACGCTACTTTACACCTAGCGGCCGTTCAATCCAGGCCGAAGGTATCACTCCTGATATCGAAGTGGAAAAGGCGAATATCTCGCGTAAGGAAAAAAGCGCGGTTGGCCTGATAAAGGAAAAAGATCTAACCGGTCACTTAAGTAATGGTGACAACAAGAGCAAAGAGCAGAAACAAACCATCGACAAAGGAAAGAGCAAGGACGACGGCGATGACTTGGCAACGAAGGATTATCAATTATTCGAAGCCCTGAATTTGTTAAAAGGTCTGTCTATTGCACGACAACTGAACGACAACTGAGTAAAAAATAACAAACATGAAAAATAAAAAAATAGCAGCAGGCTATTGTAGCCTGCTGCTAGTGTTAAGTTTGTTCACAGTACCCGCAAGTGCTATGGACGAGTCCCACCCCATGCCGGTCATCGCCATTATTATCGATGATCTTGGTAGTCACAATCCCCGCCATGAAAAGATCGTCAGACTACCTGGCGCCATTGCCTGTTCATTTTTACCGATGAACAATGCGACCATTAAGTTGGCAAAACTGGCGCATAGCTATAACAAGGAAATTTTATTACACTTGCCGATGGAGTCAGTGGCCAGTAACCCGATGGGACCTGGTGGACTGACTCTGGACATGACCCAGCAGGAATTTGTCTGGGCATTACAGCAAGACCTGGAGTCCGTTCCTCATGTCAGCGGCATCAATAACCATATGGGCAGTTTATTGACCCAGCATCCGGGCCACATGGTCTGGTTAATGGAAGAGATCAAGCGCAATGGCGAGCTGTTTTTTGTCGATAGCCGTACCACACATGCTAGTGTTGCCATGACCGTGGCCCTGGAGGAAGGTGTGCCTAGCCTGCAACGCGATATTTTTCTTGACCATGATCGCGATCTGGAGTCGGTTAGGAAACAGTTTATGAAGACCATTGCCAGGGCCAGGAAACGTGGTACTGCCCTGGCCATCGGCCACCCCTACCAAAACACGGTTACAGTGCTGGAAGAGATGTTGCCGCAACTTGATAGCATGGGCGTCAGACTGGTGCCCGTTTCCGAAATGATTCAACACAAACGTGAGAGGAGAAAAACATGGCAAGCGTACTTGTCCCGCTCGCAGAAGGATGTGAAGAACTCGAAGCCGTAACCAAGAGTATGACATGTTGGTATTGCCCGGTGGTTTGCCTGGTGCCGACCATCTTGATAATGATCCGCGCATCAGGACACTCCTGGTGACAATGGCCGGCAAGGGAAAGTTTACCGCTGCCATCTGTGCAGCCCCTAAGGTATTGGCCAATGCTGGTCTGCTTGATTTTAAACATGCGACCAGTTATCCCGGTGTCATCGATAAAATGGAAGTCGAAGGCATGCGTTATGAAGACAGTGCTGTCGTTCGCGACAACAAAGTAATCACATCACGCGGCCCAGGTACGGCGATGGATTTCACTTTGGAACTCATTGAGATATTAATAGACAGGGAAAAACGAAATGAAGTAGAGTCTGGCTTGGTCAGGCCCTGACTGTAATGCTTGCGCAAAGCACCGAAGCTAAGGTTATATTGTGAAGATTATCGAAGTTATCACCGATGCCGGACACCTGGATACGATCAAGGGTCTCGCCGCGCAGTTTGAGCTGGTGGACTTTTGGCACAGCGCCACCGATGAAAGCGGTAGATGCAGTATGCACATGCTGGTACAGCCTGAAAATAGACAACGTGTCCTGGATTCGCTGCAGGGTATTCTGTCTGCCAGTGAGAATTCGCGCGTGCTCATGTATTCACCCGACACCATTTGGCCACTACCGCAAGTAGCACCGGAAGATGAAAAGCCCTCGAAATCGTCATCCATTACCCGTGAAGAACTTTATAAACAAATAGAACAGGGCGCCCATGTCAATGGGACTTTTATACTGTTGGTGATACTGTCCACGATCGTTGTCGCCATCGGCCTGATCGAGGACAATGTTGCCGTCGTCATAGGTGCCATGGTTATTGCCCCTTTACTGGGACCCAATCTTGCCTTGGCATTGAGTGCCGCATTGGGTGACAGGAAACTGATGACCAGGGCACTGGGTACCAATCTGGTGGGTGTCAGTATCGCGTTTGCCTTGTGCTGGCTGCTGGGTCAGGTTTGGACCGGCGCACTCGATAGCGCTGAATTATTGGCTAGGACCAGTGTCGGACTCGATGGCGTGATCCTGGCGCTGGCCTCGGGCTTAGCGGCGGCCCTGTCATTGACCACCGGTCTGTCATCGGTGCTGGTAGGGGTGATGGTGGCCGTTGCGCTATTACCACCGACTGCCACGGCAGGGATTATGCTCGGCGCTGGTCACTATGACTTGGCTACCGGCGCCATGTTGTTACTGGCCGTTAATGTTGTTTGTGTCAACCTGTCGGCCAAGCTGGTGTTCTTATACAAGGGTGTTAGGCCACGCACCTGGATCGAGAAAAAGCAGGCACGGCAATCTTATGTGTTATTCATGATGGTTTGGATCGTAACGCTATCGATTTTAATCGCAGTCATCTATCTGAAGCTGAAAACAGGGGCCTGATAGCGGTGTTACATCGGTTTTTCGTGTGATACTTTTGTCAGTGCGTGCGCTACTAGACTAAAATTGTGTCTGCGGTTTGAGTGTCGACGATCACTTATCTTCAAGTTCACCTAGGCACAGGCCAACGGTTGTGTAGGCCTCACGTAATTTGAATTGTGTTTCGGCCGAGGCCTCGCTTTTTTCGAGTGAGTCATCACAGGAACGGCAGGCATTTTTCAGTTGCCAGTGCAGCTCATTCAGCATCAAGTCTATTTCATTCAACTCGGCAATGGCCTCAGGGTCCGGCTCTTTGGCGAGCTGTTTAAGCCATCCGTGTATATCACCACCGACCAGGCCGGATTCATTCGACATGCTGAGCACATGTGTGCTGACTTTGTATAAAGAGCGACCCTTGTTGCTGGATAGCTGATCAGACATATCCATGATATTGCTATTTTGCAGCGCGTCGATGGCATGGCTGAGTGCCTGACTGCGAACATAAAGGCTGTCGGCTCTTTGGCTGATATCGATATCGGTCGGTAGGGTCATCTTCAGGCCGGAGTACTTCAAGATAGAGCTGAGCGCCTTATAGACATCATAAAAATAGGTCTTCGCATTCATCTGTAGGTAGGGCAACAGATCGAACATATTACGGCCATGGCGCTCGAACTGTTTTGTGCGTATCGCATAGATACTGTCGGCGACGCCGACAATCTGACCGATAATGCCCAGATTGGTATCGTTCTTGTTGGCCGGGTAACCGCTACCATCGCAGCGCTCATGGTGTTCGAGTATCGCCTTGCTGACTCCTGCCGGAATATCCTTATGTTGTTCCAACAACAGCTTGCCGATAACAACATGGCTCTGGATGGCGCGCCATTCCTCAGCGGTCAAACCGCCCTTTTTGTTTAACACCTCAGGTGACAGGTGAATAAAGCCGATATCATGCAGCAGGCCGGCCAGATAGGTCTGGTGCCGGGTGTCTTTATCGAGGCCCATCTCGATGGCGATTAACAGCGATAACCAGGCGCAGAATACGGCCTTGTCGAGTTGCTCCGGCATTTGTTCATTGATGACTGTCAGTTTTTGAATAATGACCGGGTTCAGACGCGTAAACAGAAAAGTTTTCTTGGCCATAATCTCGAATGACATTTTGTCGTGAATGGTACGACAGTCCTGATAGGTGTCGAGTTGCCCCTGCAATTTTTTAAACAGGAAAGCGTAATCGATGCTATCGGACAGTATGATACTGTTTTCGAGTGGCTGGCTAAGCTTGTGCTGGATCAGGCGTTCAGCGGTATCTTTATTGACATGGGTGCCTTTTTTGCACAGCAATACGCCTTTTTTGTTGACGATGTCCTGACTGGAGATGACATCCTTGGACTCATCGAGTTGGGCGAGGTGTTCTACATAATGGTCATCAACCTTGTCCAGATCGTCAAGGTCTTCGAATATGTTATCGGAGTTATCGCTCATTTATGTTCAGGATACCAATTGAATATTGCATATTCATTTACTGGACAGCTATCGAAATTTGATGCACATCGATCTTGCATATGCCGCTAGATCAGCGGCTAATAGTTATTAATTGTAGTAATAATAACAGGCTAACTGGAAATTGCTAATAATTATTCCTGCGCCAGAATAGTGCAAAACACAAAACAAGCGATTAAATAAGAAAGTGCTAATCCCTTTTTTTAAGGCCAGATGGGTCAGTGAAGGGCTCGTACCGCACGTCAACAATATAAAATTTCTCTCGCCCCTTAGGTAAAGACACGCGGATTTCATCATCGATGTGTTTGCGCATCAATGCCTGTGCCAGCGGCGCATCCATACTGATCCAGCCCTTTTTGGTATCGAATTCATCTGGACCGACGATACGGTATTGATGCTCGATGCCAGACGAATCCTCGACTTTTATCCAGGCACCGAAGAATATTTGTTGTCGGTTGTCCGGAGTACGGTCGACAACCTGGAGGTGGTCCAGGCGCTTTTGCAGGTAGCGTACACGCCGGTCGATCTCACGGAGTTGTTTCTTACCATAGATGTATTCGGCATTTTCTGAGCGGTCACCCTGGGCCGCGGCCTCGGATACGGCCTGGGTTACCTTGGGCCGTTTCACCCGCCATAGGTAATCGAGTTCCTCTGACAGACGCTGAAACCCTTCAGCGGTAATGTAATTGGAGCCTGGTTTTTGCGGCGGTCGATATCTGCCCATTGTTACAGTTTAGAATGTGCAGGCCCGTTAGCAGACAAACTAAGCATGCCAGGCTAATCACGATCCGAAAACAGAGCCGACATCAATAGGCCGATGCCTATTGTTCCCAGTAGCCAGCTGCTGATCGGGGCACCCATGAGTTTATTGGTGGTGTCCGTGTCCTGCGTCATCATGATGGCCGCACTGATGATAAATGCGGCGGCACCGATAGCGGCAACGCTGCGGTAATTATTTTTATTGATGTCTTTGCGAAGCTGTTGCAGTTGCTCTGATTTGTAATTGATCTGCAGACGACCATCGACGGCCTTGCGCAGAAAGTCATGGGTCAGTGCCGGAATCTCCGGTAGCTTTTCTGACCAGGCCGGCAGGTTGGTGCGCATTCTTTTGACGAAGGCGGCGGTACCTATCTGCTCGTGCACCCAACGCTCAAGGAAGGGCTTGGCCGTAGTCCATAGATCCAGGTCAGGATACAGCTGCCGTCCCAGGCCCTCGATGTTCAACAAGGTTTTTTGTAACAGAACCAATTGTGGCTGGACTTCCATATTAAAGCGACGAGCGGTCTGGAACAGGCGTAACAATACCTGGCCAAATGAAATTTCCTTTAACGGACGATTGAAGTTGGGCTCACAGACAGCGCGGATCGCTGATTCAAATTCATCCACGCGTGTATTTTCCGGTACCCACTCGGAGGCCAGGTGTAATTCGGCGACGCGACGGTAATCGCGGTTAAAGAATGCCAGCAGGTTCTCGGCCAGGTAGCGTTGATCGTCCGGGGTCAGCGTGCCGATAATACCGAAGTCAACGGCGATGTACTGGCCTTCGTCTGATACGAAAATATTGCCGGGGTGCATATCTGCGTGAAAAAAATTATGGTCGAAGACCTGAGTGTAGAAAATTTCCACACCCTGTTCCGCCAATTGTTTCATGTCGATGCCAAGCGCGCGTAATTTTTCAGTCTCGCCGATCGGCGTGCCATGTATGCGCTCCATGACAATGACATTACGTTTTGCCAGTGGCCAGTAAATTTCCGGCACATAGAGCATGTCCGAGCCTTCGAAATTGCGTCGCAGTTGTGTCGCATTGGCGGCTTCCCTGACCAGATCAAGCTCATCAAAGATGACTTTTTCGAACTCTTCGACGACTTCCAGCGGTCGCAGTCGCTTGCCATCATCCCAATACTTATTCGCTAGTCCGGCGATGTAGTACAGCAGGCCGATATCGCGACGTATGGTCTTTTCAATGCCCGGTCGTAGCACTTTGACGACGACTTCACTGTCGTCATGCAGGGTGGCAGTGTGGACCTGAGCGATAGAAGCGGATGCGAGCGGCTCCTGATCAAAGCTGGCAAAGCAGTCCGGAATTTTTTTACCATAGGCCTTTTCAATGATTTCGATCGCTTGTTGCCCGGGAAAGGGGGCAACGCGATCTTGCAGCCTGGATAACTCTTCGGCGATATCATCCGCTAGCAGATCACGTCGGGTCGATAGGATCTGTCCAAATTTGACGAAAATAGGTCCAAGGTCTTCCAGAGCCTGACGAATACGTTGTGCACGCGGCGCGCGCTTAAACCTGAACCAGTTCCATGGCGCCAGGTAAAACATAAAGCGCAGCGGGCGGAACAGATGGGTGGCAAAGATAATTTCGTCCAGGCCATGTCTGACGAGAATACGATTAATCGTGAATATGCGTAAAAGTTGTGATGGTCTTATCAAGGCCTGGGGTCCGTGTTGTTATTGTTTTTATTGCTAAGGATATTGTGCAGGCGTTGCATGCGCGCCTGCAAGCGCTCCATGTCATTCCTGAGAATATCTACATCGTGATTGAAGGCCTCGACTTCGTATTTTGTTGCCACCAGTTGCTTTTCTTCTTCAAGATATTCTGCCGTATCCTGTTGCAGTGAATCCTCTACTTGTTTGCCCCAACGTAGCAGGCTGCGCAAGCCGCGACCCAACTGATGGGCGAGCACATCGCCAGTGATGTGTGACAGATGTTCTTCCCAGTCGATGTCGAGTTGTTGCAGTATCTGCTTAAATAGTTGTCCGCTTTCGGTATCACCAATGATCTCAACATCACCGGAAAATAAGGCTTGCTCGGTGTTGTTACCAAGACCCATCTTCAGCAATGAAAACGGCGCCCCGCGCAAGCGTGTGTCCGTGTCGCCATCATAATGTGACATAACGTGGACTCGTTGCGTGCCGGGAATAATGTAAAGGCTCATGTCCAGCCCGAGTATATCAATAGCAATAACTTTGCCTTGCAGACGCGCCATGTGACTCTTGCCCTCAGGGTCGAGTTCGATGTAACGGTTCAGTGAAGATTCAAGCGCTGCAGTGATTATCACGGGCAAGTTCACGGGAGTCGGGTCCTTTGCTTATGTTGCCACTATGTCAGAATTTATAACCGCGGTGCAATGCGACGATGCCGCCGCTGAGGTTATGAAAGTCACATTGTTCAAAACCTGCATTCTCCATCATATCCTTGAGCGTGCCCTGATCGGGATGCATGCGAATAGACTCGGCCAGGTAGCGGTAGCTATCGGCGTCATTGGCCACCAACTTACCCATGAATGGCAGGATCTTGAATGAGTAAAAATCATAGAGCGGTTTCAGGCCCGGGGTGACAGGCTTGGAGAATTCAAGTACCAGCAGACGACCGCCGGGTTTTAAAACACGGTACATGGATTTCAAGGCCAGGTCCTTGTCAGTCACATTCCTGAGACCAAAAGCAATGGTGATGCAATCAAAGCTGTTGTCCGGGAAGGGTAGAAACTGGGCGTCGGCCTGGACAAAGTCAACATTACCGAGGATGCCGTCATCGATCAGTCGCGCGCGACCGTTGTTCAGCATTGATGCGTTGATGTCCGACAGGATGACCTGACCCTCAGGGCCGACCAGCGATGAAAATTTAGCTGTCAGATCGCCGGTGCCGCCGGCGATGTCCAGTACCGACTGCCCTTTGCGCACAGCGCTCAATTCAATGGTGTAGCGTTTCCATAGGCGGTGGATACCCAAGGACATCAGGTCATTCATCAGGTCGTATTGATCAGCGACGGAATGGAATACATCGGCGACTTTGCCGGCCTTTTCCTCTACCTTGACCTTTTGATAACCGAAATGGGTAGTTTTCTCGTCGCGTTGTTTATCTTGCATGGCTTATACCAGTCGCTCATGGGTTTCTAAATGGTATGGCTAACATCATGCTAGGCTGCCATCGTCGCCGTCATGATGCCTATTAAAGCATGAAGCGTACAAAAATGCAGGGATCAATGCCGGCTTTTGCCGCGCACGGATCTGCCGGCAGTACCCGAATTTGTGTCAACAGCTTAGTGGCTAGGCGGATTTTCGTTGCGTTTATGCCCTGCCTCTTGCAGGCGTTTAAGATAATTATTCCAGTTGTCATCCTTGTCCCGGCCTAATTTGTACAAAGTTTCCCAGGAATAGATACCGGTGTTATGACCATCGCTGAAATGCAGGCTGACCGCGTAGTTGCCGACTGGTTCGATTTTATCGATATTGACGAATTCCTTGCCGACCTGTAGTACTTCCTCACCCGGGCCGTGGCCCTGAACCTCAGCCGAGGGCGAGAAGCAGCGGAGATATTCGCAGCTGTAATTATACGTGTTACCGTCATCAAAGGTGATTTCCAGTGTGCGCGACATCTGGTGCAGATTAATTTCGGTCGGCTTGGGATTGCTCATGCATTTATCTCCGGTTCATTACAGTATGTAGCGACTCAGGTCTTCGTCCTGAGAGAGCTCGCTTAGATATTGGTTTACATAGTCTTTATCAATCTTGATGGTCTCACCACTGTGATCTGGGGCCTCGTAAGAAATGACCTCAAGCAAGCGCTCGACCACGGTGTGCAGACGGCGCGCGCCGATATTCTCGGTGTTTTCATTGACATGCCAGGCGATCTCAGCGATACGCTTGATGGCATCATCGGTGTATTCCAGCTTAACGCCTTCGGTCTCCATCAGTGCCGTGTATTGCTCGGTCAGTGAGGCATCCGGTTCGGTCAGGATGCGGATAAAGTCTTCAACGCTGAGGGCCTTCAGTTCCACCCTAATCGGTAAACGTCCCTGCAATTCGGGGATCAGGTCCGATGGCTTGGTCAGGTGAAAGGCACCTGAGGCGATAAATAAGATGTGATCGGTCTTGACCATGCCGTACTTGGTATTGACGGTACTACCTTCGACCAATGGCAACAGGTCGCGTTGTACGCCTTCGCGTGACACGTCCGGGCCGCCAGACTCTGAGCGCTTGGCAACCTTGTCGATCTCATCCAGAAAAACGATACCGTTTTGTTCGACACGCTCAACGGCGGTGAGCTTGAGTTCGTCCTCATTGATCATTTTCGCAGCTTCTTCGTCGATCAGTAGCTTGCGTGCATCCTGTACCTTCAGTTTACGCGTACTGGTGCGGCCGCTGGACATATTTTGCAGCATGCCCTGCAGTTGGCTGGTCATGTCCTCCATGCCCGGCGGTGCCATGATTTCCACGCCAATCGGGTTAGCTGACACCTCGATCTCGATCTCGCGCTCATCGAGCAGGCCTTCGCGTAGTTTTTTACGTAATTTCTGTCGGGTTTCGCTGTCCGCTTGCGGTGCCTCTTCTTCGCTGAAGCCAAAGGCCTGCTTCGGCATCGGCAGCAACGCATCCAGAACCCGTTCTTCGGCTGAATCCTCGGCACGATTCTGGACCTTCTGGATCTCGACCTCACGGGTCATCTTGATCGAGAAGTCAACAAGATCGCGTATAATCGATTCAACATCGCGACCAACATAGCCTACTTCGGTGAATTTAGTCGCCTCAATCTTGATAAACGGCGCATTCGCCAGCTTCGCCAGGCGGCGTGCAATCTCGGTTTTACCGACCCCGGTCGGTCCGATCATCAATATATTCTTGGGTGTGATTTCGGCACGCAGCGTGGCATCCACATTCATACGTCGCCAGCGATTGCGCAGCGCGATCGAGACGGCGCGTTTGGCCTCATGCTGGCCGATAATGTGTTTATCGAGTTCCTGAACAATCTCTCTGGGTGTCATTTCCGACATGAAGGCTTACTCCTGGCGACAGCGTTAATGGATGACTACGACTCGTAGTCCAACGCTTCAATGCTAAGGTTGTGATTGGTGTAAATACATATATCTCCGGCGATCGTGAGGGCTTTTTCGACGATCGTGCGCGCATCAAGCTCGGTATTGCCCACAAGCGCACGCGCCGCAGACTGTGCGAACGGGCCACCCGAGCCAATGGCCATCAGGCTGTCCTCGGGTTCGATAACATCGCCGTTACCGGAAATGATCAGCGATGTCTTGTCGTCGGCGACCGCCAGCAGCGCCTCCAGGCGACGCAGCGCACGGTCGGTGCGCCAGTCTTTGGCCATCTCGACCGCAGCCCGGGTCAGGTTGCCGCCATGGGTTTCCAGCTTGCCTTCAAAGCGCTCAAACAAGGTGAAGGCATCGGCGGTACCACCGGCAAAGCCGGCCAGTACCTTGTCATGGTACAGGCGTCGGACTTTGCGTGCGTTACCCTTCATGACGGTATCGCCGAGGCTGACCTGGCCATCGCCACCAATAACGACCTTGCCGTTGCGACGGACGGAGAGAATGGTGGTGCCACGAAATTGTTCCACTGGTTGAGTCCTCAAAAATCGGGAAGTGCGTGATTGTACACGAATTCTATGCGTTAATTGGGTAAAATTTCTATGGAAATAACCCAGCCCCGAGTCATTATATGGGGTCTAAATCGATTATTTCAATGCATGCCTGGCAAGGCGGAGGGCATGGTTTGATGCTTTGATGATGTGCGCCACTGTCGGCGCCAGTGCGCTTGCTCTGTCCATCTGATTATCGCACACTTGATAATAGCGCAGCCCGCGCGATCAGATTGGGATCGACAATGAACGTAAAACAGGATCTGGTCCGTCATTATCACTGGCTCAGGCAGTACGGACTGAACGACTCACACAGCGGTAATGCTTCAGTGCGAGATGGCGATACGGTCTGGGTAACGCCGAGCGGTTGTTGCGCAGACACGCTCGAAGAACATGAGCTGGTGGCCTGTACCATCAATGGCGAGCTTGGCGTTGGCGCTTCGCTGGACGCACCTTTGCATATCGCGGTCTATCAACTGAACCCGACGGCGCGCGCATTGTTGCACAGTCATGGCCCACACAGTGTTGCCTTAACCATGGACGGCAAGGATTTTGTACCGCTGGATTTTGAAGGGAAATACTATTTTCCACATGTACCGGTATTAAATATTGAATTCCAGGATTACCTGGATGAATCGCCGCCACAGGTTGCGCATGCGTTGGCGCAAAATAAAATAGCGATTGTGCGCGGCCATGGCGTGTATGCACAGGCCGAGACGGTTAATCTAGCCTACAAATGGAGCTGCTCGCTGGAACTGTCGGCGCAGACGGCGTTTATCAGTAGGCAATCCGGCAGCTAGAGCAAAGCCTGCGCTGTGATCCCAAAGGGCTGGATCTTATCGGCAATGTGTGGCCCACGGTTTGTTGTTTTGTAGTTAAGCATGAGAGAGGTGTTCAAATGGCTAGATTAAAATTCATGCTGGGTATTTTTCTGTTGATGCTTTATAGCGCAACAACATGGGCAGCATGACCATCAAGGCACTGAAGGAACGTTACCAGGACGAAGTCAGTGCGTCGTGCCTATGCAGCCTATGCCGATCGTGCCTGCAGTGAAGGTTATCCGAATATTGCGCATTTGTTTAAATCACTGGCGGCATCGGAAGGCGTGCATGCGCGCAATTTTAAAAAAACTTCTGCAGGAATTGAAGGTTGATATTAAGTCTATCCCGATGGCGAAAGCACGTGCCGTGGGCAGTACGCGCAGTAATCTCCGGCATGCCTCAGGTGTTGAGCGCGATGAAATTGACCGCGAATACCCTGCCATTCTCAAACGTATTAAGCCTGAGAACAATGAGGAGGCGATCCGCGAGATTACCCATGCCTGGAAGGCCGAACAACAACACCGCGACTTGATTGAAAAAATATACAATGCGGCCAAGCGCTGGTTTGGCTTGCTGGTCGGGCGTATCGAAGGTGGTGATTCGCATTATCATATCTGCGCTATATGCGGATCGACCTTAAACGAATTGCCAACAGACAAATGCCCTATCTGTGCGCAGTCAGTGGCCAACTATTCCGAAGTGACGGCATACCCGCAAGCTGCCTGTAAAGCGCCGGCGAGTGATGATGACTGGTAGTGCACTTGATCAGTTCGGGAATTCGCTTAGGCAACATCTGCCTGACGGGTTGCTGGTCGAGCAAGAACATACGTGCTGTCGGGTCTGCTCGATAACAAACGATTTTAGCTTTGGGTTTTCTATGGCACTTTTTCGGTCAATACCGAAACAATAGCAAACGGGCGCGCTATCAGATTGTTGTTTGACTCCCGGGATCGATCGTAAGGCGTGTTTTTCAATGCAGGAATTATCCTGTCCGAAGTAAACAACACTGCATTGTGGGTCACTACAATAATAATAAAGTTGTTCCTTGTTGTGCCACTGCCATGGTGCCTTTATATGATGCATGATCGTGATCGGTGACACCTGATTATAGGTCTTGCCATTAACAGGGCAGGTATGTTTTCCGGGATGGATGTTTTCATTTCCTGATGTCGCGCAACAATTTGACATGTTGTGTCACCTCATTTCAGCTTTTTTTCTTTGCACGTGGATGCGCGTTGTCGTACACCTGCGCCAGGTGTTGGAAGTCGAGATGGGTATAGATCTGTGTGGTACTGATATCCGCATGCCCAAGTAGTTCCTGTACGGCACGCAGGTCACTACTGGATTCGAGCATGTGTGATGCAAATGAATGCCGTAGTTTATGCGGATGCAGATGTGAATCCAGACCTTGTTTGATGCCCCACTGGCGCAGTCGCTGCTGGATGGCGCGATGGCTCAGGCGCGTACCGCGCTGACTGATAAACAAGGCCGTTTCATCGACAGCGACCAGAGCGGCACGTTGTTTTAGCCAGGATTGAATGGCCTGTCTGGCAAAGCGCCCGACCGGTACAATGCGTGTTTTCGAGCCCTTGCCGGTGACTCGGACGGTGGCGTCGTGCAGATCGATGTCGGTCAAGTTGAGTGAGGCCAGTTCGGCCAGACGCAGGCCGGATGAATATAATAGTTCGAGCATGGCGCGATCGCGGCATACCAATGCGGAAGAGCCGTCGATGTCGAGCAAGTGATTGACTTGATCTGCATCCAGGGTCTTGGGCAACTGACGTGATCTTTTCGGGGCACTGACGCCGACGGCCGGGTTTTGCTTGACGCGTTTTTCGCGCAGCAGGTAATTAAAAAAACTGCGGATACTGGATAATTCGCGTTGCAGGCTGCTGGCGGACAGGCCCTTCCTGTGGCGTTGGCTGATATAGTGGCGTAGTTGATGGCTGTCGAGTACTGACCAATCGCTAATATGTTGTGTCAGGCAGTAGTCGAGGAAGGTCTGCAGGTCGCGGCGGTAATGTTTTTGCGTCAGCGGTGACAGGCGTTTTTCAGTATCGGTGTAGTGCAGGAAGTCGTTTATCGCTGTCAGGCCGTGGTCCATGACGAGATTAATTCAGGTGGTGCTTGAGTGCCTGGCTAATGATTTCTGCCATCTGGTTCAGATAGATGGTGCCCATGCTGGAATGAAAGCGATGGCCGTCATTACTGCCAATGGCAATCATGCCGATTTTTCCATGACTACCCAGCGGCAGTAAAACCGCCGACCCGACCTGTTCGGCATGTTCGCCAAACAAAATTTCGAGTTGCTGTTTTTTCAGACGTCCGCACAACGGACGGTTTGCCTTGAAAAAATTCTCAAAGTGCGCGCTCAACTGCTCATCTTTATTGATAATGCAGTTCTGGTGCTTGATGGTGTCGACGTTGTTATGACTGAACAGGTAAACCTGCACCCATTGTGCATGGAATTCCTTCTGAAACAGTTCATGCAGCACGTCGATGATGTCATCGATATTGTGTGTTTTGAATAAGGCCAGAGTCAGACGGTGGATACGTTCGTTAAGGCGGTCATTCTCGCGCGCAACGTTGACCAGGTCCATTAATTTGGCATGCAGGTTATTGTTTTGTTCGCGTAGTCGTTCTGTCTGGTATTGCAATAGCGAGACCGCGTCACCATTGGTATGGGCAATGCGCATTTTCAGTAAGGTGTCGCCGCGCTGCATGAAAAAGTCCGGATTTTGTTCCAGATATTCAACCACATCCTTATCGCTTATTGTAAACGAGGAATATTCAGGTTTTTTTTGTGTACTCATAATTGAATAGTTCCTTCGAACACGCTGGTGGCGGGCCCGGTCATGAAAATCGGTTGATCTATACCTTGCCAGTCTACGACAAGTTTCCCCAGCTCTAGGTGTACCACAACCAGCGGTTCCAGCCAACCCCTAGTGATACCGGAAATGACGGCAGCACAGGCGCCGCTACCACAGGCCTGGGTTTCTCCGACGCCCCGTTCCCACACGCGCAGGCGTATGTTGCCGCGATCGATGACCTGCATAAAACCGACATTGACGCGGTTAGGGAAGCGCGGATGTCGCTCAATAATCGGCCCCAGGGTCTGTACAGGGGCCGAGTCGATATCATCAACGGCGAGCACAACATGCGGGTTCCCTACCGAAACAGCACCGACTTCATAGGACTCGCCATTGACGTCAAGGCTATAGGAAGGTGCGCGGGCAGCGGCAACGAAGGGGATATCGGCCGGTTCCAGTCTGGCCAGGCCCATATTGACGGTGACTTGACCGTCGTCCTGTAGACTCAATTCAAGATTCCCGGCATTGGTCTCGACCGGGATCACGCTTTTATCCGTCAGTCCCTGGTCCAGTACAAAGCGGGCGAAGCAGCGCGCGCCGTTTCCACATTGCTCGACCTCGCCACCATCGGCATTAAAAATACGGTAGCGAAAATCAACATTACTTGTTTGCGGGTTTTGTACCAGCAAGATCTGGTCGCAGCCAACACCAAGGCGACGATCGGCGATAAAACGGTATTGTGCGGCCGTCAGGCTGATATCCTGGTGGATTGCGTCGATGACAACGAAGTCATTGCCGAGTCCATGCATTTTGGTGAATTTGATCTGCATCACAATATTATCCACATATTAGTGTAAAAAGCTTGTTTTTAATCTACAGTGTATTCTGTTAACTATTGATAAATCCATGGATTACAGCGACCCGCGCTGTATAATTCAACCAACTCTATTTACCCGGATAAGGAAGGCTTACATGAAGATCAAATTTTCCGCGCTGTTTTTTGCATTGATGATTGCTGTGGCCGGTTGTGCCAAGGATGAATATGGCAATACCCGTCCATTAACCGATGCCGAGAAGGGCGCGATGATCGGCGCTGCCGTGGGTGCCGGGATCGGGCTTACGCAGAAAAAGAAACACGGTAACAAGGCCGTCCTGATCGGTGCTGTCGGTGGAGGTATTGCCGGCGGACTGGTAGGCAATTACATGGATAAACAGAAAAAGGACCTGGAAAAGGTGCTTGCACCCGAAATGTCCAGTGGTGCCATTAGCCTGCAGAAGCTGGAACAGCACCGCCTGCGTATCTTAATGACCAGTAACACGGCATTCGAGGTCAATTCCACCCAGATCAATTCTGGCTTCTTCAGCACTATGGACAAGATCGCCCAGGTATTGAACAAGTACGGCAAGACCGAATTACTGATCGTTGGTCATACAGACAGTACCGGCTCGGACCAATATAATCAGACCTTGTCAGAACAGCGTGCGCAGTCTGTTTATCAATACCTGCAGGGTCAGGGCGTCATCCATCAACGACTGAATGCCTATGGTAAGGGTGAAATGGAGCCGATCGCCAGCAATAATACCGATGCCGGTCGTCGTCAGAATCGCCGCGTCGAGATTATCGTCGTACCACTGGTTGCGGAATAAGGCTTGGGGCGCAGCCTTCAGGCTGCGCCGACCAGATTGATGTAGTCGCGATAGATACAACGATCCATGACCACAAACAATCCGGCTTGCTGCGCTCTGGCAGCGGCCGCTTCATTGATGACTCCGTCCTGAAACCAGATAGCCGGGAATCCGAGTTCGATACAACTGTCGACAATGGCGTCACAATATTCCGGCGCGCGAAAGACATTGACCACATCGACGTCCTGATCAAGCTGTTCAAGACTGGCATAAGCAGGTTCGCCGAGGATCTGGTTGACGGCTGGTCTGACCGGAATAATTCGGTAGCCAAAACCCTGCATGGCACTGGTAACCCGGTGGCTGGGACGCTTCGCTTTCGGTGATAAACCGGGCACGGCAATGCGATGGATGCGTCGCAGGAATTGCCTGATTTCATCCTCCCCCGGTGCCTGGTAACTGGCCTTCATGGGCTCACTCCGTAAACAATAAAGTGGCGGTCACTGATTTGTTTCAGTGTGCAATAGTCCATGCTGCATCGCTGTAACTGGCCCTGGACCTCGTCAAGGCTATAGGCGGCACACAAGGAGTGGTAAAAATCCTGGCGCAGGATTTCCGCCTCATCGCTGGCATAGGTCTGCACCAGTTCGGCGGCCTGTGCCGTGGTCTCGGGCCGTAACAGGTCCATGACAAAGACCCGCGTGCCTGTTTGTGCATAGCGATTGATAGTCCCCCAGATCTGGTCCGGATCATGCAGGTGATGTAACAGGCTATTGCTGAAGATGACATCATAGTGTGTGCGCGCCAGTTCAAGCTCACTGAGTAGTGCCGTGAATAGCTGAATGCGTTGATCGAGTCCGCAGGCCTGGTTGAGCCGGGCGGCCATTGCGATCATGTTGGCAGCGCCATCGACGGCATCGATCTGGTAGTGCGGCAGGGCCCTGGCAAAACGCCGGCTGATGTCGGCCGGGCCACAGCCCAGGTCCAGTGCATAACAAAGGCTGTCGCCAGGTTCGGTACTTAATGAGTCGGCAAAGCAGTCCAGCAGCAGTTCGATAAAATAGGAGTGTGGCTGTTCGAAATCAGCGTTGGCGTAGGCCTGCACCTGCTCAGGCGTATTCATTAATTCCGCTTCGGCTATGCGATGCATGGCCGTTACGGCAACAGCGTTTCGCCGTTCATTAGCTCATCCAGGCTTTCACGCCGGCGGATCAGGTGGGCCTGGTCGCCATCCACCATGACCTCAGCAGCCCGCGGCCTGGAGTTATAGTTCGAGCTCATGCCAAAGCCATAGGCACCAGACGAGCGGATCGCGAGTAAATCGCCTTCCTCGATGGCCAGTTCACGTTCCTTGCCAAGGAAATCGCCGGTCTCGCAGATTGGCCCAACCACATCATAGACACGGCTGTTGGTGCTGCTGTTTTTGTTCACCGGTATGATTTCTTGCCAGGCCGAGTACAGCGCCGGACGCAGCAGATCATTCATGGCGGCGTCGACAATGGCAAAATGTTTGTGTTCACCAGGTTTCAAATATTCGACGCGGGTCACCAGAATGCCGGCATTGCCGACAATTGCTCTGCCGGGTTCAATCAGAATTTCGATGTCACGATCACCCAGGTGTTGCATGATGGCCGTTGCATATTCAGCCGGATCAGGCGGCGTCTCATGTTGGTAACGTATACCCAGGCCGCCACCGATATCGAGGTGATGAATAGTGATACCCTCATCGGCAAGACGATCGATTAATTCGAGTACGCGTGCGAGTGCATCGATGAAGGGCGCATTGTCGGTCAGTTGTGAGCCAATATGGCAATCAACACCATGCACGTCGATGTGCGCCATTGCGGCTGCCTGTCGATAAATATCGATGGCACTACTGATGTCGATACCGAACTTGTTTTCCTTCAGACCGGTAGATATGTAGGGATGGGTGTTGGCATCGACATCGGGGTTGACGCGAATCGAAATCGGCGCCGTTTTGCTGAGTCTGCCCGCGACCTGGTTCAGGCGTTCCAGTTCTGCAGTTGATTCAACATTAAAACAGCGGATGCCGACGTCGAGGGCACGTTCCAGTTCGGCAGTGGTCTTGCCGACGCCGGAAAAAACGATCTTGTCGGCACTGCCGCCTGCTTTAAGTACACGCTCCAGCTCGCCGCCAGAGACGATGTCAAAGCCGGAACCAAGACGGGCCATGATGTTGAGTACAGCAAGGTTGGAGTTGGCCTTAACGGCATAGCAGAGCATATGCGGGTGTTGGCCAAAGGCATCATCAAAGGCATGCCAATGACGTTCGATGGTGGCGCGTGAATAGATAAAGCAAGGCGTGCCATGGGACGCGGTGATTGCGCTGACGCTGACGTCTTCGGCAAACAACTCGCTATCTCTGTAATTAAAATGATCCATTACTGTTGTCGTTCCTGTGTCTGTTCGGGATGCTGCAAATCGCCTTTTCTGCCGCAAGCCGACAGCATCGACGAGACTCCCAATACAATCACGACCAGGGTCAGTAGATATTTTGCCACGCAAGTCTTCATTGTCGTCTTCACTATGTCGTTTATAAAATAGCATAGCAGGTCTTAAGGGCCCGCCAGCATGAGGTGTAAGCCTATTTTACCCGGGCAACATCAAATCCGCTAGATATTATTTGATGCTGTGTGGATAGATGGTTTAGGATGACGGGGTGCGATTGAAGACTAATATATTTCTATGGGTTTTACTGGCCTCTATCCTGCCGCTGATAGTGCTGACTATGGGCGCGATTGGTTATAGTGAAAAGCAATACCTGAAGGAAGTCAGTCGCGAAGTTAATGCCAGTCTGAATAATATCGTATCCGAGCTGGACCGGCGGCTGTATTACGAACGCCAGATGATCTTGTCCTTGACCAACAGTGTGTCGATGCGCCAATTCCTGCCGGCATTGAAAAGCATTACCCGTGGCGACACCCACCAGGCCTATTTCCAGTTATCGGACCGTCTGGAAAACTTTTTATCAAGTTTTCAGGGCGTTGTACCTGGCTTTCAATTAATTCGCGTACTTGATAGTGATGGCAACACATTGATCAAGGTGCGTTTTGGTGTCGGTGTTGTTGGTACCGAAGAAGGTATAGAAAGTATGCCCTATGCCGAAGAGCAACTGGATGACGCTGATTTTTCCCGCCAGCTGAGTGAGCTGACACTGTCTGAATTGAGTTTTATGCTGCAACCTGAAGACCGCTGGGAAGCGGATGAAGACATGCGCGGCCCGGCTTTGCTGGATGCGGCTTTTCCACTGGTCTATGAACAGCACACAGCCGGTTATCTGATGGTCAGCTTTAGCGGTGACCTGGTCGATAAAATTCTCGATGTCGTACCGCGCTTGCATAACGGCAAGTTGTTACTGGTCGAAATCAGTCCGGATGACAAGGATCGCGATGGCATGTTGCTATACGATGATGTGCAGGGCTTGAACCTGTCTGAGGCGGCACATGCCTCGATGCAGACACGTGTGCAGGAAGGCGGAGTCTTATGGGAGAACATCCATAATAAACCCTATGGGCAGTTTGTCAGTGATGATAGCGAAACGATCACCTATTTTCATGACTACCTGCCCTATCCCAATCAGTTGACAACCTGGGTGCTGGCCGCACGTGTTGATCGGCAAACGCTGGTGGCACCTTTTAACCAGATCCGTTGGGCGATTCTGTTTTTAGTCGTCGTTGCAATAGCGATCAGTATGGTGTTGGCCAATATGGGAGCGAGGAAAATCGCAAGCCCGATCAGCGAACTGTCTTCCTATTTAAAAAGATATGCCGACGGTGATTATCGCTCACGTGTTCGTGTCGGCGGCGCACAAGAGATCCAGCAAATGGAATCTTCATTCAATTACATGGCGGACACACTGGAACATGCTCGTGAAGAACGAGATCGCGCCCATGGCATGATGTTGCAGAGTGCCAAGTTAGCCAGTATCGGTGAAATGGCTGCCGGTATCGGTCATGAGATCAATAATCCGCTGAATAACATCATGTCATTGATCAAATTGATGAAGCGCGACCTCGGCGAACAAGATGGCAAGTTGTTAAATGACCTGGATTCGCTGCGCGAAGAAACCTTAAGGGCCAGTACCATCGTCAAAGGAATTCTTAACTTTGCCAGGCAAGTGCCACCGCAATATACGCGCTTTAATGCCTTGGAGTGGTTGCAGGAAACCTGGCAATTGGTCAAGCAAGCAGCCAAGGAAAAACACATAGAGTGTCAGCTGATTGTTGATCAGGAGTTGCATGTTCAGGGCGACAGAGTACAGTTACAACAGGTGCTGGTAAATTTACTCCTGAATGCAATACAAGCTAGTGGCAGGGATTCGGAGATCATCGTTAGTATGCAAGAGCGTGACAACTATCTATATATTGATGTCGAGGACCATGGCATAGGCATTCAGAAAAATGACATAGGGCGGGTATTCGATCCATTTTTCAGCACCAAGGAAGTGGGCGAGGGTAGTGGCCTGGGTCTGTCCATCAGTATGGGAATTGTGCAGCGACATGATGGACAGCTCAAAATTAGCAATAATTCAGATGGCGGCGTTACCGCAACAATAATACTACCGCAAAGACATGTTGAGCGTGCGGACAAATAGGTAAGGGAATGAAAGCACATCCACAAATACTCTATGTAGACGATGATCAGAAAGCCACTGAACTGATGCTGCGTTTTAGCGAGGACCAGCCTTACGGTTGCCATGTGTTTACCAATCCTGGGCAGGCCTTGGAATTTTTTATAGAGCACGGCACCGATATCGTTATTACAGATTTGCGTATGCCGCACATGACGGGTATAGAGTTGTTGACGAAAATTCGTGAACACAACACCGATATACCGGTCATTATCACCACCGCCTACTCAACAGTAGATGATGCTATTGAGGCCTTGCGCCTTGGTGCTGCGGATTTCATCAAGAAGCCCTTCGACATGGATGAGTTGATGCTGTTGGTTGAGAAGACCCTGGAAACGACGTGGCTGCGCCAGGAAAACGCATTGCTTAAACAACAACTGCGTGCGGTTAACAAGGGCACGAGCATGGTCGGTGATTCTAAGGCCATGCAGTCACTGTATGAGACCATACAAAAAGTGGCCGAGATCCGCTGTAGTGTGATCATCGAAGGTGAGTCCGGCACCGGTAAAGAGCTGGCCGCGCGTGCCATCCATGAGCTTAGTCCGGAAGCTGAGCAGCCCTTTGTCGTTATCGACTGCGGCGCGCTGACCGATACCTTGTTGGAGAGTGAATTATTTGGCCACGAAAAGGGCGCCTTTACCGGTGCCAACCAGACCCACCAAGGTCTGCTCGAAGTGGCATCCGGAGGATCAGTGTTCCTCGATGAGATCTGTAATATATCCGACAACATGCAGGTCAAGTTATTACGAGTCGTACAGGAAATGCAGGTGACGCGCGTCGGTGGTGTGCATCCGATCGATATAGATACTCGCTTTATTGTCGCCACCAACCAGAACCTGGAAAAAATGGTCGCAGAAGGCAAGTTCAGGCATGACCTGTATCACCGTTTGAATGTAATAAAAATTATGATGCCTGCATTGCGCGAACACCTCGAAGATATCCCGCAGCTGTGTCAGCATTTCATTGACTATTTCAATCAGCGCTATCATCGCCAGGCCGAGGGATTCGATCAGGCATCACTAGCGGCAATGCGTGATTACTCCTGGCCGGGTAATATTCGTGAGTTACGCAATACCGTCGAACGTGCCATGGTGTTGGCCGATGGGCCGCAATTACAGCTGCCACCTCTGGCAGCGCAAATCGGCATTGCCGCCGATGGCGATGCCATAGACAGCGACTTGCCGACGATAGAAGAATTAGAAAGGCGTTATTTGTTGAAGGTGCTCGATCATTTCGATGGTAATCGCGAGAAGACGGCTGCCAGCCTCGGCATCAATAAATCGACACTGTGGCGTAAACTACAACAATATCGAGGAAACAATGGTAGCCAGGATCCTGATATGTAACGCTGTCCCAGAACATCGGTATATCATCCCCAATAATCTGTCATAAGCACTCGCAGCTGCAGCGCCAATTTGCAATATTCATCGTGCAATTTGCAATTTAGGCTTGTTGGTTTTATAGCCATAAATTCATATCTTATTGATTATAATAAAGAATAATTTATGGCACAGCAATTGCCCTGTATACAGGTACGTAGAAAACAATTGGAGGAATTGTATATGAAACGAAGAAGCCTACTTAAGGGCAGCCTGACGGCAGGTATGGCCGGTGTGGCCGCCGCAGCCGGTCTGCTGACCCCACAAATGGTTATGGCCGCA
>CAMYJO010000021.1 GCA_947258755.1 uncultured Gammaproteobacteria bacterium
TCATGTTACTGGTCTCAGGCAACTGGAACACCGTCGCGAAATTACAAGACCAAATGCCGGCACTGGAACAAAAACTGGGCATGTCGATTACGGCAAAGATCACGGAAAGAAGTCCATCCACACAAAAAACACTGCCCTATACCGCCGAGGTCATCGCCCTGGACCACCCCGGCATTGTAAACAAACTGGCACATTTCTTTTCCACGCGCAGTATCAATATTGTTGAAATGACGACCAGCACCTATGCCGCACCGCATACCGGAACGGCCATGTTTTCGGTACAGATTGAGATTGGCATACCAGCTAATTTGTCTATTTCAGATCTGCGTGAATCCTTCATGGATTTTTGCGACAATCTCAACCTGGACGCAGTGCTGGAACCATTAAAATCCTGATTACTATTCACTGCACTTAACACGACAAGGAAACTCATCATGCCCAAAGCCATTGTTGGCAAAAAGGTACCTGCCTTTAACCTGCCTGCCACAGGAGACAAAAAAATCAGACTGTCCGAGCTCAAGGGCAAAAACATTGTGCTTTATTTTTATCCCAAGGACAGCACCCCAGGCTGTACCCGTGAAGGCCAGGATTTCCGTGACAACCTGACAAAATTCAAGCGCCAGAATACAGTTGTTATTGGCGTCTCACGTGACAGCATCAAATCACATGAAAAGTTCAGGGAAAAGCAGGGTTTCAAATTCGATTTGATTGCCGATGAAGAAGAGAAACTGTGTGATATCTTCGATGTCATCAAGATGAAAAACATGTACGGTAAGAAGGTACGCGGCATTGAACGCAGCACTTTCCTAATCAGCGCCGATGGTAAATTGGTGCAGGAATGGCGCAAGATCAAGGTAGACGGTCACGCCGAAGCGGTATTGGATGCAGTCAAAACATTTAACAAGGAAAATAAAAGCTGATCATGGCAAAAAAAGAGATTGAGGGCGAACGACTGTTTGTATTAGACACTAATGTCCTGATTCATGACCCCACATCCATATTCCGCTTCAAGGAACATGACATCTATCTGCCGATGATAGTGCTGGAAGAACTCGACAATTTAAAAAAAGGTGCGACTGAAGTTGCCAGGAACGCACGACAGATGAGCCGCTTCCTCGATGAGCTTCTATCAGATAGTACTGTCGATGACATCAAAAAGGGACTAGCGCTAGACCAGGATAGAAATGAAGTGGCCGCCTCAAACGGACATCTGTTTTTTCAGACCCAGGCCATCGATAACAGTATCCCGGACATACTACCCGGTGCAAAAAATGACAACAGCATTCTTGGCACAGCGATTTTTCTCACCGAGCAATACCCGAACAGAACCATCACCCTGGTTTCTAAAGACATTAATCTACGCATCAAGGCCAATGTCCTCGGTATTCATACCGAAGATTATTTTAATGATCAGGTCCTTGAAGATGTCGACCTGCTCTACCGTGGCGCACGCGCACTCAGCAAGGACTTCTGGGAACAACATAGCAAGAATATGGAGTCATGGAATGCAGAAGGACATACTTACTATCGCCTGCAGGGTCCTGAGGTCGATAGCTGGCAGGTCAACGAATTTCTGTATATGGAAAGCGACCCTACCTTTAATTACCGCGTCTGTTCCAAGGAACAAGATACTGCTGTCATCGAATTAACGCGCGACTACGAACAGAGTACGCATGGCATATGGGGCATTCATGCACGCAATCGCGAACAAAACTTTGCCTTAAACCTGCTAATGAATCCCGACATCGATTTTGTCACCCTGGTAGGCATGGCCGGTACCGGCAAGACCTTACTGACCCTCGCTGCCGGACTGGAACAAACACTGGAAGCCGGTCTCTACAATGAGATTATCATGACCCGTGTCACGGTACCGGTCGGCGAAGATATCGGTTTTCTACCGGGCACGGAAGAGGAAAAAATGACGCCATGGATGGGTGCGCTAATGGACAACCTGGAAGTGCTAACCAAAACTGAAGAAAATGGCGATTGGGGACAGGCGGCAACCAATGACCTGTTACAGCAACGCATCAAGATACGCTCGCTGAACTTCATGCGGGGACGCACCTTCCTGAAAAAACTGATTATCATCGACGAAGCGCAAAACCTGACATCCAAACAAATGAAAACCCTGATCACCCGCGCCGGCCCCGGCAGCAAGATCGTCTGCCTGGGTAACATAGCCCAGATCGATACCCCCTATCTGACCGAGACCTCATCCGGCCTGACCTATGTCGTCGATCGTTTTCAGGGCTGGGAACACAGTGGTCATATTACGCTGTTACGCGGTGAGCGCTCGCGCCTGGCGGATTTCGCTTCTGAGGTATTATAAATACCGTCTTAGCACGAACACTCGAACAAAAAACAATCACCCATTACCCTTATTGCCCTCTGTGGGAGCGGCCCTTGGCCGCGATAAAACAGTAGCGGGTAGCTAGTGGCTAGTAGCGAGGTAAAATAGAATCCGTATCCTGGTCTTTTTCTAGCCACTTGCCACTCGTTACTAGTTACTTGAATGTCGCGGCCAAGGGCGCGCTCCTACACGGGAAAATTGCATGATTGATTCTCTTCGTGTCTTCGTGCCTTCGTGGTGACATCCATGCTCACAAGGACAATAGCGACTCGTAAAGTTTGCTATCTTCTGCGCTGAAACAACAAACGATAATTTCATCGAACTGTGACTCGTACTGATGCATGACTGCCAGTGCAATCTCGGCTGCCTGTTGCTTGGGAAAGCCATACACGCCGGTACTAATGGCGGGAAAGGCGATACGTCGGATCGGGTGTTGCCGGGCCAGCTCAAAGGAAGCACGATAGCAAGAAGCCAGCAAATCCGCTTCATGCTGCTGACCGCCCTGCCAGACAGGCCCGACCGTATGAATAACCCACTCAGCTGGCAAATTAAATGCGGGGGTTATTTTGGCCGCACCGGTCTGACAACCGCCCAGTGCTCGACAGGCCGTCAATAGCTGTGGGCCGGCGGCGCGATGAATGGCGCCGTCGACACCGCCGCCGCCCAGTAAACTACTATTGGCTGCATTGACTATGACATCGACTTGCAAGGTGGTGATATCGGCTTGAATAATGTTGATCATCGGCCGTTTAGATACGCCGGACTTTATTTTACGACGCGTAGGTCAGGTTTGCCCGGTTTGTCAGGAGGAGTATCGTCTGGTGGCGTGTCATCAGAGTGATCACTGTCGCTAAAGACCATACCCTCACCGGATTCCATTGCATAAATGCTCAGGATCGCCTCTATCGGCACCCTGACGACCATCGATACGCCGTTAAAGCGCGCACTGAAGAAGACACCATCATTGCCCAGATCGAGTTCCTGGACCGCACGTGGACCGATATTGAGGACGATACGGCCGTCATGGATATGCTGCTGCGGAACCTGGACGCCTTCGAAAGCGGTATCAACTAATACGTAGGGCGTAAGACCGTTATCATTGATCCACTCATACAGTGCTCGAATCAGATAAGGGCGGCTGGACGTCATTGAGATAGACCCTGTTAACTATTTACACATTATTTATAGAAGACTAGAGCTTCATTTCCTTTTCCTGCTCGGTCAGGCTCGCCTGAAATGACTCACGCTCAAACACGCGCTCGGCATATTCATGGATAGCCTTAGCCTGGGTCGGCAAATCAATCCCGTATTGCTCAAGACGCCACAACATCGGCGCAATAGCACAATCGACCAGGGTGAAATCATCACTAAGGAAATAAGGTTTGAACGAAAATACCTCAGCGCTCGCTGCCAGACTATCACTCAGAATTTTGCGTGCCTTGCTCATACGTTTGCTGTCACCGGATTCAAGCTCATCGACCTGGCTATACCAATCAGCATCAATACGATGCATGGCAAGCCTGGTTTTAGCACGTGAGACAGGATCTACCGGCATCAACGGAGGATGCGGAAAACGTTCGTCGAGGTATTCAACGATCACTTGTGAATTATACAGAACCAACTCTCGGTCAACGAGCGTAGGTACGGAATGATAGGGATTGATGTCGAGCAGGTCCTCGGGCAGGCTACCCGCTTCAACATTACTGGTTTCAAAGGTAATCCCTTTCTCTCCAAGCACAATCCTTGCACGATGACAGTATGGGTCCAACGGTGATGAAAACAGGGTCATTACAGAACGTCTATTGGCAACCAAAGCCATACGGATACTCCAAGATCCAACTAAAAGAGGGGCATTATACAGTAAAAGAGAAAAAAAATGTGGTGAAATCCCGGCTTAATGCCGGGATTTCGCCAAAAGAAATGACAAGCCGGACTAATGCACGTCTTCCCAGAAGGCCTTCTTCATCAGATAAGCCGGGATCAGCAGGATAATCAGAAACAGGATAACCTTAACACCCAAACTGTAGCGCACCAGCTTGGCCGGTTCGCCGGTATAGTCCAGATAATTGACTATATCCAGAACTGCCTGGTCGTATTTGGCCGCTGACATCGAGCCTTCTGTCAGTAATTCGAATTTATCGAAAACTTCAACCTTACTACCGTCGGCACCTTCCTCAATCTTGAATACGGCTTTCTTCAGCCCTTCAAGCTCCTCGAACACATGTGGCATACCGACATCCGAAAAGGCCAGGTTATTCACACCAAATGGACGTGAGTCATCGGCATAGAAGGTCTTCATATAGGTATACAGCCAGTCCTTACCACGTGAACGCGCCACCAGTGACAAATCGGGTGGCAGCGTACCAAACCATACCTTGGCATCTTCTGCCGGCATGGCGATAGTCATGTAGTCACCGATTTTGGCATCGCTGAAGATCAGGTTTTTCAGTACCAGCTCCTTGTCTAAGCCCAGATCAGTAGACATACGCTCATAGGACATGTACTTGGTGGAATGACAACCCATGCAGTAGTTAACAAACAATTTAACACCACGTTGCAGAGAAGCCTTGTTATCCAGGTCAGTATTGGCCTTGTAGCAATCGATCTTGCCGCAGCTAAGACCACCTGCAGCCTGGACCATAGCCGGTGCCACCATGATTAAAAGTGCAATTATTATGTTTCTCATTTGTCTGTCACCCTTTCCGGAACCGGCTTGGTCTTGTCTATCGATGTGTACCAAGGCATCAAGATGAAAAATGCGAAATAAACGATACTGAAGATCTGCGACAGCGTCAGGTAAATACCCCCTGCCGGCTGTGTACCCAACCAGCCCAACACCAGGAAGCTGACAACGAACACGGCCAGGGCGATCTTGTAAAGTCCACCACGATAGCGGATAGAACGCACTGGACTACGGTCCAGCCATGGCACCAGGAACAATACAACGATAGCCAGGCCCATTGCTGCCACACCCGGGAACTGTGAATTCAGGATCGGTGGTACCGCACGCAAAATCGCATAAAATGGTGTGAAATACCATAATGGCACAATATGCTCAGGCGTCTTCAATGGATCAGCGGGGACAAAGTTATCCTTCTCCAGGAACCAGCCCCATAAATCAGGAACAAAGAACAGCACCATTGAGAACAGAATCAGGAATACGATCACGCCGACGATGTCCTTGACCGTGTAATACGGGTGGAACGGGATACCGTCTTTGGGAATACCGTTAGCATCCTTGTTTTTCTTGATATCAACTCCATCCGGGTTATTCGATCCTACTTCATGCAGAGCGATGATGTGGGCCACCACCAGCATCAGCAGAATCAATGGCACCGCGATGACATGGAAGGCAAAGAAGCGGTTCAGGGTCGCATCGGCGACGACAAAGTCGCCACGAATCCATTCAGAAATCGGCTCACCGAGACCAAAGGGGATAGTACCGAATAAGGAGATGATAACCTGCGCACCCCAGTAGGACATCTGACCCCAGGGTAACAGATAACCCATAAAGGCCTCAGCCATCAAGGCCACGTAGATCAGCATTCCGAAGATCCAGATCAATTCACGCGGTTTCTTGTAAGAACCGTACATCAGGCCACGGAACATATGCAGATAAACCACAATGAAGAATGCCGAAGCACCGGTGGAATGTAAGTAGCGGATCAGCCAGCCCCATTCGACATCACGCATGATGTATTCTACAGAAGCGAAGGCCATTTCAGCATCCGGCTTGTAGTTCATGGTCAGGAAGATACCGGTGACAATCTGCAGGACCAGTACCAGCAGTGCCAATGAACCGAAGAAATACCAGAAGTTAAAGTTCTTCGGTGCATAATATTCGGACAAGTGCTCTTTCCACATCTTGGTCGCCGGAAAGCGCGCATCGACCCAACCCATAAGTGATTGCATTTTACTCATTACGCGGCTCCTTCTTGATCAATGCCGATCAGAATCGTGGTATCTGTCAGGTATTTGTGTGGAGGCACGATCAGGTTAGTCGGTGCAGGTACACCGGCGTAAACACGACCCGAGAGGTCAAACGTGGAACCATGACAGGGACAATAGAACCCGCCCTTCCAGTCTGCACCGTGGCCGGAGGCAGCACCCATTTCAGGTTTGAATGTCGGCGAACAACCCAGGTGCGTACACAATCCCACCATGACCATGAATTCCGGTTTGATGGAACGCGCTTCACCCTTGACGTAGGCAGGTTGTTGCGGGACTGTCGATTGCGGATCGGCCATTTTATCATTCAGTGCCACCAGGTCAGTCATATTCTGATCGGTACGGCGCACGATCCAGACCGGTTTTTTACGCCATTCAACGGTCATTTTCTTACCTGGCTCCAGTTTACTGATGTCCACCTCGACCGGTGCACCAGCGGCACGCGCTTTCGCACTGGGGGTCATATAAGTAACAAAAGGAATTATAGCCGCAGCTACTCCGGCCCCACCTACGACTGCGGTTGTCGCGGTCAAAAAGCGGCGTTTTCCGAGATCCACACCTTCTTTGCTCATGAAAATTCTCCAGAAACCAAAATATTACATTCTCGTAATGGGTCGATACGCAGGCCTGACAGACAGTGCATACCTATATATAAAGCGGCGTGATTCTATCAGAATATTCTTATGCATTACAGTCATTAGCCGCAGAAAATGACCGAGCATTTTTTTAGGTAGGTATAAATAAAATCAGTGATGCCTATAATTACCCTTTATAAACATTAGCTTAAACAGGATTGTATAAATCCTTGAAGCTGAATTCCAGACCAAAATGCTCAGCTAAATGTGCGCCCAATGCCTGCACGCCATAGCGCTCAGTGGCATGGTGTCCTGCCGCAAAAAAATCGATGCCGGCCTCCTGCGCAACATGATAGGTGTGTTCCGACACCTCGCCACTGATGAAGGCATCCAGGCCCAGCGCCGCCGCCTCCTCAAGATAACCCTGAGCCGCTCCCGTGCACCAGCCAATGCGCTGGATCATGCCGTCATGTCCGTGGATATGGAATGGTTCACGCGCTAACACGCTATGCAAACGCTCAGCCAACTCGCTGGCCGGCAAGGCCTGTGGGAATTGACCATAACAAGCGATATCGATATTACCCTGGCGGCCGAAACCACCTTCGATTTCAACGCCCAGAAGCCTGCCTAATTGCACATTATTACCGTATTCGGCGTGTGCATCGAGTGGCAGATGATAGGCCAGCAGCGAGATGCCCGCCTCGATCAAGCGTCGAATACGCTCATATTTAAGCCCGGTGATACAGGCTTGTTCGCCCTTCCAGAAATAACCATGATGCACAAGAATGGCATCCGCTCCCGCCTCAACTGCGGTATCAATCAAGTCACGGCTGGCAGTGACTCCGCCAATCAGACGTTGCACCTCCGTCTTGCCCTGGATCTGCAGGCCATTGGGACAGTAATCCTTGAACTGCCCAATATCGAGTAATTCATTGGTGTAATCAACAATCGTGTTCAATCGAGCCATGGTATCTCCATTGCATGCGGGCCATTAGTGCATAATAATAGCCAATCCTAACCCAACTAATGACGCTGTTGTGAAACATATTACCAAAACCGCCTTATTCCTGTTTCAGTTTATCGCCATCGGACTCGCCGCTGCCTTTGTCATCCTGATCCTGAAACCTGAATTACTGAACAACATACGCCCCAAGGTTGAAATTCGCCAGCATGCGCCGACTGCGGTCGAGCACAACGTCACCCATAGCAATCCTACTGCGCCATTCTCGTATGCCACTGCCGTGCAACTGGCCGCGCCCTCGGTCGTCAATATCTACACCAGCAAGCTGGTGGCCAGACAACCCTCGGCCGAAGACCTGCTCAGACATTACTTTAATGGCACAACCCCGGAAAGCTCGTCTGTGGAAACCAGTCTCGGCTCCGGCGTCATTATGACGCCGCAGGGACACATTATTACCAACAACCACGTTATTTCGGGTGCCACAGAAATTCAGATATTATTGAATGATGGTAGGTCAGCCAGCGCGCAGATCGTCGGCAAAGACCCGGAAACTGACCTGGCCATTCTGAAAACCGACCTCGACTCTCTGCCTGTAATAACAGTAGGCGGATCAGACAAGCTGCAGGTGGGTGATGTGACCCTCGCTATTGGCAATCCCTATGGTGTCGGTCAAACCGTAACCCAAGGCATCGTCAGCGCAACCGGACGTAAACGCCTGGGCCTGAATACCTTTGAAAATTTCATCCAGACCGATGCCGCGATTAATCCGGGTAATTCCGGCGGCGCACTGATCAACCCTCGTGGTGAACTAATCGGTATCAATTCCGCCATCTTCAGTAAAAGCGGCGGCTCACAGGGGATTGGTTTTGCGATACCGATAAACCTGGCACGCAAGGTCATGACAGAAATCATTGAAAAAGGTCATGTCGTGCGTGGTTGGCTTGGCGTACGCCTGCGTGATTTACCTGCTAATATTGCCCAAGGTCTGAATCTTCCGACACCGGGCGGCGTTATCGTCACCGGCCTGTTCGAGCATGGACCTGCATTGAATGCCGGACTGCAAGCCGGAGATATCCTGGTCAGTGTTAACAATCAAGCTATCCTGGATGCGCGCAGCCTGCTCGACGCAGTCGCCAAACAACCACCCGGCAGCATCATCGAACTCCAGGGCCAGCGTGATCAGCAAAAATTCAAAGCGAATATAGAGGTAACCCAGAGACCGGTGATGACTTATCGGAATTTACGCCGATAAACAGCATATGATCACCACGAAGACACGAAGAAAAAAATACTCATTACGTCCCTGTAGGAGCGGCCCTTGGCCGCGATAAAAAAACAGTAGCGAGGGACGAGTGGCTAGTAGCTAGTAGCTAGAAAAATACCAGGATATTGGATCTGTTTAACCTAGCTACTAGCTACTAGCTACTAGCAACCCGCTACTATTTTATCGCGGCCAAGGGCCGCTCCTACAGCGTTAAAATGGGTGTTTGTTTTTCTTCGTGCCTTCGTGGTGAATACCAAGGCTAAAGAACTAAGCTGCCAAGAATACCTTCATACTAAACTCAATACTTAAAATCCATTTACAATCTCGATGAACTTGTCATTTTCTTCCGGCTTACCGACCGTCACCCGCAGGCAGTCCTGCAATAGACCACCCGCATTAGCAAGGTTCTTGATCAACACGCCACCAGACTTTAGCGCCTCAAATAAGGCGTTGGCACGACCATCACTAACACGGATCAGGATAAAGTTGGCTTCACTGGGATAGACCGTCAGTCCTTTTATCGACATGAGCTGTGCATACAATCGACTACGTTCCTGCCTTATCAAATCGGTCTGCTGATCAAGCACGTCTTTGTGGCGTAATGCAAACTCGGCGCTGACCTGGGTCAACACATTGATGTTGTAAGGCAGGCGTATCTTATCGAATTCCTGCAGTATGTCTGCAGGACCAGCAAGGTAACCGAGACGCAGGCCGGCCAGACCCATCTTCGAGACGGTACGCATCACCAATAAATTCGGATATTGCCCGAGGTTGGACATGAAACTGTCATCGGCAAAGGCGGCGTAGGCCTCATCGAGGACGACCAGGCCCGGAGCCAGGGTTAAAATTTCTTCGACTTGCTCACGTGCAAACATATTGCCGGTCGGATTATTCGGATAGGCCAGAAAAATGATCGCCGGTTTGTGTTCTGTAATCGCCGCCTTCATCGCCGCCATATCAAGGCTAAAATCATCCGCATGCAGAGGCACACCGACATACTGCATACCGACAAAACGCGCGATCATGTTATACATGACAAAGCCCGGCTCCGGTGCCAGGATAACCCGATCCTTCGCAGCCACAGCCATGGCAATAATCTGGATGATCTCATCCGAGCCATTACCGAGCATGACACTCATGCCGTCAGGAATAGCAAAGGCCGTGCGTATCTGCTGCTGTAATGAGCGGCTGCCCGGATCCGGATAACGGTTCAGGGCCGTATCTTGCAATAAGGCCTGCCACTCCGTGATCATTTGCTGCGGCCAGGTATAGGGATTTTCCATAGCATCCAGTTTTATCATGTTCCCGGGATCAGGTACATGGTAGGCGGACAGCGCCTGTATTTCCGGGCGTATCCATTGTTTGATGAGTTTATTGGTCATGGTTAGACGTAAGCTAGTAATTTAATTGTCGTTTAGCCCCTCCCTTAGGGAGGGAGACAAGGGAATCAATCTTTTATACGGTATTCAGCCGAACGCGCATGCGCAGTCAGGCCTTCGCCACGTGATAGTACCGATGCCGTCTTACCCAATTCAGAAGCACCGTCGGCCGAACACATGATCAGGCTACTGCGTTTTTGAAAATCATAAACGCCGAGCGGTGACGAAAAACGCGCCGTACGTGAGGTCGGCAACACATGATTGGGCCCGGCACAGTAATCTCCCAGCGCCTCGGCCGTATAGCGGCCCATGAAAATCGCACCGGCGTGACGAATACGCGCCGCCATGGCCTGTGGGTCTTCGACCGACAATTCCAAATGCTCGGGGGCAATGTAGTTGACCAGATCAATGGCTTCATCCATATCCTTGACCTGTATCAACGCGCCACGTGCTGACAGTGAGGTGCTTATAATAGGTGCACGCTCCATCTGCGGCATCAGGCGTTCGATACTGGCGGCCAGGCGTTCGATAAAATCGGCATCGGGGCAGACCAGTATCGACTGCGCATCCTCATCATGCTCGGCCTGCGAAAACAGGTCCATCGCAATCCAGTCCGGATCGGTATTGCCATCACAGACCACCAGTATTTCCGAGGGCCCGGCAATCATATCGATGCCGACAGTACCGAACACCATGCGCTTGGCGGTGGCGACATAGATATTACCCGGACCGACAATCTTGTCGACCTGCGGAATGGACTCGGTACCATAAGCCAGCGCGGCCACGGCCTGCGCCCCGCCGACAGCGAACACCCGATCGACACCGGCGATAGCCGCGGCAGCAAAGACCAGTTCATTGACTTCGCCATCCGGAGTCGGCACCACCATGATCAATTCGCCAACACCGGCGACCTTGGCCGGAATCGCATTCATCAATACCGACGAGGGATAGGCCGCCTTGCCGCCGGGTACATACAGACCGACCCGGTCCAGGGCCGTGACCTGCTGACCCAGCAAGGTGCCATCGTCTTCGGTATACGACCATGACTCCATTTTCTGGTGCTCGGCATACGCGCGAATGCGTGCGGCCGCCAGCTCCAGCGCCTCACGTTCTGCTGCCGGGATCGCAGCCAGAGCCGACTGCAGGCGCTGTGCTGATATCTCCAGCTCCTGCATCGATGTCGCCTGCATGCGATCAAAACGATTGCTATATTCCAGCACGGCACTGTCACCCTGCCGGCGAACGGCCGACAGGATTTCCATAACTGTACCGAGCACAGCATCATCCGACACCGACTCCCAGGCCAGCAGGTCTTTCAGGGTCTGCCGAAAGCCGGGATCAGCCGTATTTAAACGTTGAATAGAAGACATGTTGGCCGTACCTGTTAACCGGCAGGACGGTTTTTGACAACCGCTTCCTGCATCAGATCGATAAAGCGCCGGATGCGCTCGTGTTTCATTTTCATGGCGGCCTTGTTAACCACCAGGCGTGAACTGATATCGGCGATATGCTCCAGTGGCATCAGACCGTTGGCCTTCAGAGTATTGCCGGTATCGACGACATCGACAATGCGGTCGGCAAGACCGACCAGCGGCGCCAACTCCATCGAACCATAGAGCTTGATCATTTCAACCTGCTTGCCCTGCTCGGCATAATAACGCTTGGTACAATTGACGAACTTGGTGGCGATACGCAAACGACCGTGCCCGCTCGGCACACCTTCTGGTCCGGCGACCATTAACTTGCAACGCGCTATTTCCAGGTCGAGCGGTTCATACAGACCTTCACCACCGTGCTCCATCAATACATCCTTGCCGGCTACACCAACTTCTGCTGCACCGTATTGCACATAGGTCGGCACGTCGGTGGCGCGAATGATCACCAGCTTGACGTCTTCCTGGTTGGTATCCAGGATTAATTTGCGACTGGTTTCCGGGTCATCGACAGGCTCGATACCGGCGTGCGCAAGCAATGGCATCGTTTCTTTAAAGATGCGCCCTTTTGATAAAGCTATTGTAAAAATATCTTTCATACTTGATTCTACTGTATTGCTAACACGGTTGATCAGGAAGGCACGCGACGAATCGTCGCACCTAACTGTTGTAATTTTTCCTCGATACGGTCATAGCCACGATCAATATGATAGATTCTGTCTATTACTGTGTCACCCTCGGCGATCAAACTCGCCAGCACCAGGCTGGCTGAAGCACGCAAATCTGTGGCCATGACCGGGGCCGCCGTCAGTTTGTCCACACCCTTGATGATCGCAGTATTACCTTCGACACGTATGTTCGCCCCCATGCGTTGTAATTCCTGCACATGCATGAAACGGTTTTCGAACACGGCTTCACGAATGGTACCGGTACCGGTCGACACCGCATTCAAGACGGTAAACTGTGCCTGCATATCGGTTGGGAATGCAGGGTATGGGGCAGTATGGATATCCACAGCACCCGGTTTTTCACCATGCATATCCAGGTCAATCCAGTCATCGCCGATGGTAATCTCGGCACCGGCCTCCCGCAGCTTTTCGAGTACTGAATCGAGCAAACTAGGGTCGGTATCACGCACCTTGATATGCCCACCGCTGACAGCCGCCGCGACCAGGAATGTGCCGGTCTCGATACGATCGGGCAACACGTTGTACTCAGAACCCTTCAGGGACTCGACACCTTCTATCGTAATCGTATCGCTGCCGGCACCGAAAACCTTTGCACCCATGCAGTTTAGACAATTGGCCAGATCTACGACCTCGGGCTCACGCGCTGCATTCTCGATGACCGTCGTGCCTTTGGCCAGGGTCGCTGCCATCATGATATTTTCGGTACCGGTGACCGTCACCAGATCCATGACGATATTGGCGCCGGTCAGACGTTTGGCTTGTGCGTGGATGTAGCCATTCTCTACCTTGATATCGGCACCGAGTTTGCGTAAACCCTCGATGTGCAGGTTCACCGGGCGTGAACCGATCGCACAACCGCCCGGCAAGGAAACCTCGGCGCGGCCGAAGCGAGCCAGCATCGGTCCCAATACCAGTATCGATGCACGCATGGTACGTACTAATTCATATGGCGCATGAAATTTGTTAATGCTATTGGCATTAATCTCAATGGCCATGTGCTCATCCAGGGTCAGGTCAACACCCATTCGCCCCAACAACTCCATGGTCGTGGTTACATCCTGAAGGTGCGGAACATTACCCACACGCATGACCCCGTCGGCCAGTAAGGTCGCTGCCAGAATAGGTAAGGTCGCATTCTTTGCGCCCGAAATTCTGACATCACCCTGGAGGCATGTACCGCCACTGATAATTAACTTATCCATATTTCCTGCTCTGAATTTTTGATTATAGTTATGCCAGGTATCAGCCTTGTAAGGCTTCCCACTCTGCAGGTGTATAGGTCTTCATGCCCAAGGCATGAATTTCACCGGTCTGCATTCGATTACCGAGGGTATTGAATACCAGCCGATGTTGAGCCAGCATGTTCTTGCCATCGAAATCCTGACAAACCACGATGCCTTCAAAATGTGAACCGTCATCGCCCTCGATCATGGCATTGCTGCCGGGTAATCCAGTTTCAATCAATTGTTTAATATCTTCTTTAGTAATCATTATCTAGCAAACCATTCGTTAGAGAAAAAGACCGCAGACCGGTCAAGTGCTGTTAACAGCGCTTGAGCAAAATCCCGGAGAGGCAATGATATAGAAATTCCGTTAAAAACGGGAGGATTTCCGTCTACTTTTTACAATTAACCGGTGAATTTGATGGGATTTATGCTATAGAACGCGAAAGTGGCAGGATCCCATCCAGTCCACTGACCCTGACGATAGCCAGCATCTGCTCGGGGATATCCAGAAACTGCAGTGATTTTCCGTGCTCTCGGGCCAGGCGTAACCACTCAAGCAGCATCGCCACGCCGGCACTATCGGCACGCGAAACCTGATCGAGCCTGATCACCAACTGATCATTGCCCTGGACTAATGGCATAAAAACCCCACTCAGACCGGGCACGGACTGAAAGCTGAGCTCTCCACTCAATTCGTATTGCTGCTCATTGTTTTTTTTCAGGGCTGCATCCATTTTCCGATTCCTATCATTTAGTTCTACTCGCCGCTTTCCGCTTCCTGTATCAGGAACTTGCCGACCATGCGCTCAAGCACAAAGGCAGACTGGGTTTCATCGATCACATCACCGTCTGTAAAGCTCTCCTCCGAACCACCAGGTTGCAGGCTGATATACTGCTCGCCGAGCAGGCCGGCCGTATAGATGCTAGCACTACTGTCATTCGGAATACGGCTATGCTTGCTGTTAATATGCAGGGTAACGACGGCCTCAAGCAGTTCATCATCGTAATCGATACTGTCCACCCTGCCGACACGAACGCCGCTGATACGTACCGGCGAACGTTCTTTCAGACCACCGATATTATCGAAGCGTGCCTTGAGGATATAGGTATCCCGTTCCGTCAGCGCCGTGATATTACTGACCTTCATTGCCAGCATAAAAAATGCGGCGATACCCAACGCAATGAATATCCCTACCAGTATCTCTACTGTTCTGCTTGTTTGCATGCTAGTTATCTCCAAACATGATTGCAGTCAATATAAAATCCAGACCCAACACGGCAAAGGCCGTGTGCACTACTGTCCGGGTCGTTGCCCGACTTACACCTTCGGTCGTCGGTACAGCCTTATAGCCCTCAAACACGGCTATCCAGGCAGCTACCATTCCAAAGACAATACTCTTGATGACGCCATTAACGACGTCTGCATCCAGCGCTACCTTATGCTGCATCTGCGACCAGAAGGCACCATCATCGACACCCAACATACCAACCCCGACGATATAGCTACCGAGGATACCAACCGCGCTGAACATCGCCGCCAGTAAGGGCATGGAAATCAGGCCGGCCACATAACGCGGTACCACGACACGTTTGACCGGATCCACGGCCATCATTTCCATTACCGACAACTGATCAGTTGCCTTCATCAATCCGATCTCGGCCGTCAACGCGGAACCGGCGCGACCCGAGAACAGCAATGCAGTCAGCACCGGGCCCAGTTCGCGTACTAGCGACAGGGCCACCACCGGTCCCAACGAATCTTCAGTGCCAAAATCCACCAGTGTGTTGTACATCTGCAGACCCAACACCATGCCGACAGTAAGGCCGGAAATAACAATAATTGCCAATGATAATACACCGACCGAATAGAGCTCATGCACCAACAAACGGGGATGCCGAATCAGGCTCGGGATACCCATCAGGATTTGTAGCAAGAATAACGAGGCTTCGCCCAGACGCTGAAATACGCGCATGCCCGATTGACCCAGGTTCTGCAGCCACATCAGCATCAGTCAAGACCTTCCAGCAGATCCTCAGCAAAAGGAGGCGCCGGATAGTGGAATGGCACCGGGCCGTCAGGCGAGGCATGCATGAATTGGCCGACCCAGTCAGAATCAGAATTCTGCAGCTGTTCAGGACCACCGCTACCGACGACCTTGCCGTCCGAGATCATGTACAACTGGTCCGAGATCGCACAAACCTCCTGCACATCATGCGAGACGATGATAGTGGTCATACCCAGGCTGTCATTCAGCAGGCGAATCAATTGCATGATGACCCCCACCGTAATCGGGTCCTGACCGGTAAATGGCTCATCGTACATCATCATCATTGGGTCCAGTGCAATCGCCCGGGCCAGGGCCACGCGCCTGGCCATACCGCCGGACAGTTCCGCAGGCATTAGATCGCGGGCGCCACGCAGGCCAACGGCCTGTAATTTCATTAACACCAGAGTGCGAATCAGCGATTCCGATAAATCGGTATGTTCACGAACCGGAAAGGCTACATTTTCGAAAACCGACAGATGGGTAAACAGTGCGCCGCTCTGGAACAGCATGCCCATACGTTTACGTAGTTGGTACAGATCTTTGTTACTGAGAGAATGGATATTCTGACCCGCTACCGTCAAGGTCCCCTGCGCGGGCGCTATCTGGCCGCCGATCAGGCGTAGTAAAGTGGTCTTGCCACAACCACTGGGGCCCATAATAGTAGTGATTTTACCGTGAGGAATTTCAATATTGACGCCATCCAGGATTTTTCTCGAACCGCGTGCATAATGCAGATCGTTAATGCGCACCAACATTTCATCCTGCTGCTGTGCTTTCTTAGTATCCAACATGTTGTCGATAGCCTTAAATAGCATCCCCCGATGGCCTGAATTATAAGGCTTATAAGAACAGTATGCGAACATTATCTGTATTCAGTGGGGTGCAGATATATTGTCTGGAAAAGCTACTTTTTCAGCTACTCCCGAATACACCCCCTATTGAATTAGGGGATGGGTCGAGTGGCCTTGCGGATGACCTTATCGACATCGGACTGCCAGCGTGAAACCATTGCCAGGTACTCGCGATCACGTGCTGCCTTTTTCAGCATATTAAAGGGCATACCCTGCAAATAGATTTTATCCTCATCTTCATAGACCGTTATAGACAGCGGCAGGAAGACTGTAAATTGCGGGTAGCGCTGCTGGACGATATCAAAATCCAACGGATTGCCAAAAAAAATGATGCGATAACGGTCGATTGTGTAGCCGGCCTTTCCCAGGCCTTGATCCAATGCCTGGATCCTGGTGACCTTATAGCCCTTGTTAGCCAGCTCCTGCTGAACTTTCGTCATCGTATCCGGAAAATCATTTCGTGATTCTACCCCGTCAGATAAATTACAGGCGGATAACAGTATGCAGACAAATAATACGGACGGGCCCGTGACTGTGAAACGATTTTTCATAGCGTCGCTTCCTCAATGACGCTTTTCATAGCTGTAGAAATCTGATCGCACAGACCATTCAATTTATTATTGCCATGCCCCTTGACCAATTGCGGATTGAGATAATAAATACTGACCTTTCCCGCTTTCTCAATCAATGTCAGCCTGCATGGCAACATGAAGCCAATGCGTTTGTCGAACTGAATCGCCTTATGGGCCACTGCAAAATTACAGAAATACAATACACGGAAGTGCGGATCTTCGGCGCCACCCAAACCATCCTTGAGAGTCTGTTCACGCAGAAAACGAAAATTATTATTCACCAGTGCTTGCTTGATATTCTGGATGGTCTTGCGCATACCATGGGGCGAATCCACAGAAATCAACATCGGCGGTTTGCTTGTCGAGGCAATACCCGTAGCCAGCAGGATGAAACCAGCAAACACAATAACGGCAAAGGAATAAATCCTTCGATGATTCATAATTACTCCTTCCTTAGAGATTTAGCGATAAATGATTAAGCAATGATGCAAATCTATAAGGCTGACTTTACAGAGCAACCATTATCTACACCAGCATTCAGCGTGCTGCATGATACATCACATTCCTAAATATTGTACTTACTTTTTTCAGGAAATTTGACAACGATGTTAATAAGATTCAACTAGAAAAACAGGCAACTGACCAATGTGCAGAATTGTTAATCTGATCTAATCGTATAGCGCGTGTATAAATTGTTTATTATTAAACAATCCCAATAAAAAAGCTTGACAGGTAAAAGCAACAGACTGTGCAAAGGCCAGTGTTTTTATGATATGAAGTAAAATTTTTCTGCAATAATTTATACCTAATAAATATCTTTTCCGCGTTGCATGACAGGCTGGTAGCTGCCAAGGTTTACATTCTGGCCGAGGCTGATGACCCACCCTTAGGGCGCTTCCTTGTAATTTGTTCATGATGACACTATATATCTATTTCCGTAGTTTATTGTTGAGTATTAGACATGCACAGTTTCGATACAAACCTTGAATCCTTCACCGAAGACGTCCTCAATGCCTCGCAAGAAACGCTGGTGCTGGTAGACTTCTGGGCGCCGTGGTGCGGCCCCTGCAAGAGCCTGATGCCCGTCCTGGAGAAACTGGCCGCTGACTACCAGGGTGCATTCAGACTGGCCAAGGTCAACATCGATGAGCAACAACAACTGGCCCAACAGTTTTCGGTGCGCAGTGTACCGACGGTCAAACTGGTCAAAAATGGACAGGTCGTGGATGAATTCATGGGCGCGATCGCAGAATCAGAAATAAAGACCTATCTGGATAAATTTATTGTCCGCGAATCTGACCAACTGATGTCGGCTGCCGTGGAAAAATACAATAGCGGCGACAGTAACGCCATCAGTGATATGCAGGCCATCATCAATGCTGACCCCGATAATAATAATACCCGCCTGCTCTATGTAGATATTTTACTGAATGAAAAACAATACGACGACGCCAGCATCATCTTGCAGTCATTGCCTGCAGAGATCAGGGAACAAGAGCAGGTCGCTGCATTAATAAGCCGACTGGAAGTCATGGCCATGTCCGCCGACTTTGGCGACATTGAAACGCTGCAGAAAAATGTTGCACAAGCGCCGGATAACTGTGAGGCCCGCCAACAACTCAGCAATGCCTATCTGGCTAGCGGTGACTTTCAGAATGCCATGGAACAGCTGTTGGAAATCATGAAACGGGACCGGCAATTCAATGATGATGCCGGCCGCAAGGGTTTACTCAAAGTCTTTGAGATGCTCGGCAACAGTGGTGAGCTGGTCAACCACTACCGCAAAAAAATGGCCTTACTATTATATTAGGACGGCAGTACTGACATAAGGCAACAGTCACCAACAGCCTGTAGGCTTTAGGTAAGCTATACCAGCATCTGCAGGATAATCTGGGCATCCTGCATGGCCTTGGTCGATGGCGCTTGACCCTGATAGACCAGATAAAGTTGCTGCGTACCACCCTGCTCTATGAAGGCCTCGATATGTGCGCGCATGTTGCGCATATCCTTGGCCGCATCCGGTCGCAGAAAACCAATCTTACAGCCATTGACATCACGACCCTTGCGCCAGCAGCACCTGACTCCAGTGAAGGACTCATTCACGGCGTCAGTATCCAGATAAACTGGCGCTAATGCAGACAAGCCCTGCAACATAGAGGGTTCGATTACATTTCCATCCTCAAATATGACCAGCCCACACAGGCGCTTGTTGAGGATTCCTTTTATCCGGCCAATCTGCTCAAGGGCAGATTCGTTGATATCACCCACACTCAAGCCCAGAAAAAATTCAAACGAGTCCTTAACATCTTCCAGCCATTGTTCGATGTCACTTTCGCTGCAATGCATCCATTCCTGCGCCTGCATCAACACAAACTGGAAATGATGGCTATAGTAGTCCAGTCGCCAGTCTTCGGGCAGGTCTTCAGGATAGTAAGCGCTATCCCAAGCCTGATGTGTCCAGCCAAGAGCACCGATTTCAATATTATCTTTTGCCATAGGAACCGCTTCGTCTTGTTTATATTATATTTTGTTAATTCTGCCTGTATAATGGCATGTCATTGGAATAATTCAGGGAATTGCCATCATTTGTATGTAAACTGCCCTGTACCCTGTCAAAATCATGCACAGGCAATATGGAAACTGATAATACCCCATGGCCGATATCATAGCATTTAAAAAGCCCAAACCCGGTCAGAAGCATAAGGGCAAAACCCTGTGCAGGCATAATTTCCATAAGTGGGTCGAGGACAAGAAAATGGGTTTTGATGTCAAACAAGGCAAGCTGATAACCCGTTACCGTTGCACACGTTGTGGCGCCACGCGGGTCAAACGCACTTGAATTTCCACACAGAGAAGAAGAAATAGTAAGCTATGTTTGAGAATATCCTGATCATCCTCGCCGGTTTTGTCATCCTGTTATGGGGCGCTGACCGTTTCGTCATGGGCGCCTCCGCCCTGGCCAGCAATCTTGGCGTCAGCCCGCTGATCATTGGCCTGACCATCGTTGGTTTTGGTACCTCCGCGCCTGAGATACTGATCTCGGCCGTGGCCTCCTATGATGGCAATCCGGGCCTGGCCATCGGCAATGCTATCGGTTCCAATATCGCTAACATTGCCCTGGTACTTGGCTTTACCGCCCTGGTCTTACCACTCACGGTCAGATCAGAAACCCTCAAACGCGAGTACCCGGTGATGCTGGCGATTACCCTCGGCAGCCTGGTGTTATTGATGGACGGCCACTTCAGCCGCACGGATGGTTTTATCCTGATCACCGGCATGTTTGTCGTCATCTACGCGATTACTATGATCGGCCTGCGCTCACGCAAAACAGACCCGATCATTGAGGAATACGCGGATGAAATACCGGTTGGCATGTCGACCATGAATGCTTCCCTCTGGTTCCTGGGCGGACTGTTAACGCTGCTACTGGGCTCAAAGCTGCTGGTTAATGGCGCTGTCAGCATTGCCACAGCACTCGGCGTCAGTGATGTCGTCATTGGCCTGACCATCGTTGCCATCGGTACCAGCCTGCCAGAATTGGCCGCCTCAGTCATGAGCGCCTACAAAAAGGAACCGGATATCGCCATTGGCAATATCATTGGCTCAAATATGTTTAACCTGCTGGCCGTATTGGGTATTCCAGGTGCGGTCAGACCCGGGCCTGTACCAGCCAACATTCTCGAGCGTGATTTCCCGGTCATGATCGCACTGACGATACTGCTATTTGCCATGTCGTATGGATTCAGGGCCCCAGGCAAGATCAATCGCATCGAAGGTGGCGTGCTACTATCGATGTTTCTTGCGTATCAGGGCTTCTTATATTTTTCTAGCCAGCACTAAGTGGATACAAGCCATATGGACACGATTAAATTCAACGCCAAGAACATCAAATGCATGGGTTGTGTTAACACGATACAACAAGGCCTCGTGACCCTGACTGGCGTCGATAAGGTTGAGGTCGACCTGCAAGGTCACGTCACGGTAACTGGCCAGGGGCTGATCACCGATGAACTCATCGAAAAATTGGCTGAATTAGGCTATCCATTAGCGTAAAGTGGGCTATTGGCAGGTATAATGCCTTTAAATACAGATACGACAGCATCATAACGATATGACAAAACACGATTTCATAAGCCTGGGCCGGGCCGTCCTCGAGACCGAGGCACAATCCATCCACGACCTGATCAAGCGTCTTGACCAGGCATTTCATCAGGCCTGTGAATTGATGCTGGTTTGCGAAGGCCGAATTGTTGTCATCGGCATGGGTAAATCCGGTCATATTGGCGGCAAGATCGCCGCCACCCTGGCCAGCACCGGCAGCCCGGCCTTTTTTGTCCATCCGGGCGAGGCCAGTCATGGCGACATGGGCATGATCACATCCAAGGATGTGGTCCTGGCATTATCAAACTCAGGCGAGACTGCCGAAATCCTGACCATCCTGCCATTGATCAAACGTCTGAATACGCCCTTGATCAGCCTGACCGGCAATCCGAAATCCGAATTATCGCGCGCGGCCGATGTCAACCTTGACGTCAGTGTCAGCAATGAAGCCTGCCCGCTGGACCTGGCCCCCACTTCCAGCACTACCGCAACACTGGCCATGGGCGACGCCCTTGCCATCGCCCTACTGGAGGCCCGTGGTTTTACCGCCGAAGACTTTGCCCGCTCGCATCCGGGGGGCAGCCTGGGGCGTAAACTGTTGCTGCACGTCGAGCAGATTATGCATACGGATGACAGCATTCCATCCGTCTTGGACAATGCCGTACTCGGTGAAGCTTTGCTGGAAATGACACGCAAGAGCATGGGCATGACGGCGATAGTCGATGAACACAGTGGCATCGTCGGCATCTTCACCGATGGCGACCTGCGCCGGACTCTGGATCTTGGCCTCGACATTCATAATACGCCAATCAGAGATGTCATGACTGCCAATAGTAAGGTCGTCAGAAAAGAAATACTCGCCGCCGAGGCACTGCAAATTATGGACAGCCATAAGATTAATGCACTGCTGGTTGAGGATGAAAATCACCGCTTGATTGGCGCCCTGAATATGCATGATTTATTACGCGCCGGCGTGGTCTAAGAAGAAAAATAGCGCCCGATACAATGGAAAAAACTGATGAAAGATATATTAGATAAAGCCAAAAATATTAAAATCGTTATTTTTGATGTCGATGGTGTATTGACGGATGGCTCTCTGCTTATCGGTGACGATGGACAGGAATACAAGGCCTTCAATTCACGTGACGGCCATGGCATGAAAATGCTGCAAAAAACAGGCGTCGAAATTGCAATCATTACGGGACGTACTTCTGAAGTCGTCAAACACCGCATCAAGGACCTGGGTATCAAAATTGTTTACCAGGGCCAACACGACAAGACCATAGCCTTTAATGACCTACTGCAAAGCAAACAACTGACTGCAGCAGAATGCGCCTACGTCGGCGATGATGTGGTCGACTTGCCGGTCATGAGCCAGGTCGGCCTGGCCATTGCCGTTCAGGATGCACACCCGATGGTAATAAAACACTCGCATTGGCAAACACCCTCCGCTGGCGGCCGAGGGGCTGGCCGAGATGTTTGCGAGATGATCATGGAAGCCAAAGGCAGTCTGCAAGCAGAATTGGACAGCTACCTGCATAAAGACTGATGACTCGCCTACGCACCTTTCTGTTACTGGTCCTCATCAGTGTCATCGTCACTGCCAGTATACAGTTGAGCGAAAAAATCACCGAACAGGCCCTGCCACCCGACAGTAGCCTGAGCAAGGACGAAATTGATTATAGTATCGAGGATTTCAACCTGTCGCTGCTGGACAAGGAAGGTATAATGCAATATCACCTAAATGCCGTCAGCATGCTACACTACAAAAAAAGTGATCAGACAATATTAAAGGAACCCAAACTGGAACTGCTACGCACCCCGGGAGAACAATGGCAAATGCTTGCTCGGGAAGGTCAGATTAGCCCGCGCGGCAAAGATCTGTTACTACAGGGAAAGGTCAGTATTACACGCGCAGCGACAGCGACACAGGAAGCCTTAATTATGACGACAGAAAGCCTGAATATAAGCACCAGCACTAACACGGTGAACACGGAAGACAATATTTATTTAAAAGGTGATGGCATAAAATTGCAGGCCAAAGGGTTATTTATCGATATTAACCAGGAATTGATTCAACTCCTTGCAAATGTAAAAGTAAGCTATGATCCTCAACGTTAAATCCCTGAAGCTAATAATCTGCATGTCCTATCTAGGCCTGTGCACAAATGCCCTGGCATTAGAGTCTGATAGTAAACAGCCCATTAATGTAGAAGCGGACCGTGCAAGCATCAATAAAAAAACCGGCACCAGCACCTACAGCGGAAATGTCGTCGTGCAACAAGGCAGCCTGAAAATTACAGCTGATAAACTAACGGTCTATACCCGTAAGGGCAAGCTGGATAAAATGCAGGCACAGGGACAACCTGTCGCATTCAGTCAACGCACTGATAGAAACAATAAAAATATTTCCGCCATAGCCGGTCGCATGACTTTTGAGGCCGTCAACAACATAATTATATTCGAACAGGGCGCTGAATTAAGTCAGGGCGCTAATACATTTTCAAGCAACCGTATTATATACAACATGGACAAGGATACCGTCGATGCCGGCAAAAAAAGTGGTGGTGACCGAGTCACGATCACCATTCAACCTGCGGATGATACCAACGCCAACCGAAAAAGCATGCCTTAATGACCCAACTACGTACTGCGAATCTGGTCAAACGTTATAAGAACAGAACCATTGTTGATAATGTCAGTATGACCGTCAACACCGGCGAGGTCGTTGGCCTGCTCGGCCCCAATGGTGCCGGCAAAACCACCACTTTTTATATGATTGTGGGTCTGATACCGACTGACCAGGGACAGATCTTTATTGATGACCAGGATATTGCCAGTCTACCCATGCATGCCAGGGCAAGAAGCGGCATTGGTTACCTGCCCCAGGAAGCCTCCGTATTTCGCAAGCTAAGTGTCGCCGACAATATCATGGCCGTCCTGCAATTACGTCAAGACCTGAGTCCACATGAGCGTGAAACAGAAATGGAGAAATTGCTCATGGATCTACACATCAGCCACATCAGGGATAATACCGGTATCAGCCTGTCTGGCGGAGAACGCCGCCGTGCAGAAATTGCCCGCGCCCTGGCCATGAATCCAGCGTTTATTCTTCTCGATGAACCCTTCGCCGGCGTTGACCCGATATCGGTTGTCGATATCCAGCAGATTATCAAACAGCTGCGCGACCTTGGCATCGGCATATTAATCACCGATCACAATGTACGCGAAACCCTGGGGATCTGCACTTCCGCCTATATATTAAGTGAAGGGCAGATCATCGCCGCCGGCGAGCCCGAATCCATTCTTAATAATCAACAGGTTAGAGAAGTATATCTGGGTCATGACTTTTCTCTGTGAGAGCATAGCTATCATCATGACCGACAACAGTTATTGACCCTGGCGGCCGCTAATAGAGAAAGAGCCCATTGAATAAATACTGTAATATTTCACTCAGGAAATATAATTAAAAATAAATACGTAATCTACCTGCACTGGCATAATAAATGCAGTAAAATATTAGCTAAAGTAGTTAAACATTTTGCGGTCGAACTTAAGCTTTAGAATATGAAACAATCACTCTATCTTGGTCATGAACAACGCTTGCACATGACCCCCCAGTTGCAACAGGCCATTAAACTGTTACAGCTATCTACTATCGATCTGCAAATGGAAATTCAAAATGTCCTTGAATCCAACTTCATGTTGGAAGTGGCTGAAGAAGATACTGAGAATAGTAGCAGCACGGAGAACGATACTAACGAAGCTGCCAAAGAAGCCAGCGAAACACAATCAGCAACAGAAACATCCGAGCTGACCAACAAAGATGAAATGCCTGATGAGTTACCGACAGACAGTAATTGGGACGATGTCTATGACGGTTCAACCTCTTACTCTCAACCTGCCAGCAATGAACAGCAGGAGCAATGGGAAGGGACAAATCCGGCAGGTGAGAGCCTGCATGAACACCTCACGTGGCAGATGCAACTAACCCCATTTTCGGACACTGATCGCGCCATCGCCATGTCGATTATCGATTCGATCGATGAAGACGGTTATCTGTATATTCCCCTTGAAGATATTCATCAGGGGATCATTCAGAATATAAGTGAGGATGAAGAGACGATCGGCATTGACGAAGTCGAAGCCGTTTTGCGCCGCATCCAGCAGTTTGATCCACTCGGCGTCGCTGCCCGTGACCTCAAGGAATGCCTATTTGTGCAGCTACAACACCTTGCTAGCGACACGCCACACTTAAAGGTAGCCATTGAGTTGGTACAAAACTATCTTGACGCCTTGGCTTCACGTGACTTCAAGCGCATTATGCGGCAACTACATATCAGCCAGGATGTGCTGATGGAAGCAATTCAACTCATCCAGACCCTTGACCCTAAGCCGGGATCCACTGTTTCACCGGCCACCCCGGAATACATTATCCCTGATGTCGTAGTAAAGAAAAAAAACGGTAAATGGACCGTAGATCTAAATCCGGATACCATGCCAAAAATTCGCATCAACCAGCAATATGCCGGCATGATCCGGCGAACCGATAACAGTGATGACACCAACTCTCTCAGGAATCACCTACAAGAAGCTCGCTGGTTTCTAAAGAGCCTGCAAAGTCGTAATGAAACCCTGCTCAAGGTGGCACGTTGCATCGTCGAACGTCAACGCGGCTTCCTTGATTATGGCGAAGAAGCCATGCGCCCTCTGGTATTGAGAGATATCGCTGAAGCAGTAGAAATGCATGAATCAACCATCTCCCGCGTAACGACACAAAAATATATGCATACCCCTAATGGCATCTTCGAATTCAAGTACTTCTTCTCGAGTCACGTTAACACGACTGAAGGCGGCGTGTGCTCTGCCACTGCCATACGTGCAATCATCAAAAAATTAATAGCCGCTGAAAGTCCTGAAAAACCCCTGAGTGACAGCAAACTAGCTGATCTATTAATGAAACAGGGAATCAAAGTGGCGCGTAGAACTGTGACCAAATACCGTGAGGCCATGTTGCTACCCTCTTCTAATGAACGCAAGCGACTGGCATAAAAACCTAACCAAGGAGTTTAAAATGCAAATCAACCTTACTGGACATCATGTAGATCTAACTGATTCCCTTCGTGACTATGTTGAATCCAAGTTGGAAAAACTCGAGCGGCATTTTGATCAAGTTGTAGATGTGCATGTGATTTTAAGTGTTGAAAAACTCAGGCAGAAAGCAGAGGCCACAGTACACCTAAGCGGTACCAACTTATATGCGGATGACACTCAGGAAGATATGTATGCCGCCATTGATGGTCTTATAGACAAGCTTGATAGGCAAGTTAAAAAACATAAAGAAAAAATAACCAACCACCATCGTAGATAATCAGCTTATAGCAGACGCCCATGAAAATATCAGACCTTATCGCACTAGAACGAATCAGTTGCGATAACAACTCCAAGAGCAAGAAGAAAGTCCTGGAGGCATTGAGTGCACTATTGGTTGCAGACACACCTGATGTCAGCCAAGATGAAATATTCAAAAGCCTTATCAGTCGCGAAAGACTGGGTAGCACCGGGCTTGGGCATGGCGTTGCATTACCCCATGCCCGACTACCCGGTAGAGAGCAGGCCATTGGCGCATTCATTAAACTGGAAAAGGGAGTTGATTTCGATGCGATTGACAACCAGCCAACAGATTTGCTGTTCAGCCTGCTGGTACCAGACCATTTTACCGATGAACACCTGGATATTCTTGCGCAACTAGCCAAGACATTCAGTGACGAGACGTTTTGCGATGCACTCCGAAAGAGTGATACCGAGGAGGAATTATTCAAACTCCTTAGTGGCCAGCACACCAGTTCCGCAGCATGACTACCATCGCCGTACATGAACTCGTCAGCCAGTTACATAGTCGTATCACACTGGAATGGGTAGCAGGCGGGCAAGGCGGTCAGCGGGCAATCAAATCAACGAGCTACGATAACAGGAACAACATAGTGTTGGTTGGCCATCTCAATATTATTCACCCCAATAGAATCCAGGTGCTCGGAAAAACTGAACTCGACTACCTGGAAAAGCTGGGCAAGAATTCGCACGATGATACGGTCAATCAACTTTTTTCCCAGGAATTGACAGCCATGGTCCTGATCACTGATGGCTTACCAGTGCCACGTGAATTCCGCTCATCAGCTGACCGACTTGGCATTTCTCTGCTAAGCTGCCAGGCTAATAGCCAAGAAGTCATCAACCACCTGCAATACCTACTTGGATCAGTACTCGCCAACACTACTATTATCCATGGCGTTTTTATGGACGTCATGGGCAGCGGTGTATTGCTGACTGGTGAAAGCGGCATCGGCAAGAGTGAACTGGCCCTTGACCTGATCAGTCGTGGCCATCGCCTGATAGCAGACGACGCACCCGAATTTTCCAAAATTGCACCAGACATTATCAACGGCACTTGCCCTGAAATGCTGCGCGAATTTCTTGAGGTGCGAGGACTGGGCATATTAAATGTTCGCGCACTATTCGGCGACAGCGCTATCAAAATCAGCAAATACCTACGCCTGGTCATCGATCTGGAAGTTATGACCGATGAGCAACTACACCATGTTGACCGACTGCGTGGCGCAAAACGAAATCGCAAGATATTAGGGATCAATGTCCCTGAAGTAAGCCTACCCGTGGCCCCTGGACGTAATCTGGCTATCGCTGTGGAAACTGCAGTACGAAACCACATTCTGATAGAAAAAGGCTATGATGCAGCGGAAGATTTCATTAATCGCCAGAACAACGCTACACAGAAGAACAGCCAATGAAACTGATTATAATAAGTGGCTTGTCCGGTTCAGGTAAAAGTATTGCGCTCAATACGCTTGAAGATCTGGACTACTACTGTATCGATAATATGCCCATCGGCATGCTACCCTCCCTGACCGAACAGCTGACCAATAACTGGGACGATACAAACAACATGATCGCTGTAGGCATCGATGCTAGAAACATTCGCCAGGACCTGGAAAATTTCCCGCAGTGCATAGAGGACATAAAGTCATCCGGAATGGATATAGAAGTAATATATCTGGAAGCCAATGACAGCGCCTTGTTAAAACGCTTCAGCGAGACTAGACGCAAACACCCACTGACCAACGAAGAACGATCCCTGGCCGACGCCATTAAACTGGAGCGCCAGCTGATTTACCCAATTGCTGCACAGGCTAATCTGCACATAGACACTACGCATACCAACATCTACCAATTACGTGACATGATACGTAACAGAGTCATCAATGAACCGACCGAATCCATGTCGCTTTTATTTCAGTCTTTCGGCTTCAAGCATGGCACCCCGAGCGATGCTGACTTTATTTTTGATATGCGCTGCCTGCCTAACCCTCACTGGGAAACCTCATTACGGCCACTAACAGGGATGGATACCAAGGTCATTGAGTACCTTGAAAAACAGGCTTGGGTTACCGAAATGAAACAGAATCTGATCGATTTCCTTGATACCTGGATACCAAGGTATGAACAGGAAAACCGCAACTACATGACTGTCGCCATTGGTTGCACTGGCGGCCAACATCGATCAGTATATATGGTAGAAGCCGTCGCAGATTATTTTAAAGGATTGCGTAGCAACATCATGGTTAGGCACAGGGAATTATCATGAGCGTAGGCATTTTCATCATCACCCATAACGATATTGGCCAACAATTACTGGAGACAGCCAGAGTCATGCTCGGCACATGTCCGCTGGAATCCACGAGCCTTTCAATACCCAGCGATTGCGCTTTGGAGACATCGATTGCAGAAGCGAAACTGATTATAAACAAGCTCGATAGCGGCGATGGTGTTCTTGTTCTGACCGATATGTTTGGCTCAACTCCAAGCAATATTGCCAACCGTCTTAGTAATAATAATTCTGTAACCGTTATATCCGGTGTAAACCTGCCTATGTTGATCCGTGTATTAAATTATCCGCGCTTGAATCTGAAGCAACTCGCTGAAAAGGCGTATTCAGGCGGACATGACGGCATTATGATTTGCAAATAGACCATGATTGAAAAACAGGTTCACATCATAAACAAACTTGGCCTGCATGCCCGCGCCGCAGCCAAATTTGTCACCCTGGCATCAAGCTTTACAAGCAATGTCTATTTAAGCAAAGGCCCGCAGAAAGTAAATGGCAAGAGTATTATGGGTGTCATGATGCTGGCCGCATCCAAAGGCACCCAACTGACATTGAGCGCATCGGGAATTGATGAAGAGCTGGCCACTAACGAACTGGATGCTTTGATTCAGAACCGCTTTGGTGAAAATGAATAGATTATAAAAGTATCCAGCTGACTGTTTAAGGACGAGAATGACCAAGACACAGATAACAGTTGTCCATTTATTTTCGCAGACAGATACTGCTCTGCCCAACTGTTTCATGTCAGACATAAGCTCAAGCAACATCATCGGTGGACAAACATGACCCTGGCAATCAAAGGTATCGCTGTCTCACGGGGTGTAGCCATGGGTCGCACGCACCTCCTCGAAAGAGGGCGTCCAGATATTGCCGAAACCTGCATACCCCACGAACATCTAGAAGATGAAATTGCACGCCTACATCGTGCAATTGATATTGCCAACATGCAGCTGCGACAAATACAGGAAAAAATACCCCGGTCTACAGCCACTAATATCGCCGCCTTTATTGATACACACTTACTCATGCTCAATGACCCTGCCCTGTCAGATGCTCCAGTCGAAATCATGCGATCACGCTCATGCAGTGCTGAATGGGCACTTAAGCTGCAACTAGACAGCCTGGTCAGAGTTTTTGATGAAATGAATGACCCCTACCTGAAGACACGCCGAGATGATGTCATTCACGTTGTTGATCGGATTCTGCGCATCCTTACTAATATGAATGAAGAACTACCTCTTCACGATGGCGCACAATTTCTGCAAAACCGCATAGTGGTGGCAGATGATCTGACCCCGGCCGATATCGTGCTACTGCAACACCAGGGTATGATTGCATTCATTACCGAATCTGGCGGCCCGCTCTCACACACAGCAATACTCGCACGCAGCCTCAAACTCCCAGCCATCGTCGGTATTCGCCACGCCAAACGTTATCTCCTCAATGATGAGGATATTATTATTGATGGTGATCAGGGCATCGTCCTGAGCAAAGCTACTGCGCCAATCAAAACCTATTACGAAGATAAGCAACGATCCTCCCGCCAACACTATTCTCGCCTCAACAATCTAAAAAGCAAGCCCACCTTAAGCCTAGATAATATAACCGTTCAACTGCATGCCAATGCCGAACTACCAGAAGACATGCAAACACTGCGAGACACCAATGTAGATGGCATCGGCTTATTTCGTTCAGAATACCTGTTTATGAACAGGGACGACCTCCCTGATGAAGAGGAGCAGTTTAACGCTTACAGCAAAATAGTATCAGCAATGAGTGGCAAACCCGTCACCATACGCACACTCGACCTCGGAGCCGACAAGGCCTTAAAAAATATGCAACAATCTGAATGCCCTACCAACCCCGCATTGGGACTACGGGCCATCAGACTCTGCCTCAAGGACCCGGGGCTATTCATGCCACAACTGCGTGCGATACTACGCGCCTCGGCAATAGGCCCAGTACGCCTGATGATCCCGATGTTGTCGAGCACTGAAGAAATTCTGCAGGTGATCAACATTGTTGATAACATTAAGATGGAATTGCGCAGGCTAAAGATCGACTATGACGAAAATATACCGGTTGGCGGCATGATAGAAGTACCTGCAGCAGCCATCACATCACATCTGTTTGCCCGCCATCTTGATTTTCTATCAATAGGCACGAATGATTTGATCCAGTACACACTGGCTATCGATCGTATCGATGAAGACGTCAATTATCTATATAAACCCAGCCACCCATCGGTTCTATTTTTGATCCGAAAGATCATAGAAGCAGGCGAAAATGCCGGCATACCGGTCGCCATGTGCGGGGAAATGGCTGGCGACCCTGAATATACACGTCTACTACTAGGCTTGGGCCTACGTGAATTCAGCATGCAACCCAACGCAATCCTCGAGGTGAAAAATATTATCAATCATTCCCGAATTTCAACACTTGAATCAGCCAGCCTCGATGTGCTTCAGTGTGAACATGCCGACGAGTCACTCACACTAATTCAGGCCATCAATTCACAGCAACATCAATGATCGTTATAAGAGTAATAGTTAAATATTTATAAAATTCTGACCAAGGATAGACCTGCCAGTTGAATCTGGTTACACTCTTGGGCGAGCAAGCTATTAATATTAGAGCCTTGACCCATGAGTGAAGCCATCCAGACAGAGCATAAAACCGAGAATCGCCTGGATTCATTCCTTGAGGCACTAAGAAAAGGTAAAAATCAGCATATCTGGAATATGCTGGCCGACCTCCATCCGGCTGAAATCGCCCATATCATCGAATCCCTACCTACGACAGAGCGTCAATTCGTCTGGAAGCTGGTTAATCCCGACGATGAAGGCGAGATCCTGTTACATGTTAATGACGAGGTGCGCGCTGGCCTGATCAAAGACATGGACAATGATGAGCTGGTGGCAGCCACAGACGGTATGGACATGGATGACCTCGCTGACCTACTCAACGACCTGCCCGATATCGTCATCAAGGAAGTACTGCGCTCAATGGACAAACAGGACCGTCTGCGCCTGCAGTCAGTCCTATCCTACCCGGAAGACAGTGCCGGCGGGCTGATGGATACTGACACACTCACAGTACGAGCGGATGTCACCCTGGACGTGGTCTTACGCTATCTGCGCCTGCGCGGTGACTTGCCAGCTTTTACCGACAAAATGATAGTCGTCAATCGCTTTGACATGTTTCTGGGCAATCTTGATCTATCCAAAATAGTGACCAGCGACCCGAGCATGACCGTAGCCGAAATCATGAGCAAGGATGTGGAGCCCATTGAGGCCAATATGTCAGCCAAGGAAGTCGCCCATTTGTTCGAAAAAAGAGATTTGATCTCGGCCCCCGTCGTCAGTGAAGATAACCGCCTGATCGGACGCATTACCATAGATGATGTCGTCGATGTCATCCGTGATGAGGCCGAACACTCCCTGATGAGTATGGCGGGCATGCATGAAGAAGATGACATGTTTGCCCCTGTTATCCATAGCGCAAAAAGCCGCGCCTTCTGGTTGGGCCTGAACCTGTTGACCGCACTGCTGGCTGCCTGGGTCATCGGACTGTTCCAGGGGACCCTGGAAAAAGTAGTGGCCCTGGCCGTATTGATGCCGATCGCGGCCAGCATGGGAGGCATTGCCGGTACGCAGACCCTGACATTAATCATTCGCGGTATGGCCCTTGGACATATCGGTAAGTCCAACGCCAAATGGCTATTATATAAAGAAGCAGCTGTCGGTGCCCTGAATGGTGTGGTCTGGGCAGCTGTGGTTGCAGCCTTCACAATATTCTGGTTTAAAGATGTCATGATAGGCGTCTTTATCGCCGCAGCCATGCTGATCAATCTATTGTTTGCGGCCATCGCCGGTTTCAGTATTCCGCTTGTTCTGAAGAGAATGGGTATCGACCCCGCCCTGGCCGGTAGCGTCATCCTAACCACGTTCACGGATATCATCGGTTATATTGCCTTCCTTGGCTTAGCGACAATCTACTTTATCTGATCCGTTACTGCAGGGTCAGGCATTCTTCACATGCTCTGACCTGGACAAAAACTTATACTTGAATAAAGTTTTTTGTATTTTGATTTTCACAACGAAGACACGAAGAAAAGCAGATACTTATATGTATTAATTCTGATTTAATCTGACACTATAACGGCTACTTTTCTTCGATAGCGGTCATTAAGATTAAATCAATGATGTACTGCTATCGGCCAGAAGCCGCGCATCGACTGTCTAATGTTGAGTGACTGCTCCCAATCATTAGCGGACCTTCATCTTTCAAACATTGCGAGCTTAGTTTCACCCTATCCAGTCGTTTAGACTTGTAAGTTCTAAAGCAGAGTACGGCCAGTGGCGGTCATTTAATCCATTTCAATCGAGTCTGACCATATTGATCTCGGGTATCGGCAATTTGGGTAGAACATGGAGACAATTTGATGGTCTCAGCCGAGCAAACCGGTAGAAGGCGCCCGGCCATCCGGCAATAGGCCCGTTGTCACTAAAATCACCTTTCCCTGCAAATGGGTGAGGATCCTCTCGACCACCACTGAATCCTCTATGCTGGCTATGACCTTGGCGGCACCACCACATTCCCCGCAGGTCTCTATGTCGATGGTAAACACCTGCTTGTGTCGTTGCGCCCAAGTTATCGATGCCCGGCGTTCGGCTGGCATTTTATCTTTTTTCTTCCTCGTCCGCCCCAAAATCTGGTTTATGTCCTTTGCCCGTTTGGCCGGTGTTACCAAAGCTTGATGCTTGCTGTTGGGAGCAAAAACACCTTGATATCCGGTTAGATTCACTCGTGACTTGGGCATTAGTGCGGCGTACCTGGCGCTGACGTGCATGGACGCACTAATGCCGCGGGCGCAAGGATGCGCTAGAGCGGCGAAGTCTAGTGGCTCGAAGCTCACATGCGTGGCGCCATACCCAAAGCACTCGCTACGCTCGCGGGGCAAGCTTTCGTGATAGGGGGGGCAGCTCATAACATACTTTGCCACTTGCAGTTAGCGACAGACGCTTTTCCGAGGCTATATAGCGGCACAGTCGCCCTAGCTTCTTACGTTCATGGGTTTTGGCAGCCACGCCAGCATGCAGACTGAAGCCAGCCACCTTGCCCACCGTATTTGCGAATTTCTCACCTGAGTCTGCGGCCGGCAGTGCTCGCAGTGTAAATACCTTGCGTCCCGCCTGCGGACCCACAGTAATGCGATTGGTGATGTATTGCCCGCCATAGCGGATCCATTGACCCTGCTTCCATTGCATAAGCCTATATGCAATAATTATTATATAAGGTGTATTAAGGAATTTGTTGATAATGCAGCTTTTGATAATTATATCACATTGTTTTGATTGGGTTTTTTATAGCAAGCCATGATTATGACACTTTAGTGATCCCTACAAATTCAGGGCGTTATAAAGATTACTGCAAAAATTGAGCATAGATCAAGATTGGGGCTAAAGTGTCGATACTACCAAGCATAAGTGCAGCTTGTGTCATTATCACAGGCCCTATTGTGAAAGGCTGTAATATATTTTTTATTCTTTGTGAAAATATTACAGATTGAATTTAATAGTATTAATATAAAATCAAAGGTACGAGATGAAAGTTTTATTACTTGCTGGTGGTCTGGGAACCAGACTATCTGAAGAAACAGAAATTAAGCCAAAACCAATGGTAGAGATCGGTGGTAAACCGATACTCTGGCATATTATGAAAATATACTCTCATTATGGCTATAATGATTTCGTCATACTTTTAGGTTACAAAGGATATGTTATAAAAGAGTATTTTTTAAACTATTTCCTACATCAAAGTGATGTCTCGATCAATCTTGCTGATAATAAAGTTGAGATCTTAAACAACTCTTCAGAACCCTGGAAGGTGACACTTGTCGATACCGGCCTACATACAATGACTGGCGGCAGGATTAAAAAGGTAGCATCCCATATTGGTGACGAACCGTTTATGTTGACATATGGGGATGGTGTTGCAAATGTAAACCTGGATCAGGCAATGGAATTTCATAACAGCCATGGAAAGTTGATTACAATGACCTCGGCAAGACCAGAAGCAAGATTTGGTGTAATGGATATCCAGGAAGATAATAAAGTTGCTTCATTTTATGAAAAGCCCATTTCAGATGGCGGTTGGATTAATGGCGGTTACTTTATTTGTGAGCCAGGTGTCCTTGATTATATCCCTGATGGGGACGAAGCTGTATTTGAGCAAGAACCACTTATTGAACTGGCAAAATCTGGTAATTTATATACTTACAAGCATGATGGCTTCTGGCAATGCATGGATACACTCAGAGATAAGTCGAAATTAAATGCATTATGGGATTCAGGTGATGCCCCTTGGAAAATTTGGAAAAGCTAATGTTTAACGGTGTCTACAAAAATAAAAGAGTTCTTATAACAGGTCATACTGGATTTAAAGGTACCTGGCTCACTTCATGGTTATTGAATTTGGGTGCCAATGTAACAGGTATCTCGGATAGAATACCGACAGAACCATCGATGTTCAAAGAGATAGGCCTGGAAAATAAAATTGATCATCGCATTCTGGATATCAGGGACTACGACAAGTTAAAGTCTGTAATGGATGAATGCAAGCCTGATTTTGTTTTTCATTTAGCCGCCCAGGCAATAGTGTCTGATTCATATGCCGACCCATTAAACACACTGTCAAGTAATGTCATGGGTACAGCTCACGTAATGGACGTGCTGAAAGATTTCAAGCACCCCTGTGTTGCAGTAATCATCACAAGTGACAAGTGTTATGACAATGTGGAATGGGTCTGGGGCTATAAAGAAACTGATCACATGGGAGGCAAGGATGTCTACAGTGCTTCAAAAGGCGCTGCCGAACTAGTTTATAAGTCATACTTTCATTCTTTTATAAAAAATAATAATCATGGAGTAAAAGTCGGAACAGGCCGCGCCGGTAATGTAATTGGTGGTGGGGACTGGGCCAAGGACAGAATAGTTGTCGACTGTATGAAGGCATGGAGCCAGGGAGAAGCTGTAGAAATCAGGAGTCCGGAAGCAACCAGACCCTGGCAGCATGTGTTGGAACCATTAAGTGGTTATTTATCTCAGGGAATGTATTTGTTATTAAATGAAAACCTAACGGGCGAAAGCTTTAATTTTGGACCCAGGTCCGAGCAGAACAGGACTGTAGTTGAATTACTGTCTGATTTAAGTTCTTATTGGAACTTTGACTCTAATGATGACGCCTATAAATGTACTGATAACATCCCTTTTCATGAAGCTGGTCTTTTAAAACTGAACTGTGATAAAGCATTATTCTATTTGAAGTGGCAATCTACTTTAAATTACTCACAGATGATTAAATTTGTTAGTGAATGGTATTTTGATTTTTACAAGACAGAAAACAATATGTTTGAAAAGACGATGCAGCAAATAGATGAATATCAGAATATTGCTAAAGAAATCCAGCAAGACTGGACAATATAAATGGAAGGTGTTTCATTAAGCCCACTGAAAATAATTGAAAACAGTAAAGGTGATATTTATCATGCCCTGAAGCAAGGAGATGAAAGCTTTGTTTCATTTGGAGAAGCATATTTTACCAATGTAAATTTTTCCGAGGTAAAAGGCTGGAAAAAACATACTGAAATGACACTGAACATAATTGTACCAATTGGTGAAATTAAGTTTGTGATATTTGATGATCGGGAAAATTCGCCAACCAAAGGCCAATTCACTAGCCACAATCTTTCGCTCGGTAATTATCAAAGGCTTACAATTCAGCCCGGCCTTTGGATGGCTTTTCAAGGAATATCGGAAAATCAAAATATGCTGTTAAATATAGCAAGCATTGAGCATGATCGGCTAGAAGCCACCAATCTAGAGCTCGATAAAATACCATATGACTGGGAAATGACATGAAGATTTTGATTACAGGTGGCAATGGAATGTTAAGTAAACAATTAGTAAAGGATTTTAGTAGTCACGAGTATGAATTATTTGCATATGGTAGAGACAAGCTTGATGTGTGCTCAAGAGAAAATGTCAAAGACGTTGTTACGCAAACTTCTCCTGATATAATTATACATACTGCAGCATTTACCAATGTTGATGCCTGCGAAAAAGATGTTGATTTAAGTTATAAAATCAATCTTATTGGCACACAAAATCTAGTTGAATCCAATATAGATATCAATGCCAAATTTGTCTATATCTCCAGTACTGGCTGCTACGGCACCTCTAAACACAAAGAGGCTTACTCAGAGCTTGATGTGCCTGAACCCACTACCGTGCATCATAAAAGCAAGCTAACGGGAGAAGAGTTCGTTAAAGCTCATCTAAATGATTATCTGATATTAAGAACAGGCTGGCTTTATGGCGGCGATAAAGATGATGCCAAGAATTTCGTTTACAAGCGTTACCTGGAATCACTAGGTAAAGAAGAAATGTTTTCAGATCAATCCCAGATAGGGAACCCTACATATGTAGGTGATTTTGCCAATCAAATAAAAACATTAATCCAGGAAAAGTGTCTAGGTGTCTTTAATTGCGTCAATAGTGGCACCGCTTCACGTTTCGAATATGTAAAAAAGATAATAGAGCTCTTTGAAAGTGACTGCAGGGTATTACCCGCCCCTCCTGATAGTTTTAAAAGACTGGCGCCTGTATCGAATAACGAGTCAGCAATTAACTATAAATTAGATCTGATGGGCTTAAATGTAATGCCTTCGTGGGAGTCTGCTTTACAAGGTTATATCAATAGTTTGATTAAGTGAAAATAATGAAAAAACTATACATTATTGGTTCTAAAGGACCTTATTCAATTGGTGGCTACGAAACATTTGTAAGATGCGTTGGTGATGAATTAAGCCAACTTGATTATGATGTGTATGTAACCAGTGAAAGTTCACCTCAAAGAGAAGGTGATTTGGATTTTCGCTTCAAACCAGTGCATATGTTCAAAGAAGAAAAGTCAATATCTCCCTTTAAAAGAATAATGTATGACTTATATGCCGCGTATTTAACAGTTAAAGGCAAAGCTGATATCGTTTACATGTGTGGCTATAATGCAGCCTGGGTGCTGTTTTTACCTTTACTATTTCGCAAAAAGGTATTCATAAACTCAGATGGTATAGAGTGGCAAAGGCCATCCTGGGGCAAAAACATATTTAAAAGAGGCTATTTAATATTTAATGAATTTTTATTGAAAGCATATCCGGTTCATGTGATATCAGATTCGACAGAAATTGCCTCTTATTTCGAGCAGAAGTATAAACTGACTTCGACATATATTCCTTATGGCGGTGACTCTTTTTCATTGGTTGATGCTAGTTTAGAACAACAGGTTCTACAAAAGCATTCTCTCCAAACAAATTCTTATTATTTTATCTCGGTTAGAATTGTAGAAGATAACTATGTCGACAAGTTGATTCAATCTTTTGAAGATTCAATAAAAACCAAGCTTGTCATAATTGGAAAAATACCTGATACGACTTATGGTGAATATGTAAGGTCTATATTGCATGATAATGTAAAGATAATTGATTTAACTTCATTGGATGATGATTATAATATAATCCGTAAAAATGCTAAAGCAAATATACATTCGCATAGATTTGGTGGTACATCTCCAAACTTGTTAGAAGTAATGTACTTGGATATACCAATAATTTCTTTTGATACAGTATATTCAAGAGAGGTTTTAGGTGATAACGCTCTATTTTACAATGATCCAGAATCATTGATAAAAAGAATTTATGAGTTTGAAGATTTGAGTAAAGAAGCGCTGGAATTAATGGTTAATAATAATAAGAATAAAATAAATGATCTGTATAACTGGAAAACAATTGCATCTAAATGTGATGAGGTGTTTAAGGATATTTAAGTTAAATATGATAGAATGCTATATTGCTAAAGCGTTTTGTTATATAAGATAATTATCTAGTTAGTTGGTTTAATTGCTTAATCATAGAATGCTCTGCATATCACTTCATTAGCTATTGAAAGTAGCTACTTATCACCTGAGCTTTTCCCATAAGCATAAATATATGTAAAGTTGCTTAAATTATATTTATGTCTGATTCAATGGACTTTTTATTGTCCATAGCAGTTTTTTTGAAATGAAACTTACCTGTCAATTTATCATTTCTACTATGACCCCGATCATTTCCGTTTTGTGTCTATCGAATTTCACCATGAGCTTTTCTGGCTAAATTTTCGCACATTCATCATCACCCTGCTTCTGTTACTGGTCGGCATCAGCTTGATACTTGCGCATCACCAGGGCCAACGCTGGCATCAAGCTATCAAACGCATCCTGATCTTATTGGCCTGCTCCGCAATAATTACAATCGTGTCCTACTTTTTATTTCCCGGCCTCACGATTTGGCTTGGTATCCTGCAATTCATTACCGTTACCAGTCTATTAGCTATCCCGTTTGTTAAATATCCAATCTATAGCCTGATTATCGGCATATTGCTAATCGTCATTGGTAACAACGTCATCTTCACTCAATTCAATCACCCCGCACTTCACTGGATAGGGATAACGACTCATCGTACCTTAACCGAGGATTATGTACCGCAACTACCCTGAATGGCTGTGGTGTTATGTGGGGTGACGCTGGGACATTTCCTTATACATACAAGCATGGGCAAATGTGTGTTTGTTGTATGCCAATGATCGATTCAGTAAATCATCGTCATTAAATCTGGCCGGAAGATATAGCTTGTGGATTTATATGCAGCATCAACCTTTGTTGTTTGGGTTGCTTTGGGGTGTGACTACAATTAACTAACCAAATTCAAGTTAAGGCACTAAGTCATTCATAGCAACACAAATATCCTATGACAGCTTTCGGCCACAAGCCGCTATTCCTTCAGTCCATCATCCCCGAGCGCCTTTGTCGGGGATCCATTAGTCACACGATTGCAGAAAGGGGCCTGATACCTTTAAGGCCATGGATCCCCGACTAAAACATTCGGGGTACTTCCTCTTATAGCTAATTAGTTATCCTATATTAGGAACATCTAATTGCCTGCTTTGCGGTGTGAGCAGCCACTCATCGAGAATGCTGGTCGGTTCTTGCCTGCCGCCTTTAAAGCTCAAATTGCCATTTTCGGAATAGAGCAGTCATTTCTCATCTGGCATTGTCTGACAGATCGAGTTTGGACTACTACAACTTAGATACCATCATCAAGTGCTCATAACCGCGATGTCGACGTTTCTGACTTTAACCCCAACAGGGAGTCATGCGTATCATTCATGATTACAAACTTGCCTCAGTCACATTACGAAAAACTTCGTGCCTTCGTGGAAATAATCCATCTATCATCGAGTAGTGGCTAGCACATCTAGTCGCCGGCAAGTGTCATATTTTCTATCAACACGGAACCGGTATGTATATTTCCACGTAAGTCGACGTCATTCGCTACGTGTACAATATGTTGAAACATCTCCTTTAGATTTCCGGCTATAGTAATCTCTTCAACCGGGTACTGGATCTTGCCATCTTCAACCCAGTAACCCGCAGCGCCCCTCGAGTAATCACCGGTGACGATATTAATACCCTGACCCATTAATTCCGTTACCAGTAAACCCTGATGCATTTCCGCCAGCAAGCCGTCAAAATCCAGCCCGGTTGGCTTAATTTGCAGGTTATGCACACCACCCGCATTACCGGTTGTCTGCATGCCGAGCTTGCGCGCAGAATAACTACCGAGCACATAGGACTGCAGGATGCCATCACGGACCAGGTCCCGGTCCTGCGTTGCTACACCTTCGTTATCATAGGCCGCACTACCGAGACCTTTTTTAAGATGTGGCCGCTCCTGAATCTGAATAAACTCAGGAAATATTTTCTTACCCAGGTGGTCCAGCAAGAAACTTGATTTTCGGTACAGACTACTGCCGGAAACAGCACTGATCAAATGGCGGAATAGACTACCGGCGACATCCGCATTGAGCATGACCGGCACCTGGGCTGTTTTCAGTTTACGGGCATTAAGGCGTTTAAGTGTACGCTGCGCCGCCTTGTTACCTACCTGAACAGCAGGTTCCAGGTCTTTAGCATCACGCGCCACGCTGTACCAGTAATCACGCTGCATGCCGGCCTCGTCATTGGCAATCACACTGCAACTGACGCTGTGACGGGTAGCCGAGTAACAACCAAAAAAACCATGTGTATTAGCATAGGCACTGATACCAGTATGCGTCGATACCGACGCACCTTCAGAATTACTGATACCATCATGTGATCGCGCAGCATCTTCGCATTCGCGCGCCAGCTCGATACCCTGTTCGGCGCTCAAGTCCCAGGGATGCAGTAAATCAAGGTCCGGCAATTTGGTCGCCATACGATCTGCATCGGCCAGGCCGGCATACGGATCTTCACCCGAGTGCCGGGCGATAGCACAAGCAGCCTTAACCGTTTCCTGTATTGCCTTTTCACTCCAATCGGAAGTGCTTGCCGAACCTTTCTGCTGGCCAAGATACACCGATATACCCAAACTGCGATCACGATTGTATTCCAGTGTTTCCACTTCGGCCATACGCACAGTAACATTCAGGCCGGCACCATAACTCATGCCTGCTTCGGCGGTACTGGCGCCATTTTCCGTAGCCAATTGCAAGGCATACGAGACCACGTTTTGCAGTTCCTCCTGATCCGGAAAATCCGCAACTATTTTTTCTGACATGCTATACTCCCAGTCAATCCCGACAATTTGTCATTGCCTTCAATTATGTCTACAGAAAACGAAAACGATTTAGCCCCCGAGAAGAGCAAAACCCAAAAAAAACAAGAGGCCAATGCCTTGCAGGCCCTTGGCACCCAACTCACCGAGCTTAGCGAGGAACAGCTACATAACATCCAACTACCAGCAACCCTGCTCGATGCCATTCTAAGCGCACAGAAAATACACCAACATGGTGGACGTAAACGTCAGTTACAATATATTGGCAAACTGATGCGCGATATCGATCCTGAACCTGTCAAACAGGCCATCCAGGAAATACAGTTACAACATAAACGCGACAGTGCACAGCTCCATCAGATTGAAGACTGGCGCGATCAATTATTGCAACATTCAGCAACGATAATGGATGACTTACTAACAAGGTTTCCTGACCTGGATATTCAGCATATACGCCAGCTTGTACGCAATGCAGACAAAGAAAGCAGACAGCAAAAACCACCCAAGTCCGCCCGCGCACTGTTTAAATATCTGCATACATTACAAAACAATAGCTGATTACCTTTAAGAAAACTAAACGCCTGTACCACCAACCGTAATCCCGTCAATACGCATGGTCGGTTGACCGACACCAACAGGAACACTCTGCCCTTCCTTGCCGCAGGTACCGACACCATCGTCCAACTGCAGATCATTGCCCACCATACTCACCCGCGTCATCACTTCCGGGCCATTGCCAATCAGGGTTGCGCCCTTTACCGGGCGAGTGACCTTACCATTCTCGATCAAATAAGCCTCACTAGCTGAAAAAACAAATTTACCGGAGGTGATGTCTACCTGCCCACCGGAAAAATTAACCGCATACAAGCCATTGTCTACCGAGGCAATAATCTCCTCAGGGTCGAGCTCCCCTGCGAGCATATAGGTATTGGTCATTCGTGGCATAGGTAGATGCGAATACGACTCCCTGCGTCCATTGCCAGTACAGGGCACGCCCATTAATTTAGCATTCAGGCGATCCTGCATATAACCCTTAAGAATGCCATTCTCGATTAATACTGTTTGCTGAGTAGGCGTACCTTCATCATCGATATTCAATGAACCACGACGTTGGCTCATCGTACCGTCATCGACGACTGTACAATGTTCGGAGGCCACCTTCTCACCAATCCGCCCGGAAAAGGCCGAACTACCCTTACGGTTGAAATCCCCTTCCAGCCCATGACCGACCGCCTCATGCAACAACACCCCAGGCCAGCCCGGCCCCAAGACGACATTCATGCTGCCTGCCGGCGCCTCGACAGCATCAAGATTCAACAATGCCTGACTTACAGCCTTACGCGCAAACTCCAGGCCGCGCTGCTCATTGATAAAATAGTCATAGGCGAAACGACCGCCCCCACCCGCTGAACCCTGTTCACGGCGTCCTTTGTCTTCGGCAATAACGCTGACATTCATCCGCACCAACGGGCGTACATCGGCGCCCAGGGATCCATCACTATTGGCCACCAGAATCACTTCATGTACGCCGGATAAACTGACCACCACCTGCTTGATACGAGGATCAAGGCGGCGCGCCTCTGCATCCACATCATTCAATAATTGCAACTTAACTTCCGTTGATAATGCCTCAAGAGGATCAGTACTCATGTATAAATCATGACCGCCGGCAGCCTTCCATGCCTGCAGCTGCCCTTGTTGTCCGCCACGCGCTATCGCACGTGCAGCTTTTGATGCCTGCATCAATGCCGGCATCATGATTTCATCGGAGTAGGCAAAGCCGGTTTTTTCGCCACTGATGGCTCGCACACCAACACCCTGATCGATGTTATAACTACCTTCCTTAACAATACCGTCTTCCATGACCCATGATTCATGTCGCTGTGACTGAAAATAGATATCAGCACTGTCGATAGCACTACCGAGCGTGTTATCAAGAATTCTATTCAGGTCTTGGTCCTCCATGCCGGCAGGTGCCAATATTGTTTGTCTCGCTATATCCAGCAACTCAGTCATAAGATTACCTATACTCTATTTTGCATACATGTGCCGCAATGCTTCCTGTCTCTGTATTAATCAACTTTACAATACAGGCGTCTATGCTCTACTGCCGGAAATGTTTTACGCACATTATCAACCCGTTCAACATCAATTTCTGCCTTAACAATACCAGCAGCCTTGGACAAACGGTTAAGAACAATTCCCCACGGATCAACAATCATGCTATCACCATAAGTCTCGCGCCCGGAGGCATGGTAGCCACCCTGCGCAGCAGCAATCACATAACACTGATTTTCAATAGCCCTGGCTCGCACCAAGGTTTCCCAATGCGCCTTACCAGTAATAGCGGTAAATGCTGAAGGAATTGCCAGTATCTCCATTCCTCTATCGAGCATATCTCTAAACAACTCTGGAAATCTCAGGTCATAACAGATAGCCAACCCGAGCTTACCGAAGGGCGTATCAACAACAACGGGTTCGGTGCCAGGCTCTATTGTCTCCGATTCTATGTAACGTTCTCCACTGTCTGGCAGATTGACATCGAATAAATGTATCTTGTCATAGCGTGCTACTTGCTCGCCTTGATCATTAAACAACAAACAGGCAGCGCGTATACGCGCATCATCACCACTCTTCATCGGGATCGTTCCACCTACAATCCAGAGTGAATGTTTCTTGGCTTGCTGAGAAAGGAAATTCTGAATATCCCCTTCACCATCCGACTCACGGACGGCTAATTTGTCGGATTCATCATGACCCATCAGGGAAAAGTTTTCCGGTAACACCACAATGTCAGCACCTTCCGCTGCGGCATTAGCGATTAATCGCTCCGCCTCAAGCAAGTTCGCATTGACCATGGGTCCAGATGCCATTTGTATGGCCACAACTACGGTCATTCCATGTTCTCCTTATTTTTACTCAGCATTAAGGTGATATTTTCATACGAAGACTGGCCAGGTCGAATTTCAATTCTTGCCGAAGGCACGCCTAGTGACACCAACCAGTCCTTTAATTCGCTGGCCCATAATGCGCCTTCTTCGCCACCGGGATAGCGGATAGATAATTGCGACATCGGCTCCTGAATGAGCGCCTGAACGGCAACAACTAACGACTCCATCTGCAATAATGACTCACCCGAACGTGGGCGTGCCCACTCTTCGGCGCTGATTGTCCATGAAGCAGCCTGACTCAAAGAATGGGGGTAGAATGTTAAAACAGTCGCCAATAATGAAAAGGCCAGAAACAAGGACTTAATTCTGCGCAAATACAATATCTTCATATGCCAAGCATACCATAAAAAAAGCATCACAATCAGTACACTATGGATACATTATAATGTTTCGACAGTCGATCATGGATCCGCCAATTCGCTATCCTGCTCTTCTTCTGTGGCTATTTTCGTGATTTTCGGGCTATCCCATGAGCCGGATAAGGTATAGCGTATACGCGACATCTGATGGATATTCTTACGCAAAATCTTTTCTGTCAGATACAGACCAATGGCTACCTGAGGCCCGGCGGCGAGACCAAGAACCGGAATACTGGAAGAAAGCTTTGGCGTCACAGTTATTTGCTCGTCATAATCCTCGTCGGCTAGGCCAATTCTGCCAGCGATATCGATGTGTGCCGCAGGGCCGTCTACATATAGGTTACTGGTATAGGCGTCACCGTCGGCAATATTAAAATCGCCAGCAATCATGTCAAAGCTGAAACCTTTCTTGAACAGGTCGCTAAAATCCAGGAACAGGCGGCGCTGCAGTGATTGCAGACTCAGGAGCCCGAATATCCTGCCACCGCCCGGATCGACATCGCGCAGTTGTCCTTTCTTTATCGATAAATGTAGTTTGCCATTTAGGCGCTTCATCTCAAACCAGTGCGGTGGCCCACTCCAGCTCGCCTGTAAATGTGCATCGGCCTCGCCATCCTCGATACTCGCTTGAAAATCAAACAAGTGCAGTGCCTCAGCGATAGCCGGGGTTTTGAAGTTGATACTAAACGCAGATTCATGCCAGGACTTCTTAAACACCCAGCTACCTGCACCAGTAACGGCAATCTGTTGGCCGTTCAATTCAAGCTTATCAATCTTTACCCCATTGACAAGCTTAGAGGCGTGTAATGTTAACTTACCCAGTTCTTTGCCGTTGAGAAATAATTTATTACTGACCAGCTTGAATGCCGGGATATTCCTCGGGTTCGGCACAACAGATTCTTCTTTATTACCCGTGCCATTCAGATGTAAATATTTAAGATTTAACTCTGCCGCTATTTGAGTATTAGCCACAGGGAGAATAAGCTCACCCGCAACTTCATCCGCACTAACGGTAACAAATATATCAGTCGGTCTTCGGGTTGCTATGATTGACAAGTTACTGTATTTATTCTGACCAACAAGAAAATTATTACATTTTAGATCAAGCTCGTTAATCAAAGCGATATCATCGAGGCTGTACTGCTTGCCTTCGACATCTCCTGTCAAAGCAAGCCATTGCTTGACATCAAGCTTGCGTACTCGCCCTTTAATAACAAGACCATCACTAGTGGCCAATATCGCCTTCCCTTTGCCAAAGCGAACCGTACCCCGTGAAAAACCTGCCTTGTTTTTCTTCCCTGACAGATTAAAAATGGCTTTGGCAATGTCACCATAAACAAGCTCGACCTGATTTATTTCTGACTGATAAAGGTGTGCATTAAATTGTGCTTTTCGTGCTTGATCGGCCTGCTTGGAAAAATCATCCGGCAAACGGATTTCTTCGCCGATTAAATCGGACTCAAATGACAAAGTGGTATCTTTATCCTGTAAATTGAGCGCAATCTTCCAGTTCGAATCGCCACTGAAAATTTCTTGATCTTTTGGCAGCTTGTCTTTCAATAATTGCGACAAACCCATGCGCGCATGCATCTCCAGGGAAACCAGAGATGCCTGCCCGGGATTATTCATTGTTCTGACAAAGAGTTGTGCAGGCTGATCCTGAAATTTCCCCTGTAGATTATCTGCCTGGTAACTGTAATTATCACCATCGTATGAATAAAACAAATCCCCCTTAAATTGTTCAAGTTCGTGCTGCCATTTTGCTAAACGTACAGTACCGCCCTTAAATTGCATATGGCCTTGCATACGATATTTCTGAGGCTTTCCTAACGGGATAGCTAGTGTAAGTTTATTATTCATCTTGCCATCGGCACTGACTGCTGTTAGCACATCAGCAGCGGCTTTGCCTGCGGGACTCTGATAAAGGTAGTCAATAAACTGCTGGGTAGGCCCCGAAAAATCCAGCTCCATATCCAGCACAGCCCTTTTTCCCAGTGATTTTATTTTCAGCTGCGAATCTCGTATCCCAACATTCTTTACACTGCCTTTATGAAGATCTACTGCCAGGGAATTTTCTTTAAAACGGACATGAGCATCAACTTTGTGTAGTTGCGGCCACGAATGGGCGTAATTAAAAAGTACGCCTTTAGCATCAAAATCGACCTGAAAGCTTCCTGGTTTATCAACAAAAGGAAAATTGGCAGAAGGCCCGTGAAAAACCATCGTCCCGGCACTGACTTCACCTTCAAGGAATGCCTTGTCCAACCAACTGACCGTTTTCTTTTTCATGATCCCGCGCGGAATATATTTGAACGCGGAGCTGGCCTTACCGTTGTCGAAATTCATACTCATGTCTATAAAAGGTGAGGCCCCGTCTGGCGGAATGATAATCGTTGCCCTGGAGATGGTTTCAAGATCCTGATTATTGGCAAGCAATTCATCAAATGACAACAAAAGTCCTGCGTCCGTAGACTGCCAATAGATATCGCCTTTTAAGTCGCGCACCTGTAGAGGGCCCTTAAAAAGATCACCAAAATCCAGATGGGTATCCTGACTGCTCAACTGCAAGCTACCCGTGTCACGATTCAGGGTGATTTTTCCATCCAGCCCCCTAATACCGGGTACTTTCTGTTGACGTTTAAAACCAAGATTATTGAAGTCAGCATTAAAAAAAAGAGAACGGATACCATCCTGGTCATGCTGGATACGAAATTTTGCTTGCTGCAGACTACCCTGCAGATCCAGCTGCCTGATCTGCTTGCTCTCGGCCATCGCATACGGCAAGTTACCGGAAAGCAGACCAGCGACATCTTCCAGCTTGATAAAACCGATCGCGCCTTCTAATGAGGCCTCCCTGAAGTCAACGCTTTCTCGATAGGTAAGATGGATTTCAGATTGAGGCCAAATCGAATCCTGTTTAGTAAGTGTAAAATCCTCGACATCAAGGTTCCAGCCTGTAACACTACGTGCCCAGAACATTTTTGCCTGCAACTCATCGATTTCATTGATGGCCTTCGCGCGTTGCCCATCTGTAATGGACCAGGCCAACTTGGATGCATGCATTTCTGCACTCACACGCTCGAGCCTTTGCAAAGAGCCTGCCCCCCATAGTCGCAAATCGACATTACCCTGCTTGATATTAACCAATGGTCGCAACCATTCCTGCATGCCTGAAGAGACATTAACATCACCCTGCAGATAAAAATCATTGACAACATGCTGTGGCCTCAGCATATCTCCGCGCATATCAATCACAAAGGACATGCTGCTTTGTCGCTGCCCGGGCACGGTAAATTGACCATAGGCATGATGCAGCTCATCACTGTTTTGCAATGAGACATTGACCCCGGAAAGCTCGATAGGCTGGCTACTATGACGCTTATCGAGATAAGTGAAACGGCTATTCTGTAATTCCAGACGATCACGTGTAAACAACCATCTTAACAGGCCTGCCTGGTCATTCGGACTACTCTGATCCAGTCGGAAAGATTCGCCATTAATGACGTATTCCGTTTCTTTGCTACGATGCACGTCGAGCTGCAAACCATTAATGCTGACGCCACGAGTGTCTAACTGCCGCTTGGTCAATAGCGAAACCAGATCGATCGTCAACCAGACATCGGCCACCTGCAGCCATTCGGCACTAGCTGACTTGGACTGCATACGCACCCCAGACAGGTGAACACGAGGCCATAGGCCTACCCATTCGCCTTTTATAGCCTCTACCATTACCGGCCGCCCCAACTCTTCGCTGGCGAGTCGCTCCAGGTCTTGCCTATAATCAGCTATTAGCGGCATCAGCATACGACTGATGCTGACAATCAATGCGAACAGAATGATCATAATCGCCAGCGTGGTCCAGCAAATGGTAATAAAGCGTCTGGAGAACTGTTTAAAGGTGAGCATGGATAGCGACTACTTGCCTGCTTGTATAATAAAGTGACAGATAAACATTGCTACATCAAAACAACATCATACTGCTCTGGTGAAAACATTGATTCCACCTGGAACTTAATCGGCACTTCGATAAAGGACTCTAATTCAGCCAAACTGGAACTCTCCTCGTCAAGCAACAGATCAACGACATCCTGGGAAGCCAGCACCAACAACTCTTTGGCATCATACTGGCGCGCTTCGCGTATGATCTCCCTAAAGATCTCATAACAGACCGTCTCTGCTGATTTTATCGAGCCGCTCCCGTCACATGTGGGACAAGCTTCACAAAGTACGTGTTCCAGACTTTCTCTGGTACGCTTACGTGTCATTTCAACCAGACCCAGATTCGAGACCTCGGTAATCTGGCTCTTGGCGTGATCCTTTATCAGGCATTTTTCTAATGCACGTAGTACCTGGCGCTTGTGCTCATCGAGTGACATGTCGATAAAATCAATGATAATAATACCCCCCAGATTACGTAACCTGAGTTGCCTGGAGATGGCCTGCGCAGCCTCAAGGTTGGTCTTGAAGATAGTCTCCTCGAGGTTGCGATGACCAACATAGGCACCGGTATTGACATCTATCGTGGTCATGGCCTCGGTTTGATCTATGACCAAATGCCCACCCGACTTTAGTTGCACCTTACGTTCAAGGGCTTTCTGCAACTCGTCCTCGACATTATATAAATCAAACACAGGACGCTCGCCAGGATAATACTCCAGACAGTCTGTCATCTGCGGTACAAACTGGCGGCTGAACTCCTGCATTTTTTGAAAGCTTTCACGAGAGTCGACACGAATCTTTTCAATACGATCATCAACCATGTCACGCAATGTGCGAATAGCCAAGGTCAGGTCTTCATAGATCGCTGAACCTGCAGGCGTGTCCTTTATCTGCTTTTGGATCGATTCCCACAACTTGCAAAGAAAATCCTGATCTGAAACTAAGGCCTGCTCATCAATACCCTCGGCCACCGTCCTGATAATATAGCCTTTGTCATCGTCTCCCTCGGTCATACCGGAAACGGCTTCTTTCAAGCGCAGACGTTCTTCTTCATCCTCTATTCTGGTTGATATACCAATATTACTCTCGCCAGGCAGCAGCACCAGATAACGCGAAGGAATTGTAATATGTGTGGTTAGTCTCGCGCCCTTGGTTCCTAATGGGTCCTTGATGACTTGCACCAGTATCTCCTGACCTTCCGTCACCAACTCGGTTATATCATTTTGACGTCTATCCTTACCGGGAAGCTCATCATCGGCCAATACGGCATTACTGATATCCGAAGCGTGCAAAAAAGCCGCTCGATCCAGGCCAATATCAATAAAAGCCGCCTGCATTCCCGGAAGAACTCGACTGACCTTACCCTTATAGATATTGCCAACAATACCCCGTTTCCTGGTGCGCTCGATAAATACCTCCTGGAGCACGCCATTTTCAACCAGCGCTACGCGGGTTTCCCTCGGAGTTACGTTAATCAGAATTTCTTCACTCATAATGACTGCTTTCTATATTGTTGTTTCTATTATTATTGCAGATATCTCAAGGCTTGTTGAATTTTTCGGCTACTGATAAGCATTCGACACCAAAATCAGCCAGTAATTCCACAGTCTCATACAGCGGCAGCCCCATCACCCCCGAATAGCTGCCGCGCAGATCGCAGATAAACTGCGCAGCAAGACCCTGGATTGCATACGCCCCGGCCTTGTCCAGCGGCTCTCCCGTCTGCCAGTAGGCATGCATCTCCTGTTCACTTAATGCGCGAAAACAGACCTGACTGCAATTAAGCTCGACGGCCTGCATAGACTCATGCACCAACGCCACGGCCGTTATTACCTGATGACAACGCCCGGAGATACGCGTCAACATATCCATGGCATGCTGACGGTCACGGGGTTTACCGTATATTTCTTCATCAACGACAACAACAGTGTCTGAACCAAGCACGGGTAAGGACTCTGTTCGTTGCCGATGCTGCCAGCCCGCCCTGGCCTTTTCCAACGCCATTCGGCTAACAAAATCACGGGGCGATTCAAATTCTTTTTTTTGCTCGTCGATGTCAATAGACAGGGTAGTAAATACCAAGCCCATTTGCTGCAACAGTTCACGTCTACGTGGCGAAGTCGATGCCAGATATAACTGCAGCTTCTGTGACATTAGCACCTCACACATATAATTGAGCATTGATACAGATTAACACGAGTCGCACATCGTAAGTTGCTTTACTCATCATCTGTTCAGACCCATAGTGCTAACGGTGATAGGGATGATTATTTAGAATACTCCAGGCTCTGAACAGTTGTTCGGCAATAATCACACGCACCATCGGATGTGGCAACGTCAGTGGTGATAGTGACCAGCGCTGCTGCGCACGCTGATAGCATTCTTCTGACAAGCCTTCAGGTCCGCCCACCAGCAAGGCCAGATCTTGTCCAGACTGCATCCATGAAGAAAGCTCGGTCGATAACTGCTCGGTACTCCAGGAGGCACCGGCCACATCCAGCGCTATAACATGACATGAAGCAGGTATGGCCGCCAATATTTTTTGACCTTCTTGCATGCGCAACCTGTTCAGGTCGGCCCCCTTATGGCGTTTACCGGGATTTATTTCAATCAGATTAAGGACACAGTCACGGCGCAGGCGTGTGGCATAGTCCTGGTAGGCTTCGGCAACCCATGCCGGCATCCGTGTACCAACAGCAATCAGATTAATGCGCATTAATCAGACGGTTGCTCAACAGCTTGATCCGGTTCTTTAATCGTCCATAATTTTTCCAGATTATAAAAATCACGGACCTGGGGCAGCATCACATGAACAACCACATCGCCCATATCAACCAATACCCATTCGCCAGCCGTCTCACCCTCACTACCCAATGGCGGCACGCCCTGCTCTTTGGCCTTAATAATGACATTGTCAGCAATCGACTTCACGTGCCGACTGGAACTACCACTGGCAATTATCATCACATCAGTGACCGATGTCATATCGCGAACATCGAGTACGCGAATATCCACAGCCTTCATATCTTCAATGGCATCAATTACCAGTTTTTGTAATGCTTCGCTATTCATTCTCTTGTATTCAGACCTCTTGTCGGTACAGACCATGCTGTTCTATGTAATCACAAACCTTGGCCGGTAATAAAAAACGCGGGCTATAGCCCTGGGCGCAGATTTCACGAATCCGGGTTGCCGAAATTGGCAATGCGGTCACCGGGTGAATATATATCAGACCATGCTTGCTTTGCTGTAAACGCGATATATCATCGACCCTGGCGCCAGCCAGTAAAGCAGATAACTCCCCAGCCTCAGGCAAATCAACACCGGGCCGCGAGCAAACTATAATATGCGCGAGTGGCAACAACTCCTGCCAACGATGCCAACCCGGCAAGCCATTAAATGCATCCGTGCCCAAGATGAGCGCCAGACTGCTATCCGGGTAACGTTGACGTAGAGACGACAGCGTATCAACCATATACGACGGACCCGAACGATGGATTTCACACTCGTCGATAGTGACATCTTTCATACCCTGCAAGGCCAGGCGTAACATATTCAGACGATGCTCAATAGACGCATTCGGACTATGCCGATGCGGAGGCTGACCACTGGGTATCCAGCGCAGCTCCTCGCAGCCTAAATCCTGAAAAACTTCAAAGGCCGGACGCAGATGTCCGAAGTGAATCGGGTCAAATGTGCCCCCGAAAATACCGATCATGACAGGATCAAAACCACTCGCATCTATGTCCTTATATGACCATCACCGAAAACAACGTATTTCAGTGTGGTCAGACCTTCCAGGCCCACGGGTCCGCGCGCATGCAGTTTGTCAGTGCTGATACCGATTTCAGCACCCAGGCCATATTCAAAACCATCGGCAAAACGGGTGGATGCATTGACCATGACAGAACTTGAATCCACCTCGCGCAAAAAACGCCGTGCACTGGAAAAGTTTTCGCTAATAATCGCATCGGTATGCCGCGAACTGTGTGCCTCGATATGATCGATGGCCTCATCCAGACCTTTGACCACACGCACTGACAACAGCGGCGCCAGGTATTCGGTATCCCAGTCCTCCGCTGTCGCGGCTGTCGCTGTCGCCACCAGATTACAGGTGGTTTCACAACCTCTGATCTGCACGCCTTTTTCGGCAAACATACCACCCAGTTCGGGCAACACTTGTTTGGCGATGACTTCTGACACCAACAAAGTTTCCATGGTGTTACAAGTGCCATAACGCTGTGTCTTGGCATTAAAGGCAACCTGTATGGCCTTATCCAGATCGGCATCATCATCGATATAGACATGACAAATGCCATCGAGATGCTTGATGACAGGCACGCGCGCCTCACGGCTGATACGCTCGATCAGGCCCTTGCCACCACGTGGCACAATGACATCAACAAAATCCTGCATCGTAATCAATTCACCAACAGCATCGCGATCCGTGGTCTCGATAACCTGAACGGCATCAGCCGGCAAACCGGCTTCCTGCAGGCCCTGCTGAATACAGAGTGCAATGGCCTGATTGGAATGAATGGCCTCTGATCCACCGCGCAGAATACTGGCATTGCCAGACTTCAGACATAACGCAGCGGCATCGGCAGTGACATTTGGACGCGACTCATAGATGATACCGATAACACCCAATGGCACGCGCATACGTCCAACCTGAATACCGCTGGGCTGGTATTGCATATCGCTGATGGCGCCAATCGGATCAGGCAGTGAAGCCACCTGTCGCAGACCTTCCGCCATCGCGGCTATGCGTTCCGCGCTCAGCTCCAGACGATCCAGCATCGCATCGCTCAGACCATTGTCACGGCCGGCGTCGAGATCCTTTTGGTTCTCACTTTGCAACTGCTGCGCACTTGACTCTAGGCGGTCGGCAATGGTCATCAACGCCGCATTCTTGCTATTTGAGTCGGCAGCGGCCATCAGTCGTGCAGCGCTACGCGCCTGCGCACCGACCGTTTGCATATAGGCCTTTACCTGAAAACCGGATTGTGGATTTGCGCTCATGATGATTCCAGCACTGTCATTCCTGTCATTGATAAGCCTAATTGTAACAGTTCATCCCACGGCTTTCCTACCTCTGCACCCTTGATTATGCGGTCAATCCTGCTGCAGTGCTGTAAAAACGCATACCAGCGGCCCAGCGAGTGCCGTTTCAAGGCCTCACGTACCAAGGGTTTACGACGCTCCCAGACTCGCTGTTGGCCCAACACCGTCTCGATCGCCGCCCCTTTGCGGACCTCGGCTGCCATCGCAGACAGGCTGCGTATTTCCCTGCTCAAGGCCCATAGCACCAGGATAGGCTCAACCCCTTCACTTCGTAGGCCATTGATTATTTTGAATGTTTTGTCGGCTTTACCGCTCAAGGCAGTATCGACCAGGCTATAGACACTATAACGGGCACTATCGGAAACCGCCTCGGCTACGGCCTCGGCATCAATCCGTCCAGGGCCATGCAACAGCAACAGTTTATCGATCTCCTGGGCGGCGGCCAGTAGATTACCCTCGACTCGCTCAACCAGCAACGCCACCGCCTCACGCGAGGCCTGCAAGTCCTGCTGACGCATGCGCTGTTGGATCCAGTCAAATAGTTTGGCCTCTTCAACCGGCCAAACCTGAATCAACACACCGGCCTGCTCCAGCGCCTGCGCCCATTTTGTACGCAAGGTAGCACCATCCAGTTTACCGCAGCTGATCATCAACAGCGTGTCTTCGGCAGGCCTTTCGGCATACTCACGCAATACTCGTGCACCCTCGTCTCCTGGCTTACCGGTTGGCATGCGAATTTCAAGGATTTTGCGATCACCAAACAACGATAGACTATCGGCCATCTGCATCACTTCCTGCCAGGCAAAGCCACGCTCTACATGCCTGACTTCGCGTTCGCTGAAACCCTGTTGACGCGCTTGCTGACGGATCGCATCACAGGCCTCCTGTACTTGCAGAGGTTCATCACCACCCACTAGATAGATGGGCGCCAGGCTTGATTGTAAATGCCGCTGTAGTTGTTCGGGTCTGATTTTCATAGCAATTGCGATCAGGGCTGAGGCGTTGTGTTATAGCTATATTGGATTTTGCGTAACATACCGTGCACGGCCTCGATTTTCATATCACGCAGCAGGCTTGCTTCTTCACGTTCCTTGGCCAACACCACATTTTCATTAAAGCTGTAATCCCGCCTTTGTTCGATGGTCTGTTGTGGCACAATCTCTTTACCATCAACGTCGCGTACCAGGAACCTGACTGAATAAAGGCTCTCGTACTCCCTGACCCGGGCGGTGTCACTGACTGACAACACACCTCTACCCTGTTTTTCATTATCCACTACAAGGATCGCCGTCGCCTCGTTAACATCATCGACCGGAAGCGAGCCCGCCTTAATCAAAGACTGGCGCAAATAGCGCAATAGCAGAGTTGAGGCATTCGATTGTACATAGACCTTTTGCATTTCAGCAGGCAGTTTGGCATGCCCACGCAATTGAAAACCGCAGGCAGAGAACAGCGGAATCATCAAGACTACTAAAAAAATACGCATATTCTTCATACTTATTGACGCCATCAACATGGATTATTTCGCGACAATACTGACCAGCTTACCTGGTACGACGATCACTTTGTTCACATTCTTTCCGGCAATATTTCTTCGCACATTCTCATTCCCTAATGCAATTTCCTTGATCGCCTCCTGATCACTATTGGCGGCAACACTGATGGTCGCTCGCACCTTGCCATTAACCTGTACCGCCAGGTCAATACTATCACGCCGCAATGCGTTTTCATCGACAATAGGCCATGCTGCCTGCAGGATATCATCACCATAGCCCAGGTCCCGCCATAGCGACAGGGCAACATGCGGCGCCACCGGTGATAACAACCTGATCATGATACCAAAGGCCTCATGATTAATACGCGCATCATTATCCGTACCCGTGCCACTGGCGCGTTTACCAATGATGTTTAATATTTTCATGCATGCCGACACCACGGTATTAAACTGATAGCGACTGAAATCATGTAAGGCCTGTTGCAGTAATTCATGAATCTGCCGACGCGCAGTCTTTTGCTCGTCATTGAGTTCATCAACATTAATCACATAGTCGCCGCTATTACAGGCGCTGATACTCGCATGTTGTTCATGCGCAAATGCCCACAGACGCTTAATAAAACGATAGGCACCCTCAACACCACTGTCAGACCATTCCAGGGATTGCTCTGGCGGCGCTGCAAACATAGTGAACAGACGTACCGTGTCAGCGCCATATTTCTCGATCAGCTGCTGCGGGTCTACCGTATTGCCCTTGGACTTGGACATCTTGACGCCGTCCTTTAACACCATGCCCTGGGTCAATAATTTACTGAAGGGTTCATCAATCGTGATCATGCCTTCGTCACGCATCAGCTTGTTGTAGAAACGCGCGTACAACAAATGCAGGATGGCGTGTTCAATACCACCAATATACTGATCCACGGGTAACCAGTAATTGGCGCGCTCATCCAACATCGCCTGGTCATTATCACGACAGGCAAAACGGGCGAAGTACCACGAGGATTCCATAAAGGTATCGAAGGTATCGGTCTCACGTTCGGCATCCTGACCACATTCAGGGCAGCTCGTCTGATAAAACGATGGCATTTTTTTTATCGGTGAACCAACCTCAGTAAATGAGACATCTTCCGGCAGTCGTACCGGCAGGTCTTCATCGGCAACGGCAACGGCGCCACAAGAAGGGCAATTAATAATTGGGATGGGTGTGCCCCAGTAACGCTGACGGGAAACACCCCAGTCACGTAAACGATAATTAACCTGCACCTTGCCCTTGCCCTGCTCTTGCAAATAAGTGGCAATGCTATTAAAGGCCTTCTTGAAATTAAGACCATCGAATTCGCCGGAATTAATCAGTTTCCCTTTATCGACATAGGCACCCTGCTGCAGATCGATCGCACTACCATCCTGCGGCTCGATAACCTGTTTGATTGCGATATCGTATTTGTGTGCAAACTCCCAGTCACGCTGGTCATGCGCAGGAACCGCCATGACCGCGCCCTCACCATAGGCCATCAACACGAAGTTGGCGGCATACACGGGTACGCGTTCGCCATTGACCGGGTGAATCGCCTGTAGCCCGGTATCGACACCCTTCTTCTCCATCGTCTCCATGGCCGCCTCGGAGGTCTCCATGTGACTGCATTCGTCGATAAAGGCCGCCAGCTCAGGATTGATCATGGCCGCCTGTGCCGCCAGTGGATGTTCGGGAGCCACGGCCACATAACTGACACCCATCAATGTGTCCGGGCGCGTCGTAAACACCTTCAAGGCCTGTTGCTGACCGTCTACAGCAAAGTGCACCTCGACACCGCGCGATTTGCCGATCCAGTTTTTCTGCATCGTCAACACCTGCTCGGGCCAACCCGGCAACTTGTCCAAATCACGCAACAGCTCATCCGCGTAGGCGGTAATTTTCATGAACCACTGCGGGATTTCCTTGCGCTCGACCAGGGTGTCACAACGCCAGCATTTGCCATCGATGACCTGCTCATTGGCCAGCACCGTCATGTCATGTGGACACCAGTTGACCGCCGCCGTTTTTTTGTAGACCAGGCCTTTTTTAAACAGGCGTGTAAAAAGCCACTGCTCCCAACGGTAATATTCGGGATGGCAGGTCGCCAGCTCCCGGTCCCAGTCATAGGCAAAACCCAGGCGCTGCAACTGGCCGCGCATATAGTCAATATTTTCGTAGGTCCATTTGGCCGGCGCTACGTTATTCTTCATCGCCGCATTTTCGGCCGGCAGTCCAAAGGCATCCCAACCCATCGGCTGCAACACATTCTTGCCCAACATGCGCTGATAGCGCGCGATCACATCACCCAGGGTATAGTTGCGCACATGGCCCATGTGCAGACGGCCACTGGGGTATGGAAACATCGCCAGGCAATAGTATTTCTCCCGATCAGGGTCTTCTATGGCCTTAAATGTTTGATTTTTCAGCCAGTATTGCTGCGCACTGGCCTCTATTTCAGCGTGTTTGTAGGTGTCTTCCATTGCGTGTGAACTTATGAGCCTGATTCTGTTGAATAAAGATCAGAAGCATACCTTAAAATCAGGGTAAAGATAATAGTAGCGGGTTGCTAGTGGCTAGTGGCGAGGTAAAACAGAACCCAGGACATAGTCTTTTTCTAGCCACTAGCTACTCGTCACTCGCTACTATTATCTTCACCCTGACTTTAAGTATCTTTCCCCTGCCGTTATCCTACTTTTACATTTACCCGTCGAATCAATGCATTCAGCTGCTCAAACTGATCCCCCCAACTGCCCGTAGTCATTGCCCCTGAGGCAATCTTCCATGTCAACGAGGTGGCTATAGATTTCGCCGAAGCCCATATTGCCGGCCGTGCCTTTCAGGTCATGTAGCTGGTCTCCGAGTGCCGACCAGTCCTGTCGCTGAAATAAATCGTCAAGTTTGCCGCTCCTTTGTGGCAGGCAATGGACAAAGCGATTGACGATATCCGCAAGCTCGGGGTCTTCTTCCAGCAAGGTGGAGCAGATAGGATTACTAACTGTGTCCAATTGCTCGTCGGCTGGCAAAAACTGCATGAGTATTTCATTGATTTGTTGATTGCTAACCGGCTTACAGAGGAAATCGTTTGCCCCTGCCTGCGCACATCGTCGGCGATCTTCAGGGTAAGCATTGGCGGTGAGCATAATCACCGGCACATCCCAATGCCGGGCACGTATATTTTCTGTCGCCGTGATACCATCCATGACTGGCATTTGCATATCCATAAATACCAGGTCATAGCTAGTCTGCTCAAGTAAGCCCAGAGCTTGTTGACCATTTCCAGCCAAATCAACCTGCACACCGGTCTTGCCGACAAAATACGAAATCAACTTACGATTGGCTTCGACATCATCCACCACTAACACTTTGCCTTGCAATACAGGCATCTCTACTACCTTGTTATCATTCTCCGTATTTATTATCGGAACACTTTCCTGATGGATAAAATCGGCAACCTGTAATGGCCCAGTATCGATACTGACCGTAAACACACTACCTTTACCTGGCAGACTGTCGGCATTAATACTACCCCCCAACATGCCCGCCAGGCGTCGTGACAAGGTCAAACCAAGACCCGTTCCACCATATTTTCGTGTGGTACTCTTATCAGCCTGAGAAAAGGATTCGAAAATATTGCTCATCTTTTCTGTGGCAATACCAATCCCAGTATCCTCGATGGCAAAATAAAGTTTCTGTTGCTCACTATCGCAACTGACATTGATATAAATATGCCCTTTCTCTGTAAATTTGATGGCATTATTAATCAGGTTGAGTAATATTTGTTTCAATCGCAATGGGTCGGTTGTGATACTGGCCGGTAACGGATATTTGTAATTCAGCCCAAAGTTCAAACCCTTTTCCTGCACGCGACAACTAGACACATGACTGACATCCTGCAGGATTTCAAATGGCGAAATCTGCATCAACTCCAACTCCAGTTTACCGGCTTCAACCTTGGACAGGTCAAGGATCTCGTTAATCAACGACAATAAGTGCATACCGCTTTGATGAATAGTCTGAATACCATCCATGCGCTCCTGGCGGTTCTGGCCGGGATTCAGTGCGGCTTCGGCGTAACCAATAATGGCGGTCAACGGTGTCCTGATTTCATGACTCATATTGGCCAGGAACTCGCTCTTCATCTGATTGGCAAATCGGGCTTCATCCGCCTTACGCAGATCATTCTGGATGCGCGCCGTGGTGCGCACCACATAGAATATAATACCGCTACTGATCAGCAAGGCCAGCACTGTCAAGATCACGATGATCGAGTAGATTTTACGCTGATCAGCCTCGGCGTTGGTAAATTCTTGCGCGACCTGCTCATTGTTATAATCGAACATTTCCGACAAGGTGTCCGCTATTTGCTGTTGCCACGGAATCACCTCATCACTGAGAATATCTATTACCCGCTCGTAACTACCTTGCTGTAGCACTCGCACTGCCTCTACCTGAACACGTTGACTGGCGATCACCTTGAGCCTGATCTTCTCCCATAGTGACAGTCCCTTTTGATCGAGATCGAGTGCCAACAACTTGTCACGGGCATCTATGAATGCTCCGGCCAGCTCGGAAAACTCCTGGTACTTTTCATCCCTGTCTATCTCATCGGTCATTAGCAGCATCTCATGCAAGGCCAGTGCTCGTCGCAGCGAAACCTTGCGCATATCACCTATATGTCGGGCCGCCTCTCTAAAAGCGTCCATCTTGACCAGGCGTTGTTGCTGATGACTCTGACTACTGACCCAAAATAAAATTAATATAATGAAAAACAACAGGATAATAGAAAATCCGGCAATAATGACAGGCTTGGTATTGTTTGCGACCATGGACAATTAAGACATGTAGATCAAGATAAACACTATTATCGGTCCTGCCGGGGAAATACTTGAGTAAGTCAAGCAAGTAAAAGGAATATTTCGCCAATACAGAGATTAATGGCTGTTACGTAACCACAGCCCCAATAATATTAGCGATAACAGGATGACCATCGGATAGTTGCCATAACGAACATAAGGGGTTGCCCCGCTACGCGCCTGCACCTTGGCGGTCAGGACATGGGTCTGAAACTGCGGTGAGCGCTGGATAATCCTGCCGCGATGATCGACCACGGCACTGACACCGTTATTGGTCGCGCTCAATACATAACGCTCAGTCTCTAACGCACGCATTTGAGCCATCTGCAATTGCTGATACGGCATACTGGAATCGCCAAACCAGGTATTATTGCTGACATTGACCAAGTAGTTGGCCGCAGGCAGTGATTGTATGAGCTCACCATTGAATATGATCTCATAGCAAACGGTGGGCCCGGCCAGATAGCCACCGGCCTTGAGTGTCGTCTGCGTGCTGCTACCACGACTGAAACCAGACATCGGCAGGCCCATGAAGTCGAGCAGATCACTGAGCAGGCTCTGCAGCGGTATGAATTCACCGAAAGGCACCAGGTGACGCTTGTGGTAGAAGGCACGTTCAGCACCAAGACTTAACACGCTGTTGTAATACTCATCTGTCTCCAGGTCCTTGTAAGGGATGCCCACCAACAGATCAGTATTGGTATCACGTGCCTGTTTTTCCAGTATGTCAATAATTTCCGGGACGTGATGATAAAACGCCGAAATGGCCGTTTCCGGCCAGATCATGACATCGACATCCCAGTGTGGCCGACTCAGTTTAAGGTAGTCGGAGATAATCTGGGTACGATAATCAGGGTTCCATTTGGTTGCCTGATCGACGTTACCCTGCACCAGCGCGACCTTGAATGGCTCACCTGTCGCCTTAGTCCATTCGATTTGACGCAGCAAGTGCCCGCCTGCCCACACAACCAGGACCAATATCACGGTGATGATACGCGCCTTATTCGTGGCCTTGATGACATAGGCGCAGGCAGCAGCGGTCAGTGCCAATAGAAAACCAATTGCATACTCACCCAGCAGCGGCGCATAACCCGCCAACGGCCAATGCACCTGACTGCTACCCAGGTTGAGCCAGGGAAAGCCGGTAAAAAACCAGCTCCTGACCCATTCCATCATCACCCATAAGGCCGGGTATAACAGTAGCAAGCGTTGCCAGTCGGCATTCTTGAAATAGCGCGCCGACAGCCAACCAACCAGTGCTGGAAACAGGCCCAGGAACATTGCAAACAAAAACGTCAGCAAGGCTGAAAACACCATCGGTACTGCGCCATGCTCATGCATGCTGAAATAAACCCAGTACACGCCTGACAGAAACATGCCGGTACCAAAGGCCCAGCCCAGCCACCATGCCTGCGATGCAGTAGCCTGTTGCCACTGATAAAAAAGCACCGCCAGTATCGGCACTGCCAAAAATGCCCAGCCAAGCGGCGCATAAGCCAACGGCAACAGTAGTCCTGCCAGGAACAATATCGACATGTTCAAGCTGGGTGCAGATTTAATAAGCATAGGAGTGACAGCAGGCCCGTTTAGTCTGACTCAATGGACGTTGCCGCCGCTTCGTCTTCGAGAATAACCTCAAGCAAGTAAATCCTGCGATTATCTGAGCGCAGGATGCGAAATGATATATCATCGATCACGACCACTTCATCGCGTTTGGGCATATGGCCGAGTACATTCATGACCAAACCACCGATGGTATCAAATTCATCATCACTGAAGGCCGTCTTGAAAAAAGCATTGAACTCCTCAATATCGGTTAAGGCCTTGACGATGTAGTGTGTATCATCATGTTTGAGAATGTACTTACCCTCATCGATATCATGCTCATCCTCGATCTCACCGACGATCTGTTCGAGAACATCCTCAATAGTAACCATACCGGCGACACCGCCATACTCATCGACAACAATAGCCAGATGGTTCTGGCTGGAACGAAAATCTTTGAGCAATACATTCAGTCGTTTACTTTCGGGAACGAATACCGGTTCACGTAGAATTTCACGAATGGAAAAGTCTTCGCTATCTTCATCGCGGCTAAAGCGCAACATATCTTTGGCCAGGATTATTCCGAGCACTTCATCTCGACTGTCACCTATCACCGGGAAACGCGAGTGGCCACTTTCAATCATGACCGACAACATGTTGTCACGGGATTGATCCCTGGATAATATCGACATTTGCGATCGTGGAATCATGATGTCGCGCACCTGCATCTCGGATACCTGCAACACACCTTCAATCATACCCAGTGAATCGGTATCCAGTAAGGTCCGTTTTTCCGCCTCGCGGAGTATCTCCAGTAAATCTTCACGATCCCGGGGGTCTGCATGTAATATCTGGCCTAGTTTCTCCAGCCATGACCGACCCTCGGAATCGTTGCTACTCGATGTGTCCTCGCTCATTAGTCTTTCTCTGTCTCCATAGTCTTACACTTCATCAATGTATGGTGCCGGATAGCCCATACCGGTTAAAATTTTTTTCTCCAAAGCTTCCATTTCAGCTGCTTGCTCGTCAGTCTGGTGATCAAATCCGAGCAAATGCAAGGTGCCATGCACAGCCATATGCGCCCAGTGTGATTCCGCGCTCTTGTGTTGTTCGATCGCCTCCCGCGCTATCACCGGCGCACAAATAACCAGGTCACCAAGCAAATCCATATCGACCTCGGCGGGAGCCATAAACGGAAATGACAACACATTGGTCGAACCCTGCTTACCACGATAGGTCTGGTTAAGCTCAGCACTTTCCTGCTCATCCACAATGCGCACCACCACTTCTGCCGATGCTGTGTTTGCCGGTAACGCGGCTGCTATCCAGCGCTTGAAGTCTGCCGCCTGCGGTAGATTCTCGGCCTGACTAGGAATCTGCATATCAATCACGAGTTCCACAAACAGTCATCAATCCTGCTTAGTATGTTTATCGTAGGCAATCACTATGCGTTGCACCAAGGGATGGCGAACCACATCACGCGAGGTAAAGAAAGTGAAGCTAATACCTTCAATATTTTTTAACACCTCGGTTACATGACGTAGACCGGACTGACTATTATTAGGCAAGTCGGTTTGAGTGACATCGCCGGTGACAACGGCAGTCGAACCAAAACCTATCCGAGTCAAAAACATTTTCATTTGCTCGACAGTGGTGTTTTGCGCTTCGTCCAGAATAATGAATGATTCATTTAACGTACGACCACGCATAAAGGCCAGCGGTGCGACTTCGATAACATGTTGGTCGATCAGCTTACTGACCCGGTCAAAGCCAAGCATTTCATACAGGGCATCATAAAGCGGGCGCAGATAGGGGTCGATTTTTTGCGCCATGTCACCCGGCAGAAAACCCAGGCGCTCACCCGCTTCTACCGCAGGCCTGACCAAGACGATACGTCGTACCTTTTCCTGCTCCAGTGCCTCGACGGCACAGGCCACGGCCAGGTAAGTCTTGCCGGTGCCGGCAGGACCAATACCAAAATTAACATCATGATTAAGAATATTGGCAAGATAGCGACGCTGATTCGGGCCGCGTCCGCGAATTAAACCCTTGCGCGTATTAATAACTGTTTCATCTTGCTCGGATTCACTGGCAACATCATCAAGCAAATCCGCGAGTGCCGCATCCTGCAAATACAAATGAATGGATTCAGCCGACAGTGATTCCTGTTCAGTCGCTGCATATAATTTTTTCAATAACCGATAGGCGGCCTTGGTTGCCTTGTCTTCACCGATCACCTGAAACAGATTGCCACGATTATTGATCTCGACACCCAGACGGCGTTCCAGATGACGCAGATGCTCATCAAACTGACCACACAGATTGGCCAGTCGATTTTGGTCAACGGGCTCAAGGGCAACATCCAGGCTAGCAGGGTGGTCTTTCAAGGTAACTTAATAACTCGACAGGAAGGGCATCATCGATAGATGAGTGGCAAATACGCAATTTTCACAGAAGGATTCATATGCTTAAAGTATGGTGTAAACGATGGAATCTGGCAAGCCATGTGATATAAAAAATCATTTCCACAATGATGTAAAATTTATCAAAATGCACAAATTTCGGTCAAATTTAGCCAATAATGGGCATTTTTGTACGAAAATGCAGCATATTCATGCCACGCCAACCGTATCCTCGCTATTCTCCAACAACTCGCCGCGCAAGGAATTTGGCAAGGCAGCCGTGATCTTTACGTCGACAAACTGCCCCAATAAGGACGATCCACCGCGAAAATTGACCACGCGATTATTTTCGGTTCGGCCTGACATCTCACCCGGGTCCTTGCGTGATGGTCGATCTACCAAAACGCGTTGTACACTGCCGACCATTGACTCACTGATCGCCGCGGCCATCTGGCTTATGCGTTCCTGTAAACGGGCCAGGCGTTCCTTCTTGATCTGCATCGACACGTCATCGGTCAGTGCCGCTGCCGGTGTACCCGGTCTGGCGCTGTAGATAAAACTAAATGAGGCATCGAAGCCGATGTCTTCGATCAGCTGCATGGTGGCCGCAAAATCTGCATCCGACTCGCCCGGAAAACCGATAATGAAATCGGACGACAGGCTCAAATCAGGTCGAGCCTGGCGCAAGCGCTCAACCTTGTCGCGATAATCCGCAGCCGTATGACCACGCTTCATCATCGCCAGGATCAAATCAGAGCCGCTTTGCACTGGTAGGTGTAAATGACTGACCAGCTCAGGCACTTCCACATAGGCCTGAATCAGGCTGTCAGACAGCTCAACCGGGTGTGATGTGGTGTAACGAATACGATCGATGCCATCAATGCTGGCAACATAACTGATTAGCAGGGCCAGATCGGCGACATCGCCGTCATCCATCAGACCGCGGTAGGCATTGACATTCTGACCGAGCAGATTGACTTCGCGCACACCCTGCTGCGCCAACGCCACGACCTCGGCAATAATATCGTCCAGCGGCCGACTAACCTCTTCGCCACGTGTGTAAGGGACCACGCAAAACGTACAATACTTACTACAGCCCTCCATGATCGAAACAAAGGCCGTTGGACCGTCGGCCTTCGGTGGCGGCAGACAATCAAATTTTTCAATCTCGGGAAAACTGATATCGATGACAGCATTACGCTCGCGTCTGACGTCATCGAGCATGGCTGGTAAACGGTGCAGGGTCTGTGGGCCAAAGACCATGTCGACATAGGGTGCGCGCAGGCGTAGGGCATCACCTTCCTGGCTGGCGACACAACCACCGACACCGATGACGACCTCGGGCCGCTTCTGTTTGAATTCGCGCCACATACCCAGCTGCGAAAAAACCTTCTCCTGTGCCTTTTCTCGAATCGAGCAGGTATTCAACAGCAACACATCTGCCTGTTCTGCATCGGCGGTCCTTTCCAGGCCGTGCGAGGCCAATAGCACGTCCGCCATCTTATCGGAATCGTACTCATTCATCTGACAACCGAATGTGCGGATATGTACTTTGCCTGCCATACTGGCCCTCAAGCCCGTTTTCAAGAGCGCGTAAGATACTACTTTTTCTGAAAAATTTCCATTG
>CAMYJO010000022.1:0-38583 GCA_947258755.1 uncultured Gammaproteobacteria bacterium
TTCCAGTTATGACCATGCATGCGGCTGCAATCCCCCGGGTAATCACGTAGGGTATGCGCCGAGGCAAAATCAGTCACAATTTTTAATGTATATAGTGCAGCCATAGTCAATAGGGTGATGGTTTTATCACATAGTAGTATGGATTATAAATGATTTTCGCTGCCGGTGGCGAAAATATCCAAGCCAGGTTTTCCGTAAAAACCTTTTGAATTCAAGTAATAAGAGGGTTTTTCGTATTGCTGATGAATATCGGGCTACGATACTACTTGAGTCTGCCTTATTTTGCAATCCTGATAGGCGGGGTGGGCCATAATGGACTGGATGATATGTTCCGGATCCAGGCCTGATAATGATAACAATTGTTCGCGGCTACCTTGTTCGAGGAAGGTATCGGCCAGGCCCAGTTGCAGTACCGGTACCATTATATTTTGGCTATTCAAAAACTCACAAATACCACTGCCGGCGCCACCGGCCACGGCATTATCTTCCAGCGTTACCAGGAGTTTGTTCTGTGAGCTGATTTGCTCTAACAGTGCTTCATCCAGTGGCTTGATAAAACGCATATTGATGACGCTGGCATTTAACTGGTCACCGACTTCGATGGCCGGACTCAACATGCAACCAAAAGCCAACAGCACAATGTCTACGCCTTCGCGGCAGGTCCTGGCCTTGCCGATGGGCAGAGTGTCTAACTCGGTTGCGGGTTTGATTCCCGGGCCGCTGCCGCGCGGGTAACGTACTGCACTAGGGCCATCATGTTGAAACCCGGTGCTGAGCATCTGTCGACATTCGTTCTCGTCGGCAGGGGCCATAATCACCATATTTGGAATGGCGCGTAAATAACTGAGATCAAAGCTACCCGCATGCGTGGCGCCATCCGGCCCAACCAGTCCGGCGCGGTCAATCGCAAACATAACAGGTAGGTTTTGTAAGGCCACGTCATGAATGAGTTGGTCATAGGCACGTTGCAGGAACGTAGAATAGATAGCAACGACCGGTCGCAAGCCTTCGCAGGCAAGGCCGGCGGCCAAGGTTACCGCATGCTGTTCGGCAATGCCGACATCAAAATAGCGATCGGGGAATTGCTCGGAAAAATCCACCAGTCCGGAACCTTCGCGCATCGCCGGTGTGATGCCCACCAGTCGGTCATCAGCGCTGGCCATATCGCACAGCCATTGCGAAAAAATCGATGTATAGCTGGGCAAGGTGTCGGCACAAGCACTGGTCTTACCGGTGTCGCGGTCAAATTTGGAAATGCCGTGAAAGGCACAGGGGTTTTCTTCCGCGGGGGAATAGCCTTTGCCTTTCTGGGTGACGATATGCAGAAATTGCGGACCCTTCAGGTGTTTGAGATTGCTCAGGGTATCAATCAATGAATCCATGTCGTGACCATCGACAGGGCCGATATAATTAAAGCCAAGCTCTTCAAACAAGGTGCCTGGAATGATCATCCCTTTCATGTGTTCTTCGGCACGTCGGGCCAGTTCGAGCATACTGGGCATGTGACTGAGTACCTTTTTACCACCCTCGCGCACACCGGAATAGAGGCGTCCGGACAGTATGCGGGCCAGGTAGTTGGACAGGCCGCCGACATTTTTTGAGATTGACATTTTATTATCGTTGAGCACGACCAGCAGATTGGTATCCAGAGAGCCTGCATGGTTCAAGGCCTCGAAGGCCATGCCCGCGGTCATAGCGCCATCACCAATAATGGCGACGGCCTTACGTTCATTCTCGAGGCTGCGATTGGCGAGGGCCATGCCGAGTGCGGCACTGATCGAGGTGCTCGAATGACCAACGCCAAAGGTGTCATATTCGCTCTCTTCACGGCGCGGAAACCCGGACAGGCCATGTAATTTGCGCATGGTTTGCATACGATCTCGACGACCGGTCAGCATTTTATGCGGATAGGTCTGATGGCCAACATCCCAGATCAGACGGTCTTCCGGGGTGTTGAAAATGTAGTGCAGGGCGATGGTTAACTCGACCGTGCCGAGGCTCGCGGCCAGATGCCCGCCATGTTGTGAGACGTGTTCAATCAGGTGATGGCGTAATTGCCCGGCCAGGTCTTTCAAGTCGTTGCGAGAAAGATTGCGTACATCCTCTGGAGATGAGATGTCTTGCAGAAGTGATAGGTCGGGTTTGTTCATTATTAGTTTACGGCTGTAAATCCTTTATTAGAATATAATTATGAGAGTTTACACGATTGGATGCAAGTTGATGTTAACGCGCTCACATCACCAGATGTAGACAAGCTCACAATGAGCAGGGTGATAGTCAACATGATGTTTTATATGGCTATTATTCAAGAAACCCGGTCAATTATGTAACGCGAGATCATGCGTAGCGGTTCCGCGCGCTGGTCAAGATGAGACAGTGACTGCATGGCCTCCTCATGTAATTCCAACGCACGCGCCTTGGCGCCGGCCATACCCAGCAGGGTAGGGTAGGTAGGTTTATTGAGGGCGTCGTCGGCGCCCTGCTGTTTACCAATCACGGCCGTTTCGCCTTCAACATCAAGAATATCATCGCGAATCTGGAAAGCCAGGCCGACGCATTTACTATAGTGGTCGAGATGCTCGAGGATGGATGCTGGCTGATCACTAGCGGCATAGGCGCTGAGCATGACGCTGGCGCGGATCAGAGCCCCGGTTTTGTGGATGTGCATATCCTCAAGCTGGGCGATATCAAGTGTTTTACCCACACTTTGTAGATCGATGGCCTGTCCTCCTGCCATGCCACGAGAACCACATGACAGCGACAGCACATCGATCATTTTAAGTCGCGTTTTGGCATCAACCGTGAGTTTGTCGTCATGCGCAATCACATAGAATGCCAATGCCTGCAAGGCATCGCCAGCCAAAATAGCCATGGCCTCGCCAAATTTAACATGGCAGGTAGGTTTACCGCGACGTAATGCATCATCGTCCATGGCTGGCAGATCGTCATGAATAAGCGAATAGGCATGAATAATTTCTGTTGCACAGGCAATGCCGTCCAGGCTTTCGCGGGCTATGCCGAGCGAGTCACCGGTAGCATAAATCAGCAAAGGACGCATATATTTACCATTACTGATGGCTGAATAGCGCATGGCTTCGTGTAGTGTCTGAGGGTGTGTATCTGCATTCGGTAGCCAGAAATCGAGTGCGTTTTCCACGCGAGACTGGTAGGTTTTTATCAGTGCATCAAATTCCAACGTGATGTTCCTTGTTCAGGGTAATAGTTAAATCAGTCGTCGCTAAAATCGCTAAGGTTAGCGTTTTTATCTTTTTTCAGCAGGATGGCGACTTTCTGTTCAGCTTTTTTCAGGGACTGCTGGCAAAGCCTGGTCAACTTCACACCCTGTTCGAAAGATTTCAGTGAGTCCTCAAGACTAAGGTCGCCACTTTCCATATTTTCAACCAGTGATTCCAGCTCTTGCATGGCCTTCTCAAAATCCATGTTTTCATCGGTTTTGGCTTTTCTGGGCATAAAAATTCCTCTTAATATAACCGGGAACGTTACCGCTTGACGCAGATCAGGTCAAATATAGGTAGCTATCAGATACAGTTGACAGTCCCTGGCGCGTGAGATACATTCTTAGCACGATTTAGACTCATTCTAAATTTACAGGAGTGGCCTGGCAGCGCTCTCTATGACGCCGTCAAACAGCCAAAATCCGTTGTAAACAATGATTTCGGAGGAAATATTATGGAACTTAAAGGTAGTAAAACCGAACAGAACCTGAAAGATGCATTTGCCGGTGAATCTCAGGCCAATCGTCGTTACCTGTATTTTGCAGCCAAGGCCGATGTTGAAGGCTACAATGACGTATCAACGGTATTTCGTTCTACCGCTGAAGGTGAAACCGGTCATGCCCATGGTCATCTTGAATACCTCGAAGCCAGTGGTGACCCAGCAACCGGTCTGCCCATCGGTGGCACTTCGGATAACCTGAAAGCGGCTATCGCTGGCGAAACTCATGAGTATACCGATATGTATCCCGGTATGGCCAAGTCTGCTCGTGAAGAAGGTTTCGACGAGATAGCTGATTGGTTTGAAACGCTGGCCAAGGCCGAGCGTTCTCATGCAAACCGTTTCCAGAAAGCCCTGGATACACTGGACTAGGTTTCCAGTCTGTTATAGCTCTGCCAGGATATCCTGGCAGAGTAATGGCTTAAAAGTTTGTTGAGAGGAGAACCTGTATGGCGACACAGCGAGAAGGCAGCCTTGAGGCGCCCACCCGGCATCCCCTGAACTGGAAAGAGGCTGAATTCTGGGACCAGGATGCGTTGTTAGCAGAAATGGAGCGCGTTTTTGATATCTGCCATGGCTGTCGTCGGTGTGTCAGTCTGTGTAATTCCTTTCCTACACTATTTGATCTTGTTGATGAATCAGACACCATGGAGGTGGATGGAGTCGACAAGGCGGATTATCACAAGGTTGTCGAACATTGTTACTTGTGCGACCTGTGTTATCTCACTAAATGTCCTTATGTTCCACCGCATGAGTGGAACCTGGATTTCCCGCATGTAATGTTAAGGGCCAAGGCGGTCCATTTTAAACAGCAGGGCGCGAGTAAACGCGACCGCATGCTGACTTCCACTGATGCGATCGGCAAATTGGCCAGCATCCCGGTAGTTGTGCAAACCGTGAACACTGTCAATAGTGTCAAGCCTATGCGGAAACTACTGGACAAGGCCCTGGGTGTGCATGCAGATGCGGTGTTACCGAAGTACCATAGTAATACCTTACAAAAACGACTGCGTTCGCACCAATCAACACAAACGGCAAAACCGGTCGGTCCAACGAGAGGTAAAGTGGCCTTGTTTGCGACTTGTTATGGTAACTATAATGAGCCCGAACTGGGCGAGGACCTGCTCAGTATCTTTGAGCATAATGGCATCCCGGTGACGACCGTGGACAAAGAGCAATGTTGTGGTATGCCGAAGATGGAGTTGGGTGATCTTGAAGCCGTTGAACGTGCCAAGGAAGCCAATATTCCGCTACTGGCTAAAATGATCGATGACGGTTGGGACATCGTTGGCCCGATCCCTTCCTGCGTATTGATGTTCAAGCAGGAACTACCACTCATGTTTCCCGATGACCCGGACGTGATCAAAGTCAGGGACAATATATATGACCCATTTGAATACCTGATGCTGCGTCATAAGGGCGGGGCCTTGAATACGGATTTCAAGACCAGCCTTGGCAAGGTGGTTTATCATGTCGCCTGTCACCAGCGTGTGCAAAAAATCGGTATGAAAACGCGCGAATTATTGCAACTGATTCCGGATACCGACGTGATTACCATTGAACGTTGTTCCGGTCATGACGGCACTTATGCGGTCAAGCGCGAATACCATGATATTTCCATGAAGATATGCCGGCCGGTGGTCAACAAGGTCAAACAGGAAAAGCCGGACTTTTATACCAGTGATTGCCCCATGGCCGGCCACCAGATTGAAAACGGGCTTGATGATGATTCCGAGCCACACCACCCATTGAGTCTGGTGCGTCGTGCCTACGGCTTATAGAAAACGGAAGCTAATATGAATAAATTAACACGCGAAGACCTGATGGGGTTGGAGCAATATTCGGCCAGCCGCGATGATTTTCGCGCGCGGGTCATGCAACATAAGAAAGATCGCATTATCGAACTGGGTCCGAACATGACGCTGCATTTTGAAGATGTACTGATCATGCAATACCAGATACAGGAAATGCTGCGTGCCGAGCGTATTTTTGAAGCGGAAGGTATTCAGGAAGAGCTGGACACCTATAATGCGTTGATCCCGGATGGCAGCAACTGGAAAGCGACGTTGATGATTGAATACAGCGATCCGGACGAAAGGGCAGAGGCATTGAAGCAGTTGTTGGATGTCGAGCATAAAATATGGATGCAGGTTGACAGTTGTGACAAGGTCTATCCGGTCGCCGACGAGGACCTGGAGCGGGCAACGGAAGAAAAAACCTCGTCTGTGCATTTCCTGCGGTTTGAATTGAGCGAAGACATGATCAAGGCGGCCAAGGACAACAAAGCTATCTCCCTGGGTGTGGAACACCCTTTCTATTCGCATGTACTGGATCCCTTGCCCGCTAACTATCGGGACTCACTGGCCGCTGACCTGGCCTAATTCAGCACGGAAAGGCTATCAGATCCCTGATTAGCTCCGTGAGCAGCTTTCCGCCGCTATCATTTCATGATGAACTGCTCAGGATAGAGCGGAACCGGGACATACCTGCGTTCATGTGTTGATTGCCGACATATTTAGCTGTATGTTCCCTGTTAGCGTAAACTGCATTTGGCGGATCCCGGTGTTGCATGGTGATATGAAATTAAATAAAGATAATAAGTTGCTGTCGTCGGCCAGACGATTCCTTGTTGCAACACTGTCAGCCGCGCTGTTGCCGTCATTAATCGTAATCCAGCCTGCCCATGCCGATAACAGTAATGACGATGTGATGGGTGACGGCATGGGGCAATCTTTCGGGCATACCTATAAGCGTGGTTGGGAGGAACAGGAGTTGGCATTGCCGTCAGCACCACAGAATGACAATCTGATTTCACTGAAGGTCTTTCAGATGCCGCGTTATAAATATTTTATCGACGCCAGCTCTGTCAACGTTACCGCCGGCGATAATGTCGTCCGCTATACGGTCGTGATCGAGCCACCTTCTGGCCTTAGAAGTGTACTCTTTGAAGGTATTCGATGTGACAACAATGAATACAAAATGTATGCTTCCGCACTATGGGGTCAGCCCCTGAATCCATTAACTTCACCGCAATGGAAAACAATAGAAGAAAGTGGTACGGGTGCGTATCGGCATGACCTGTTCACGTATTTCCTTTGCGAGAACAGTATTATTAAAGGTAAAAAAGAGGATATCCTGCAATTGCTTGAATATCCACTTGATAATTTTATTTCTGAAGAGCTGGAGTAGACGGTTAGTGAGAAAGGTTGTTTGCAATGGGTAAGGACTATAATGCTTCTTCAATCGAGGTATTGAGTGGACTGGAGCCGGTACGTAAGCGACCGGGTATGTATACCGATACCACGCGCCCCAATCATCTCGCGCAGGAAGTCATTGACAATAGTGTCGATGAAGTCATTGCCGGACACGCCAAAAAAATTGATGTCACCTTATATAAGGACGGTTCAGTAGAAGTCAGTGATGACGGACGCGGCATGCCGGTTGATATACATCCGAAAGAGAAAATGCCTGGCGTCGAACTGATTTTGACCAAGCTGCACGCGGGCGGTAAATTTTCCAGTGATAATTATACCTTCTCCGGTGGCCTGCATGGTGTCGGCGTCTCGGTCGTCAATGCCTTATCCAAGCACCTGGAAGTATGGATACGTCGCGGCGGCAAGGAATATAATATCTCTTTTGCCGACGGCAAGCGTGCCTCCAAGCTGGAAGTGGTCGATAAAGTCGGTAAGAACAACACCGGTACCACTGTGCGTTTTTGGCCGGATCCGAAGTATTTCGATTCAGCGAAGATATCAGTTGCACGACTGAAGCATGTACTGCGGGCGAAGGCGGTGCTTTGTCCTGGGCTGCGTATCCGTTTCCATGACGAAAAGAGCAAGGAAAAGGAAGAGTGGTTATACGAGCAAGGACTTGGTTTTTATCTGCAGAGTGAATTACAGGGAGCCGAGATCTTGCCGGAAGAGGCCTTTACCGGTGCCGTACAGGGTAATCAGGAGGCCGCCGAATGGGCCGTGGTCTGGTTGCCCTCCGGTGGCGACAGTGTTGCCGAGAGTTATGTCAATCTGATCCCGACGATTCAGGGTGGCACCCATGTTAACGGTATGCGTACCGGCTTGACCGAAGCCATTCGTGAATTTTGCGAATTTCGTAGTTTGCTGCCACGTGGCGTCAAGCTAACGCCGGAAGATGTGTGGGATAAAGTCAGCTATGTGTTGTCAGTCAAGCTGGTTGATCCGCAATTTTCCGGGCAGACAAAAGAAAGACTGTCATCACGTGAATGTGCCGCCTTTGTTTCCGGGGTCGTTAAGGATTCTTTCAGCTTGTGGTTGAACCAGCATACCGATGCCGGTGAAAAAATTGCCGAACTGGCCATTGCCAGTGCGCAATCACGCTTACGTGCCGGCAAGAAAGTGGTGCGTAAAAAAGTCACCCAGGGCCCGGCCTTGCCAGGCAAATTGTCAGATTGCTCCTCGTCGGATGTTGATCGAACCGAATTGTTTCTGGTGGAAGGGGATTCAGCCGGCGGTTCTGCGAAACAGGCAAGAGACCGTACCTTTCAGGCCATCATGCCGTTACGCGGCAAGATCCTGAATACCTGGGAAGTAGACCCACAGGTAGTGCTAGGATCGCAGGAGGTACATGATATCTCGGTCGCGATCGGCGTTGACCCGGGATCCGATAATCTGAAGGGCCTGCGTTATGGCAAAATATGCGTGTTGGCAGATGCCGACTCCGACGGCGCGCATATCGCGACCTTGTTATGCGCCCTGTTTTTGCGTCACTTCAGACCGCTAGTATCGGCAGGCCATGTGTATATCGCCATGCCGCCACTGTATCGAATCGATATTGGTAAGGAAGTTTACTATGCGCTGGATGATGCCGAGCGCCATGGGGTACTGGACCGAATTGCCGCAGAAAAGAAAAAAGGTAAGGTCAATGTGCAGCGCTTCAAAGGTCTGGGTGAAATGAATCCGTTGCAATTACGCGAGACGACATTATCTCCGGATACACGCAGGTTGGTGCAGCTGACTATCGAGGCAGGTGATAATACCAACCAGATCATGGATATGCTGCTATCCAAGAAACGGAGTTCAGACAGAAAGTCCTGGCTTGAGAAGAAAGGCGATATGGCCGAGGTCTAGGTAAAAATACTCTGCTCGTGAGGGCTGTTTCAACAGAAAAATCTGAAAAGCATGGCTGGTTATGAATTCAAGAAGATCCTGGAAGTAAATTATTATGGGTGACAATATAGAATTTGACTATGAGGGCGTAGAGAAACTTCCCCTCAAGGAATTTACCGAGAAAGCATACCTGGATTACTCCATGTATGTCATCATGGACCGGGCCTTGCCGAACATTGGTGACGGCCTCAAGCCGGTGCAACGTCGAATCATCTATGCCATGTCGGATCTCGGTCTGAAGGCCGGATCCAAGTACAAGAAATCAGCACGTACCATTGGTGATGTGCTGGGTAAATTCCACCCGCACGGCGACAGCGCCTGTTATGAGGCGATGGTGTTGATGGCGCAAGCCTTTACCTATCGTTACCCGCTGGTGGATGGTCAGGGCAACTGGGGTTCACCAGATGATCCCAAGTCTTTTGCTGCTATGCGTTATACCGAAGCACGCCTGTCCAGATTTTCCGAACTACTACTGAAGGAAGTGGGTCAGGGGACCGTTGACTGGACGCCAAACTTCGATGGTACCTTGCGAGAACCCGCGGTCTTACCTGCACGTGTCCCACATATCTTATTAAATGGTATTTCCGGTATTGCCGTCGGTATGGCCACCGATATCCCGCCGCATAACCTGCGTGAATTGGTCGCGGCCTGTATTCATTTGCTTGAGAAGCCGAAGGCAAGCGTGGCTGATTTGTGTCAGCATGTGAAGGGGCCGGATTATCCTACCGATGCCGAAATCATCACGCCACTTGCCGATATTAAAGCCATGTATGAAAGCGGCAACGGTTCGATGCGCATGCGTGCGCGTTTCGAAAAAGAGGGTAGTGATATTATAGTTACGGCCCTGCCGCATCAAGTCTCCGGCGCCAAAGTGATCGAACAGATTGCACAACAGATGATCGCTAAAAAATTACCGATGGTCGAGGACCTCAGAGACGAATCCGATCATGAAAATCCGACCCGGCTGGTGATATGTCCGCGCTCCAATCGTGTCAACGTGGAAGAATTAATGGCGCATTTATTTGCCACCACTGACCTGGAAAGAACCTATAGGGTCAATATGAACGTGATCGGCCTCGATGGCCGACCACGGGTCAAGAATCTGCTCACCATGCTGAAGGAATGGCTGGTATTCAGGACCGAGACGGTCAGGAAAAGGCTGCAGTACCGACTGGACAAGGTCAATGAGCGCCTGCATTTGCTCGATGGCTTATTGATCGCCTTTCTGAACCTGGATGAAGTGATACGCATCATCCGCAGCGAAGATGAGCCCAAGCCGGTCCTGATCAAGCGTTTCAAACTGACTGAAGCACAGGCCGATTATATTCTCGATACGCGATTACGCCAGTTGGCGCGTCTTGAGGAAATGAAAATTCGTGATGAGCAGACCGAGCTGAGTAAGGAAAAGGCAAGCCTGGAGCAAACCCTGGGTTCCAAGCAACGCATGAAATCATTGCTGAAAAAAGAATTGAAGTCTGACGCCGAGGAGTATGGCGATGACCGCCGTTCACAGGTCGTCGAGCGCGCTACTGCCCAAGCCATGGATGAAACGGCACTTATCAGTATTGAGCCGGTTACAGTCATCTTGTCACAAATGGGCTGGGTACGTTCGGCCAAGGGCCATGAGGTGGACGCGACAACACTGACTTACAAGTCGGGTGACCAGTTCCAGGACAGTGCCTGCGGTCGTAGTAATCAACTGGCCATCTTTATGGACTCTACCGGCAGGGCCTATGCCGTACCGGCGCATGGATTGCCATCGGCCAGAGGATATGGTGAGCCACTCAGTGGCAGGTTGAAGCTGCCAGATGGTGCCAGTGTCGTCGGCGTTATTATGGGTAAACCGGAAGATCTGGTGCTGTTGTCATCGGATGCCGGTTATGGATTTGTGATGAAGCTGGAAGATATGATCTCGCGTAACAAAGCGGGTAAAAAGGTGTTGTCTGTTCCGAAAGGCGCACGCGCTTTACCGCCCCTGATCATTCGCAGTTACGAAGATGATTGGGTGGTGGCCGTTACCACGGAAGGAAATATGCTGGTGATTCCGTTGCATGAACTGCCTCAGTTACCCAAGGGCAAGGGCAACAAGATCCTTGCCATACCGTCAGCCCGTGTTGTTGCCCGTGAAGAATATATGGTGGCGATTACCTGCGTTCAGGATGGCGAAAAATTAACGATTTATTCCGGACAGCGACATAAAACCATGAAGGGTGATGAGGTCGATGAATACGTTGCCGAGCGTGGTCGCCGCGGTAAAAAGCTGCCGCAGGGTTATCGATCTGTACACAGGTTGGTCGTGGATATAAAAAATACGGAAGAATAGCGGGTGCTATTGACCGCCCTTTTTCTTTAATTCGTCCAGGCGCCCAAGAACACGATCGGCACGTTCAATGTTCTTGTTGATCTCTTCATTTTTTGGGTCCAGCTTCCTGGCCTTGATCCAGATGTTGCGGGCTTGTTCGATCTTGCCATTGATGTAAAGTTGCCGTCCCCTGTTGAGCAGGGCCTCCACGTGACCTGGTAATTTTTTATTAAATTCCTTATTAAGCTGCTTAACCTTTTCGTTGTCGGGCATGCTTTTATTCAGCTTGTCTAGATTGGTTTTGGCCGAGGAAAGTTGGTTATCCTTGAGCATGGTCATCGTGTTGTAGTGCAGGGTATCGAATTCCAGTTGTTTCATCTGCCGCTGTTTTTTCGGTTTTTGTTCTTCTCTCGGCTCGGTTTTCTCTATAATCTCGATCATCTGTTGCTGTTTTGCAGCTTCTTGTTGCAACGCAAGTTCACGCTGGCGTTGTTCCTGGCGCAGCACTTCCAGTCGGGCTATGGCCGAGACAGTAAAAGGTAAGGAATGCAGTTTGTTCGACATCGTCAGGCAGCTGTCGGCCAGTTCAAGGTCATTTTTCTGCAGCGCTTTCAGACCCAGGTGGTAGAGCTCAGCTGCAGTTTCCTCAATGTCCGCAGACGGGTCGGTAAAGGTACCGTTGTTTTCAGGCTTTATTGTATCGAGTGAGCCCTGGATTTCTTTCGCCCTTAATAGCCATTCTGACTTTGCAAGTAATTGTTGTGCTTGTAGGCGACTGATTTGCGTAGACTCTGAGCTCCTAAGGTAACTGTTTATTTTGTTCAGTCGCTTACCTTTGGGATGGTTTGCAAGTGCTTGTGATAATGTCTGTTTTGCCTCAGCGGTTTTCTGCTTGTGTATCAGTGAGTAAATGGCCTTGCTGGTATCTTCATCGTAGCGTTGTGCTTGTGATTTGATAGCATTAATTCTGTTGTTGATTTCAGGCGAAGGTTTTTTAGCCTTGCGCGCTTGTGCGGCGTGCAGGGCTTTATCGTATTGCTGATTGCTTAGTAAGGTATCTATTTCATCGAGACTCGCGACTTTAGTCTGACTGAATTGAATGCAGCCCGAAAGTATTAGAATGGATGATAGAAGTAGAGCGTTTAAAATACGTATCATAGTAAATCTTTTTCCATCGAAAGCAGTAAGCGATCGATATTTTTTTCCATCTCTATTTGTTGTGCTTCGCGTACATCATGGACCAAATAGGTACTGATGGCTTTGGCTTTCCCTCGTACATGCAAGGATTGATATTTTTGCGCAATAATGCGCCTCTTGACGTTCGGGATTTCATAGGTTTCTTCTGTAATCATGATTTGGTCAGTGTTGGCGATCGATGCCAGTCTTGATGCCAGGTTAACGCTGTCGCCAACGACGGTATATTGCATGCGCGCCGATGAGCCCATGTTGCCGGCCAGCATCTCTCCGCAGTTGATACCGATACGGTAATGCACCGGCAGTTTTCCTTTCGAGATACGGATATTGTTGATACGTTCGGCCATACGCTGAATGAAGACTGCGTAGGAAATGGCGTGATAGACATGGTCTTCATCCGGGTCTGGCACTCCAAACACAATCATTGCGCAGTCGCCGATATATTTATCTATCGTACCCTTGTACAGATGCACGCTATGGGTAATATATGAATAAAATTCGTTCAGCAGTTCGGCCACGGCCTGCGGTGTCATGGTTTCTGATTTTGATGTGAAGCCGACAATATCCACAAACATGACTGTCGAAAAGACATGCGTGCCACCCAGTTTTACCTGATCCAGATCGCCCAGTATCTCTTTGGCGATATTGGGTGATACATGCCGATTGAATGCGGCTTCAACCTGTTCCTTTTCCAATAGTCCCTTGGCCATGCTGTTTAGGGAGTTCATCAGGTAGCCGATTTCGTCATTGCGCCTGCCATCCAGTTGTAAATCATACTTGCCTTCGTCGATGGCGCGGCTGGCATCCAGTAAATGCTGAATGGGTTTTGTCAGTTTTTTACCGAGAAAATAAGAAACGATAATACCGATAATGATCAGGATAATCGTCACCGTGATAATGGAGTAGACGACTTCATTGATCGACTCATTAATCGATGTGCGACTGTAACTGATAAGCACATGTCCGGCGGTGACATCCTTGAATCGCACCGGCGTGGTAAATGAAATGGCATCGAGATTGCCTTTTGGTGAATACGGCCACTTCCATTCCAGTGTGCGCGTTTCACTATCCATATAGGTACGCGCCTTGCCTTCAAACGGCGCATACGGGTCAAACGGATTTTGCCCGGAGTTGGCCAATAGCTTGTAGTCCGGATTGTAGATCGCGGTGCCTAGAATATTTTCGGATGTAGATAGGTTGTAGGTGAGAAAACGTAACTGCAGCATATCACTGGCCAACAAGGGTTCCTTGGCCGATTCCGCCATCTGGTGGGCCACTGTCCTGCCGGTCGACTGGATTTGTTGGTTTAATAGCTGCGTCTGGTTGCTGACAATAATGGCACCGAGCAGAGACATCGCTACGGTCAGCAGTATACCAATGGCGATAGCGAGCTTGGTGCCAATCGGGATATGCTTGGGCAGGATGTGTTTCCAGCGCATAAGTTTGGGTCCCCAGGATGTCGCCGGGTCAGCTGCTTGTGCGTCCGCTTTCTGTGAGCGCTGGTTTTTTCTCGAAATTAACATGAAAAATTTATGATCGCTTAAATGCCTGTACAGCTCAGTTTATCATAATGCCACGCGCGACATCATCCAGATGGAATGTATAAGTAAAACCACGAAGCATTGTTAATCTGTATTTAATATTAATGATGTTTTTATCCCCATCAACTGTAACGGCTGTTCGTACGGGGGCTTAATAGAGTGAGTAACATATTGATTTATAAAATAAATTCTATTTGATTGGGGCAGTCGTGCAAGTTAATAGTATAGCGGCTACAATGGCCACCCTTTTAAATGAAGTACGAAGGAAATACCTATGAGCTTGATTCGACCTTTTCGGGGACTGCGACCCAAACGAGAACATGCAACGGATGTCGTGGCGCCACCCTATGATGTACTTAATACCGAAGAAGCACGGCTTAGGGCTAAAGGACGACCCCATAGTTTCCTGCATATTTCCAAACCTGAAATCGACCTGCCTGAGGGTACCGACCCCTATGCGGCCGAAGTTTATCAGCAGGGTGCGGACAACCTGAAGAAAATAATGGCCGACAATATCATGATGCAGGATGATGCCCCCTGTTATTACGCCTATCGTTTGATCATGGGAGAACAGCAACAAACCGGAATAGTGGCTGTGTCCAATGTTGAGGATTACGACAGCAACCGAATTCGAAAACATGAATTCACCCGCCCGGACAAGGAAGATGATCGCACACGCCAGATCGATACCTTGAATGCGCAGACCGGCCCGGTATTCCTGACTTACCGACACGATGCCGAAGTGGATAGCATTATTCAATCGGCAGTGCAGGCCGAACCTGAGTATGACCTGACCGCGGATGATGGCGTGCAACACACCCTATGGGTAATCAGCGACCGCAACCAAGTTGAAAAACTGACCGCCTTATTTGATGCCATGGATAACTTGTACATTGCCGACGGACATCATCGCTCTGCATCGGCATCTCGAATTGCCGCCATGCGTAAAAAGGACAATGCCTCTCATAGCGGTGATGAACCCTACAATTATTTTCTGTCGGTCATCTTCCCCGACAATCAAATGAATATTCTTGACTACAATCGAGTCGTCAAAGACCTGAATGGCGAAGACGTCGACAGCTTCATCCAAAAAGTCGCTACGGCTTTTGATATCGCCGAATCGGATGAGCCGGTGCGTCCCGAGCACCCGGGACAATTTGGCATGTACATGCAAGGCCGTTGGTACCGTCTGGATATTCATGCTGACAAAATACCCGGTGACGACCCGGTCGCACGCCTGGATGTTAGCCTGCTTGCCAATAACCTGATCGATCCAATACTGGGGATCAGTGACCCACGACGCGACAAACGTATCGACTTCGTTGGTGGCATCCGTGGATTAGAAGGCCTGGAAAAACGCGTCGACAGCGGTGAGATGGTCGTTGCGTTTTCACTCTATCCCACCAGCATGGCTGACCTGATGTCCGTCGCCGATGCCAATGAGGTTATGCCACCGAAGTCGACCTGGTTTGAACCTAAGTTGGCCGATGGGCTGGTATCGCATTTGTTGAGCGAGTGAGTGTTGATGTTTGATCAGGAATGATAGTGTCGGTGAATCGTGATAATAGTATAGCCTTGCTGAGTTCATCGGCAGCAAGGAAAGGACACTAACTATGACTAGAGGCGTACTTGCAGTACGCTAGTCATCATCCCCTTCAAAATCATAATCCATAATGTCCTGCGGTTGTTGCAGGAAGTTGCCCTGGATGAAGTTGATGCCACATTGCCAGAGGACGGCGAGGCTGCTGGCGTCTTCGACAAATTCGGCAATCGTTTCAGTTTTGACGGATTGCGCCAGCTCGGTCATGGATTTGACCATGGCCTGGTTTTCCTGGTTACTGGCCAGGTTGCGCATGAAGGAGCCGTCGATCTTGACGTAATTAACCTGTAAGTATTTCAGTATCTGGATGGAATTTTCGTTGATACCGAAATGTTCTACGCAGAAGCCGCATTTTAATTTCTTCAGGTCATCAACAAAGCTCTTGGCAGGGCGCAGTATCTTGTTGATGTCGTTCTCATGTGCTTCAAAGACCAGCTTGGTGGGGTCGATTTTGGCTTTCTTCAGGACTTCGGAAATCCAGATCAGCATGTTTTTATCGGAAATGCTGGTCGGCGATACTTTGATAAACATGGTGGTATCCTTGCCAGCGAGGATACGTTCTCGTAATGCCTTTATTGTATTGACGATGACCCAACGATCCACCGCGATACTCATGCCATGTTCCTCGGCGGCAGGAACAAACTTGGCAGGCGGTACGGAGTTGCCTTGTTCATCAACCATGCGTAGCAGGACTTCATATTTTTCTGTGGTTTCACCATGCAGGCTGGCGATAGGTTGATAGACCAATGAGAAGCTGTTGTGGTTTAGCGCATATTCGATTGTTTTCGACCAATGGATGTCACGTTCACGGCTGGCTTTTTCATCGGCGACCGGGTTATGCAGATGTATGCAGTTGCCACCTTCTTCGTGGGCCAGTTCGCAGGCCAGGTCGGCCTGTGAAATGATGGCATGCGCGCTTTCGCTATTTGCGCCGAACTGGCAGGCGCCGATGCTACAGGTGAAGGTAATGGATTCACCGTCGACTTCGGATACATGTGATTCGACCATGCCCCGAATTTTATCGGCCAGTTCCATCAGTTGATTGGTGTCACTGATGTCAGTCAGAATGGTAAAAGCGGTGTCACTGAATCGGGCGGCGGCAATGTTTTCTCCCAGCTCCGTTCTAATGATATCGCCGGTGTCTCTAAGTATGGTGTCGATGCCGCTGATGCCGGTCGTTTCCTTGATGAACTTGATGTTGTCCGGTTCAAGGTATAGCAGGGATCTGCTGTTTCTGTCTTCCTGAGCGAGTCGAATTTTGCTTTCCAGTGTCTCGATAAAATACTGACGATTATACAAGTCAGTGAGGATGTCTTTCTTACTAAGGAATTTAAGTTTACTTTCCAGCTCTTTGTTCAATGACTGGTCGCGAATGATGATCTGCGTGCAGGGTTCACCTTCAATTGTGGCTGGTGAAAACTCCATTTGTGCGCTGAAGGTTTTGCCGCTGGGCCTTAGTCCGGTGACTTCAAGTGCGCGCGTTTTTTGCTCGCCTTTGCTGTAATTGCGTATAAATTTTTTGAGTTGTTCATGGTCTTTTTCATCAACCATGTCCATGATCGGCGTGCCTTCTATCTCTTCCAGGTTAGGGAAGCCAAAGGTATCCAGATAGACCTGGTTTGCGTAGATGTGCATGCCTTCATGAACATAGGTAATGGCATCACGTGAGCTGTCGAGCAGAGTGTGGCAGCGTTTTTCAGATTCGCGCAGCGCGGCTTTGAAGGTTTGCACGTCGCGTTTTAATGCGGCGACTTCCATTTCACGTCGGGTGACGATTTGTAGATGGTCGGCGTCGTCAGAGCAGATAAGGTCACGCGCCCCGGCTGCCATGACTTCATCACGCAAATCAGGGTCATTTTCACTATGCGTGGCGATGATCAATATCGACGGGTCAATCTTGTTGGCCGCAGCGACGGTCTGGTTCAAGGTCGGCTCGATGGAAGTGGCAGTGCAAAAGATCATGTCGGTGGAATCTTGTGACATGAGTTCGTTGAGTTGCTCAAGATCCTCGGCATAGCGCATGCGTACAGCGATCCCTGCATTTTTCAGGATGCTGACGATGGACTCCGCGTCGTTTAGTGTATCTTCAATTATTATGAGCTTGAGTGCTTGGCTGCTCACCCATTATCCTCCTGGATAGTTTTTGTTTCCATAAATCGTAATTAAAGTAAGTTTTACAGTATTTTATGATGTTTGACCAGAAAAGTGCAGTATTATTTTTCAAGGCTGCTTGCAGCCGCCCGTTTCTTCCAGCCATGGATATGTATCTGCGAAATGCGACCATGCGCTGCTTACGCTTTTCTTGTTTTACTGTCAGGGCAAAAATTATCTCCATCAGACTACTTGCACGTACCCTGCAGGCGCTATAATCTATACATCAAGTAGATGAATTATAAATAAATGTGCGTTTTTATCCAGTCAGGAGCATTATATGTCAATAATTGAGGTTCGCCAGGAAAAACCAGAGGATATCAGGGCCATCGATGTGGTTCATCTGAGTGCATTTGGCGGGGATGATGAGGTTGGCCTCATTGACAAGCTGCGAGCATCCTCCGGGTTTGTTTCAGAGCTATCGCTAGTGGCGGAATTCCACGGCCGTATCGTCGGTCATATCCTTCTCACCAAGGTGCGCTTGTTGCAAGGTAAGGAAAGCACGGAGATCCTGGTGCTGGCGCCAATGGCGGTGGTGCCGTCGCAGTCGCATCGGGGAATCGGTTCGGAGTTGGTGCAGGCATCCATCAAGCAGGCCCGGGAACTGGGTTACAAAGCGATTGTGGCGGCAGGTCAGCCCGAGTTCTATCAGCGTTTTGGCTTTGTTGCCGCATCACAATTGGGGCTGGATACAAACTTGTCGGTTGCTAACGATCTGGTTACCGCAATTGAACTGCAGCCAGATGCACTCAAGGGTGGGGGCAATGTTATTTATCCCTCACTGTTTACCTGCGTGTACTAGCCTGCCAGCAAACCGCTTTTATTTATTCATTCGATTCCGATTCATCATCGGCTGGCGCTTGCTTGGTGCTGTCAACAGGCGCATACAGAAAGCGTGAGTAGTTACCGGTATTTTCGACCAGGCGCGTCAATTGTACGCTAGACATCTTGCCGTGGTCACTCAATATCAACGCATCACCCACCTTGTAATGCAGGGATGGGGTCAGTAACGAGGCCGGTTGCTTTATGGCCTTGATCTCGGGAAGGCTCAGGCAACTATACTCCTGCTTATTGTTCTTGCCTTGCAACAGGCTGGATTGGATGGTGGCGGCATTCGGGGCCAGTATCTGGATACCCAGTTTGAGACCCTGGTTGCGTACATATTGCATCCAGCGTACCACGCCGATACGCCAGCTCTGCTCGAATACATTACCACTCTCTCGAATGCCGACAATTTCACCGATCTGGGCATTGGAACTTTTATCGTGGTCCCATAACAGGCAGAATCCACCTGCACCGGCATTCAGGGTCTTCCATGGATGGTAGTTATAGGTCGGTTCTGGGATATGTGATTCCCTGACACTATCGAGTGTTTGGCTGGGGCCTGAATCGCGGCCATGCCCGCTCCAGAAATTGCTACCAGGGTCACTTGTATCCAGCGGTTCGATGCTGAAGGTCGTGTGACTGATGTCCAACGGATTTTTAGTGTCATCGATAAAGTGGGGCTCGTTGGCGGCGATCTCTTCCTCAATCTCTTCTTCCACCGGGTTGTTGCTTTGTTCAATAATGAAATGCGTGCTGTTCAGACCGACACTCATATCAATGTCGCTGCTGCTGCTAGAGCGTGAGAAGCGACGTTTATCACGGGTATCCCAGGAATGGATCAGTTGTTTGTAGAAAGCCGATTTTTTCGAAGCGGTTTTCGATAAAGGGGCTTCTGCGATGCCAAAATTTTCCTGCGCCTGGGTCAATAGGTGGCGCAAGTGTTGCCCAAGCTCGGTGGTATCGAGGAAGCGGTAGACATCCTGGTCCAGTGTTTTGATCATATTCAGTACCACCGGAGGTCGATCGCTGTTAAGGCAGCTGGCAAAATGCGCCTCTCCCTTGTCTTGTTTGTCGGGATTGATCAGTTGACAGTGATCAGCCCATTGCTGCAGTTGATCCTCCACTTCGGCGATTTCATTTTTGCCTAAATGGTAAGGGTTGGCCAGTGATAACAATAAGAGCTGTTTGTATTTTTGCTCGATGGTGACATCGTCAGCCGGTTGATAGGGTAACTCCTTGACAGGCGTTTGCTGCATGTCTTGCAGCTCAGCGAGATTATATAGTGTGTGTATGTCTCGCCATAACAGTGCAGGTTCCGGTGCATAGATTTGGTAATAAGTGAGTTGCAACTTTCCGAGTGTTTCAAGGGCCATATACAAGGCGCCGGTCAGCGCCTTCTTTTCAAAGAAGCGATGACGCTCAATAAGTTCGACACTGGCTATTTTGTAAGCGGTGATGAGCTCGGTATACATGGCCAGTGTACGGTCGACATATCTCAGTGCGCCAGCATTCAGCGGGAAGGATTGTCCAATGAAATTTTTCTTTAAGGCAGCAATGCAAAAGCTGAATGTGGAATAGAGTCCTTCAAGTACTTTCAGACGCGCAGCCGGTGACATTTCGACGCGATTAGTGTGCGTCAAAACTGAAAAGAGTTGTTTAGTTGTCTCTTCGGTGTCGCCAAGTGGTAAGGCCTCGACCCATGCCGCGACTTGCTTTGGGCGACTATCAAACCAGCTTTTTTCTTTTTTCCGTTCCGGAAGACGAAGATCAGACAAACCGGGCGTTTTGGCCACAGTAATGCTCCAGAGTTACTCTAGTGTAAATTCAGTAATAAAATGATTAATTACCCCGCAGGCGTAACAGTACACTGAAACGCTGCGATTCGCTAGTATGAGCAATCGAACTTATCGCTCTAAAACATCCACTTATCGGGATTTTAGTCCTAAATAGGGGTTTTTGACTGGCGCCCGGCGAGTTCCCGTACCAGGCGCGGAACCAGGTAGCCCGGCAGCTCGGTCTGTAAGTCCTCGACCAGCGCGCGCGCCGATGCCTGTTCGACGTCGAAATGCGCGGCGCCATCGACCGGGTCGAGCATATGCAGGTAATAGGGTAATACCCCGGCATCAAACAGACCCAGGCTCAGGTCCTTCAATACCGCGACATCATCGTTGATGCCCTTGAGTAAGACGGCCTGGTTCAACAGCGTAATGCCCGCGGCTTTAAGTAGCGCACATGCCTGCCTGACCTCGGCATCAATCTCTTGCGGGTGGTTGCAATGGAGGACGACAACCGTTTGCAGGCGGCTGGGTCGTAACCAGGCTAGCAAGTCCGCACAGACCCTCTGTGGCAGCACCACCGGCATGCGCGTGTGTACTCGTAAAGTTTTGATATGACTTATTTTTTCCAGTTTTTTGACCAGTCTGGACAGGCGCGAGTCGGTGAGTGTCAACGGATCTCCGCCGCTAAGGATGACTTCGTGGATATCGTTATGTGCCTGTAGGTAGGCCAGCGCCTCGGACCAGTCATCACGTGCGGCATTGGCCTCGGCATAGGGGAAGTGGCGTCTAAAACAGTAGCGACAATGGATAGGGCATGCCCCTGTCGTCAGTAATAGGGCGCGGCCGTTATATTTATGTAGCACGCCTTCGGCGACATGCGCTAGATGATCACCAACCGGGTCACTGACAAATTGTTGTACGGGACGGGTCTCGGCCGCGACCGGCAGGATCTGTTTGAGTAACGGGTCATGCGCGTCACCTGGTCGGATGCGCGCGACATACTCCCTTGTAATCCTTAATGAAAAGTGATTGTTGGCTTCTTTGCTAAGATCAAGCTGGTCGGCATCGAGCCCGATCAGCTGCAGCAATTCATCGATATCCTGGATGGCATTGGCAAACTGTTGCTGCCAAATTGGGGTCTGCCGTATTTTTTCTGTTCGGGTTATCATATGCTGTTTGGGCATGATCGATAGTTTAGGAATGGGTAGATTAACATGGCATCATACAGTACAAATGAGTTCAGAGGTGGTTTAAAGATAATGTTGGACAATGACCCTTATGTCATTGTTGAAAACGATATCGTCAAACCGGGTAAGGGGCAGGCTTTCAATCGGGTCAAGGTGCGCAATCTGAAAACCGGACGGGTCATCGACCGTACTTTCAAATCGGGTGAGTCTGTCGAGGCCGCTGATGTGATCGATACCGACATGCAGTATCTTTATAGCGATGGCGAATTCTGGCATTTCATGGACCCCGACAGTTATGAGCAAATAGCCGCCTCTGAGGCTGCAGTGGCTGATGCCGCTAAATGGCTGAAGGAACAGGATACCTGTGCCGTGACTTTATGGAACGGTGTGCCGTTGTCGGTAACCCCGCCCAACTTTGTTGAGCTGGAAATTACTGAAACCGATCCGGGCTTGAAGGGGGATACCTCGGGCGGTGGTGGCAAACCCGCGACCTTGTCTACTGGTGCGGTGGTCAGGGTACCGTTGTTTATCCAGATCGGTGAAATGATCAAGGTCGATACCCGCACGGCGGAGTATGTCGGCCGCGTCAAGGACTAGTTCAGGCATCGTAATCAACGACAGCCCTTTTAGTAATGGCAAACCCTCAAACACCGTCGTGGCAGCCGGCGATAGACCTCTCCATGTTGCAGCTGCGGGCGCAGCTGCTGGCGCGGATAAGGACGTTTTTTGCCGACCGCCAGGTGTTGGAGGTGGAAACGCCGGTGCTGTCGCATGCAGGCAATCCGGATCCGTATATCGACAGTTTTAGCTGTCATGCCGCCGACGGCAATAACAGGCAGAGGCTGTTCTTGCATACCTCGCCTGAATTCGCCATGAAGCGCCTGTTGGCTGCAGGTAGTGGTTCGATCTATCAGATTTGCAAGGTCTTCAGGCGGGAGGAGCAGGGCAGTTTGCATAATCCCGAGTTCACGATGCTGGAATGGTACCGCAGTGGTTTTGATCACCAGCAATTGATGGACGAGATACAGGCCTTGCTGGTGGCGCTGGACTTGCATGAGCAAGGAACAGCGATCCGACGGCTCAGTTACCGTCAGTGGTTTCTGGATTATGCCGGCCTGGATCCATTTGCCGTGGATCAAGCGCAATTACTCGATTACGTTAGGATGCAGCAAATCAGTCTGCATGCAGACCCCGATCAAGATCTGGCACAACAGCCATGGCTCAAGGATGACTATCTGGCCTTGATACAGACCCATATCATAGAGCCTAAAATGAGTGATGCGGACCTGTTGTTTGTGTATGACTTTCCCGCCAGCCAGGCCTCACTGGCGCGCATTCGCGATGATGACCCAAACGTCGCCGAACGTTTCGAGTTATATGCCGGCGGCATCGAGCTGGCTAATGGTTTTAATGAATTGACCGATGCGCATGAGCAGCACCAGCGCTTCCTTCAGGAGCAGGCTCAGCGAGAGCGCAAAGGATTGAATAAAGTTCCTTTTGATCAATATGTTATTGATGCATTGACGGCCGGTATGGAGGCCTGTGCCGGGGTCGCATTGGGTTTCGATCGCCTGCTTATGCTGGCAGCAAAAAAGTCATCAATACAGGAAGTTATGCCATTTCCATTCGAGCGGGTATAGCTTGGTGATGGGTACTGACAAAAATAGATGAAATATTGCTGCTTACTTGTCTATAATAAATGAATAGATCACGGTAAATAAGCGCTGCAATTATCAGGAGTAGGGAAGTGTCTGAATCATCGCAAAATGAAAAACGCTGGAGTGACCGTCGCGATATCTGTACCGATGTCAAGGTCATATTAAATCATCGTAGCTATTATGCCCGCACCCATGATATCGGCCTGGGGGGTATGTTTGTCGATCTGAACTATGTGCTCCTTCCTATGCACACAACGGTCGAGATTGTGATGTTGAAATATAAAAGCGCGGGTAAGTATATCAGCTTCAAAACGCGCGTAGCCTATGTGACACCACACGGCTATGGGCTGGAATTCCAGGACTTCAGCATCCGTGACGTGCATCGGTTGCAGGACGTGCTGTTTGAATCACCCTATGAAGTTGTACGTATGGCCTAGGCTTTTCAAGCCTGGCCGACAGTGCCAATTTCTGCACCCATCTTGATCTTGTCATCGGCAGTTAATGTCTTTGACCATAGAACCGCGTCCTGAGCAAATAGGATAATCACAGTCGATCCCATGTTGAAGCGGCCCATCTCGTCGCCTTTCTGTAGCGTTAGCGCATCCGTCCCAGTGTAAGTTTTACTACTGACATCAGTGCGGCTGGGTGGTGTAACCTCACCGGCCCATACTGTTTCAATAGAGCCGACATTGATGGCACCGACCAGGACCACCGCCATCGGCCCAATGCTGGTTTCAAACAGGCTCACCACGCGTTCGTTACGGGCAAACAGGTCGGGCACATTATCAATCAGAAACGGTGCGACACTAAGAAGTTTTCCAGGAATATGGATCATTTGCTGTAATGTGCCGGCATAGGGCATGTGCACACGATGGTAGTCACTGGGTGACAGATAGATAGTGGCAAAGTGGCCATTGCTAAAGGCCTGCGCATGCTCAGCTGAACCACCGAGTAATTCAAGCAGTGAAAATGAGTGCCCCTTGGCCTGAAATATTTTGCCGTCATTGATCACGCCGATTTGACTGACCGTGCCGTCTGCAGGTGAACAGAGCTTGTCGTCACCGGCAACAATCGGGCGTGCTTCCGGTTTCAAGGCACGCACAAAGAAGCTGTTGATGGTTGGGTGGATGTTGCGATCAGTGTAATCAGGATACAGTGCTTCTTCCACATTAACCGAGTGTCGGCGAATCATAAATGACACTAGACTGTCCCTGAATGGGAAGCGTTTTGCATGCATCAGTAAATGGGTAATCCAGGATAGCAGTCGGTGGGGGACGATGTGCTGGTGGAAAAATAACTTTAAACGGTTTGGCATAAATATTTTCGTCAATCAATGTGGGTGAAGGTGAGGTTGCTATTCTTGAGGCTGGCGTACCGGCAACATTATTGAGATGCAGGCACCTGTCGACAGGCTGAGATTGAGTTCAACGCTGTCACCGCTTTTAAGAGGTGAGTGTGGATTTATCAGCATGAGATGATAGCTGCCGTGTTCAAGCGTCAACGTGGCCCCAGGTTTGATGGTTAATTCTGGCTGCTCTAGCATGCGTGCCATGCCGTCAGCATGTACGGTACGATGGAACTCGATAGATTCAAAAAGATCGCTGTCAGCGGCGGTGATGCTGATGGTCTTCTTGCTAATGTTGGTGATTTGCATAAAGCCTGCCAATACGCGTGCATTAGGTGGGCCTTCCTGCACCCAGCCTTTATTGAACGTGAGTTCAAACTCGGCGGCGTGCGCCAGGCCAGGCAGGATTGCAACCAATAAAGATATTAATGCGATGCGAATAGTGTTCATGATTCATCTTCCAGGAAACGGTAAATGGCTTGATAATCTTTTGCCAGTGATTCGGCATTATGTGGTGCGGAAAAAACAACCTGTAATTGACCTTTAGGGTTGGTCATCAGGATAGCCGAGCTGTGGTCGACTATATAATTGTCGCTGTCCTTGTTTTCGGCTTCGCGTCGTTCATAGATCACGCCCATTTGCCGACTGAAGGTCTTTATGTTTTTTTCCGGTCCGGTGACGCCGATGAAGTCGGGATGATAATAGCTTACGTACTCTGCCAGCTGTTTTGAAGAATCGCGTTGCGGGTCAATCGACACCAGGATGAAGCGTGTGCGCTTATACAAATCAGGGTTGGCCTGCAGAATTTTCGCAACGCGTTTGAATTGGTACAGCGTAGCAGGGCAGATATCAGGACAATGGGTGTAACCGAAGAATATGAAACTGTAATGTCCTTCGAGTTGTGGCAGTTCGAATGGCTGGCCTAGATGGTCAACCAAGCCCTGCGGCGCAACGGCCTTGGGCGGTGTTAACAGCGTCGCCGCCTCAAGTGTTGGGGCTTGACGAGGGCTTTTAGTGAAGCTCGCAAACAGGATACCGGCGACTAAAGCGGCCAGTGCCAGCCACCAGTAAAATTGGTTACTCGGGTATTTTTCGTTGGCAGGATTGTCAGGCATAATATAAATAATTAATGTACAGTGATTGACAGGGCGTTATCCTAACGCATTGCCCTGGCGAGGAAAAGCAGGTAGTCATAAATATGAATAAAAAACAGGCCATAGACGAGCTGCAGACTATCAAAGACTTGATCCGCTGGGGTTTTAGCCAGTTGAATCAGTCTGATGTCTATTACGGTCATGGTACCGATAATGCGCTGGACGAGGTGTTTAGTCTGGTCTTGCATGCCTTGCAGTTGCCGCATGATTTCCCGCAAAGCTATATGGACAGCCGCTTGACCACGGACGAGCGCACTAAAATCGTCGCCTGGATTGAACGCCGTATCAAGGAACGCATCCCCACTGCCTATCTGACCCACGAGGCCTGGTTTGCCGATTTGCCTTTTTATGTCGATGAGCGCGTGTTGATTCCGCGCTCGCCCCTGGCGGAGCTGATCGAAGTGGAATTTTCGCCCTGGGTCGAGGCTGACCAGGTACATCATATTCTAGATCTTTGTACCGGCAGTGCTTGCATTGCCATTGCTTGTGCCTATGCCTTTGCCGATGCGCAGGTTGACGCGGTGGATATCTCTGCCGACGCCCTCGAGGTGGCGAAACTTAATATCAAGCAACATGGCGTGCACGAACAGGTCGAAGCGATTGAATCAGACTTGTTTCAACAATTGGATGGACGGCGTTATGACGTCATCGTTAGCAATCCGCCCTATGTTTCTATGGACGAGATGAATGATTTACCGGCTGAATACGGACATGAGCCGCGTCTGGGTCTGGAGGCAGGAAACGAGGGACTGGATATCGTTCACCAGATTCTGCGAGATGCCGCTGCCCATTTGACAGAGCATGGTATTTTGATCTGCGAGGTCGGTAATAGTCAGGCCGCATTAGTTCAGGCCTACCCTAACGTGCCTTTTTTATGGCTGGAGTTTGCCAGGGGCGGGGAAGGGGTGTTCTTGTTAACGGCTGAACAATTGAGCCACCTATCCCAGTGAATGTCCGCTGAACTGTTTGCGTTTGTGCTTAATGTCCGCGCAGAGCGGATAATTCGCGATTAAGGAGTTCCTCATTACCAGTATTCAGCTCAACGATACGACGTAGATGAGTGATGCTGTCCAGGTCTATAAATTCACAGCGAAAGCCGATATGGCCATTCTCGATATGGGCGACACGGGCCTCCATGCTAATGGTGGTGTCATCTGAAAGTGCGATATTGAGGGTAAATTTTGCTTCCAGGGCTGCATTCCAATCGGCCGGTTTTTCCACCAGCGCGCCTTTCAGTGATATATCCAGTAGCGAAGTGCTCCATTCCTGTTCAGCGTTTTTGATGACTGTCTTGGCATCAAAGGTTATACGACTGAAGGCACGGTGTTCTTGTTGATCGCTCATAGCCTGTTTCCTGTAATCATTGTTTATTGGAAAGATGGTATTTTTGTATCTTCTTACACTTCAGTATAGCTATCCCGCATAGAGTTGATTTACCATCAATGGCAGAATTGTACTAATTGTCTCGGACAAGCCGATAATAGCCATCCTTTCTGTTGGGAATCAAGGCCGGTCCGGTATTAATTGAAAATTTGCTTAATTATTCTTTAGTCTTGTCCAGCCTTGGATGCAGGCGCGCGGTTTTGACGACATTATTCTGTACCTGAATGATTTCTATCGGGTATCCGGCAAGGCGTATGCTGATGCCGGTTTCCGGAATGGACTCGAGATATTCCGAGATCAGTCCATTCAGGGTCTTGGGTCCGTCGATGGGTAAATGCCAGTTCAGCATTCTATTTATTGCCCGGATCTGAGTACCGCCGTCAATCAGGTAACTGTCATCATCTTGCGGATGAATGCCAATCCCTAAACTCGAAGGGTCGGTAGTAAACTCTCCAACGATTTCTTCTAGGATGTCTTCCAGGGTGATCAGCCCCTGGATATCGCCGTATTCATCCACCACCATACCAATGCGATGGCGCTTGGCCTGGAATTGTAGTAATTGCTTGTTCAGGGAGGTGCCCTCGGGTACGAAATAGGTTTCGCGTACGGTTTTCAGGATATCTTCTTCACAGAAGCTTTCCTTCTTCAGTGAACGCGCAATTTTGCGTAAATGCACAAAGCCGATAATGTTGTCGATACTCTGTCGGAATACGGGCAGTCGCGTATATTGACTATTGATTAACTGGTCGAGAATGTCATTCCAGTCGTCATCAAGATCTAAGCCGGCGATTTCCGTGCGCGGTATCATAATGTCTTCAACGGTCGCTTTTTCCAGATCAAGGATATTGAGCAGCATTTTCTGATGCTTTTTCGGAATCATGGCCCCGGCTTCATTGACGACGGTGCGTAGTTCTTCCCTGCTTAAACTCAACGAAGTGTCCTGATCCAGGTTAATGCGGAACAATTTCAGGACCAGGTTGGAGAGGTAGTTGATGACCAACACGAATGGATACAGCAGTCTCAGTAGCGGGATATAAAGCCATGCGGCCGGGAATGCTATTTTCTCCGGGTGCGTGGCCGCCAGGGTTTTTGGCGCCACTTCGGCAAAGATAAGAATCACCAGAATCAAGATACCGGCGGCGATCGGGATGTAACCTTCACCACCATGACGGATGGCAATAATGGTCGTCAGTGACGAGGCCAGTACATTGACTGTATTGTTGCCAATTAAGATCAGCCCGATCAAGCGGTCGGGTTGTTGCAGCAGCTGCGAGGCCTTGACGGCACTCTTATGTCCAATCTTGCTCAGATGTTTGAGGCGATAACGGTTCAGTGTCATCAAACCTGTTTCCGAGCTGGAAAAAAACGCGGATAGCAGAATCAATATGAACAGGATGCCGTATAAGACACTCAGTGGTATATCGTCCAAGGATTATGTGACCTTTTTGTTAATGAGCAATTGCATGAATGCTTTGTAGCGCGACTGACATGAATACCTACGATGACAGTTTAACGAGATAACACCAGTTCGAGAACCAATTTGCTGCCAAAATAGGCCAGCATCAAGGTGATAAATCCACCCAGGGTCCAATGGATGGCCTTACGTCCGCGCCAGCCATAACGAAATCTTCCCCACAACAGCACAGAGAAAATAGCCCAGGCAATAATGGACAGGATGGTTTTGTGGGTCAGGTGCTTGCTGAAAATATCTTCCAGATAGAGAACCCCGGTCAAAAGACCAATGGTGAGTAGCAGGTAACCCACGGTGATGATCTGAAACAACAGGTATTCCATGCTCTGCAACGGTGGTAGGCTACGAATGAAGCCGCCGGGTTGGTGATTGCGAAGATGTTTGTCCTGGATATACAGAATAATCGCCTGCACCATGGCCATCGTAAACAGGCTGTATGCGAGGAATGAAAACATGATATGTGCGCGTAATTGCCAGGGGCCAGTACTGCTAATAATATGATCTGAGGGCCAGCTAATTTCCAGCAGGATGGCGACGGCTGCCAGAGGAAACAGCACGATGCCCAGTGTTTCTATCGGTTTGCGTATGGCTGTCATGACCAGCATCAGTACGATCAACCAACTGACCAGCGAAAAGGCGTTAAAGATACCCAGGTTGAGCCCTTGAACATTAAATATACCTTGATAGAGCAGATGGCTGTGCACCAGCAGCGCGATGCAGGCGATGCCAATGATCATAGGTTTACGAATTTTGACCGCACCTTGTTGGGAAAAAAGCTGGATAGCGACAAACGCCCCGGACAACAGGTACAGAGAGATGGAGAGTAAACTCGGGATCAGGTTGTTCATAGCGGCCAGGTTTTAGTCACAACAGTCGTATCATATCTTTAATGTCAGGTTTCTAGTTTGAATGACAAGTGTTAACCATGCAAGCCCGGTTTAGGCTTGGCTATTGTGTTTGCGCACGGACGCGATGCAGTGTTGATGGCCCTGTTTGTTGCGAGTATATGAATGTATGTGCTTTCGGTCATAATGCAGATTGATGTGGATTCTCATCTGAATTAGGATAAAAATGGGCTAAATAGAGGAATAATTGTCATAAAATCGACAAAATTGAGAAAAATGACTTAATATTTCATTATAAAATGCCGATTATTGCTAAAGATTAGTATAAACTTCTGAAAAATATAAGTAGTTTATGCTCATCCAGAGAATTCCATTCCCCTGCGGGGATGGTGACTATAAACCTACATAAATCCCCAGGCATGCTGGTTAGCCCAGGGCCGTAAATAACAAAGGCTAGGCATTAATGAAATTCAGGGTACTCGGATGCAGTGGCGGTATTGGAGGAAGTCTCAGTACGACATCATTTTTGATCAATGATGATATCTTGCTTGATTGCGGCACAGGTATCAGTAACCTGTCGTTGGCGGAGATGAAAAAAATCCGCGCTATTTATTTTACCCACAGTCATCTGGATCATATTGCCGGTTTACCGTTATTGGTTGATAGTATCTTTGATAGCTTGCAAGACCATGCCTTACAAGTCTATGGCAGCCAGGAAACCATCAGTGCCCTGAGAACACATGTGTTCAATAATATTATCTGGCCGGACTTTACCCTGATCCCGACGGCTGATAGTGCAGTGCTTAATTTCAACGTGCTGGAACCTGGTAAACAGTACCAAGAAAACGGTTGTCACCTGGAAATGATCCCGGTCAATCACGTCGTACCAACCGTTGGTTATCGTATCGAATGTGACAACGGCTCATTGGCATTCTCAGCAGATACCACGACCAATGACAGTTTTTGGGCACGATTGAATGAATACCCGTCACTGGATTATTTGCTGGTGGAATGCGCGTTCTCAAACAGCGAGGCGGAGATCTGCCGACTCGCGCACCATTATTGCCCGGAGTTGCTGGCTGCGGATCTGAATAAGCTCCAACATAAGCCGGTCGTCTATATCAGCCATCTCAAACCTGGCTCGGAAGACAACATCATGTCCGAGTGTGAACGTGCCATCCAGGGCTTTGACCTGCACCGACTACAGAGTGACCAGATCATCGACATTTAATTCAACCTGGCGAGAATGATCTAACAGCCAGACAAGTACCTTTTCACCCGCATTTTCAGTTACAATAGTCCCGCTTTAACTATCACAGGTAGACATCATGTTCGAGAATCTCAGTGAACGACTGGGCAGTACGCTGCGAAATCTTCGCGGTCAGGGGCGTCTGAGCGAGGATAATATAAAAGACACCTTGCGCGAGGTGCGCATGGCCATGCTCGAGGCCGATGTCGCCCTGCCGGTGGTCAAGGACTTTATCGAACAGGTGCGTCAACGGGCGATCGGTGAAGAAGTACTGAAGAGCCTGACCCCGGGACAGGCGCTGGTCAAGGTGGTCAATGACGAGCTGGTCAAGCTCATGGGCGAGGCCAATGATAGCCTGGACCTGCAGGCACAGCCGCCAGTCGTTATCCTGATGGCCGGTCTGCAAGGTGCGGGTAAAACCACCACGGTTGCCAAGCTGGCACGTTGGTTACAGGAACGTCAGAAAAAATCCTCTTTATTGGTTAGTTGCGATGTCTATCGTCCGGCCGCTATAGCCCAGCTGGAAACTCTGGCGGGACAGGTAGACGCCGAGTTCTTCCCCAGTAGTGCGGATCAGAGCCCGGTCAAGATAGCTACCGCTGCGCTTGATTACGCCCGTAAACATTTTAAAGATGTCGTTATTGTCGATACCGCCGGTCGCCTGCATATCGACGATGACATGATGGATGAGATCAAGAAAATCCATGGCGCCGTCAATCCACATGAGACCCTGTTTGTTGTTGATAGCATGACCGGGCAGGATGCGGCCAATACCGCCAAGGCCTTCAACGAGGCCCTGCCCTTGACCGGTGTGATCCTGACCAAGACCGATGGCGATGCCCGCGGTGGTGCAGCCCTGTCGATTCGCCAGATCACCGGCAAGCCGATCAAGTTCTTTGGTGCCGGTGAAAAAACCGATGCGCTGGAGGCCTTTCATCCAGATCGAGTTGCCTCTCGTATCCTCGGTATGGGTGATGTGTTGTCACTGGTCGAAGAGGCGCAGCAAAAAGTCGATCAGGACAAGGCGCAGAAGCTGGCGAAAAAACTGAAGAAGGGTAAGGGCTTCGATCTTGAGGATTTTCGTGAGCAGATGCAGCAAATGAGCAAGATGGGTGGTGTCGCCGGCTTGATGGACAAACTCCCTGGGGCAGGCAATCTGCCGCAAAACGTCAAGTCCCAGGTCAACGACAAGGAATTTAACCGCCTGATTGCGATCATTAACTCAATGACACCTCAGGAGCGTCTGCACCCGGCCATCATCAAGGGCTCGCGCAAAAAACGTATCGCTGCCGGTTCCGGCACCCAGGTCCAGGATGTCAATCGTCTGCTCAAGCAGTTCACGCAAATGCAGAAGATGATGAAAAAGATGGCTAAGGGTGGCATGGCCAAGATGATGCGTGGCCTGAAAGGCAAGATGCCGCCGGGGATGCCGTTTTGATGGGTCCTATATAGCTGTGAAAGCAGGGTGCCAGGTTTAGGCAGAATTAATGACCTTAACCACCCATCAGCTATGTGGAATGTTGGTGGCAGCGGTCAAGGACCGCTCCCATAAAGCATAAAGGGGTGGGTTGGTAGGAGCGACCCTTGGTCGCGATTCAAAGTAATCGCGACCAAGGGTCGCTCCCACAGCGTATATAAGTTGGGGCATAATTTGGTTTTCTTTGCACCTTCATGCCTTCGGGGTAAAAAAGTCCTAAATCAGGCCTATATACCTTACTATATATAGTGAATTACGTGTTTTTAGCATGATTTGACTAATTATCCATCAATTGCCCTTCACATTTCGCCAAATTCGCGTAGAATTCCAGCGTTTCACCTGCCGGCTTTTCCGCGCAGTTTTCAGTAGCTTATTAACAATGAGGAATAAGCGAGATGGTAGTCATTCGTTTGACCCGTGGTGGTTCCAAAAAAAGGCCTTTTTATCACGTTGTGGTAACTGATTCACGTAATCGTCGTGATGGCCGGTATATCGAGCGTCTGGGATTTTTTAATCCGGTTGCTAAAGAAAATGAAGAAGGTTTGCGTCTGGATACAGACCGGATTGAGCATTGGGTTTCCAAGGGCGCCAAGCCCAGCGAACGCGTTGCTGCATTAATCAAACAGGCAGCTGCTTGATTGTAGACCTGGATGATCCAGGGCCAGGCCATGCAGGATTTGTCTGAAGACATTGTGTTGCTTGGCCAGGTATCGGGTTTATTTGGAGTGAAAGGTTGGGTCAAGGTTTTTTCCTATACCGAACCGAGAGAAAACATCGTGCAGTACAGTCCCTGGCTGGTAAAAACAGACAAGGGTTGGAAACAGATAAAGCTCAATCAGGGTAAACGGCAGGGCAAGAGCGTGATCGCGAGCCTGCAAGGCTACGATGATCCGGACAGCGCCAGTACCCTGATTGGATGTGACATCGGCATGCGCCGTGAGCAATTACCGGCATTAACGGATGATGAATTTTACTGGAATGATCTGGTCGGTTTGACGGTCATCAACCAGGACGGGATTGAGCTGGGCCAGGTGCAGCGTCTTATCGAAACCGGTTCCAATGATGTGCTGGTTGTTCAGGGAGATCGCGAACGCCTGGTGCCCTATATCAAGGAACAGGTGATTAAGCACATTGACCTGGAGCAGAAGCTTATCCGGGTGGATTGGGATCCGGAATTTTAACGGCCCGGGATTGTTATCAGATGCGTATTGATGTGGTGACATTATTTCCGCAACTGGTACAGGCGGTTGCGGAGTGCGGTATAACCGGTCGCGCCGTTAACGCAGGTATCCTTGAGCTGCAATACTGGAACCCGCGCGAATTTACGCATGACCGGCATCGCACCGTTGATGACAAGCCTTATGGCGGTGGTCCGGGCATGTTGATGAAGTACCAGCCCTTGCATGATGCCATACAAGCGGCGCGTGCGGCGTCAGTAAAAGTCAGCGATAAGGTGCCCAAGGTTATTTACCTGTCACCACAGGGTAGGCGGCTTGACCAGCAGGCAGTGAACAGGCTGGCACAGGAAGATTTAATCCTGGTTGCCGGGCGCTACGAAGGCATAGACGAGCGCCTGATAGAACAGGATATTGATGAGGAGTGGTCGATTGGCGACTATGTCCTCAGCGGCGGTGAACTGGCGGCGATGGTGTTGATCGATGCGACCACGCGATTGCAACCGGACGCATTGGGTGATGAAGATTCGGCGCAGCTGGATTCATTCATGGATGGTCTGCTCGACTATCCACATTATACGCGCCCGGAGCAGATTGACGGTCAAGACGTTCCGGCCGTATTGCTCAGTGGTAACCATCGCGATATAGAGCGCTGGCGTATGAAGCAGTCGCTGGGCAGGACCTGGCAACGGCGCCCGGATCTGATACAGGAACAAGCGCTGGATGCGCAACAACGTAGCCTGTTAAATGAATATATTGACGAATTGAACAGTTTAGATAGAAATAAAACCAGTAAATAGAGGTTTGCAAACATGGGTAATATCATAGAAGAGCTTGAAAAAGAACAAATGAACCGTGAAGTTCCTGACTTTGGTCCGGGTGATACGGTTGTTGTACAGGTAAAGGTAAAGGAAGGTACTCGTGAACGTTTGCAGGCCTTTGAGGGTGTTGTTATTGCCAAGCGTAACCGCGGTCTGAACTCTGCTTTTACGGTACGTAAGATTTCCCACGGTGAAGGCGTTGAACGTGTCTTTCAGACCCATAGCCCGCAAGTGGCCGCTATCGAGGTCAAACGTCGTGGTGATGTACGTCGTGCCAAGCTTTATTACCTGCGTGAGCGTACTGGTAAGGCCGCGCGCATCAAGGAAAAACTGGCGAAATGATTTGACGGCTCCGGTCTGTCACGAATACATGGCAGACTGGATTGATTCGTCACTAAAAACGGGTATCCTTAGCGGGATGCCCGTTTTTTATTGTCCGCAAAAATTAAGGGAGAAGGCATGTTAAGCGCCCGCATGTTAGGCCGGTTTGTGTTGTTAATGACGATTGCGTTGACGCAGGCGCCTGCTCAAGCCAGTGAAATTAGGGAGCTTGAGCTGCTCATTCAATCCGGCGCCTCGAACCTGGCTTTGCAGGTGCTCGACCGTGAGCAGCCCGGCCTGGCGGACAATCCCGAGCATTGGCTGCAATGGGAAAATCAACGCATTAAGCTGTATCAGCATACCAAGAACTGGGACGGACTGATTAAGCGGCTACGGACACTGCCAAGCTGGGTGCCGCACAGCTATCGGGTCAAGGCGCTGGAAACGATTGCCCGTGCGCAAATTGAAAAGAAGGACACGCGCGCTGCATTACAGACATTACGGCAATTGATCTGGGATCACTCGACTGGTAAAGAAGATATACATTATCAAAAGTTCCTGCCGGTGTGGCGGCAATTGGTGATCCAGGCCTACCTGGTTGCAGAAAACATTACCGATGCGGAGCTGGCGATGTTGCGCTTCCAGCAGGATTATCCAAACCCGCTAGGGGCCTGGAAGCGTGCCCGCGCTACTGTCCTGATCCGCTCAGGAAAACCCGAAGATGCACAGCTCCTGATGAAAGGCGAAACGCACATGCATTCGCGTACTATTTATTATCTGGCGCAGTTGCTGACGCAAAAGACCAAGCCTAAGGCTATTTGGAAGCGCACCCGTAAGCTTGCGCACAATAAAAAATTTGCGGATTCAACCCGCCGACAGTTCTGGTTAGTGGCCTCGCGTGCTGCCCGTCAAGTAGGCGATTATGCCTCTGCGATTCGGGCATTGAAGCAGGCCGTGGTGTTAGTGGATGACAAGGAGGTGCTGACGCAGCGCGAGCGACTGTTGTTTGCCATCAATAGCGATGACCTGTGGACCTTGTATAAAGAGTACGGCAACAAACTCGGCAACCAATGGCAATTGCTGACAGGCCAAGATGAAGCCTGGTTCACAAAGGCATCTAACCTGGTTGATAAAAAACCCTTGCAGGCAATGGCCCTGTTTGCTGCGATGACCACGGAGACCAGTCGTGCGCGCACGCGCAAGCTGGCTCATGAATTATTTGCTTCCTTGTTGGCCAAGGAGAAGCATGGTTTGTTATTGGTGAAAAAACTCTATCTTGCTACAGCGGACAATAAGCAAAATGACAGGACGGTTTATATTCCCGAGGACCTGCGCCACCGACTGATTGATGACGCGCTGTCACATTCTGATATCAATACGGCCTCACGTCTGGTGCAAACCGTGACCGAGCCGCCCAAGGGAGCCAATGTGCTGTTCTGGAAAATGCGCAGGGCACGCATCATGATCCTGGCAGGGCAGGTGGATGACGGTATAAAGGTATTGGAGAAATTGCTGGCGGATGCATCGACCATGCCTGCAGACCAGATTGACCGGCTGATACAGGTGCTGTTCGATTTGCAAACAGTCGGGCGACATAAGGAAGCGATTAATCTATTCAGCAGCATTCCCCTGGAAGGGCAGCGCGGTCAACTGCGCCGCGAGATCCTGTACTGGACCGCCGATTCTTATAAGGAACTGAAGCAGTATCATCAGGCGGGCCGCTATTATCTATTGTCTGCGGGTTTATTAGATAGCAAGGCCATGGATCCCTGGGCGCAAACGGCGCGTTATCATGCCGCGGATGCGCTGGTGTCTGCCGGAGACTACGAGGACGCCGGCCGTATCTATGAGGGCCTACTCAAAGTCACGCAGGAACCAGGGCGTAAGGTGGTTTTGAAAAACAAGATCCAGCAAATCTGGTTACAATCCAACCAAAGGCGTCAGGACAAAATTTAGTGTTGGCTGTTCTTGTTTGGTTAAATAAAGTATATGCAAAAAGATAAATTTGATGGCGATGTTGGCCACCCATTTCACGACAGGGGAGTTGCGATGAATCAACAGGACTATAGTGCCATTATCCGTTCACCGATCGGCAAGTTGGGTATCCTTGTTAATAAACATTGCCTGCTGCGATTGGATTTTCTACCCGAGCAGGCCAGGGTCAGACAGCCGCGCAATGAATTGGCTGCCGAGGTGGTGAGTCAGCTACAGCAGTATTTTGAAGATCCGCAGTTTGCATTTTCAATTGCCTGCGATATGGAGGGGACTGCATACCAGCGCAAGGTCTGGAATCGTTTGCAAGCGATCAGGTCGGGCCGCTGTATGACCTATTCTGATGTAGCGGAAAAGCTGCATAGTGGCGCACGTGCAGTGGGTGGCGCCTGTCGCTCTAATCCGGTGCCGATTATCGTTCCCTGTCATCGTGTCATCTCGAAGTCGGGAGTAGGTGGTTATGATGGTGACTGGGGTGCGGGCAAGGTCAATATCAAGAAATGGCTGCTAAACCATGAGGGTGTTATTTGAGCGCCTATCCTGTGGGAGCGGTCCTTGACCGCGATTACTATTTTATCGCGACCAAGGGTCGCTCCCATAGGGTAAGAGGGGTTGGTGGGAGCAACTACCGTTACTGGAATTGTCCAAGGCCTGGTGCTATGTCTTGGCTGTGAAGGGATAGCTTTCGCGGTCAAGGACCGCTCCCACAGGTGATAGGTTTTTTTGTGGGAGCGACCCTTGGTCGCGAAAAATCAACGTCTACATAATTTATGAACAAATAAGGAGGGCAGGATGCCAGATACTCCACATAGCAAGGATCTGAGAAAGGGTCGTTTTTCCGAAGCTCACAGAATCTATCACATCACCACGACAACGATGAATCGACAGGCGTGGTTCAGCAATTACCAGTGTGGACGAATCGTTGTTCACAAGCTCAAACAAGAGGCAGTCAGAGCGCAAACGCTGGCCTTTGTGGTAATGCCAGATCATTTGCACTGGTTGATGCAACTAAAAGAAGGGGTAGCTGTAAGCCAGGTCGTAAAGAATATTAAATCTATGAGTGCATTTGAGATTAATAAATTCCTGGGTAGAAACGGCAGTATCTGGCAACCCGGTTTTCATGATCATGCTCTTAGACGGGAAGAGGACATCAAGGTGCTGGCTAGGTATATTATAGCCAACCCGCTCAGGGCGGGTATTGTCAGAAGTTTGGGGGAGTATCCCTTGTGGGATGCGGTGTGGTTATAAATCGCGACCAAGGGGCCGTTTTTTAATGCTTTCAAGGTATGGCCCTGTTAGCTGCTCCTTCAAAACCTGCCACATAACCTGTGGGAGCGGTCCTTGACCGCGATTATCATTCTATCGCGACCAAGGGTCGCTCCCACAGAGCATGATGCAAGGAGTTGGGGGTTTAGTGGGAGCGGTCCTTGACCGCGAAAGGCTGCCTTGGGGCTAAAATTGCTGATACTGCCTGAATTCCCTGTTTTTTTTCAAAATAGTCTTGAAATCCAGCAATATGCACTTATATCAACAAAACCAGAATTTTATCCCACCCCGAAGGCTTATTCGGGGTATCCCGGTTAAGACAAATAGATAGGCAGGAGACGTCAACAGATGACCGTAGAAGCACATAAAGAAACCCTCGATTTCCAGGCCGAGGCCAAACAACTGTTGCAGCTGATGATTCATTCGCTGTACTCCGATAAAGAGATATTCATTCGTGAGCTGATCTCGAATGCCTCGGACGCCTGCGACAAGCTACGTTTCGAGGCCTTGTCCGATGACGCACTCTATGAAGATGATGCCGATTTAAAGATTACCGTTGATTATGACAAAGACGCCAGGACCATTACCCTGACAGATAATGGTATCGGCATGAACCGCCAGGAAGTGACAGATAATATCGGTACCATTGCCAAGTCCGGTACGAAAAAATTCTTTGAAAGCCTGACCGGTGACCAGGCCAAGGATGCCAATCTGATCGGCCAGTTCGGGGTCGGTTTTTATTCGGCATTTATTGTTGCCGACAAGCTGGTGCTGGAAACACGTCGTGCCGGGCTGACACAAGAGCATGGTGTGCGTTGGGAGTCCAATGGCGAAGGCAGTTACAGTCTGGAAACTATCGACAAGCCTGTCAGGGGCACTAGCGTAACGCTGCACCTGAGAGAAGGTGAAGACGAGTTTATCGAGGATTTTCGTCTGCGCAGCATTATCAAGAAATATTCTGACCATATTAAC
>CAMYJO010000022.1:38737-66303 GCA_947258755.1 uncultured Gammaproteobacteria bacterium
CCCAAGCGTGCGCCGTTTGATCTGTGGGATCGTGAAAAAAGAAAGGGCATCAAGCTGTATGTGCGTCGCGTCTTTATTATGGATGATGCCGAACAGTTAATGCCGTCCTATCTGCGTTTCGTTCGCGGTATCGTCGATTCCGATGATCTGCCATTGAACGTCTCGCGTGAAATCCTGCAAAACAACAAGACCGTCAGCAGTATACGTTCCGGTTCTGTGAAGAAAATTCTTGCCCATCTCGCACGTATCGCCAAGAATGACAAGGAGCAATATGCCGAGTTCTGGAAAAATTTTGGTGCAGTATTGAAAGAAGGTCCGGCCGAGGACTTCGCCAACCGCGAAGCGATCCTGAAACTGATGTTGTTTTCGTCCACGCACGAAGACAAGGAAACACCGGATATGTCACTGCAAGACTATATTGGTCGTATGCAGGAAGGTCAGGACAAGATTTATTATGTCACTGCCGATAGTTTTGCCGCAGCCAAAAACAGCCCACACCTGGAAGTGTTTCGCAAGAAAGGCATTGAAGTCTTGTTAATGCATGAGCGTGTCGATGAATGGATGATGTCGCATCTGACTGACTTTGACGGTAAAACCCTTCAGTCCGTGTCCAAGGGCGAGCTCGACCTGAGTACCTATGAAGACGAGAATGAAGAGCAGCAGCAAAAGGAAGTCGAAAAGGAATACCAGGACATTGTTAAGCGCATGAAAGAAAGTCTCGGCGACAAGGCCAAGGATGTACGCGTCAGTCATCGTCTGACGACATCACCGGCCTGCCTGGTGGTCGAAGAGGGTGATATGAACGTATCCCTGCAGAACATGCTCAAGCAGGCCGGGCACGAGGTGCCTAATCTGAATCCGACCCTGGAAATCAATCCGGAGCACCCGATCATTACCCGCCTCAAGGAGGAAACGGATGATGAGCGCTTTGCCGACTGGACCGAGATCCTGTTTGAACAATCCATGTTGAGCGAAGGCGGGCAGTTGCCGGATCCGGCTACCTATGTCAGCCGCTTGAACAATATGATGTTGCACCTGATGAAATAGCGAGTAGCTAGAAATAATGTAGGAGAATGTGGGAGCGGCCCTTGGCCGCGATATTCGAGTAGCTAGGGACGAGTAGCTAGTGGCTAGAAAAAGACTAAGACCTGAAATCTGTTTTACTGTGCCACTAGCCACTGTTTTATCGCGGCCAAGGGCCGCTCCCACATATTATTTTTTACATCTGTAATTTACTTCCACGTCAACGAACTAAAGCGCATACCAAACGTCAGGTTCAACACATCCGCCTCAAAATTACCGTCGTTGGATTTGATTCGGCCTAATGATGCCTGTAGGCTGGTCGCACGTGAGGTGCGATAGCTCAGGCCGAGCATCGCCTGTGACACCAGACCGTCACCGACGGCAAGACCGCCACCACCGGCAGCACCACCCAGCAATTCAGCATTGAACAGCAGACGGCTGTTTTTCCACAGCGGTGCTGTGTAGCCGACACCGACCAGACCTGCGGCATAACCACCGGCATCACCGTCGTAGGCACCAATGGCCTGCCCAGTCAGATAGACCTTACGGTTGAGGAATATATCGCTCTGCAGACCAAATAAGTGGACATCACGGTTATCCGGAGTCGTTTGCCCCTTACGTCGGGTGTCCCCACGGGGCCGATAGGTCTGGTGGGTCGCGCGTACGCGCCAGTGCCGCGGCTTGAGGTCGCGCCCGGATAATGTCTTTTTGGCCGGCGCCTGGTCGCTGTGACCGATCAGCAACCCCAGCGAGTTTGCCTTGAAATCCCCGTCCGGAGCACCGACCACACCTGCCCGTAGTCCAAGCAGCAAGCCGTTGCTAAACCGGTGTTGCAGATTGACACTGGCATCCGCGGTAAAGCCACCGCCGGTTTCAACACGCCCGCCGCCGGATGCACCCAGGGTCGCAGCGAGCTTGAGGCTGGTATCGTTGGCAAATTTGAAGCGGTAGCCCATCCCCATCAACAGCGAGGCATAGCCGTCGCTGCCGCCGCCGAGTGCACCGAGGGGTTGGAAGCGAAAGAAGGCATTATCACGGTAGTAATAGTCCCATTCGACACCAACCAGGGACATGTTCTCGTCCTGAATAAGGCTGCCCGTATTACGCGTGCCCTTGGGTAAATTGTAATCCTGAATGAGCAGCGAAAGGTCCTGGGTGGCAGGCTTGTTTCTGCGGATGAAATAAGAGTCGAGGGAGCGTACACTTTTTTGCTGCGGCCATTTGTCGGACAGCAGCAGGGATAAGGGTTTGTCATAGCTCAGCGAGAATTGTTTACTATCGATATCACCATTGGGAAAGTCCACCTGACTATATTGCAGGCCAAAACTGCCAATGGAGGTTTTATACATGACACCGATATGCGGCCGGATCATCAGCCCGCCTCCCTGGGGTGCAGAGCCGCCGCCGCCACCACCGACAAACAGGCCGGCATCCAGTTCCCACAAGCGTCCGATGCGCTTGCTAAGCCCCATTTCCAGACCGCCAGTAAAAAACCCGCCGCGCTCACCGGTCACGGCACTGTAGATCCCCAGGCCGGTATAGAAACCATGATTCAGTCGCAACAGATAGCTGCTACCGAGCAGGCCCATTTTCTCGTCGGCGGCGACATCGATTTCTTCCAGCGTCAGTCGCAGCTGGGTCGGACGTTGCTTGTATGCGGCCTGGCTGATGGATGGCAGGAGGAGGCCTGATAGTGTTACCAGCAAAAGGATAATTTTCATTGGAGTCTAGAATTCATACGGGTATGGTGCTATGTCTAAGCGTCTTGCAAAATATAGGCACGTTTCTCTCTATTCTGATGATCTGATAGTGTAGGGTAAGTAATTCGGCCCCAAAAATGCAAGTCTGTTGTGGATCTGTACTGAAATCAGAATTTTATAGTAGATGGTCTGCCTTTTGTATAGAATGAAAGGCCGGAGTTAGCTGGAGGTAGTGTCAATATGTATGAATTGCAAAGAACCCGCGTACTGGTTACCGGCGGGGCAGGTTTTCTGGGTTCGCATCTGTGTGAAAGATTGTTGCAACAGGGTAAGGATGTCATTTGTCTGGATAATTTCTTCACCGGAACAAAAGACAATATAATCAGTATGTTAGAAAATCCTCACTTCGAGGTCATGCGTCATGATGTGACCTTTCCATTGTATGCGGAAGTAGATGAGATTTATAATCTGGCGTGCCCGGCATCACCGATCCATTATCAGCACGACCCGGTGCAAACGACCAAGACCAGCGTCCATGGTGCCATTAATATGCTCGGACTGGCCAAGCGTATCAATGCTAAAATCATGCAGGCCTCGACCAGTGAGGTCTATGGCGACCCGCAGATTCACCCGCAAACCGAGGATTACTGGGGCCATGTCAATCCCAACGGCATCCGTTCCTGTTACGATGAGGGCAAGCGTTGTGCCGAAACCCTGTTTTTTGATTATCGGCGCCAGCATGACCTGCCGATCAAGGTGGCCCGTATATTCAATACCTACGGTCCGCGTATGCATCCGAATGATGGTCGTGTTGTCTCCAATTTCATTGTGCAGGCACTGACCGGAGAGGATATCACTATTTATGGCGATGGTAGTCAGACCCGTTCCTTCTGTTATGTGGATGATCTGATTAGCGGTTTTATCAAACTGATGGATTCGGCGGATGAAGTGACAGGTCCGTTTAATCTGGGTAATCCTATAGAATTTACTATTAAGGAACTGGCCGAGAAGGTGGTTGAAATGGTCGGTTCTGATTCAAAAATTATCTATGAACCGTTGCCCAGTGATGACCCGACGCAACGTTGTCCGGAAATTACACGTGCCAAAGAATCACTGAATTGGGAACCAACAGTCAAACTTGAGAAGGGGCTGATTCCAACAATCGCTTATTTTGAGAGTTTTTTGCGAGAACGTGGCAAAATATAGAAAGCCTCTGATTAATTTAATAATTTGTGTCATTGCGAGCGGAGCGCGGTAATCTATTGAATAGAATCAAATACTTACAGACCGTTTCTATAATTTTAAATGAATAGCTCTTTGGATTGCTTCGTCGCTACACTCCTCGCAATGACTAATGAATTAGAAGTTCTATTGGCCCAAATATGCAATAAGAGTTGGCTATCATTAAAAAAGTTGGGAAAATGAGGGTTTGTTCAGCAGAAAATTTCAGCCAGAAGCGTTATAACTTTATGGCTTTAAATAACTATAAAATCGCAACAGTCAATATGTAAGATAAATCGTCATTACGACGGTAACGAAAAATACGGCATCTCAAAACAAAAAAACAGGCGGCAGAGTCAACAGGTATGTTTAAAAGATTGTTCAACTATGTATTTCTTATTCAGTTCGCGATGTTTAGTCTGGCATCGATTGCAGCACCAACCTCTGAGCAACTCAAGTTATTCCAGAATCTGAGTCCACAGCAACAAGCCACTGTGCTGGAAGCACTGAAGAATAAAAATAAAAGTCAGGACCAGAAACCTCTCAGTCAGCCACAGGTAGTCATTCCGAAGAAATCTCTTCCAGACTCATCTGTGGGCCAAAATGGGATGGATGCAAACAGTGGACAGGTGTCCCTGGAGATCAAGCAGCAAAAGAAGAGACTCAAGGGCGAGCTGGCTCAGTTTGGTTACGATCTGTTTGCCGGCACACCGACTACCTTTGCGCCGGCCACGGATATTCCAATTCCGGTTACTTATATTCTTGGCCCCGGCGATACGGTAGAAGTGCAATTGTTCGGTAAGGATAATGAGCAATATAGTCTGGTCATTACACGTGAAGGCATCCTGAATTTTCCTGGTATCGGCCCGGTTACCGTGGCAGGCCTGAGCTTTGCAGAACTGAAAAAGGATTTACAGCAACGCATTAAGGAACAAATGATTGGCGTCAAGGCCAGTATCACTCTAGGTGCGCTAAGATCGATTCGTATTTTTGTTCTCGGTGAGGCCGAGCGCCCGGGTTCCTATACGGTCAGCTCACTGACAACCATTACCAATGCCCTGTTTGTCAGTGGCGGCATCAAACGCATTGGTTCCTTGCGTAATATTCAGTTAAAAAGAAAAGGCAAGCTTATAAGAAAGCTGGACCTGTATGACCTATTGCTGAAAGGTGATACCAGCCATGATATGCGTTTATTACCCGGCGATGTCATTTTTATCCCACCGGTAGGTAAGTTGGTCGGCGTGAGTGGAGAAGTTCGCAGGCCTGCCATCTATGAGCTCAAACACGAGCGCACAGCAGGGGAGCTTATTAATCTGGCAGGTGGTTTCCTGCCAACGGCCTACCCTCAGGCGTCCCAGCTTGAGCGCATTGATACTAACCGTGACCGGACCTTGGTTGACATCGATTTGACAGAACAGGCGGGTAAATCTACACGTATCAAATCGGGCGATTTTATCAATGTCTATTCGGTGTTGGAGAAGCTGGAGAATATTGTACTTCTCTCGGGCAATGTTGAACGTACGGGCGGCCAGCAGTGGTACCATGGCATGCGTTTGACCGATGTGATCCCTTCGATTAAATACCTGCTGCCAAAGTCTGATTTGAATTACGTTCTAGTTCGCCGTGAAGACAAGCTTACCCGACGTATAAAGGTCGTCTCTGCTGATCTTGAGCAGGCGTTTAATAATCGAAATTCAAGCCATAACATCAGGCTCTTGCAGCGCGATGAAGTCATTGTCTTTGGGCTTGAAGAGAATCGGACGCAACGCATCAAGGAAATTCTGGATGAGCTGAAATTACAGGCAACCAATGAAAGCCCGGTACAAGAGGTCAGTATCGGTGGTCGTGTTCATTCACCCGGCGAATACCCGCTGGAAGAGAATATGCGTATCAGTGATCTTATTCGTGCGGCAGGTAAGTTAAAAGAATCTGCTTATGTACTTGACGCTGAAATTACCCGTTATCAGATAGTCAATGGAGAATATCGGCAGGCAGATCATCTTAAAGTGGATCTGGCAGCCATCCTCACAGGAAATCGAGAGGCCGACCTTGAATTGCAATCTCATGATCACTTGATCATTAAAGATGTACCGCGTTGGTCTGAGAGCGAAAGAGTAGAGGTGTTGGGGGAGGTGAAATTTCCGGGTGCGTACACGATACGTCGTGGGGAGACACTCGGTTCCGTGCTGCGACGAGCGGGTGGCGTCACTGAGCTTGCGTTCATCGATGGCGCTGTTTTTATGCGCGAAGAATTACGTGAGCGTGAACAAAAGCAAATGGATGCACTTGCCACCAGGCTTGAATCCGACATTGCCGCGGCAAGTTTGGAAAGCACCAAGAGCAAGGAAACTGCACCCGCAGCGCAGCAGGCCGTGGCCCTGGGTAAATCACTGGTCGATCAACTGCGCAGTACCAAAGCCGCAGGCAGGCTGGTTATCGATCTCAGAAAGATCATGAGTAGCAGTGTTGATATCATCGATCAGGATCAGCAAGGGTATTACGAAGAGATCGAGAACGATGTTTTATTGGCGAAAGATGGTGATAAGCTTATTATACCGAGGAAAACACAGTCGGTTACGGTACTCGGTGAGGTGCATTATCCGACCTCGCATCTCTATGATGGCGCGTTCGGGCGAGACGATTATATAGGTCGCAGTGGCGGCGTGACCTATAAGGCGGACGACAAACGCATCTATATCGTGCGCGCCAATGGCGAGGTCATTGCCGGTAACGATTCGTTCTGGAGTTTTGATGACGCCTCAACCGACATCAGGCCGGGAGATACCGTCATTGTGCCCTTGGATGCAGAGCGTGTGCGCCCATTAACGTTGTGGACCAATGTGACGCAGATTCTCTACCAGGTAGGCGTTGCTGTGGCTGCATTCAACTCGGCAGGTATTTTCTGATTAATGCATATGATGCCTGATTTTGAAAAAGTCTTTCCGGCGCTTACTTATATAAGATCAGGTGCTGCATGAAGGGCATTATCCTTGCCGGGGGTTCCGGTACCCGCCTCTATCCGCTTACCATACCGGTGAGCAAGCAGTTAATGCCAGTCTATGATAAGCCGATGATCTATTATCCATTGGCCACCCTGATGCTGGCGGGTATCCGCGAGATATTGATCATCACCACACCTGAAGATCAACCACAATTCAGGACCTTGCTCGGCGATGGTTCCCAGTGGGGGCTAGAATTGCAGTACGCCGAACAACCCAGGCCCGAAGGTTTGGCGCAGGCATTCATCATCGGTGAGTCATTCATTGGTGATGATGCCGTATGTCTGGTGCTGGGCGATAATATTTTCTATGGCCATGGTCTGGCTGAAACACTGCAGCGGGCAACGAGTCGTGAACAGGGTGCCACGGTGTTTGGTTATTATGTCAGGGACCCGCAGCGGTATGGTGTAGTTGATTTTGACGAACACGGCAAGGCCATTCACATCGAAGAAAAACCCGAAAACCCGCGTTCCCATTATGCGGTAACCGGGCTCTATTTTTACGACAATGATGTCGTCAATATCGCACGTGAGCTCAAGCCTTCGGTACGTGGTGAGCTGGAGATAACCGATGTGAATAAGGTTTATCTCGACAATAAAAAGCTATCCGTCGAGTTACTGGGCCGTGGCACGGCCTGGCTGGATACTGGTACGCATGAATCTTTGTTGCAGGCAGCCAATTTTATCGAAGTCATCGATGCCCGCCAGGGGCTGAAGGTTTGCTGTCCGGAAGAGATCGCCTTTCGTATGCGCTATATCGATGCTGCGCAGTTGGAAAAATTAGCCAAGCCTCTGGGAAAAAATGGTTATGGTCAATACCTTTATCGAATTTTAGAAGAGTCCTGAAAAGCATGGAGATAACAGCAACTGATATTCAGGACGTAAAAATTATTCAGCCGGTCGTATTTGGTGACGAACGCGGTTTCTTCATGGAAACCTGGCATAAACAGAAATTTTCTGAGTTAGGTATCGATGCCGATTTTGTCCAGGATAACCATAGTAAATCTGCGCAAGGGATATTGAGAGGCCTGCATTATCAACTTGAGCAGAGCCAGGGCAAGCTGGTCAGGGTTGTTGCCGGTGAGGTATTCGATGTCGCCGTCGATATCAGGAGGCAGTCGCTGACCTTTGGCAAATGGGTCGGTATAACATTAAGTGCAGAAAATAAAAAAATGCTGTGGGTACCACCTGGTTTTGCGCATGGGTTTTATGTGACCTCACCATCGGCAGAGTTTGTGTATAAATGCACCGATTATTATGCCCCTGAACATGAACGCTGTATTGCCTGGAATGACCCAGATCTGGGTATAGACTGGCCGCTGGTCAATGGGCAGTTTCCGCAGTTGTCAGCAAAAGATGCTGTCGGCGACAGGCTAATGGATGCGGAGTTATTTGAATGATGCAGAGAAATGTGCTCGTCGTAGGTGCTAATGGCCAGCTGGGTCATGAATTATCCAGAACAGTGCCTGATTCTGTAAAATTAACGGCACTGGGTGAGTCTGATCTCGATATAACTGATCAGGTAGCGGTGATGGAATTGACTAATAAGAACCGACCGGAATATATCATTAATGCTGCTGCCTATACCGCTGTCGACAAGGCTGAGGAGCAAGCTGATCTTGCCTACCGCGTGAACAGGGACGGGGCGGCTAATCTTGCTGAGGCTGCAAAGCAGGCTGGGGCCAGATTAATTCATCTTTCAACAGATTTTATCTTTGATGGAAATAAAAGTAGCCCGTACCTTATTGATGATGATCCAAACCCCCTGGGTGTCTATGGGGCCAGCAAACAGGCTGGTGACGAGGCTGTTATTTCCTTGATGGGCGATCAGGCGCTGATTATCAGGACGGCCTGGGTCTACTCCAGCCATGGTCAGAATTTTGTAAAGACCATGTTAGGATTGATGTCTGAACGCGAAGAGTTGGGTATCGTTGCAGACCAGATTGGTACACCAACCTGGGCAAACGGTCTGGCACGGATGATCTGGCTGGCCTTGGATGCTGATTTGGCTGGCGTGCATCACTGGACCGATGCCGGTGTGGCCAGCTGGTATGATTTTGCTGTTGCCGTCAGCGAAGAGGCAACCAAACTGGGATTGCTATCTACCGACAAGAATTGCAGGATCAAACCGATACGTACTCAGGATTACCCGACGCCGGCAACTCGGCCAGCCTGTAGTGTGTTAGATAAAACGATCACATGGAATGCATTGCATATTACACCGGATCATTGGCGTATAGCGTTGCGAAATATGCTGCAAGAGCTTGCAGCCTGACTGAAAGACTTATCAGAAATGACAGAGACAGCTAAAAATTCAGAGCATAAACCTTGTAACCTGTTAGTCACAGGCGGTGCGGGTTTTATCGGCAGTAATTTTGTTCATTACTGGCTTAAAACTTGGCCGGATACACGCCTAATTGTGCTTGATGCGTTGACTTATGCGGGAAATCGGAACAACCTGACCGAGGTAGAAGATAACAAGTCCCTGCGTTTTGTTCAGGGTGACATCCTTGATGAAACCCTGGTTGAGGGACTGCTCAGGGATGAAGCGATAGATACAATCGTGCATTTCGCTGCCGAATCCCATGTTGACCGATCCATTCATGGTCCTGATGCCTTCTTGCAGACCAATATTATCGGTACGCATAGCCTGCTAAAAGCTGCGAAAAGAGTGTGGCTTGATGATCAGATTAAAGACAATCATCGTTTTCACCACGTCTCTACCGATGAAGTCTATGGCACTTTAAAACCGAATGATCCGGCTTTCACTGAAACCACACCCTATGCTCCCAATTCACCTTATGCAGCCAGTAAAGCATCGTCAGATTTTCTGGTGCGTGCTTACCATGAAACCTATGGCTTGAATGTGACCACCAGCAATTGCTCCAATAATTATGGATCATACCAGTTTCCGGAAAAGTTGATCCCGTTGGTCATTGCCAATATCCTCGATGGCAAACCTTTGCCGATCTATGGTGATGGCCAGCAAATACGTGACTGGCTCTATGTCGACGACCATAATCGCGGCATCGATCTGGTTATCAGGCATGGCCGTAATAATGAGACCTATAACATAGGCGGCAATAATGAATGGGCCAATATTGATATTGTAAAGTTGATTTGTGAGTTGCTGGATAAACAGTTTCAGTCAGCCTCAGATATGGCAATACGTTTTCCGAATGCTCCGCAGGTAACCGGAAAATCAGCAAAAGATTTGATAACTTTTGTTAAAGATCGCGCCGGGCATGATCGTCGTTATGCGATCGATGCGTCAAAAATCACTGGTGAACTAGGATACAGTCCAAAAGAGTCTTTCGAGACCGGAATTCGAAAAACTCTTCAATGGTATTTAGAAAATGAAACCTGGTGGCGTGCGATTATGGATGGAAGCTACCAGCACTGGCTTAAAACTAATTACAATAAATAACCTACTGATTAATTTATGTTTATAAAATATATTAGTTCGAAGCGACGTGTTAGAATTTAAATCTTTATGGTGGATTAGAATCGTCAATATGTGAGAAATGTTTAAAGTCAAGCCTTAAAAAATATATGATTATCAGTACATGATTGGCTCAATTGGAAAAGCGTTCTGACTGAAACTTAGGGATAACTCTTTGATAATTAGTCTAAAGTATTGGTCATGTGTTGAGAGCTGAATAAAGCCGACCGGGAGAAATAATCTCGCTAATTAAGCGTAGAAATTATAAATCTAAATATGAACAATCAAGATGACAGGCAGCAGGTGCAACAAAATCCATTGCCACCACCATATCCATATTATGCTCCAACTCAAGAAGATGAAATAAATCTTTTTGAGTTGTGGAAAATTCTAGTTGCACACAAGAAAATAATTTTCACAATAACCACGATATCAACACTTCTTGCAATTGTTTATGCAGTGCTCGCCACGCCAGTATATCGGGCTGAAACTTTACTTGCACCTGTGACGCAGGAGTCAGGTGGGCGGTTTAGCGCCCTTACAAGTCAATTTGGTGGTCTTGCATCTCTTGCGGGTATTAATTTTGGCGGTAAGAGTGGTAGTTCTCAAGAGGCGATAGCTACATTAAGGTCCCGTGAGTTCACTGCCAAGTTTATTACGCAAGAAAACCTGATGCCGGTTCTCTTTGAGAGTGCTTGGGATTCAGAGAACAATAAATGGCTTGATGACCATAACCCGCGAACGCTCTGGGATGCATATGAACTATTTTCGAATGTTCGTAGTATTTCCGTGAATAAGGAAACTGGTTTTGTTGTTTTGGCGATAGAATGGAAAGATCCATATTTGGCAAAAACTTGGGCAAATAAGTTAATAGTTTCATTAAATAATGAATTGCGGCGCGAGGCAATAATTCATGCTGATAAAAGCATTCAGTATCTAAAAAATGAGCTTGAAAAGACTAGTGTCGTTGAGATCAAGAAATCTTTGTATAGCCTAATAGAGAGTGAAACAAAGTCAAAAATGTTAGCTAATACAAAAGAAGAGTTTGCCTTTAGGTTTATTGATAAAGCAGTAGTGCCTGAGGATAGAATCAGACCTAAACGGAAGAAAATTGTAATACTGGGTTTTATTCTGGGCCTATCTTTCGGTGTTTTTATTGTATTTATTCGTTATATCTTGCGAGGACGTTAGGAAAGCAATTGGTATAGTATTTTTCATGTATCAATGAGTTGTGAAAATAATGATATGACTAAGTCAAAGTGTAATCAGTATATTGTATCGAGTGCTGTAATCTATTTCATTGGATTATACTGGCAATTTCGTTCAAAGATATGATGAGGTCATCTTTTGCTCGTTTGGATGAGCATATGAAGGAGGTATTAAGGTATGCCACTTCAGTATTGCTTATTAGGATAATTGGTACACTACTCGGTTTTGTTCTTAGTATAATTGTAGCACGTCTTTTTGGCGCTGAAGGTACCGGGGTGTACTATCTGGCTATTGCCGTGATTACTATTATATCAACTGTCGGGCGAATCGGCTTCGATAATACCATAGTCCGATATATTTCATCGTACGCTTCTGAGCATGAATGGGGGAAGGTATATGGAATTTACAAGGTAGTTGTACGCATCGTGTTCTTTTCTTCACTAGTATCAGCTCTGATACTAGTTATGTCAGCATCGTGGCTGGCAGTAAGTGTTTTCGAAAAACCAATTATGGAAAAACCATTTGTTATAGCGGCGCTAGCTGTAGTCCCGTTTTCACTGGCAATAATACATTCTGAAGCACTTAGAGGGCTTAAGCTGCTTACATCTGCTCAGTTAACTAAGACAGTGCTTATCTCACTCGTTACATTGGTTATTGTGTTTCCTAGTGCAACGATATTTGGTCTGGATGGCTCGATTATTGCTTATACTATAGCGTGTATAGTTGCATTGATTTCAGGAAGGTGGTTTTGGTCTCTTGGTATCAGGAAGATAGCAGGGTCTGGTTCTTATGAACAGACAATTATACCAATGCAGCAATTATTCATGTCAAGTTGGCCGCTTTTTGGAGTGGCATTGACGGGCCTGATAATGCAGTATTTGGCAACAATATTATTGGGTGCATGGGGTACTATTGAAGATGTCGGAATATTTAGTGTCGCCAACAGGGTTGCAAATCTACTTCTTTTCCCATTAATGGCAATGATTAGTATTCTTGCGCCAAAATTTTCAGCATTATATAGACAAGATAATATAGAAGATCTTGCGCGATTAGCTCGTAATAGTTCTCGGCTTCTTATGGTTTTTGCACTGCCGGTAGCATTGATCGTAGGTTTTTGTTCGGAATTTGTATTAACGTTTTTTGGATCATCATTTAGTAAAGGTGCTGTGATTCTTCAGATTTTGCTCATAGGCGTAGTAGTGAATGCTGTTACAGGACCGGTTGGTAATATTCTGATGATGTCCGGGTATGAGTATAGTGTTAGAAAGGTAATGCTTGTTAGTGCTTTTGTTACAATAGCGGTAAGCATACCTTTGATATCTTTTATTGGAGGTTTAGGCGCTGCGATAACTATGGTTACTGGTGGTATTATTCAAAATGTGTATATGACTTTGGAGGTAAGGCGCAAGATGGGTTTCTGGCCTATAGGAATTGGAAAGTTGGATAAATAGATGGATTCCGATAACTGCCTGGATTTTATTGCCATTGGTGCAATGAAGTCCGGAACTACATCTGTACACAAGTATTTATCTGAGCATGAAAACATTTTTTTGCCTCCAGAAAAGGAAGCCCCGTTTTTTTCTGATGATGAGCGGTATGCGAAAGGATTTGATGCTTATTGGGGTGACTTTTTTGGACATATTAAGGAAGGCCAGATATCTGGCACTGTTACACCGCTTTACATGATGAATCCCATTGTTCCCGGCCGTATTAGGGAAACGTGCCCTGATGTGAAGTTGATAGCTGTATTGCGTGATCCGATAGAAAGGGCTTATTCTCATTATCATATGAGTGTTAGAATTAAGGGAGAGTCCCGCACTTTTAACTCTGTCGTAGCTGGTCAGTTGCGTGAAGAAAATCTATTAAATGCTAGGAAAAGAACTGAGTACTGGAGCGATTATGTTGTTTATGGAGAATACGGACGGATTCTGAAAGACTACTATAGCGTTTTTCCTAAAGAGCAGATTCTAGTGCTGTTTATGAATGAATTGATAGATGATCCTAATAAATTTATGGATAAAATTTTTGAATTCTTAGGTGTGGAAACTAAGAAATTGAAGAATGTTGGGAAGAAATTTCATAACTCAAAACAAATGGGGGTCATGCCCTTGGTTGCGCATTTGTTTTTGAATACGCGATTAAGAAGCGTGGGTAAGCGGATGCTTCCTGAAAAGATGAGGAGACGTGTACGATTCTGGCTGGGATTATATCGTTCACATAGAATAAAAAATGTAAATACAGAGTTTATATTATCTCCAGAAGTGCGAGATGAGTTAGAGGGTGTATATCGTAAGGATGCCCGCATGCTAAATGAGCTAACAGGACAAGCCCCATATTGGCTTAAAGTTTGGCAAGAAAATGTTTGATGGGGTGTAAATAATGAAATGTCGCATATGTGGATGTGAGCAAAATCACAAAACTTATATAATAAAAGAGAAGATGCTTGGTCTTGAAGACAAATTTTTGTATTTTCTTTGTAATGATTGTGGGTGCTTGCAAATAGATAATATACCAGATGATATGGCAATGTATTATCCTTCTGGCTATTATTCATATGATTTTGTCAAAGGGAAAAAAAGGATAAAAGATACAATGCGTCTGCTCGCGAATAAGATAGCTTTTCGCACACACTTGGGTCATGTCAGTAAATTATCAAATTATCTTAGGCCTCCTATTAGAGCTTTGGTTGGGCTAAGTCCGAGTCTAAACAGCCGTATACTCGATGTTGGCTGTGGTTCAGGATGGTTATTAAATCAGCTTATTGAAGTAGGCTTTAATAATCTCCTTGGCGTAGACCCGTATTTAGAAAATGATATTGATTATCAAAATGGCTTAAAAATAGTAAAAAAGCAGTTGGGAGAGATAGAAGGAATATGGGATGTAATAATGTTCCATCATTCTTTTGAACATATTGCCGATCAGCAAGCAGTATTATCTACAGTGAGTAAATTATTAGCGTCCGGTGGTAGATGTTTGATAAGAATACCCATAGTGTCTTCATACGCATGGAGTCGTTATGGTGAGAACTGGGTGCAAATCGATGCGCCACGTCATTTTTATCTTCATTCAATAGAAAGTATGAAAGTGTTAGCAGAGAATACAGGCTATATAGTAGAAAGTGTTAGTTATGATTCTACGGCATTTCAATTCTGGGGTAGTGAGCTCTATGAGCAGAATATTAATCTTGTTAGTGAAAATGGCACAGCACTTAGTAACAGGAATAAATATTTTTCAAAGAAAGAGATAAAGGCTTTTGAGTCCTCCGCAAGAAGGCTTAATAAATCTGGTGAGGGTGACCAAGCGGCCTTTATTATCAGGAAGTCATAAATGAATTCTGGCCTATTAGTATATCGACGAATATTGGGGTCGATCATCATTTTCTATAGAGATTTCATGTGCATTATTCTTACCTTGCTTGGTGCTATATCTATCCATATTTTAAGAGTAACTATATGCAGTATGGGAGGTGTAAAAAGTAGGAATAGAAACTTTTATTCAGGAGGAAAAGATTTTATAAATTCAGGGATTTGATGGTGGGTAGCAATGATTATTTACCGGTAGGTGCCTGGATTTGTAAGGTTTAGCCTGGTTTACAGGATCTTTGCTTTTCCGCAAAAGGTGGGTATGTCACTCGTAAATATTATACTTGGATTAGTGGTTGGGTCTTGGTTTTAGTTGGAGTCAGTAGATGAGGACGCTGTCATTATTGCAAGAACTGTGATTAGTAAAAACGTACCTTGTATCATTGTAATGGGGTACCAGTGAAGGCGGTTGACTAAAGGCATAGAAGTCAACGACTTAAATTGAAGTTTCATAAGGCTTTTTAATGAGTAGCATGAGTCCAGATTTTCTAGTTATATGTGGCTTGCATCGTAGCGGAACAACATATGTCGGAAGGTTATTATCAGAGTCACGGCGTTTTCCGGTAATACATGAGCCTATGAACATTCATTATGGAATTAAAAATGTTCCTATAGTATATCCTTATGTAGAAACAATAGATGATAAATACTCAGAAGTTTTTAATAATGCCGCGAATTTAAAGTGTTCATGGAACAAAGATGCAGAATCTATAGAAAATAGTGATTTAAAAAGACTAATTTATAGGGCAACAGGCGGCCGTAGTGGTCTGAGATGGGATGTTTTGCGACTACGTAAAATTCTCCATATGCAGCCGGAGAAGATATGTTGGAAAGACCCATTTGCCTCGTTAGCAACTCCATACCTGATTAGGCATTTAAATGCCAGTGTGATCTGTATGGTTAGGCATCCGGCTGCAATTCATTACAGTACAAACAAACAAGGCTGGAGATTTGATATTCAAAACCTGATGCGGCAGCCTGATTTAATCAGCCGATATGGTAATGATATTCCAGACCTGCATTGGGAGTTGGCAAAAAATCATGCAGCAGCAAGTATCGCATTATTGTGGAAATTTATGGTGCGTATAAATACCCCATTAGCTCAAAAAGAAAAAAAGTTACTGATTGTTACGCATGAGCAGTTTTGTATTAAGCCGATTGAAATGGCGAAATTAATTTGCGATCATGCAAGCATCGAATTTACACCAAAAATGGAGAAGTTCGTATCTATTCATTCAGCAGGTGAAAAAGCTGAATCTAAAAATGGCGACATTCATGACTTTCGAAGAAATAGCAAAGCCCTTGTCGACATATGGCGAGGTCATCTTAGCTCGAGAGAAGAAGAGATGATGAAAGACATTGTCGGTAATGAAGTCATACAACAATATGGAAAGTGGTGAGAGTATAATATGGAGCCTCACCATGTTCATAAAAGTTCTTATAACAGGACGATTCCAAAACGATATCTTCGATACACTTCACTTGCTTTATTTTTCATTCTTGCTTTTAGGATTTTTCAGTATTTTCCGGGTATGCAAAAAGCAAATGAGATCTGGATAATTATTATATCGCTATTTTTAGCTATGCCATATTTTTCGTGGAAAGTTAGGCTGGTTTGGAGGTTTTCCTTATTTGAAATCTATACATTGTTTATTATTTTCTTTATTCCAGTTTTGTCAGGACTTACGGCATGGCGTGAATTCGGACAGCCAGTCATTTATGGATTTTTAACAGAACGAAATATGATTATTGGTGGCAGTGCACTAGCGCTTATATATTCATTGAGAAGAGGGTTAGTCTACATCAGTGATATTGAAAAAGTGCTAAAAATTCTCGCATGGAGCACTTTTGTGCTTTATATTTTTATTGATGTTTTGTTCGACCCAGCTCAATTTAGTCATTATCATGGAGGTTTTGTCGGAGGTGGAATCTTTGAAGACTTTACATTTAAGTTTGATACATTATTTATAATCTTTGGCTTTTTTTACTACATTTTTCAGGGTTTTAGAAGGAAATCGCTAAAACTGTACTTTTTTTCTTTCGTGCTTCTTGCTTATTTAGTGATAGGAGGGGGTGGTAGGTCTTTATTGCTATCTGTCTTACTTGCATATGCATTTTTTATCTACCGCTGGAGTTCTTTTACTCGCTTGGTAGTTTTATTGCCTAAAATCGTAATATCGGGATTGATTATGCTGTTGTTAGTTTATCTTATCAATCCTGAATATATATTTAATCTAATTAGTAAATTTTTAGATGCGTTTACAGTAGTTTTCACGGGCCAACGCTCTGGTGATGTATCTGCAAATGCTCGACTCGTTGAGACAGCTATTGCTATACCCTATATATTGAAACATTGGCTGCTTGGAAATGGTAGTATCAGTAACCAATGGCATGGGGGATATGAAGGTGTAATGGGCGCATATTTTTTTCCTTCCGATATAGGCATAATTGGAGTCATATATCTTTATGGTTTTCTTGGCATGACCTTATTCAGCATACAGTTTTTATTTGCGTACCGTTTTTCAAAACAGATTGCTAAGTATAAATTGCAATCACCGTTAATCGATGCGACTAAAGGGTTTTTGTTTTTTTATGCAATTCATTCATTGGTGACTGGAAAATTTGTGCATTATTCGGCAGTCAGTATGACTTTTGTTTCAATATTGGCATTCATAACAAGCATGTTAAAGATGCAGAATTTAACAAATAACACTAGTAAGTGATAGTAAATAGAATGTCTAGAAGCACAGTCATTACAGTTAATTTTAATGGAGCTAGCGATACTGCAGCCTGTGTTGAGTCATTAAGGAAATCGAAAGATCCAGTGTCTATTGTGATTGTGGATAATACACCGAATGACCTCAATCTTACGTATGCATTACAAGAGCGGGATAATATCAAGCTTTTGCAAGCAAGTGAAAATCTGGGTTTTGGCCGGGGTAATAATCTAGGTATTGATTGGGTATTGCAGTATACGGATAGCGAATTCATATTATTATTAAATAATGATGCTAAGGTAATGCCTGATACTATACAAAAGATTGAGAAGGCAATGGACGAGCACCCTGAAGTTGGTATTGTAACTGCCCGAATTGCATTATCTGAGGATCCATCTGTGTTGTGGTATGGTGGTGGTGAGGTTGACTGGAAGCGTGGTGGTGGTTATGTGCCAGGAGTGCTAGGTCCTATTGATGCAAAATTAGCAATGCATTCACGCTATGTTACATTTGCAAGTGGCTGTGTAATGGCTATAAGAAGAAGTGTGCTAGAAAAGCTGGGTGGGTTTGATAAGCGCTATTTTATGTATGATGAAGATCTAGAGTTAAGCTTGAGGACAGTGAGAAATGGTTGGTTAATATGGTATGAATCATCAGCGCTAGTACTGCATAAAGGTCAGGGAAGCTTAAGGAGAAAGCAGGGTGGCCGATTTATGGGGGCATGGTCTCCAAATAACCCTAATCTTCCATTTTATGTGTATCACATTATGAAGAACAGGTTGATGACAATGGAGAAATATGCAAAAGGAAAACACAGGATGGAATTTCTGCTGTTTTTTCCACTATTTATTTTGGCGAAAATATTTAGATTTTCCCTATATCGTAGATGGAATGCAATTGCTGCCATGTTTAATGGTTGGAAAGATTATCGAAAAGAGTTGCAGAAGGATTGAATTTTGAAAGATTGGCTGGCTACCGTAAAAGAGGATATAACAGTTTTTCGACTAGTGCATGCTAAACGGGGTATTTTTAAATATTTTTATTATCCTGATTTCCGAGCAGTGATTTTATACAGGGTTAGTCAATTATTGCATAGGGTGCGATGGTTGCGACCCTTTTCTTATTTGTTCACAATGTTGAATGATTTGGTTACAGGAGTTTGGATTGGCCCTAGAGTCATGGCGGGTCCTGGGCTATTTCTCGGACACCCACGGGGTCTGGTTGTTAATCCTACTGCAAGAATTGGTAAGAATTGTTCCATTATGCAACGCGTCACAATTGGTGGTCCAAACGTCACCATTGGTGACTGTGTCGAAATTAATGCTGGCGCTCAGATAATTAGTAATGCTCGTGGTACAGGATATCTTACTATTGGAGATAACAGTATAATTGGTGCTGGAGCGGTAGTGATAAATGATATTCCACCAAACAGCGTTGTTGTCGGTGTGCCAGGGAGAGTGGTAAAATCTATAAGCGATGATGAAAACTGGGTAGAGTTCAGGAAGAAGCGGAATGAAATTGATGGTGTGATTGATGAATGATAATGTAACTGCCTCGCCACAAAGATCCCTTAAACGCATAGTTGGTAAATTTTTTCAGTTTCTTGCAAGAAAACTCCCATTTATACCTGGAAAACTACGAGCCCTCCTACAGAGTCTTCATGGTGTACATTTTAGTGACTGGGGTACGACTTTTCTTGGTGAAGATGTGTTCTTTGATGATATTTATCCAGAATCAATTAAAATAGGCAAAAACGTACGTATCACTGCAGGCGTAAGAATTTTGACACACTACTTTGACACTAAATATCAGCCTACACTAGAAAGGCCGTTTCGTTTTTATAGGGGTGAGGTGCAGATTGGTGATTATGTATTTATTGGTGTGAATGCTGTAATCGCGAAGCCAGTTACTATTGGAAATGGTGCGGTTATTGGTGCAAATTCGGTTGTTACACATGACATTCCTCCAAATGCAATAGCTGTAGGCACGCCTGCACATGTGATTGGTATGCGTCCAAAATTTAAAGAAAATTGAGTCGACAAATATATGGTTGCACAGATAGACTTAAAATATTTTAAAACAAGACCAACTAAAGCAGTTTCGAGGCTATTTAGTTATGCTTTGTTCGAAGGAAGGCCGGTGACGACTAGAGGTCAGTGGATAAACCCGTTTATCTTTACGCATTTCGCTATTGAAAAGAAACTACCTTCACTGAAGCCTGTAAAAGAGCCTCTATTTATTCTTGGAACTGGACGAAGCGGTACGACAATTTTAGGAGTGTTGCTGTCTATGCATCGGGATGTGGGTTTTCTTAATGAGCCTAAAGCTATGTGGCATTCTATTTATCCTATGGAGGATGTTATAGGTAGTTACAGTAAAGGAGAAGCGAGATATCGACTTGATTCAAGTCAAGCAGATGATAGAGTAAAGAGAAATGCTCATCGTTTATTTGGTGCATATTTGAGGGGGGTTTTTTCTAATAGACTCGTAGATAAGTACCCTGAGCTGGTTTTTCGGGTGCCATTCGTGCGTGAGATTTTTCCAGATGCGAAATTTATCTTCCTAGTCCGTAATGGTTGGGATACTTGTTGCTCTATTGAAGAGTGGTCTAAGCGATATGTCAAACAGTCTAACGGAGAAATTCATGATTGGTGGGGAGTCAATCAGCGAAAATGGAAGCTGATGAATAATGAGTTGATAGACCCAGACCCTTATTTTAAAGCAGTTAAAAAGCTTATATCGTCGCTAGAAAAGCATACGGATATGGCAGTAGTGGAATGGATTGTTACGATGCGAGAGGGATTGAAGCGAGTGAAACAATATAATGATTGCATGTGTATGATACGTTATGAGGATTTGGTGGCGTCACCACGAATAACATTGAGCGATATCAGTAAGTTTTCTGGACTTGCGGAAGACGAAACTTTTTTTAAGTACGGAGAAATGGTTCTACGAAAGGTCCCGCGACAGTCAGAATTCGAAATACATCCAGATTTAAAGCCGCTCTTTGACGAAACAATGGAGATGTTAGGTTACTAAATAAAAAGATGGTTATGCGAATAGCAATAATTGAACCTGTGGGTGGTCATGGAGGTATGGATTACTATGATTTTGGTCTAAGTCAAGGATTGGCAAATACTGGTGCAAACGTCGTATTACATACCTGCGATGAAACGCATATACCAGTAAATGCTAATTATCAGGTACGCCATACATATAAAAAGATCTATGGTAAATCGCCCAGTTGGCAACGAGGTATTCGATATATATATGGATCAATCAAAGCGCTTTATTCTGCAGTGTGTGAAGGGCGCCGCCTTGTTCATTTTCACTTATTCCATGTTGGTCTTATAGAAACGTTAAACATATTTCTTGCACATATTTGCTTTCGTGAAATTGTTATAACCGCACATGATGTAGAATCATTTGTAGACAAACTTGAGGTGCCCGTACTAAGTCGTTGGGTTTATAAAAGGGCGCAGCTTGTTATTGCTCATAATCAAATAAGCAAATCAGAGCTTATTGACCGTATAGGATTGCGCTCGGAGAAAGTGTGCGTAATACCTCATGGAAATTATCTGCATTCAATTTCTGCAGTACCACAACAAGATGATGCGCGTGCTAAACTTGGGGTGCCTAAACGTTCAAAATTAATTCTCTTTTTTGGTCAAATAAAAGATGTTAAAGGTTTGGATTTACTTTTGGAAGCAATGCCTGGGGTGCTCGAGAAACATTCTGAAGCCATGCTGATGATAGCCGGAAAGCCATGGAAAAGTAATTTCAATAAGTACGATAAAATAATTAAAAAACTAAATATTGCACGAAGCTGCATTACACATATACGCTACATACCTGATGAGGATGTTCCACTATATTATAGTGCTTGTAATCTCGTTGTCTTGCCATATCATAAAATATATCAGAGCGGTGTTGTTTTGATGGCAATGAGCTATAGTAAGCCAGTTATAGTGTCTGATTTGCCAGGTATGACTGAAATTGTTACCGATGGCAAGAATGGTTTTGTATTTTTAGAGGGTGATAAGAATGATCTCATAGAGCATATAAATCAATGCCTGTCTGATAATATTTTGTTGGACCGTATTGCAGCTCGTGGCCTTGAATATGTGAAGAGTCAACATGATTGGAGCGAGATTGGAAAGAAGACGGTGACACAATACCAGAAAATCTTAGGTAAAAGCTGATGCAAAAACAAAGATTAGTGCGTTTTACGATGCTTGTACTGTGCTTTTCGTTATGCTTATTCTTTATTGTGAGTTTTATGTTTAATGAGAGTGGGATAGCTGGCGAAAAAGGTCATAGTCAAGTACTTGTAGAGCGCGCTCAGCCAGTAAGGGCGCTACATTTTGTTACATTTAAATTATCAAAGCAAGATGCGCTAAATATTATAGACAAAGCTAAGATCGCTGGATTTAATACGCTTATTCTTGGAATAGCCTGGCGTAATAGTACTATACTAAATTCTATGCCATGGATCGAACCGAATGTCGATTCCTGGAGTAGGGATGATCTAGTGTCAGTCGTTAGGTATGCCTCTAAAAATGGGATGAAAGTCATACCTAATATACCTCTACTAACACATCAAAAAGTATTCTTAAAAAATCCCTTTCCTGATCTTATGTTTAACTCTGTAACCTATGATCCGCGGCAGGAGAGAGTATATGAAATAATTTTGCCTATTATTGATGAGGTCATTGATTTGCTACAACCAGAAGCCATTCATATAGGGCATGATGAAGTAGTTGGTTGGACAAAAAGACATTATGAAAGATTACTAAAAGAAAACGAAAAAATGCTGCCTGCTAAATTATATTTAGCTGATGTAATGCGAATATATTCGCATCTAAAGAAAAGAGACGTAGAAACGTGGATGTGGGGAGATATGCTAATTTCACCTAAGGAATTTTCATCCATGCGTGCGGGTGCGTTGCACGGTAGTGTTGACGGTTATGGTAAAAAACTTCGTGATAGTCTTCCAAAAGATATAGTAATTACTGACTGGCATTATTTTGATAATCAAATTAATTTTCCTTCATTATCTGTCATGCAAAAAGAAGGATTTAGAGTAATCGGATCTACTTGGAAGAAAGAAAAAACTATAAAATACTTTAGTCGCTATGCTAGCAAGCATAGTGCGTATGGGATGATGGCAACAACTTGGTGGCCTGTTCAGAGTAAGGATTGGGGTGTGGTTGATAATATAATTAGTTTTTCTGGTGAGGCATTTCGAAAAGATTTTCCAGATGTTGAATAAAAGAATTTCTATTGCTGGGACGGTTGGAGTTCCAGCAAATTATGGGGGGTTCGAAACCCTCGTAGAAAATTTACTTCGATTCAAGTCTGCGCATAGGTGCCATTGTGAAATTAATGTTTATTGTAGTTCAAAAAGTTATGCTATAAAAAAGGAACAGTTTTTAGGTGCTAAATTAAAATATATACCTTTATCGGCAAACGGCAAGCAAAGCATTATTTATGATGCATGGGCACTTTTAAATGCAATCTTATTAAAATCAGACGTGATTTTGTTGCTTGGTGTGTCAGGTGCAATAGCACTTCCGGTAATTCGACTTTTTAGTAATGTGAGAATTGTTACGAATATTGATGGTATTGAATGGAAGAGAGAAAAATGGCAAGGACTTGCAAAAAGATTCCTAAGGTTTTCAGAGCGGCTGGCAATAAATTATTCTGATGAAGTTATTTCAGACAATGAGGCGATAGAGAAGTATATAAAAGATGAATATGGTGTGGCGTGTCACGTAATTGCTTATGGTGGAGACCATGCGCTTGTTTCAGAATCATCCGCCAAAGTAGAATTTAAAATGCCGGATGATTTTTGTTTCTCAGTTTGCAGGATTGAACCAGAAAACAATGTGCATTTGATATTGGAAGCATTTTCTAAATTGCCTGGTAGTCCATTGGTTTTTGTTGGAAATTGGGGAAATAGTGAGTACGGACGAGATTTAAGGGCTAAATATAAATCATGTACGCACATAAAAATGTTGGACCCTATTTATGATTCGGGACAGTTGGCTGCATTAAGGGGTAAGGCAAGATTTTACCTGCATGGCCACTCTGCAGGTGGAACAAATCCTTCGTTAGTTGAAGCAATGCATTTTGGGCGTCCAATTGTTGCATATGATTGCGATTTTAATAGATTTACGACGGAGGGTAAGGCTCTGTTTTTTAAGACATCTGAAGACCTTATATCTCTGATAGAAAATATAAATGAAATAAAAAATGAGAGTATTGGGAAAGAAATGAAAGAAATAGCAGAAAGACGATATACTTGGGGTGTCATAGCTAAACAGTATTTTGATTTAATGGAGAGTTAGTCATTGAAAAAAGCACTCATAACTGGGGTAACTGGTCAGGATGGAGCTTATCTGTCTGAACTACTTCTTTCAAAGTGCTATGAAGTCCATGGAATCAAACGTCGTTCTTCGTCTTTTAATACTGACCGGATCGATCATTTATATCAGGATCCTCATATTACAAATCGAAATTTTATACTACACTACGGCGATTTGACCGACTCCACCAGCCTGATACGCATTATTCAGGAAATACAACCGGATGAGATATATAATCTGGCCGCCCAGAGTCATGTGGCCGTTTCTTTCGAAACTCCGGAAAATACCGCAGATTCTGTTGGCATGGGTGCCTTACGCATTCTGGAAGCGATCCGTATCTCAGGGCTGACAAAAAAGACCCGGTATTATCAGGCATCGACTTCCGAGTTATACGGACTGGTGCAAGAAGTGCCGCAAAAGGAAACCACACCCTTTTATCCGCGCTCACCGTATGCAGTTGCAAAACTGTATGCTTACTGGATTACTGTCAATTACCGTGAAGCCTATGGTATGTATGCCTGTAACGGTATCTTGTTTAACCATGAGTCACCCATTCGTGGTGAAACCTTTGTTACCCGCAAGATCACACGCGCAATGGCGCGAATCAAATTGCAGCTTCAGGATTGCCTGTACCTGGGTAATCTTGATGCTAAACGTGACTGGGGTCATGCAAAGGATTATGTGGAAATGCAATGGCTGATGTTGCAGCAGGATGAACCCGAGGACTATGTAATTGCCACTGGCGTACAATATTCAGTGCGTGATTTTGTTAATTTCGCGGCCAAGGAGCTGGGTATTTCCATTCGCTGGGAAGGCATAGGTGTCGATGAAAAGGGCTATGATGAAGAAAGTGGTAAATGCATTGTTGCGGTTGATTCCAGGTATTTTCGTCCCACAGAGGTTGAGACGCTATTGGGAGATCCTTCTAAAGCTAAAGAGCAGCTCGGTTGGGAGCCGAAGATTACCCTGCAGGAGCTGGTAGCAGAAATGGTGCGCGAAGACCTGAAGGATGCCGAACGCGACGAGCTGTGTAAACGTGAAGGATTTAAAACGTTTAATTATCATGAATAAAGAGGCAACGTGTTATGTAGCCGGACATCGCGGTATGGTGGGTGGCGCGATTGTTCGGCAACTGCAAAAGCAAGGCTATAAAAATATAATAACCAGAACCAGCTCGGAGCTGGATTTAAAGAATCAACAAGCAGTCAATGATTTCTTTACCGAGCACAAACCTGCCTATGTTTACCTGGCAGCTGCAAAGGTCGGTGGCATTCATGCCAATGACACTTATCCTGCCGATTTTATTCGTGACAATTTACAGATACAAACCAATGTCATTGACGCCGCATATCGTAATGAGTGTAAAAAGCTACTCTTTTTAGGTTCAACCTGCATCTACCCAAAGATGGCGCCACAGCCTATCAAAGAAGAGTACCTACTTACCGGTCCATTGGAACCCACCAACGAATGGTATGCCATTGCCAAAATTGCCGGGCTGAAAATGTGTGCCGCTTATAGAAGACAATATGGTTTCGATGCGATTTCTGTGATGCCCACAAATTTATACGGTCCCGGCGATAATTTTGGCCTTGAAAATTCACACGTGTTACCTGCGCTGATGAGGCGTTTCCATGAGGCCAAGATGAATCAGGATGAGAGAGTAACCGTATGGGGCACGGGTAGCCCGAGGCGTGAATTTCTACATGTCGATGACCTCGCAGATGCGGTGTTATTTCTGATGGAAAACTATTCTGACGAAGAGACAGTGAATATCGGTGTTGGTGAAGATATCACCATTAAAGATGTGGCCGCGATGGTTAAGGCGGTTGTTGGTTTCGGCGGCGATCTGGAGTTTGATAGCAGCAAGCCGGACGGTACGCCAAGGAAGTTACTGGATGTGTCAAAGTTACATGCTCTCGGCTGGACAGCAAGTATTCCGTTCGAGAAAGGTCTTAAAGACACCTATCAATGGTTTCTAGCTCACCAGCAGGACTTCAGGGATGTCTGAAATGAGACGAGGTGTCGATTTTTCATCAATGTTTCATATTATATTGGTATCACTTTTGTTAAAGTAATCTTTTAGATAGATCAGGTTTAACCTGACGACCTTAAAGAAGTGAAATATCGTACATGCATAGTTACCTGTTAGCGCTGGTTGGTACCCTTTTATTTCTATGGTTTTTAGTGCCATTTGCTGCGCATGTAGGTCTGGTCGATACACCAAGAGGCCGGAAGCAACATGATGGCCATGTGCCATTGATCGGTGGGGTCGCTATGTTCCTGGGCTTCATGCTGGCAGCCTTGACCCTGGATTCGCCCCCTGATGATATACGCAGTTTCCTGTTTGCATCGATTGTGTTGGTATTCTTTGGCGCGTTGGATGATCGTCATGAGATCAGTGTCCGCTCAAAATTTCTGGTGCAACTCTTTGCTGCTTTGGTGATGACGTCCACGGCCGATCATGTCATCTACAATATGGGTGATCTCCTCGGTGAGGGTGATATATTACTCGGTGGCTGGGGCATACCCTTTACCGTTTTTATCACCATTGGTGTCATCAATGCGCTGAATATGTCGGATGGCATTGACGGTTTGGCAGGTGGCGTTAGCTTGATTTCATTCCTATCGATGTTTTATCTCGCTGTCGATGCTGGACTGGCAAAAGACTCGCAGATATTGTTGATCTTCATAGCCATATTAATACCCTTTTTACTTTTGAATGCACCATTCTTTGGTAAAAAATCAGCTCGTGTGTTTATGGGCGATGCCGGCAGTATGTTTCTCGGCTTTGCAATGGCCTGGTACATTACCGTACTGTCTCAAGGCGAACATGCAGTGATTTCTCCTGTGGTTACCCTATGGATTTTCGCAATCCCATTATTGGATACGGTCAGCATCATGCTTAGAAGAATGGTTAAGGGGCGTTCACCCTTTAGTCCAGACCGTGAACATTTTCATCATATCTTTCAGGCTGCAGGTTATAGCAAACGTACTACTTTGATTATTATCTTATTAACGCAGATACTTTTATCTGTTGTCGGCATTGCTGGGCATAAGGCAGGGGTTCCGGACTGGATTATGTTCTGGGGTTTCTTTGCTGTGCTGGTGTTGTTCTTCTGGGGAATCAAGCGTGCTTGGCATGTTATGTTGATGCTGAAGAAAATCGGTGGTGGGGCTGCCTGAATAGACTTATTGATCTTATCTAAGTCTATGGGTCGTTATAGTTTTTCAGGTATTCCAGTGCCAGTAGTTTGTTCTCGAAATTCTCTGTTTACCCGTCCACAATAAAATTTCTATCGAAATCAAATAAAAGCTTAATAAGCATTTGTTTAACACGCCGTCGATGTTAGAATATCAGTCCGCACTATGCGCCCGTAGCTCAGCTGGATAGAGCAACAGGCTTCGAACCTGTGGGTCGGGAGTTCGAATCTCTCCGGGCGCGCCATATTTTAGTAGCTGGTAGCGAGTGGCTAGTAGCTAGGAAAATCAAAAAATACACGATTCGAACTCCCGACGTTTCAAAACA